>DASXKR010000039.1:0-64044 GCA_036496665.1 Rudaea sp. | reverse complement strand
CTGGTGGCAACCATCGCCGACCTGAGGAAACGTGCCTCCGAAATTCGGAAACGCCCGCAATCGCGCCCTCTTTCACGTCTCGAAGCATTGATGCGGTCAATCAAAAGGTATGACGAGCGGGTTTTCTCAACAGCCTGCTAGCGGGTGCACATCGCGAGCCGCGCAAACTTGGCTGTTCCATAGCAATGGGATGGACGCTCCCACCCTAACGAATTGGCATCGATGTGCCGAGTGGAGTTGGCGAAACAACCACTCAACCGATGGGAGCGTCCACGATGAAGATTACGACAGTTGGAATTGATCTGGCGAAAAATGTTTTTCAGGTACACGGCATCGATGAATGCGGCAAGGTAGCATTGCGCCGGCAGCTCAAACGCCACCAGGTCGCGCCGTTCTTTGCGAATCTGCCGGTGTGCGTGATTGGCATGGAGGCCTGCGCGAGTGCGCATCACTGGGGCCGCACGCTGCAGCGTCTGGGTCACACGGTAAGGTTGATGGCGCCGCAGTTCGTCAAGCCGTACGTGAAGTCCAATGAGAACGATGTAGCCGATGCCGAGGCGATCTGCGAAGCGGTGAGCCGGCCGACCATGCGCTTCGTGCCGATCAAGAGCATCGAGCAGCAGGCGATCCTTTCGGTCCACCGGGTGCGCCAGGG
Organism: Rudaea sp.; assembly: GCA_036496665.1. Classification (GTDB taxonomy): domain Bacteria; phylum Pseudomonadota; class Gammaproteobacteria; order Xanthomonadales; family Rhodanobacteraceae; genus Rudaea. The sequence continues at coordinate 63,389 of DASXKR010000039.1, read as the reverse complement.
ACTGGTGGAGGCACGCACGGCGCAGGCGAACCAGATCCGTGGTCTGCTGGGTGAGTTCGGACTGGTGATTCCGCAAGGGATCAGCCACGTGGCAAAGCGGGTGCCGGGATTGCTCGAAGATGCGAGCAACGTATTGCCGATGGCGTTCCGACACCTGATCGATCAGTTGACCGGTCACCTCAAAGAGCTCGACAGGCAGGTCAAGGAGTTCGAGCGCCAGATCATTACCTGGCACCGCGGCAATGCACACAGTCGCCAGTTGGAGAAGATCCCCGGGATTGGTCCGCTGGCCGCCAGCGCTCTGGTGGCTTCCATTGCCGATGCCCGGAGCTTTGACTCGGGCCGGCAGGTATCGGCCTGGCTGGGACTGGTGCCCCGGCAAAGCTCCACAGGCGGCAAGGCCAAGCTGCTCGGGATGAGCAAGCGCGGTGATGCGTATTTGCGCACCCTGCTGATCCACGCGCGCGCGCGGCGATCCTTGCCGCGCAGCGCAGCAACCACAGCCCCCATCGCTGGCTGATGAATCTGTTGAACCGTCGCCATCCCAATATTGCGCGGTCGCGCTGGCCAACAAGAACGCTCGCACGGTATGGGCGCTCTTGGCCCACCGGCGTGAGTTCAAGCCGGACTATGTGCCGATGGTAGCGACGGCGTAGGCGAGGACGAGGACTCGACAACCGACACGATTACCAAGGAGATCACACCACCGATTGCTCAAGCGATCTGCTCGTGATGGCAAGACAGGTTAGACCGGGGTTGGCCAAACCCAGAGCGTCCGCAGCACCTTGAGTGCGAGAAAGCGATAGGGAGCCAACCAGCCAAACCCATCAGGTGACCACGGCACAGCCGCATAAAGAGTCCGGATGTACGGGTGCAATCTATCCTTCGACCCATCATGAATCGAAAGCTTGGCAAAGTGGGAGCGTCCATGTACGGACGCTCATGTTGCGGTAACGAACGCAAATTGAATTTGACCACGTCGACCATTCGCTTACTACTCCCCGAATGGTCCGGTTTACGCTGCCACACCAGTGCCACAGCGAAGACCAGCGGATGTGTGGGGATCGCCGGCGATCCCGGAAATGTCGGTCGCTCCTCCGGCGCGAACTGGTAGTCACCTACGCTGGTAGTCATGTCTGCGTCGCCTCGACGAGTTCACCGCATGACAAGGCCGCCAGTACGCGAGGGTATGGCGGCTCGGTGCAACGTCAGTGCTAATAAACTCGCCGCCTCCGGCGCGACGATCTGGTCGACCGCGTCAGCAGCCGTTCGCATGCAGGTACGCGATTATTTCTTACCGGAGTTGAGCAATTGCTGCTCCCACGCGAAAGCGACACCCGAGGCGCCGCCGTGAGCAATAGTGATCTCGGCGATGGCAGGGACCGTCGCTTCGCGTGCCCAGTCGCGCTGCCACTCGCTCATGACCGCAACCCAGGTAATCGGCACGGCCCCGGCCTGCATCATCCGCAGAACTGCCATGTCGTGCGCCTCTCGCGTTACGCCGCCGGATGCATCGGTGACTATGAAGACGTCATAGCCATCGGCCAGGCTCTGGATCACCGGCATCGCGAGGCAGATTTCCGTCCACAGCGCTGCAACGACGAGCTGCTTCCGGCCGGTCTTCTTCACTGCCTCGACGACACGCTGGTCTTCCCATGAATTGAGGGAGGTTCGATTGATCGGCTTCTGCGTGGGGAAGACATCCTGGATGCTCTTGAGGAGGTACCCACCTCGGTCCTCGGTGACGGTGGTCAGTATCGTAGGGATCTCAAATGCCTTCGCCGCCTTCGCGAGCCCCGTTACGTTGTTGACGATCAGCGTCGGATCGTGACTGTGCAGATTGGCGAATTGAAACGCCTGGTGATCGATGAGCAGAAGCACGCTGCGGTCCGGCGTAAGCAGCGCGTCGAGTCCAGTCTTGGCAGACATTGGCATTCTCCTTTCAGTTTTGTTTGCATAACGTGCGCTCTTGTCGCTTCGCGGTCGCCATCGCGGGCTCTGCGTGCAGCTTCGATGATCTGCGCTGCGACAACCGACAGCTCTTGCGCCAACGTGTCTTGCATCGGCCTGTCTCGTGAGATCAGGCATCTCAATACGGGCATTCGTTAGAACATTCCATTTGAATTTGCAGCAGGAACATTTGGCATTAGCCACGGGGCCGAGTTCTTCGGATCGCCGACGACCTGCAAAGTGTCCCAATGTTCGATTGCTTTGCCGCCGGCATCCATTTTGTAGATGTCGACACCGGCAATTCCCGTATCTTGCGGATCATCGTTGAACAGATTCAGAAAGTTCACGTGCGACCACACGTAGTCACCGACGGCGATGATGTGGTGGACGACAACTCTGGCTCGTGCGCGCTCTTTGCCGATCTGCCCGAAGAATTGCGAAAGTGCGCTCGGACCGTCCGGGATCAATGGGTTGTGCTGAACATACGAAGGGCTGATGAACTTGGCTGCGGCTTCTTCCGACTTTTTCTTGTTGATCATCAGATCATAGAAGCCGAGGATATGGTCCTTGTTGCGAACGGCGCGATCGTCATGCGGATCAAATGTCTCGATCATGATGGACTCCTGTCGTAAGCGAGTGGCTATGTGAATTGGCGTTAGCCAAGGCCAGCGAGTTGAAGGCGCAGAGCATCGATCTCAGCGTCTGATTTTTCGTGGGCAAGTCGGAGCATATGTTCCGCGTCCGCGCCCACGGGTGCTCGCGATGGTGCAGGCATCTCCTCCGCTAGTTCAATTACCCGTTTAGCGGCCGATGCGGAATCGAGACCGCTGTTCTGCATGCTGTTGAGAGCGCTGGTGAACGAGGCAAACGTGGGACCGTACAGCTCGCTTTGCTCCGACGTCATCGATTCGGCAACTCGCGCGAGCGCTGCGGCCGTTTTTGCCGGACCACCCGTTTTCATGTTGCCTGCCGCAGCGATTACAACATCAATCCCGAATGGCTTGAGCTCGGCCCGATAGACTGTCGCAAGGACCTCCATAGCGGCTTTGGATGCACCCGACGGCCCGTTGAACGGAAGTGGCACAGTGGCTGTCCACGTGCTCACCTGAACGATGCGCCCGCGTGCTTTTCTCAGCGCGGGCAGAAATGCATTGATCACACTCAGGGCGCCGAAAACGTTGACATTGAACTCGCGCCGGATGGCGTCCAGCGGCAAGGCCTCGAGCGGTCCTGGGGTGAGGATGCCTGCATTGCTGATCAGCAGATCAAGGCCAAGGTTGCCGGCCGCATTGCACACCTCGTCGGCCCAAGCCTGCACGGACTCTTCCTCAGTAATGTCGCAGACCGTCAAGTTCACGCGCCCGCCGGAAGCGTCCTTCAGATCCTGGACTTCGGAGGCGGAGAACCCCGTGCCGAAGACGACGTAGCCTTTGTTGGCAAGGCCCAATGCGATATCTCTGCCGAGGCCGCTGCCGGCACCGGTGATAGCCGCGTGCCTGTTTGCACTCGTGGATGGGGATGACATTGGGATCACCTACTGTTGAAACGGCGCCGTCCCCGTATTTTCCGCTCACCTCGCAGCTTGAGCGCACGGTGCGACAAGGCACCGCTGATTTTCTTGCGCGATATGTGATAGGTATGTCGTAATTGTGATAGCGTGGAAACCACAACGCCGTCCGAGGTAATGCCAGGAATTCTGCAAACCCATGGATCAGCGATCAGTCGCGGCTTCCCGATTTCCGGATTTTCTGCCTGCTCCGCCGAAGACGTTAGCGGCGCCGTTTCCTTTGCATGTGATCGATGCGACACCGCTGCAAGCATCGGCGGCATTTGCCGAACCCGTGCTGGGTTTGTATACGTCGGGTAGACATCGTATTCGCCGAAAACTGGGCGGTCGCTCGGTGGAGGGATGGACCGATCCGGGTACCATCAATATCACTGGCGCCAATGCTTACGCGACGTGGGAGGCGGACGGACCTTCTCACGCCATTGTGTTGATCGTACCCGACGTCTTTTTGTCGCGTGTAATCGCGGAGCATTGGGAGGCGGATCCACGGCGCGTCGAGATCATTCCGCAATTCCTCGTGCGTGATCCAGTGATCGAAGCCGTCGTGACTCGGCTCGCGGTCGAGGCTCAAGAAGGCTCTCCGTCCGGAACACTCTACGCAGAGAGCGCATGCGAATTCTTGGCGCACCATATGATCCAGATGTATTCGTCATTGTCGAGGCCGTCCCCGCGACCTTTTGGCGGATTGCCGGCGCATCGCATCAAAGTTGTCGTGGATTACATAGAGGAGAATCTCGCGAAGCCGATCGCTTTGCACGAACTCGCCGCGTTGGCACGAGTAAGCGTACGCCACTTTGAGCGCGCATTTCGCCAGAGCCTAGGTGTGCCGCCACATACCTACGTGTTGGAAAAACGACTGTCTGTCGCGCGTGACCTGCTCCTTAGTCAACGGACACTTACCATCCAGCGGATCGCTCAGCAGGTAGGGTTCAGCAGCCCAAGCCATCTCGCGGCGGCTTTCCGCCGTCAGATGGGGTACTCGCCCGCGATATTTCGACGGATGCACACGTAGCTCTCCTCCACCGAGTAACGACGCGTTAGCAGCTTCCGGAAAAACGAATCCTTCGCGGGGAGATCGCCAAACGGCAGCTCTTGCCAAACGGCGATTGGAACGTTCAAAACGCAGCCTGCGCCCGCCCATACCGTCAGCACGGCCCGCCACGTTCCGTTCGTAGATCGACAGTTTATCGGCCTGTCTATCGTCGTGAGCGGCCTGAGGAGATTCGGGGCCTCGAAGCGCCAATTCGGCAGATCATTGTTCCCAGCCACTCCGAGAATGGGTGCCAACAATCTGCCCCTTTCACCAAGGGGACCTCGACTGTTGCCAAAAATCGTCGTGGAAAAAACCCAGCGGGCCAATGAAGAAAGTCCGGCACCTTGGCTGCAAGATCCACATGCTTGTTGTTGGCTTTTAGGCATCCCATGGCGGCTCAAAAGCTGACGCTGGTAGGTGGCCGCAAGGGGTTGCGGATTCAACCGGTGGATGCAACACACTGCCTGGAAGCGGACATTAAATTGCGGTAACGGGCCATTTGTCAGCCGGCGCAACCCGCGCTTGTGCACCTTGGCGTAATCACTGACACTCGGCGTCGACCGGATTGCCTCCGGCACAGGGGAGTGCGTCTGAGCGTGAAGCGTAGCCGGTCCGCCGAACTGCGGCGCCGCAATGTGCTGCGCGCGGGTGCGTTCTATATGGGCCTTGGCGCAGGACATTGCGCAGTTGGCTCCGGTCGTCGGTGTGCCTCAGCAACGCTTGAACATCACAAACAGCCAAGTTGCTCTGGCGTCGGCGAGGTCATCGTCTTGAAACAGTTAGCGTCTTGCGTCCGCCCGTCCGCCATCTCGCGCGCGCCACACTTAATGTTGGCCCTGCTGCTTGCCCTCGGCGCCATGCTGGCGCCGTTGCCCTTGGCGGCACAAACCATCTCCCCGCCGACTATCACGAAAGTGTTCGGCGCGGCGTCGATACCGCTCAACGGCAGCACCTCACTGATGTTCACGATCACCAATCCGAATGCCGCCGCCCCTCTGACTGGCGTTGCCTTTACCGACACCTTGCGCGCTGGTCTGGTCGTTTCCATCCCGAGTGGCCTGTCGGGGAACTGTACAGCCGGGTCGTCGCAGGGGACGATCACGGCAACGTCGGGCGCTGGTGCTGTGAGCATTTCCGGCGGGACGTTCGCGGCGAGCGGCTCGTGCTTTTTCACGGTGACGAATGTGACCGGCACCACGGCGGGGACTAAGAACAACTCCGTGCAGATCACCTCGACCGAAGGCGGCACCGGCAACACGGCGACTGCAACGCTTGACGTTACACCTGCCACGCCGGTCACCCTGCAGGGTTTTGATGTCTATTAGCTACTTGTGCAACGACCAGGCAGTGAAGCGGAAAGTTAAGAGAACGACGGGCTTATCCAATAGCTGTCGCCCGCGACGGTCCGGATTGGGCCGGTTGCGGACTCTCCCGAGGAGTTTCGTCTACGTAGTATTGCCGTTTGTTGAGCCAAGTTGACCCTAGAGTGTCCCCGCGACCGGCCGAAAATTCTCCTCGCACGGGGTAACTGCCTGACCCAATTGATGCCGGCAGCAGGAGTCGAACCCGCGACCTACTGATTACAAATCAGTTGCTCTACCAACTGAGCTATGCCGGCATTGGGGTAGGTAAAAACGATTTTCTCACAATCCGGCGACGGCTGCTGCCGTCGCCGGCACTGGTGAGCCCGGGCCGGGTCAGAAGCAGGTGACCGCTTCCTCGCGCAGATCACGCTGGGCGACGCGCGTGCGCCAGTCGAGAGGGCGCTGCGGGTCGGTGGCGAAATCGACCCAGTACACCGGCAGTTCCTCGGTGCGCGTGACCAGGTCGGGATTGAAGCCGAGCGCAGCGACTTCGTTGCGCCGCTTGTCGGCATTGCCGCGGTCGCGAAACAGGCCGAGCGAGATCGTGTTCTGCTGGTCGCCGGCTGTGACGACATAATAGTCGCGCACGCCCTTGGCGGAAAGCTGGCGCGCGATTGCGAGTGCCTGCTCGCGGCTGGACAGTGCCGGCAGGTAGACCCAGTAGCCGCGCGTTTCGGTGGCCTGCGCTTCGCGGTACTGGATGCGCGAGACGAGCGGTGTCAGCGCGTTGATCGCGCCGCGCATGTCGGCCTGCGTGGCAAACGGGCCGATGCTGCTGCAGCGGTCGTTGTGCAGATCGGCGGTCGACTCGGGCGCTGTGGCGAGTTCGGCGGCATTCGACTCGGTCGCCGGCTCCTGCTCACTCAGCAGGATCAGCTTCGGCACGCCTGCATCGGTCGACGGCAATAGCGTGGCCGCGCTCTCCGGTGCGAAATACAGCCAGCAGCCGACGCCGATATTCAGCGCGATCAGCAACAGGAACAACATGCGAGCGAACATGGCAGCGATGCGCTGGCGGAACAGCCGCCGCTTGAGGATCGAATTCTAGCAGGCGGGCATCGCAGCCACGCCGTGCTCAGGTCACGGAATCGGCGTAGATCGCCAGGCCGCGCAGGACGACTTCCTCATCGACGCGATGCGCCGGCGCAATCAGCCCGCCCAGGCGTCGTGCGCCGCCGCCGCCGAGCACGACTGCCGGCCGGCTGCCGATCAGCGCGGCGGCCCGCTCGACGAAGCGCTCGATCAGCGCGGCCGCGCCGAGCCAGGTGCCCGATTCGATCGCGTCGGCGGTGTCGACGGCAAGCTCGACGATGCGTGCAGCCCGCGGTCGCTGCAGGCGCGCGGTGTTGCCGGTCAGTGCATCGATCATCAACGCCGGGCTGGCGCTGATCAGGCCGCCGCGATGGCCGCCGTCGGCATCGATCGCATCGAGCGTCAGCGCGGTGCCGCAACTTGCCAGCACGACCGCCCCGGCCGCGTCGGCGTGCACGGCGATCAAGCCGAGGAAGCGGTCGACGCCGAGGCGCTCCGGCTGCGCATAGGCGTTGCGCACACCGCAGGCCTGCGCGGTGCTGGCAACGAACACCGGTTCGAGGCCGAAGCGCCGGCGCAGATCCCGCGCCAGCCGCAGCCCGAGCGCAGCACCGGCAACCGATGCGATCAGGATCGCCGACACGGCGCCGGCCTCGCTCCACAATGCAGCAAAATCCACATTGTCCATCGGACCGGCATGCGTGGCCGCGCCCAGTGTGCGCAACGTCGTGCCATCCCACAAGGCGCATTTCAGGCGTGTGTTGCCCAGGTCGATCAGCAGTTTCATCGTGCCCGCACCGAAACGTCGGCGCTGTCGCAGAGGCGCACGCCGCCGGCATGGCGCACACGCAGCGCGCCGCGCTCGTCGACGCCCGCGCCGGTGCCGTCGAGCGCGCCGCCGGCGTCATGCACGCGGATCAGCTGGCCGGCCAGCAGGTCGTGCCGCGCGTACTCGTCGCGGAACACGGCAAAGCCGGCACTGCCGAAGCGGTCGAGCGTTTCGACCAGCCGCGCCAGCAGGCGCCCGGCCAGGCGATTGCGCGACGGCGGTTCGGCACCGGTCAGCGTGGCGATGTCGATCGCCGGCTGGTCGATCGCTGCGGCAACCGGCGCCGGCAGACGCAGGTTGATGCCGATGCCGATCACGGCGTGGCACGGGCCGAGGAATTCGCCGCCGAGTTCGATCAGCACGCCGGCGAGCTTGCGTCCGCGCGCGAGCACGTCGTTTGGCCACTTCAGCCCCACGCCGCTCACGCCGCAGTCGGCCAGCGCGTCGACGACCGCGATGCCGACAGCCAGACTGAGCCCGCTCGACGCACCCATGCCGTGGTCGAAGCGCTTGAGCAAGGAAAAGTACAGGTTGCCGCCAAGCGGCGAGCGCCACTGGCGGCCGCGGCGGCCGCGTCCGGCACTCTGGCTTTCGGCACAGCACGCGAGCAGGTCGCCGCTGTCGAGAGCGGCGCGGCGCAACAGCTTGCTGCTGGTCGAGTCGACCTGCCAGTGCACGGCAATGTCGCCGACGCGACGGTGCTGTGCGGGGTCGAGTTCCGCCGCGATGGATGTGGCGTCGAGCCATTCGATCGGCCAACTCAGGCGATAGCCGCGTCCGGCGGCGGCCTCGATCGGCGCACCGGCGTCGCGCAACGCCTCGACCTGCTTCCAGATCGCGGCGCGCGTCACGCCGAGGCGCGCGGCGAGCGTGCTGCCCGAGACGGTCGAATCGGCGCAAAGCTGATCGAGCAGGATGCGTGGATTCATGCAGCCGGGAGGCGATTCATCAGGAGCATGGTAGACGATCGGGCGCCTGCCGTTGCACGAATTGCGTGGCCGATTTCCCGAGCAGGGCGGTTCCGGATCGACGAGTGTCCGCGGCTGTCCGCAAGCGGACAGCCGGATAGGCGGCGCAACATCCAAGTGATTGATCCGACACGGGCCGAACCGATGGCACGATTGCTGCTCATAGCCCATTAGTCACTGGTCCGTGCGGATCGGGACGTGCGATCATGCAGAGCCGATCGCGCTGTACGGCAATGCCCCCAATCGGAGGTCGTCATGCTCAGGTCTCAAGCCATCCTCGCCGTCGCATTGCTGTTTGCGGCGGGTTGCTCGGCTGCGTGTGCAGGCGACTTCATGCCGCGCGCCGCCAACGGGCTTGCGGCAGTCGCTGACGACCACGCGGCGCGCTCGACGAGTGCCGATGCCGGTCCGACAGCCGTCATGAGCGAGCCCGATGCGACTCCGGTGGCACGCGCGGCGCCCGTCCCGGCGACCACAACTGCAGTGCGCCGTGCCGTGCACGTCGGCGCCGACGATGTGGCGGTTGACGCACACGCACCGGCAGCGGTGGATGATGATAAAGGCGCCGGCAGCGGCTCCGCGCCGGCGCACAAGTCCCGCGCTGCATTGCGCTGGCAATCGCTGTTGCCGGGCGTAATGAAGTAATCGTGCTGAAGTAATTCTCGCGTTGCCTCAGCAGTCCGCAACACCCAGGTCCGCTGCGGCCTGCATGCAGATCGCCCGAATCGCCTGACGATCACACTCATCCAGCACGCTGGCGCGTGTCGCTGGTACGGGCACCTCGCTTGTCGGCAGCGCATGCGTTCCAGCGACCAATGCGCGAGCCTGCTCTGCGCTCGCCGCTGACTCCTCGCCAAAGCGAACGATGGTCAGTTCATCGATCCGCTCGAGCAGGCGCTGCGCCAGCCACCACCACCACGTCGCCCGCTGTTCGGCGGCGTCCTCGAGACCTGCAATGCGGGCGAGCTGCGCAAAAGGATCGGCGTTCAGCCATGGACGCACCGATTCCATTGTCGACGCAATCGACGCAGTCATTGCCGCGTGCGGGCGCGTCTTCCACGCGGCAATAGCGCGGAATGGATCGCGCACGCAGGCGACGGCGCGCGCGTGCGGGAGCACATGCCTGATTGCGCCAGGCGGCGACAGGAACGCCAGCTCGCAGCGCAGCGCGACCATCCCGGCGTCAGGCGCCTCCGGGTGCGGCGTGACGTGGCCGGAAGCCAGTGCGGCCGCCAGTCCGGCCGGCTCGTCGATCGTCCTGCAGCCGCTGCGTTCGAGCGCCTGCAGCAGTTCCTTCGCGCCGCTGTCGGGGATGCCGGTGATGAGAATCTGCGACGTCGCCGAATCGGCGACAACAACTTGACGTGCCGGCTGCACGGTCGGCATCGGCAACGCCCGATCGAGCACATCGGCCCATTCCGGTTCGCGTGCCATGACACGCGCGATCGCCGGATGTGCTGCGGCCAAAGCGCGCACGGCACCGAGCAGCACCGGTTCGTGGCGCACGATGCGTGGCCAGTGGTAATGGCAGAAGAACGGAACCGGATCCGGCAGCGGCTCGAGGTGCGCCGGAAAGTTGTAGCGCTCGTCGAGCGCACTGTAGGCAAGGCCGAGCCGGTGCGCCGCGATCGGCAGTGAGATCTGGTCGAGCCAGTGGCGTTGCTCGCGCATTTCGGGCGTCACGCGAATCGTGTTCGCGCAATCGATCCAGTGACGTCCGAACTCGAGTCCGGCATCGACGAAGATCACGCCACTGTTGAAATAGGGCAAACCGAACTCGCCGGACACCGTGGTTGGCAGGTGCAATCGCGGCAGCGCCACGCCTGCGGCCGCATAGAGCGGTACCCAGGCTTCCGCGGCGGCGGCGAAGGTGCGCAGGTCGGCCGGCTTCGCGGCGAACGGCACGCGCAGGCTGGCCGGATCGCCGAAATCGCGCAGGCACAGGATGTCGCTATCGAGAAAGACGATCTTCCCGGCGCGCGTCGGCACGTCGATGCACGCCAGCTTGTTGCCGATCCGGTAGTCCGGATCGATCGGATTCTCGATCGGCACGATGCGCACGCCGAAGGCGTCCAGCTGCTGGCGCGTGTCCGGCGACAGTTCGCCCCAGATGCTGGCCGGCGACGGCACCGCGGCGATCAGTTCGTACTGGCAGCGCAGCGTGTTTTTCAGCGAGGCGGCAAGCAGCAGGGCCTTGACCTCGATTTCGCCAGCCTGACAGACGAAGACGAACGCGTAGCGTGGGTTTGCCGGCGCTGTCGGGCCAGTACTCATGGCGAGGCGCGCCTAGAAATGTCCCACGGCGCCGGCCACGGACGCTTTCTGGTGCTGCGCCGTCGACGTTTCGAACTTTGGCGCGGCGATCCTGTCGGCAAGCGGTTTGGTGCGAGTCGGCGTCGGCGTTGTGGCCGGCGCCGGCGGCGCAACGACCGGCCCTCTCGGCACCGGCCGCGGTCGCGGCGGCGGTGGCGGTTTGGGCAGCGCGATCAGGCGCAGGCTGCCGATCGCGCTGTAGCCGCTGCGTATATTGGCCGCATAGACGCGGACTTCCGCAGCCTTCGCGGATGGAACGCCAAGCACGAACTGCGCGTCGCGCGCTTCGTAGCGGCGCGATTCCAACGTGTTGCCCTCCATGTCGACCCAGTCGACGTCGACCTCGCCGCCGAATGCCGTCTCGGGCACGCGCACGATGACCTGGTCGTTCCAGCGATCGTTGCCGCGTGCGAGCTGCAGCTTGCCGCGCGGACGCGTCAGCACCAGGGCCGGATCGCCGAGCAGGTTATACATCTGCACAAATGTACGATCCATCACGCCACGCTTGGCCGCGACGATCGCGTCGCCGATGGTCTGGTCCGGCTCGAGCAGCTGGTCGATCAGTGCCTTTGAATAGACCGGATTCGGGGAATTGGTCCAGGATGCGGCGAACACGGCAACGGCGCCGCGATCGCTTTCGCGCAGGAAGCGTTCGCCGATCGAGTCTTCGGTCGGGTTGTCGAACGGCGCCGAGAAACAGGTCATCGCCAGCACCATCGGATAGCGACCGGTGTTGGTCAGGTTGCTGACATCGTCGAGCGTGAACAGGTCGGCGGGCGGGCCGACGCGCCAGATGTAGGCGCCGCCGTGACCGAGGAAGTGGACCAGCAGGTTGCCGGAATTGAGATCCTTCTTCAATTCGGCGTTGGCGAACGCCGCTTCGGACGCGTCCTGCTTGGTATACAGACTCTTGATCGAGTAGCCCTGACTGCCGAGATCGGCAGCGATCTTGTCCGACGCGGACTTGAATGACCTGACTTCATCGGTGCTGACAAAAGTCACCTCGCGCCGCCAGTCGCCGGGGGCCGGATGGGTCATGTACGACAGAGTCTTGTCGACGATCGCCTTGACCTCCGCCGGCTCGATCACCGGCAGCCGGCCGACCGCCAGGCTCGGATGGAAATCGTCTTTCTTCAGCGTGACGAAGCCATTGTCGCTGGCGGCCTGACCTTCGGGCGAAGCATATTGCCAGGTCGGAATCAGGTTGCGATTGGCAAGGTCGGGATCCCAGCGCGTGTACGACGTCGTCGGCATGTTCGACAGCCCGCCCGGTTGTATGGTTTCGTCCGGTCGCGGCTCCGGCCGCAGCGCGTACGCTTCAGGGTTGAGACGCTCGGTGCGCACGTCGTGATGGATGTCGACGCTGGCGTCGCCGACGAGCAGCAGATAGCGCGGCTTGACCCGCCAGTGCTGCGTGCCCCATTCGACCAGATTGCGAATTGCCGCCGGATGCGAGATGCCGCCGTTGAACTGGTCGTAGACCGCATCGACGTCGGCAACTTCGACGCGCAGGCCGTGCTCGCGGTGGTATTGCGCGAGCGGCTGAATCGCATCGAGCAGGCGCGGATGGGCGACGATCAGATAGTCGAAACCGGGATCGGACGCACGCAGGTCGCCGTCGGCAATGGCGCGCACCATCTCCGGCTTGCGCGTGCGCCCGGCGGTGACCGCGAACACCTCGACCTTCGCATCGGCCGGTGCGCGCCAGCGGTCCTTGCCGGCGGCTGCGGCGACGCGGTGGCCGCCGCGGACGTCGAACAGCTCCGGCGCGTCGGTGCCGCGATGCTCGATCTCGATCGTGCCGCCGGCACCCGCCACGAATGCGCCGTCGCCGGCGTCGATGTCGCCACGCGCCGGGTAGTCGAGCGCGAACCAGTTGAACGTCACGGCGTCGACGATGAAGTTGCCGTCGGGCGTGTCGCGGATCGGCACGCGCAGGCGAATGACATTGTTCTTTGGCCGGAGCGACGCTACCGGCACATCGAGGTCGCGCCTGACTTCGTCGCGGCCGTCCCAGCTCTGCAGCGGCAGGGTCTTGCCGTTGAGCGAAATCTCGACCACGTGATCACGCGGCTTGATCGCGCCCGTCGACGTTGCGATGCTCGATACGCCTCGAAAGTCCAGGTGCAGGACCGCGTTGCCGCGCGTCGCGCCGACATCGGCCAGGTCGAAGGTCCAGTCGAACGGCTGCGCATCGATCGGCGTCAGCTTCGCCCATTGCCAGACATCCGGTTCTTCGCCGGGCTTCATGTCGCGGTCGCTCAGGCGCAGCAGCAGGTTTTCCTGCTCGAAGTGCGCGCTGCGCTGCAACGGCACCGATGCACCGCTGCCGGCACTGCCCATCTCGCGCATGCGCGCGTGTTCGCCGGGTGCCGTGACCAGCTGGTAGACATTGACGTTGGAATAGGCATCGAACCAGCTGCCGGGACCGTGCAGCATCTGCGCGACCCATTCGATGCGCGCGCCGGGCCCGAAGCTGCCGTCGGCGCTTTGGATGCGAAGCGGAACTTCGTTGTCGCGGTTGCGCAGCGCCAGGGTATCGGCCGGACAATCGGCAAGCGCCGGCTGTTGCGCGACGATCGTCTCGTAATCGAGCGCATAGACGCCGGAATCCTTGATCTCGACGTGCAATCCGCCGGAACACGCCCAGGCGGACTGCGGCACTGCCAATGCGGCGCCGGCCAGCAGCACGGGCAGCGCGATCGGAGGGAGGTGGAAGCGGCTTCGGGTTCGCGCGCTGATTCGGCTGGCGTTCGTCATTCGGGCTCAGGGTGTGTGTCGATGAGTCCGAAGGCGGACGCAGCAAAGACTTCGAGGCTTGGCAGAAGTTCGGTCCAGTCACACGGCCGCCGGCCGCGATACTAAAGAACGCCCGGGGCCAATGCAATGTCGCATGGCGCTGCAAGTCGCCTCGGTTTGAGCAGTGTGCGCTGCCCGCGCAGGTGCGTCAGACGGCAGAGGCCAGCCGCGTTGCCTCGCCGGCCAGCGGAATGCCGAGCTCGCCGGCAAGGCTTCCAACCAGCACGCCAAAGGGGTCCGACGCCGTTATCAGTACCTGCTCGATCGCGCAGGCGATCAGCCAGGCGCGAATCCGGCCGGCTGGTGTAGCGCATGCGGCCGTGCCGGCCGCGGCGATGTCAAAAGCAACACCGTCGGCAGCGAGCCGGTGCAGACGCAGGGACGGATGCTGTTGCAGCACGAAAATCTCGCAGCTGCGCATGAGCGGCGCGGCGCCGCTGCCCGGCTCGGGGCCGGCGATCAGCAGGCGCGGCCGCGGCGCCTGCCGTGCGTAGTACGCGTCGCTGCCGGCCCAGGTGCGACGCACGCGGTAGTCGAGTGCGCGCCGTTCAAAACTATACAATGTCGCACCGACATCGGCCTCGTAGCGGGGATAACGCCGGCGTAACACGGCCATGCCCTGCGCGCCGAGCGTGGCGCGGCGCGCATCGCCGAAACTGGCGCTGCGTTCGTGCCGCACCAGCACGCTGCCGGCGATCACGTTGCGATAGCCGGCGTCGATCGCGCGCTGGCAGAAGTCGTTTTCCTCGCCGTAGCCGGCCGGGAACGCATCGGCATCCATGATACCGATGCGCGCGATCACGGCGCGTTTGATGAACAGGCAGAAGCCGTTGCCGGTCGGCAGTTCCGGAAAGCGCAGTCCGGCCTGCTGCAGCACGGCGCGTTGCGCCTCGACGAGATTCCAGCGCGACGGCGTCGGGCAATACTGTTCGAGTTCCGGCACGCTGAAGGCGCCGGCATTGTCCGACACCGCGGTGACCGTGCCGATCGTGTCGTCGCCGTAGGCGGCAAGGCGCAGCGATTCGAGCCAGCGCGGGCCGACTTCGGTATCGCTGTTGAGCAGCACGACGTCCGCGTCGCCGGCGGCCGCAATGCCGGTGTTGATGCCGCGCGTGTAGCCGCGGTTGACGTCGTGACGCAGTACCTGCACGCCGGCGCGTTGCGCATGATGCGCCAGCAGCGGCGCGATCGCCGCATCGCTGCTGGCGTCGTCGACGAGGATCCAGCGCGCCGATGCCGGCGTCCAGCGCTCGAGTGCGGCGAGGCAGCGGCGCACGCTGTCGGCCGCGTTGTAGATCGGCACGACGACGGCGACCGCGGGCAGCTCCGCCAGCGCGCGCCGCGGCAGTCGCGGCGTGCCGGCCAGAGCAGACAGATGCGGCTGCTGCCGGGTCCACTGGTCGGCGCCGCCTTGTGCGGACATGCCAAGAAGCACTCGCCACGCGGCGCTTGCGGTCGCACCGTCAGCGCCGCTGAGCGTGAATGCAAGCTCGGCGTTCCCGGTTGGCGAATAGTCGAACGTACAGTCGAATTCCGCGTCGCCGGGAGCGCACGGGTAGCGTTGGAAGACGACGTCGTCGAGATGCAGTTCGATCGTTGTCGCGGCGACGCAGCTCACGCGCCAGCGCAGCGAGCGGCTGTCCCAGCCGAGCCACTCGAAGCGAATCGATTCGGGGCAATCGCCGTCGCGGCCGGCCGGCGGCACGTCACCCGCCTGCGGTGCTTGCGGCACCGGCCTGCTGTGCCGCATGGTAGGCGGCGAGCACTTCGTCGACCGGTCCATCGACCATGCTGCGGCCGTGCTCGAGCCACAGCGCACGATCGCAGATCTGGCGGATCTGTGCATCGCCGTGCGAGACAAACACCACGGTCGAACCGCCGGCAATGCGCGCGCGCAGCGCGGCGCCGGATTTTTCCTGGAACTCGGCATCGCCGACCGCGAGCACTTCGTCGATCAGCAGCACGTCGGGGTCGACCTGTATCGCCACCGAGAAGCCCAGGCGCATCAGCATGCCGGTCGAATAGCTCGAAATCGGCTGGTCGAAGAAATCGCCGAGTTCGGAAAATTCGAAGATCGCCGGCAGGCGGCTGACGATTTCGCGCCGGCGCAGGCCGAGCATCAGGCCGGACAGCACCGCATTGTCGCGCCCGGACAGATGCGGCACGAAACCGAGCGTCAGCGACAGCAGCTGACATGAGACCGGTGCGCGCGTCAGGCGGCCGCGATCGGGCGTGACGATGCCGGCAATCGTGCGCAGCAGCGTGCTCTTGCCGCAGCCGTTGCGGCCGACCACACCGAGGCGGTCTCCGCGCGCGAGACTCAGGCTGACATCTTCGAGTGCCCAGAAGCGTGGACTGCCGACACGCAGCTGCGCATTGAACGCGACGCCGACGTTTTCGAGGTGGATGATCGGTTCGCTCACGTCGGCAGCTTTACGTAGCGCGGTGTCAGCCGTTCGATCAGGAATGCGCCAAGTGCATACAGCACGAGCGAGATCAGCGTGACGCGCCCGAGTGCGAACCAGTCCGGCCACTGCGCGTGCATCAGGATGCCACGGCCGGCATCGACCAGTTCGACGATCGGGTTCAGCGCGAACCAGCGGCGCAGCGCGGGCGGCAATCCGTCCAGCGAGAACACGATGCCGGACAGGAACATGACCACGTTCAGCACCTGTTCGATGACGAAACGCAGATCGGGCACCAACGGCACGACCGCGGCGACCATGTAAGTCGTCGCGGCGACGAAGATCAGCTCGACCAGCAGTACGGGCAGCAGCGCCAGATAGGTAATGTTCGGCGGATAGCCGCTGCACCAC
The DNA here is from genome assembly GCA_036496665.1 of Rudaea sp. GTDB lineage: Bacteria > Pseudomonadota > Gammaproteobacteria > Xanthomonadales > Rhodanobacteraceae > Rudaea. The sequence goes on along the minus strand of DASXKR010000039.1, from coordinate 46,718 downwards.
AGGATGACCAGCAGCAGCACGAGAATGCAAAGGAACTTCACCGTGTCGGCGAGGATCTGCACGCTCGGAAACACCTGCAGCGGCAGCTTGACCTGGCGGATCAGCGGCAGCTGCTGCCAGATCGAGTAGCCGCCGTGGCTGATGCACGACTTGAACCACTGCCACAGGGTCAGGCCGATCAGAAGGAACGGCACGTAGTCCGCCTGGCCGCTCTTGAAGATCACGGCGAATACCAGATAGAAAGTCGCCATGTTCATCGCCGGCTCGACGATCCACCAGAGCAGGCCCAGATAGGAGCGCGCGCGTTCGGCACGCAGTTCGGCGTAGGTCGAGAACAGGATCAGCTCGATCAGATGCAGGCGCATCAGGCGCTCACGACAGCCATGCGCAGGTCAGCGACAGCCGCGCCGCGATGCGCGCGTCGGATTGCGGTGTGCAACGCGACTTGCCCGCCGCGAACGGCAACGTCAATGGCCCTTGGTGTCTGCCGCCGGCGTTGTGGAGCTGCGCTTGGCCTTGGCCTTGAATTCCGAGGTGAACTTGACGCGCTCGCCGCCGGTCGTGATCTCTTCGACGTAGTACCAGTATTCCTTGCACGGATCGATCGTATCGTCGACGAACTCGTATTTGTGCGTTTCCGACGTCGTGCCGTTGCCGAGGATCGGTTTCTTGGTGATGCGGATGAACTTGCCGTTTTCCGAATCGCTGCGATAGACGTCGTAGGCGAACGTGTCCGCTTCGCTGGCCGTCGTCCAGCGCGCCGTGTTGGTCACACGCTGATCAGCCGGCACCTTGCTCTGGTCGCCGCAGCCGCCGGGCGCGCCTGCAGCTTGGGCGGCGCCGATGGCGAGCAGTGGCGCAAGGAACGCGACGGCAATGCGTGACATGATCTACTCCGTGAAGATGAAGGACTGCGCGAGCGCGCGACGGGGCGCCACGATAGCCCGAGGCTGCGCCGCGCGCAATCCTGCGATGTTCTGCGTCATTTCAGGCGGATTCGGCCAAGCTGTGACGATGCGTTCAATATTCATTGCCGGTGTGCTCGCCGCGCTGTTCGCGGCGGGCGCAGCCGCGCGTGCCGGCGGCGCGGACTGGAGTGTGCGCATCACGCCGTACGATCAGCTCTATCCGGTGCTCGAATTGTCGCGCATTCCGTCGCCGCCGGCGGCAGCGTCTCCGGGTCATGTATTCGGCAGCGGCAGCGGCCTGGTTGCGGTGAAAGTGCATGCACGCCACGCCGACGAACAGGTACGCGTCGATGTCGATGCGCCCGGGTTGCAGTCGCCTGTGTCGGTCCAGGCGACCCTGGCCAATGCCGGCGTCAACTATGAATTGCGCCCGCCGCTTGCATGGGACTTGGCTGCTCTCGGCGCCACGGATGCTGTTGCGCGCACTGTGGCGCTGCGGTTCCAGCTGACGCGCGACGGCGTCGCCGCCGGCCGGATCACGCGCGTCGCCAGTCTGCGGCCACTGTCCGAAGCGCTCTACTTCGTGCGTGACGGGCGCGATTCGGTCGACCTGAGCTGGATCTTTGCCGCCTACGTGGACGAGCACGACGCGGTAGTCGACCGGATCATCGGCATGGCGCTGCAAAATGGAATTGTGGAAACGTTCGACGGCTACAGCGGCAGCGCCGCCGCGGTCTATCGGCAGGTGTGGGCGGTATGGCAGGCGCTAGCGGAGCGCGGCATCCGCTACTCGACGGCCGATCCGGGGATCGCGCGCGGGCCGCTCGTTTTCAGCCAGCACGTGCGCCTGCTCGATCAGACCTGGGCCGATCGCTCGGCCAATTGCGTCGACGGCAGCGTGCTGATCGCCTCGGCGCTGCAGCGCATCGGCTTGCGCAGTTTCCTGGTTCTGGTCCCCGGCCACGCCTTCGTCGGCTTCTATACCGATGCTGCGGCGTCGCACACCGCCTATCTGGAGACAACCCTGCTCGGCGCGCCGTCACCCCGGCTTGATGCGACACCGGAATTTGCCGCCGGCTTCGACCCGACCGCTGCGCGCCGTCTCGGTCTTGCCGGGTTTGTCGCTGCGCTCGACGCCGGGGCACGCCGGCATGCACACGATGCGGCGCGCCTGGACAACCGCCATCGTCCCGACTATGCGCTGATCGACATCGAAGCGGCACGCGCCTTTGGCGTCGCGCCGATCCGTGTGCCGCCGGCAGCCCTGCGCACCGTTACCGGTCGCGCGGCGGGCGAGGGCGCCGCGGTCAGCTCGCCTTGAAACGGATCGCGAAACGCGCGCCGCCGAGAGTGGGCGAGCGCGAGACGGCCAACTCGCCGCGATAGGCGCGGATCAGGTCCTCGACGATCGCCAGGCCGATGCCGTGGCCCTGCACGCGCTCGTCGCCGCGCACGCCACGCTGCAGCAGGTGGTCGACCTGGTCCTCGGGAATGCCCTCGCCGTCGTCTTCGACCACGATCTCGAGGCCGGGCCGGCGCATGTCCGCCTGCGGCAGCGGACGTGCCGACACGAGCACGCGCTGCTTCGCCCACTTGAAGGCATTTTCGATCAGGTTGCCGAGCAGCTCGAGCAGGTCGCCCATTTCGCCGTAGAACACGGCCTGCGCATCGATTTCGAATTCGCAGATGATCCGGCGCGCCGCGTATACTTTTTCCAGGCTGCCGACCACTTCCTCGGCATGCGCCTCAATGCGGATCGGTGCGACGAACGTCGTGTGCCCCGACGTGGCGGCGCGCGACAACTGGTAGGCGACGATCTGATCCATGCGGCCGACCTGCTCGAGCACGGTCCAGCGGAATTTTTCGCCCTCGGCGCCCGACTCGAGCTGGCTGCGCATCACCGCCAGCGGCGTCTTCAGGCTGTGCGCCAGATCGGCCAGGTTGTTGCGGTAACGCGCCAGGTGATCGCGTTCACTTTCGATGAACTCGTTGAGATTGGTCGCCAGGCCGGACAATTCGAGCGGATAGTGCTCGGAAAGGCGATCCTGTTCGCCGCGTTCGACCCGCGCCAGGTCCGTAGCTACGCGCCGCAGCGGGTGCAGGCTCCAGCGCAACGTCGCCATCAACAGCGCGAGCAGCAGCAGGCCGAGGCCGCCAAGGTAGACCAGCAGCGTGCGGCGGAATACATCGAGCTGCGCGCGCAGATTCGCGGTGTCCTCGGCGATGTGCAGCGTCAGGTCGACCGCGCCGCGGTTGGCCGGGTCCCAGTCGCGCACGCCGATGCTGAATACATAGACCTTGCCGCTCGGGCTGTCGTGCAGAGCGAATTCGGTGGTGTTCGGAGGCAACGTCGCCGAAAGCGGCAGATCCATTCCGGTGGCCGACTGCGAACGCCAATTGTCCTGGCGCACGCCGTCGACTTCGACCGGCGCGACGACGCCGGCATACAGGCCGCTGCCGGGCCGGTCGAAGCGTGGATCGGGCCCGACCTCGGGCGGCAGCCAGCGGTGCGCGCGCGACACTTCGGAGCCGGCGAGGTAGCCGAATGCGTAGCTTTGCAGGCGATCATGCAGCGCCGTGCGCAGCGTTTCGTAGATCGCCGCGTCGAGCGCGAAACCGGTCAATCCGAGGAACGCGGTGAGCGCGACGCCGGCGGCGAGCAGCGAGCGGGCTTGCAGCGAAAGCGGGCGGTGCGCGACGGATGCCATTGGGGAGGCTCTGAACAAGTCTGCACAGGCGGCGTGACGTCCAGAAGGTTCGCAGGTCGTGTTGCGTGGCGCGGGCTGCGGACCTTCTGGACATCACCCCGGCACTCAAATCATATCGTTGGGGCCGATCTGTCTGCGCGCAGCTCATCGGTGCGCCGACTCGATAGACGGCCAGTCTGCCTTCGCCGTCGCGCCTCAATCTGCACACAGACAGATCGGTGACGCCTGTGCAGACTTTGTTCAGAGCCTCCCTGGGTGCAGTGTACCGCGCCGCGGCCGCGGGATTGCCTTAGTGCACGGCGGCCTCTGCTGCCGGAGCGCTGGTTTCGTTTCGCGGAATCGCGAAGCGATAGCCGCGGCCGCGCACCGTCTCGATCGGCTTGAGCGCATTGTCCGGGTCGAGTTTGCGTCGCAGCCGACCGATGAACACCTCGAGAACGTTCGAGTCGCGATCGAAATCCTGCTGGTAGATGTGCTCGGTGAGATCGGCCTTCGAGACGAGCTCGCCAGCATGCAGCATCAGATACTCGAGCACTTTGTACTCGTAGCTGGTCAGGTCGGCCGGCTGGCCGTTGACGTGCACCGTTTGCGCCGTCGTGTCGAGCACGATCGGCCCGCACTCGAGCAACGGCTTGGTCCAGCCGCTCGCGCGACGCACCAGCGCGTTGATGCGCGCGAGCAGCTCCTCGACGTGAAATGGCTTGACCAGGTAGTCGTCGGCGCCGTGCTTGAGACCCTGCACCTTGTCCTGCCAGCTCGAGCGCGCGGTCAGGATGAGGATCGGGAATTTCTGGCCGGCTTCGCGCAGTTCCTTGACCAGGTCCATGCCGGATTTCTTCGGCAGGCCCAGGTCGATGATCGCGATGTCGAACGGCACTTCACGTCCGAGATACAGGCCTTCCTCGCCGTCGGCCGCTGCGTCGACGGCAAAGCCGTCGCGCTTCAGGCGCGCAGCCAGGGTTTCGCGCAGTGGAGCTTCGTCTTCGACCAGGAGTACGCGCATGATGTTTTCCTTTTTTGAGGACGCAAATCTTCTTCCAATTCAATCGCCGGCCGGGACTTCGATCACCTTGACCTGGCCGTCGCGAGTCAACACCTTGATGCGGTAGACGGTCTGCTTCGCGGCGTGCTTGGTCTCCGCCGACAAAACCTTGGCGCCGCTGTCGCGCTCGACCTTCTTTATTGCATCGCGCAACGTTATCGGCGTCGCCGACGCGATGCCCGATGCCACCGCGAGCAGCAGTGCGGCAGTGGCAGACAGGCGTTTCACGGCGGCAATCATCACGGGTGCACTCGTCGCCGCGCACGGCGTGCTGTTCAGGTAACCACTATGCCGGGTGCGATTGAATTTAAACTGAACCGCTGCCGACGGGCAGACGCGGCTGCGCAAAGCCAGCGTGATGTCAGAAAATTTCGCCGATGCAGCAGCGCAGGCTGCCGCCGGCTTTTTCGATCTCGTCGAGTGTCACGCCGCGCAGCGTGAAGCCCCACCGGGCCAGCGTCTGGCGCTGCGCATCGGCCAGCGATCGCACGGCGCGTTCGCTCATCCAGACAGTGCCGGCATCGAGCGTGATCGCATTGCCGGCGAATGCGGCCTTCTGTGCGGCATCGATGCGCAGCACGCGCGGCGCGTAGACGTGGGCGATCGCGTCGACCACGCCCGGGTCGGCGAAACCGTCGGCTGCGACGATCGCGGCACGTGACGCGAGCAGGGAGAGCACGACATTTGTGTGGTATTCGCCTGGCGCCAGGTCGAAGCACAGGGTCAGCTTCAGGCCGAACGCATGATGCATCGCTTCGGCGCCGCTGCGGTCGCAGCGTTCCGACAAGCCGCACCAGCCGATGCCGCGCGCCCGGTCGATGACCATGGCGCCGGTCAATTCGGCGACCAGCGGCTGCGTCGCCAGGTCGACGAGTTCGTAGTGCAACAGGTCGCGGAAGAAGGCGTGGATATCGGCGCGCTCGGCTTCACGCCGGCGTACGCCATGTCGCATCGAGCCGATGATTGCGCGGCCCGGTGCGGTGGCGAACACGTTGTTTGGAAAGACCGCGTCGGGCGTGGCCGGATCGCCAGGAAACACCACGGTCGGCACGCTCTCGCGCAGCGCTGCCGCCAGCACGGCGTGCTCGGCCAGCGCGCGCATGCTGTCAACACCGGACTGCATCGCCATGTAGCGGTTGTCGCCGGCGGACTCCGCGGCCAGTGAAAAGCCGGTCGGTGTCACCAGGAAAGCGGCCCGCGCGGTCGCCGGTGCCGAGGCGGGGAATCGTTCCGGCGAGTACACGGAGAGGAACTCGGCCGGCGATGAAACGATCATGGGCGATGCCAGGGTGTTTGCGCGCGAACGCGAAAGTCTACGCGGCCGCGGCCTGGCGCTGCGAGCGCATCGCCGCGATCGCGGCGGCGATTGCGCCATAGTCCGCGCCGGCGCGATGCATCTCTTCGCTCAGGTGGCGACGGAACGCCCGAGCACCCGGCAACCCGAGATACAGCCCGAGCAGGTGCCGGCCGACATGATTGAGGTTGTCGCCAGCGGCGATGTGCGCGTCGACATAGGGTTTCATGCACGCCAGCACGTCGTCGCGCTTCGGCAGCGGCGTGCCGAAGAACGCGTTCTCGATCCTGGCCAGCAGGTACGGATCGTGATACGCGGCGCGGCCGAGCATCACGCCGTCGACCTGTTGCAGATGGGCGCTCACCGCGGCCACGTTCGCAATGCCACCATTTATGATGATGGCCAACTGTGGGAACTCGCGTTTGAGCTGATACACGCGCGGATGGTTCAGTGGCGGGATTTCGCGGTTTTCCTTCGGGCTCAAGCCGTGCAGCCAGGCCTTGCGCGCGTGCACGATCAACACGTCGAGCCGCGCCGCGACCAGTACCTCGACGAAACGATGCAGGTCAGAATAGTCGTCCTGTTCGTCGACACCGATGCGGCACTTCACCGTGACCGGAATGTTCACCGCGGCGCGCATCGCCGCGACGCACTCGGCGACCAGCGCCGGCTCGCGCATCAGGCAGGCACCGAAACGGCCGGACTGCACGCGATCGGATGGACAGCCGACGTTGAGGTTGATCTCGTCGTAGCCGAGATCCGCGCCGATGCGCGCCGCGGCCGCCAGCTCGGACGGCTCGTGGCCGCCGACTTGCAGCGCGATTGGATGCTCCTGGGCACTGAAGCCGAGCAGGCGCTCACGGTCACCGTGCAGCACCGCACCGGTCGTGACCATCTCGGTGTACAGGCGTGCGTGCGGTGCCAGCAGCCGGTGGAAGTAGCGGCAGTGGCGGTCGGTCCAGTCCATCATCGGCGCTATACAAATGGAATACAAATTATGTTCCCTAAACATACAAAGTTTACTCTTCACAAGATTGAGCATATCGATATGTGAATACCATTCTGATGCAGAGGTTTGGGTTGGGCAAACTGCCGAGCGGAATCTTCAGGCGTTCCCTGCAATTTGCGTTCGAGTCCGCCAGTCGCAGCTGCCTCAAGGTGGTTTGTCCAGTGCGTGCGTGGCAACGATATGTGGGATGTGCGCCTTGCCGCTCGGCTTCTGCAACTTTTGCCCTAAAGCAGCCATCGATTGCCAGCTAGGCGATGTAGGATGCGCCGCTTGCTATCGAAAGGTTGGACTAGCGTTGGGCGGAGGTTTTTATCGGGTTCATCCCGCTGTCCTCGCGGCACTCGCCGCGGCTGCACTTTTTGGCAACTAAGGTGTTGCTCGCATGATCCGCAGCGCTGTATGTCCCTCCAGCTTCATGAGCGGGAAATAGACGTAATGGGTCGTCGGATCGACTGCCACGACGTGCGCATTGGGACCGACGTGCGATTCGCCTATCTTCTCGACGCCGCTGCGCTCGGTTCGAATCACCGACACGACGCCGCCTTCCCCTGCGACATACAGCCGGTGTGACTCTGGATCGAACGCCAATACGTCGGGATCTTTACCCACGTCGATCGCAGCGATGATTTTCTTTGTGCCCAGGTCCAGTACAAGCAGCTTGTCGTTGTCCTCACAGGCAATAAAGGCGCGATGCAGTTCGGGTTCGATCAGCAGCCCATGATTGCCTTTTGCGCCGGGCAGAGCAATGCGGTCGACGATCTTGTCCGTTACCGGATCGATCTCGACGAGTTGTGCCTGCGTTTGCACGTTGGCAAAAATGTGCTTCGACTGCGGGTCATATTGTGTGTTGCCAACGTTGCCGCCAAGAGGGATCGTTGCGACGCGCTTGTTTGCATTGACGTCGATCACCGTGTCCGTGTTGCCATGCTCATCCGAGACGTAGAGCTTGTGGACGTCTGGCGCGTACGCCATTCCGTCGGGGTAGATGCCGCCGGGAACGCGCGCTGTGATCTGGAGCGTTGTTTCATCGATCGCGACCACTTCATTGGAGCCTGTCGCCGATGCATACACTTTGCCGAGCGCCGGAATCGCCAACACGCCGTGCACGCTACGAACGCTGGCGATACGGGAAACAACACGCTGGGCTTTCGTATCGAACACAATAACCGCGCTGTCACCCAGATGCGCGATAAACAGCAGATGGCGATCAGCATCAAAGCTTGCGTAGTCCAGGCGCGTGGTGTTGCCGCCGAGGGGAATATCCGCTACGGATTGCAGCAGCGCATTCGTTTCTCCAGCAGCAATCGGCTGGACACCGAACCCGGAGAGCGTGGCGGAAAGTAAGGCACTCGCGAGGATGGGTTTCATTGATTGCCTATCCGCATGGGGTTGACCTGCCTGGTTTTTTCGGACCACCGATTAGTTGAGGATGGCTCCGGTTGATGGGGTTCGCTGTTGCTTTGGCTGTCGCTTCTGCAGAATCGTTTTCTGCTGCTCGAGATCTTCGGGGCCTCGTCGGCCTCGCGCAGGACCTTGACCATCTGGTCTTCGGTGAATCGTGCCTTTCGCATAGACTCCTCGCTCGGTGGCGGGAGCCATCTTCTCAACTTTCAAGTGGTCCGAAAACTGCCGGGTCACTGGCGAGATGCTCGACGGGAGCGAAGAACAAGCCCGCGCAGCGGGTGCGCGCCCGCATGCCACGAGCGGCAATCAATGGCAGCTTCCGCTGCTGCTGCTGCGCACGTCGCATGCATGAATCGCGGCAAAACAGCGCGCTTGAGTTTGGCCGCCAAGACCGAACCTTGGCTGGCATCCGGGCTCAACCCGATCGCCGGGTCGCCGGAGAGTATGGAGGCACCATGCGTGTGCTGCTGGTCGAAGACGACCGCATGATCAGCGTCGCGATCGAAACCGCGCTGCGCCAGGATGGCTATGCCGTGGACTGTATCGACGATGGCATCGAAGCGTCGGCCGCACTCGCGGCAGCGCGCTTCGATCTGGTACTGCTCGATCTCGGCCTGCCGCGCCGCGACGGGTTCGAGGTGCTGCGCGCGCTGCGCGCGCGCCACGATCAGACTCCGGTCATCGTCGTGACTGCGCGCGACGACGTGGCGCGGCGCATCGCCGGGCTCGATGCGGGCGCCGACGACTATCTGGTCAAGCCGTTCGACATCGACGAACTGGCGGCACGCGTGCGCAGTGTCCTGCGCCGGCGCGCGGGCCGCGGCGAGCCGCTGCTCGAGCACAACGGCATCTGCCTCGATCCGCAGACCCACCAGGTGTCGCGCGAAGGCCGACCGATCGCGCTGTCCGCACGCGAATACGCCGTGCTCGAGGCGCTGATCCAGCGCCCGGGCGCCGTGCTGTCGCGCCAGCAACTCGAGGACCGCCTGTACGGCTGGGGCGAGGAGATCGCGAGCAACGCGGTCGAGGTGTACGTGCACGCGCTGCGGCAGAAGCTGGGACGTGGTGCGATCCGCACTGTACGCGGGCTCGGCTACTGCCTGCCGGCGTCATGAGCTCGATTCGCGCCCGGTTGCTGGTCGGACTGCTGGCACTGGTCGCCGCGGTCTCGCTCGCGGCCGGCTTCGTGACCTACCGGCGCATGCTGGATGAGACCTCGGCGCTGTTCGACTACCAGTTGCGCCAGATGGCGCTGTCGCTGCGCAACCAGGTGTCGATCGCGCCGCGTATCGACTTGCCGAGCGATCCCGGCGACAGCGATTTCGTCGTCCAGATCTGGGACCCGTTCGGCGCGCGCGTCTACCTTTCGCGCCCGGGCCTGCCGACAATCGATCGCGCGGTCCTGGGCTACTCGGATGCGACGCTGGGCAGCGAGCCGTGGCGCATCTACAGCATGCAGACGCTCGATGGCGTCATCCAGGTGGCGCAGCCGTGGCGCGTGCGCGAGCAACTGGCCGGCGCCGCGGCGTTGCGCGTGGTCGCGCCACTGTTGGTGCTGCTGGTGCTGCTGGCCGGAGCGGCCACGCTGATCGTGGCGCGTGCGCTGCGGCCGCTGCGCCACATCACCGCCGAAGTGCACCGGCGCGACGCCGGCAGCCTGGTGCCGATCGAGGCGCATGCGCTGCCGGCGGAGATCGCGCCGCTGGTTGACGAACTCAACCGCCTGCTGCGGCGGCTCGCCGACGCGTTCGACGCGCAGCGCGCCTTCGTTGCCGACGCCGCGCACGAGCTGCGCTCGCCGCTGACCGCGCTGCGCCTGCAGCTGCAGCTGCTCGAACGCGCGCCGGACGCCGCCGCGGCGCAGGCCGCGCGGCTTCAGCTGGCGGCAGTCGCCGATCGCGCGATCCATCTGGTCGGCCAGTTGCTCGCGCTGGCGCGCAACGAGCCCGAAGGCGCGCGCGCTGCCAAATGCCTGGTCGAGCTCGACACGATCGTGCGCGGAGCAATGGCCGAGGTCGCGCCGCTGGCTGCGGCGCGCGGCACCGCACTGGCCTTCGACGCCACGCCGCAGACGCGCGTGATGGGCGATGCCGAGGCGTTGCGCACGCTCGTGCGCAACCTGGTCGACAACGCCGTGCGCTACACGCCGCCAGGAGGCCGCGTGGTGGTCAGCATGGCCGCTCACCGCGGCGCGGCGCCGCAACTGCGCGTGACCGACAACGGTCCCGGCATCGCCGCGGCGGAACGCGTGCACGTGTTCAACCGCTTCCATCGCCGCACCGGTTCGCGCGAGGAAGGCAGCGGCCTGGGCCTGTCGATCGTCAAGGCGGTAGCCGATGCGCACGCCGCGAGCGTCGTACTCGAAGACGCGGATGCCGGCGGCCTGCGCGTGGTCGTGACGTTTCCTGACGGGGTCCTGAACACGCGAGCGCGCGAGGCCGATTCTTAAGGTTGGCCTAAGCGCCGGCGCCGATCCTCCCGACAGCAGACTTACGCCGACAAAGAAGGAGTCGACACCATGAACCTGACCCATTCGAAGAAAACCACACTCGCCCTCGCAGCCGCTGCACTGTTCGGTGGCGGCGCGCTCGGCGGCTGGGCCGCCGCCGCACACCCGGTGGCAACGCCCGCCGCGCTCGTGTCCGAGGCGCCGATCGCTCTCGGCACGGCGCCCAACTACCGCGCGATCGTCAAGCAGAATCGCGATGCCGTGGTCGGCATCACGACCGACGGCAAGTCGAAGGTCAAGGTGCAGGAATATCACTTCGGGCCCGACAACTCGTTTGGCGACACGCCGTTCGGGAACGATCCGTTCTTCCAGTTTTTCCGTCAGCTGCCGGTGCCGCCGAACAACTTCGTGATTCGCGGCCAGGGTTCCGGCTTCATCGTCGGCAGCGACGGCATCGTGCTGACCAACGCCCACGTCGTGCGCGACGCCGACCACGTCACGGTCAAGCTCGCCGATCGACGCGAGTTCAAGGCCAAGGTGCTGGGCGTCGATCCGGCAACCGATATTGCGGTGCTCAAGATCGACGCGCACGGCCTGCCGACGGTACGGCTCGGCAATTCGGACCACCTCGTCGTCGGCGACTACGTGCTTGCGATCGGCGCGCCTTTCGGGCTCGAGGAAAGTGCAACGGCCGGCATCGTCAGCGCCATGGGGCGTTCCCTGCCCGGCGACTCGTCGGTGCCGTTCATCCAGACCGACGTCGCCGTGAACCCCGGGAACTCCGGCGGGCCGTTGTTCGATGCCCATGGCGCCGTGGTCGGCGTCAATTCGCAGATCTACAGCAACAGCGGCGGCTATCAGGGTGTCTCGTTCGCGATCCCGATCGACATCGCGCTGAGAGTCCAGGATCAGATCGTGGCGCACGGCAAGGTCGAACATGCGCGCCTCGGCGTGATCGTGCAGGCCCTGAGCGAACCGCTCGCCAGGTCGTTCGGGCTCGACTCGCCGTCCGGCGCCCTTGTGTCGAAAGTCGAGCCGGGCAGCGCGGCCGCCGGCGCGGGGCTCAAGACCGGCGACGTGATCCTCAAGCTCAATGGCGCGGCGATCGACGATTCCGGCGAACTCGCCGCACGCATCGGCACGATGGCGCCTGGCGACAAGGTGCAGCTGGAGGTCTGGCACGACGGCAGCAAGTCGACCTACGACGCGAAACTCGACGCGGCGAACGCGCAGCTCGCGTCGAATGATGATGCGTCGGCGGCAGGCGGCACCGAGCAGGATGGCGGCAAGCTCGGGCTCGCGGTGCGTCCACTGACGCCGGAAGAGCGCAACCAGGCCGGCGTTTCCGGCGGTCTGCTGGTCAAGGACGCGAACGGCGCCGCCGCCGAGTCGGGCATCCGCGCCGGCGACATCGTGCTGTCGGTCGACGGCGCGCCGGTATCGAACGACAAGCAGATGCGTTCGCTCGTCGGCAGGCATGCGCATCAGATCGCGCTGCTGATCCAGCGCGGCGACTCGCGCATCTTCATCCCGGTTGCGATGGGCTGACGGCAGCGCTTGCTGCAGCCGGCGTCGCCGCACGGAAGGACAAGACTTGGAAGGCAAAAATGACAACAGGAAGAGGAATGACGGCAGGCCGGGCCGCGCCGTCGTCGGCGCGACACCCGCGACACCGGTACGCCGCGAATAGGCTCGATCACAGACAAAAGGAGACGAACATGAAAACCGGACAATCCCTTGCAATCGCCGCGCTCGGCCTGCTTGCGTTCGCGGCCGGCAGTCAGGCGCAGGACAAGTTGACGAATCTCACCGCTGCCAACGGCGCAAAGGTGACCGTGGCGTCCGGTCCGCCGAAGGAGGACCACTACGGGCCGGCGCCGGCCTTCGCCAAGCTCGACACGAACCACGACGGCTACGTCAGCCGCTCCGAGGCGGCGGCGTTTCCGCCGCTGTTGAACGACTTCGACTATGCCGCGCATCACGCCAGCCGGATTTCGAAGCCGCACTTTCAGGCCTGGATCAAGACGCAGTATCGCCCCGGACTGGCGAAGAAGGGCTGAGGGACCGTCGGCAGCGTTGTGTCGGCGGCGGGGCTCGTCGCCGACACGAGCCGCGGGGGACGGCGCTCGCGGATTTCCGCGGCGCCGTCGCGTCGAAGCCGTTGCAGGTCTTCGCCGGTCGTGCTGTCCCGCTCGTCACGGCCACGCGCCAAGCTCGCATTTCATGCGCGGCTCGTCGCTGGCAGACCAGTTCGTTGGCGGGTCGCACTTCGCGGACGAGGCCGTCACGATCGCCCGCAGGCCGGCGCAGCTCGGGCACACGGATCACGGCAGGCGTGCCGATGCGCTGCAGCCGTGCGGGTGTCGGGCGACTCAGTCCGCCTCGAAACCGTTGCGGAAGACGTCGTCCTCCAGCGTCTGGCGCTCGACCGCGCCGATGTCGATGACCCCGTTGGCGACGCGCGGCAGTCCGCGCTGGTCGTCGTCCGGCGGCGGCATGAACGCCGGATCGCCGGTGTCGAGCACCGGACTGTTCGCGGCCGGCAGCAAGGTTGGCGTCGGTCCGCCGTTCATTCCCAGTTCGCCGAGCATCGGGTCGACACCGACGATGTTGTGCGCGCCATTCAGCGCAGCCAAGCCCGGGTTCCTGACGAGGTCGTAGTTCGCCGTGAACGTGCCGGCCAGATCGCCGCCGCTCAGAGCGAGGACCGGATTGTCGGCGACGATCGAATCGATCAACGTCGCCGTGCCCAGGGCATCGATGCCGCCGGCAGTGCTGGCGCTGTTGTCGACGATCGTGCTGCTGGCGATCGTCAGCACATCACTCGCCCCGCCGTTGGCGAAGACGCCGCCGCCGGCACTGGTCGACGTGTTGTCCGTGATCGTGACATTGACCAGTTCGATCGTGATCGGGCCGGTTGGCGGCGCTCCCGGCGCCGGTATCAGCGCGAGCGACAGCGCGATCGCGCCGCCGCTGCCGCCGCTGGAGTTGCCGATGAAGGATGAGGACTCGGTCACTTCACTGGCCGGCGCGATGCCGTCGTACGGAATGAACGCGCTCAATCCGCCGCCGTTGCTGCCGCTCTTGTTGCCGGCGATCAGGCTGTCCGAGATCATCCAGTTGTAGCCGCCGATAGCAACGCCGCCGCCGGTGCCGGTCGCGCTGTTGCCGGCAATGACGCAGCGGTTGATCGTGAGATTCGCGTCGTTGCTGAGAATGGCGCCGCCATTGTCGTCCTTGACGCTGCCGTCGGCGAGCGTGAGCCCGTCGATCGTGACGTCGATCGGCGTGCCGTCCGCGTTGCTGATGGCGAAGATGCGCGATTTTGCATCGCCGCTGACACTGATTACGTCGGGGCCCGGACCATGGATCGTCAGGCTCCGCGTGATTGCAATCTCGCCTTGCTTGAGCGTTATCGTGCCGCTCAGCCCCGAGGCGAAATCGACGGTGTCTCCGCTGCCGGCCATCGCGACCGCGCCGCGCAGCGTCAACTGCAGCGTCGGCCCCGGATCGCCGAGCGTCGCGACGGTGTACGTCGTTGCATGCGCCCCCGCGGCCTGCACCAGCAAGAGGAAGATCGCACGCAGGATCGAACCCGCGGCAGACGGTCGCCGCTGCCGATGCAGCGTCAAGGCGCGTCCGGGAGTGCCGGGACCGGCAAGGGCTGTTCGCGTGCGCATGGGCCACCTCGCGGCAGATCATCCTTCGAGCGCGGCGATCGTCCCGCTGCCGGCACTGGCGCGCAAGTGATGAGCGGGCAGCCGGTGCAGTGGTCCCGACGATCAGTCGTCGCGGATGTGAAGGCGAGCTCGTCGTTCGATCCGCGCCATGTCCTGTATCATTCCTCAGGGTTTCGGGAGCCTCGAAGGTGCACGATCTTGCGCTGATCCTGCCGGCACCTGCGTCAGCCGGTATCACGGGACTGCGAAGTCTCGACACCTCGGTGTATTCCGAACTGACGCGGCTGGCACGCGCGCAACTCGGCCGTGGCGGGACCATATCCCTGGATGCGCCGGCGCTGGTCCACGAGGCCTATCTGCGGTTCGCCAGGCAGGGCGCGCTCGCCCCGCACGTCAGGTGCTCGAGCGGTCCGAGTTCGCGATCCATTCTTTCGCAGCGGCCTGTTCGGAAACCGCAAACAGCCGGACGCGTCCATGAAAGAACGGCTTGAACATGCTCACCATCGCGCGCACCCACGCATGATCGGTGATCACGGCAATGTCGCTGAAGTCATGCCAGTGACGCAAGCCGAATGCGGCGTCGTCCCACAGCGCCTCGAGTTCGAAGCCGGCGAACTCATTGCCGAGGATGTAGAGCATCCTGATCGGACCCGCCGCCATCATCGATTCAGCTTTCGGGATCAATGTTTCCCGATAGTCCTGGTGCGTTACCTTGCCGACTGCTTCGATCGCCAGCACGTCGTGCGGCAGACCTTCTATGAACCTGAACATGGTCTTGCTCCCTTTCGGCTGTTTTCGAAGATGACATGCGACCTGCATTGAGGAAATTCCAGACGTGCCGCGTATCTCATGTCCCGGTCGAAGCGGGCAGAAGGCACACGGCATGCATGCTTTTCGAAGGGTCTGCGAAGGCCGGATGCAGGCGGCGATGGCGGAAGGTGTCCGCGACAACGCCGGCGAGCATCAATAGGTTGCGCAGCGTGGAGGAATCCACCGTCGCGGCGAGCAGCATCAGACGCTTGCGCCAATCGCCGCGCCGGCGCAGGACAAGCGCGGTGCCGCGAAAGCGGCCAGATTGAAAATTCCGAAGGAAGAGACAGCGGCGCCGGCATGCCCGGCGGCAACTGGTTGCCGCCGAGCCGGCACGCGACCACCAGGGTCACGGTATCCAGGACTACGACCAGCACGGCCAGAACTGCCGCGAACAGGCCCAGACGGCGGTGCGGATCGACACGATGCCGCGCCACCATCAGGGTCTGCACGCTTGGGCGGCGCAGCGGTGGCGAGCTATCGCGACAGATCGAATCGGACGGACGGTTTCGCGCTCGCGTCGTGAAGGGGGAAAACGGCGCAGTCGTCCAATCCTGCGCCCTTCAATTGATCAGTTCGAATCCGCTGGCGAAGATCGAGTCGCCGACGTCGTCGAGGATGAAAAAGATGTCGGAAAACGAGGCCGACGAGAAAACGAAGAAGTGCCCTTGCGCCTGGTGATAGCCGGGGAATAAGCTGAAGTCGTAAGCAAGATTGACGGCGCTGTAGTCGGTCGGTCCGTCCATCAATGCGATGAGGTACGACTGCCCGGCCGCCAGCGGCGTGCCGGCGCTCGTGAACCTGAAATGCAGCGCGGGACAACCGATCGCGCGCAACGGTGATGTCAGGTCCAGGTAGGTACCGTAGGTCGAGCTGCCGTTGTTGCCGATGCGCAGGTAGGCGAAGTCGTTCGTGCCGTTGCACTCGAGACGGCTCATGGTCATTTTCGTATTCGGCATGGCGTTGCCGGGTTCGAGCGCGGAATCCGATCCCATGACGACGTAGCCGACGCTGCCGGCGCCGGAGAGCGTCTTGAAACTCGCGGCCAGCCCGTCAGGAAGGTAGACAGTCCCCGCTCCCGGCAGGCTGCCCTCCACGGCCAATGTACCGGAAGCGATCGTGGTCTGGCCGGTATAGGTGTTTGCGCCGGACAAGGTCAGCGTGCCGCTGCCTACCTTGGTCAATTCCCCGCTGCCGGATACGACGCCGGCGATCGCGTCGTTGCCGCCGAGATTCCCGACCAGCAGATCGTGCGAGCCGAGCGTGACGTTGCCGGCGCCGGACAGCGAGCCGATGGCGACATGCGGAATGTTCGCCGCCCCGACGTCGACGACGGCGCCAGCGTCGTTGACGATCGTCGCATCTTCGGCCGTGGAAGCGCCGCTGACATTGAATTGGACCAGTCCACCGCTCTGGTTGACGATATGCGCGCTGCCGCCCGATGAAGGCGAGCCACCGAAGAGAACTTCGCCGGCACTGGTGATGTTGCTGTCGGCAAAGTCGCCGCCGTACAAGCACAGACAAGCGCCCGCATCCACCAGGAACGCCGGGGCATTGGAAGACTGATCGACGATCCCGCTGCTGATGTACAGCCCACCGAAACTACCGCTGACATGCAGCGTGTACGCAGGTGCGCCCGGCAAAAAGGCAAGCGAATCGATTTCGTAGCCATTCGTGCCGTTCGCAACAGTGAGCGCTGCGCTCGTCGTGCCACCGAAACGCGCCGCGTCCTGGAAGGCGGGCGTCCCCTGAGGACTCCAGTTGCCCGGCGTACCCCAGCCGCCCGACACCGCGCCGGTCCAGGTGTAAGTCGTCTGTGCGCCAGCCCACGCCGGCGCGATGGCGAGCATGAGTGCGAGAACTGCGCGGTGCGCATTACGTGTCGAAAGAAGCATGCGGTTTCTCCCAAGTCGACGCCAGTGCGGCTGGAATGCCCGTCTGCCGCACTGCGAAGGCGAGCATGTCGGCGGTGTTGCGGTCTTTCTGCGCGCGCGCATGGCGTCGAAGCCGGTATGGCAGGCGTCGTAGTCCACGCGCAGCAGCAGCGGCTTGCCGCTGGTGGTCGGGACCTGCAGGCGTGCAGCGAACTTGGCCGGTACCCATGCGCCGACTTCTGGCGCCTGCATAAACGATCACGGCCGGATATTTCACGCCATCTTCGATGTGCGCATACGGACTCATCGCGTACAGCGCCCTGAAGCCGGCAGGCGTGCGCACATCACCGGAGTCGGGGATTTCCATGTCTCTGACTTTTTCCGGCAGATTTTCTGCATGGCTACTTCGCGGCAGGAACTTCCGGCGGCTCATTGCTCGGTATTGGCCCACTCGACGTCCCGCTGCAGCAATTTCTGCGACTCGGCCGCTGCATCGAATGACGAGCGCGCGCAGCCGCCGGCGCAGTCCGGCACAACGAGCACGAGCAACAGACATGGAACGAACACGCGGTTTGAGTTGCCGATGAGATGAATAAACCGGTTTTGTTTTCATGAGGCATGCCTCCTGACCGGGTCTTGCGACACCAGCGATGTCGCAAAGCGCATCCAGGCCGCGTGGTTGCGCCGAGGTGGGAGGAAATCAGCGCTGCTGATCGTGGTTTTTCGCTCCGTTTCCATGCCTTTTCCGGGGAATTCCTGCCTCACGATCGGCCGCCCAGTGATAGGAAATATGCCCTTTGCCCTTGACCTTGATGTCGCCGTACGGCGCCTGTCGAAACGACCACTGGCGCACGTCGGCCGCGCTGTTAGGTCTGGTTACGGCGTTCGGGCGCGATAGCTGACGTCGCAGTCGCGACGCGGCCATCGGGCGATGGCGATCATCTGGTGTATTGGTCGTGATGAGGTTGTCGAGCCCGGTTCGGGCGTCGACAACCTTGGGGAGTGACGGACACTTCCGTAAGGATGCGTTCCGTAAGGATATTGTCGCCGCCCCATCGTATTGCCTGCGACCAGGGCGGGAGGCTCGAGTCGATCCCTTTGTCCGATGCCGTGGTTTGCTATATTCGCCCTAGGGGAATGACGCTAGCGAGCAGCGATGCAGGCGCAACAGTGACCGCCCCAACGCACGACGAACTGCCCCTGGAGCCAGGCGCAATGCCGGCGCCGCTGTTCGTGCTGGTTTATCAGGAATTGCGCCGCATCGCGCGCGGCCAGCGCCGCGCCGCCGGCAGTCCGGCTACGCTCGATACGACTGCGCTGGTCCACGAGGTCTACCTCAAGCTGCACGCTGCACCCGAGGCCGCCGCGGTCGATCGTGCGCACTTCCTGTCGCTCGCGGCGCGCGCGATGCGCCAGGTTCTGGTCGATCATGCGCGCGCCCGCTCGCGGCTCAAGCGTGGCGGCGGTGTGGCGATCACCGGGCTGAATGAGCAAATCGGCGTCGCAACGGACGTGATCGACCTGATCGCGCTCGATGCAGCGCTGAGCGAGCTGGCAACGCTCGATCCGCGCGCCGGCCAGCTGGTGGAGTGGCGCGTGTTCGGCGGCCTCGACATCGCCGAGATCGCGCGCATGCAGGAGCTGACCGAGCGCACCGTGTTTCGCGACTGGCGCCGCGCGCGCGCGTTCCTCGTGCATCGGCTGGAACTCGGCGTCTCGGCGTGAGCATGGATCCGCAACGCTGGCAGCGCGTGAGCGCGATTTTCGATGAAACGGCCGATGCGGACGTGGCCGGACGCAGCGCGCTGCTCGACCGTCTTTGCGCCGGCGATTCTGAATTGCGTCGCGAAGTCGAAGCGCTGCTGGCCGCCGATGCAGGCGCGACGTCCTTTGATCGTGGCGTCGATTCGGCACGCTCGTCCGCCGCGGCCGACTGGATCGGCAACGAGTACGAGGACAGCAACGCCGGCGAACGCATCGGCCCTTGGCGGGTGCAGCGCGAACTCGGACGGGGCGGCATGGGCGTCGTTCTGCTGGCCGAGCGCGCCGACGGACAATTCGAGCAGCGTGCCGCGTTGAAGCTGATAAAGCGCGGCATGGACAGCGACGCCGTGCTCGCACGTTTTCTGCGCGAGCGCCAGATCCTGGCGCGCCTCGAACATCCTCATATCGCACACCTGCTCGATGGCGGGATGGCCGTGGACGGCCGGCCGTACTTCGCGATGGAGTTCGTCGACGGCGAGCCGCTGCTGCGCTACTGCGCCGACCGGAACGCGAAACTCGAGGAACGGATCACGCTGTTTCTGGACATTTGCGCGGCGGTGCAGTTCGCGCACGGCCAGCTGGTCGTGCATCGCGACATCAAGCCGTCGAATATCCTCGTGACTGCGAACGGCAGCGCCAAGCTGCTGGATTTCGGCATAGCCAAGTTGCTCGACGATTCGGCTGTCGGTCCGACCGCGACGATCGACGCGGCGCACCGTCCGCTGACGCCGGCCTACGCCGCGCCCGAACAGTTGCGTGGCGAACCGGTGACGACCGCGACCGATGTCTATGCGCTCGGCTGCGTGCTGTACGAATTGCTGACCGGACGCAGGCCGCTGGGCCACAGCGACGCGCCGACGCCCGACGAGATGCTGCGTGCACAGGCGACGACCGACCCGGACGCGCCGAGCCGGGCGGCCGCGGCCAATGCGCCGGTGCCTGCGCGCAGGCTGCGCGGCGACCTCGACACGATTCTGCTCAAGACGCTGCGCCGCGAACCGCAGCGGCGCTATGCAACCGTCGCTGCGCTGGCGGACGACTTGCAGCGTTATCTTTCCGGCCAGCCGATCGCCGCGCGGCGCGAGAGCAGGCGCTACCGCATCGGCAAGTTCGTCGCGCGCCATCGCGTCGGCGTCGTCGCCGGTGCGGCCGCGGTATTGGCGCTGCTGCTGGTGACGGCCGCCAGCATCTACGAGGCGCGCGTCGCGCGCACGCAGACGCAGCAGGCGCGAGCGCAGGCCAGGCGCGCCGATGCCACGCGCGAGTTCCTGGTCGGCGTGTTCGGCCAGGTCAGCCCCGACGGCAACAATGGCAAGCCGATAACGGCGCACCAGCTGCTGGAAACCGGTGAGCGCGAACTCGACAAGGAATTCGACAGGCAACCGGCCACCAAGGTGGAGATTTCCGCGCTGCTCGGCGAGTTGTTCCGCGACATCGGCGACCGCCAGCATGGGCAGAAGCTGATCGAGCGCGCGCTGGCACAGGTCGACGATCCCAATGTTCCGGACGAGGTCCGCGCACGCGCCTTGCTGACGATCGCAACCGACGAAAGCGAAGACAAGGAGACCTTTCAGGCGGCGCTCGACCACGCGCGCAGAAGCGTGGCACTGCTCGAAGGCCGACCCGGTGCCGATCCGGAAACCCTCGCGGCCGGGCATGTTGCCGTCGCCTACGCGTTGCGCCGCCAAGGCAAGAATGAAGAAGCCGTGCAGTTGCTCGATGCGAGCATCGCGGGCGATACGGCAGCTTTGGGAAACCAGGACAAGGCGATCGCCGAGGAATGGGTGCAGTTGGGAATTGCCCTGCAGGGCCTGCGCCGTTTCGGTCCGTCGCAAGTCGCGTTTGGCAAGGCGCTTGGGATCTATCGCCTCGTATACGGCGACAACAGCCAGCATGTTGCCCACGCCCTCGACGCGTTCGCCGGGATGCTCCACGACAAGGGCGACTACGCCGCCGCCGAGAGCACCTATCGCCAGGCACTCGGGATCGACGCGGCCAAGCTCGGACCCGATCACCACGACACACTCGTCGACCGCGGCAATTTGCTGCGCATACTGGAATTGCGGGGCAAGTTCGACGAAGCGCTGGCCGAGCGCCTGGCCTTGGTGGAGCGCGGCAAGGCCTCGGGGCAGTTGACGCCTACCGATCTGGCTTACAACTACCTTGCGTTGGGTATCGACTACGTCGAAGTCAGCCGCTTCAGGGACGGTGAACAGACGCTGCGCGACGGCCTTGCCCTGATCCGTACGGCGCAGGGGGAGCGCAGCGCCATGTATGCCTACGCGCTCGAGTTCCTCGGTTACGCGTTGCCGTGGCAGGGAAAATACGCCGAGGCGGAACGCGCGTTCCGCGATGCGCTGGCACTGACGCTGGAGAAAGACAAGTCGGTTTCGCCGTCGGCCTGCCGTCTCTGGGATTCGCTGAGTTGGGTGCTCGACCTCGAGCATCGTTATGCCGAGGCGCTGACTCTGGCCAACCAGGTGAATACGGAGTGCACCCGCAACGTGCCCGCCACGAGCCTGCAGCGTCCGACGTTTCTCGCCGATCTGAGCACCATCGAGCTGGACAATGGCGCAGCGCCGCAGGCGCTCGCGGCGGCCGAAGGCGCCGTCGAAGCCGCACGCAAGACGTACCCGCCAGCGTCGTATCGTCTCGGCGTGCCGCTGTTCGCGCTGGCACGCGCCGACCTGGCGCTCGAGCGCAACCGCGACGCGGAGTCTGCGCTGCGCGAAGCGCTCGCCGTGCGCCGGCCACCCTATGCCGCGGACGATCCGCGCGTGCTCGAAGTAAAGGTCGAACTGGTCAGGGCATTGCGCGCCAACAACAAGCGCGGCGATGCGGATGCGCTGAAAGATCAAATCGAACCACTGCTCGAGGCGAATACATCGCCGTATCTGTCCGACCTGATCGAGCGCCTGCGGGCGCCATGAATTGCCGCCGCGCGCCGGGGGCCTTGCAGCCGGCGACGCCATGGAGCGGAGCAGATCGCGTCGCTGTCATCGCGAAAGCGCCACATGCGGCAGAACGGCAGCGACGTTGTACCGGCGAAAACGAGTGTTGCGTTTCGCAAATTTTACGCGCCCGCGAATCGTTCTCAAGCCCCTCCCATGGACGAGGAGCAGGTGAAGAGAGGGTGACGCCTCCATAGCAGGCGCCTGCGGCGCCTCCCCCTCCCGTCGCGCCGGGCGCGGCGACCTCCCCCGCGAGGGGAGAGGTGGATTGTGGATGCAAAGTTTCTTGCGGAACGGGACACTAGTCTAGCGGCCCGGCGACCCTTTGTATTGCTGCTGCGTGAAGTGCTGCTGCAACTCCGCGACGATCGACAGGGCCAGCGCTTCAGGTCCCGTGCCGCCGAGATCGAGACCGACCGGCGCATGCAGGCGCCCGCGCAGACGCGAGGCGACGTCGGCGCCGAGTTCGTCCAGCAGCGCATCGCGCCGCGCTGCAGGGCCGAGCAGTCCGATGTACGGAATCGGACTATCGGCGCAGTACGCCAGATTCTTGCGGTCGAGCAGGTAGTTGTGACTCATGGCCACGGCCGCGTCGGGCGGCTGTTTGGGCCACTCGTTCGCGGCGGCGTCCGGCGCCAGCTCGATGACGTCGGCGACACCGGCTGCGCGCGCGAACTCGAGCCAGCGCGCGCGGTGTTCGACGACGCGAACGGTCCAGCCCAGCTGCTGCATGAAGGTATACAAATGCGGCGTCTCCGGTCCGGCGCCGAACAGCAGCACGCGCGGCGGAGGACGCAGGCGCAGCAGCACGGTGGCCGGCGCACTGGCTGCGGCGGGCGCGTCGTCGGCTGCGCCGTCGCTGCCCCATGTCCAGCGCTCGCCGGGCAGCGAGGCGAACCCGCTGCCGACCTGCGGTCCCTCGATCACCAGTGCAAGTTCGAGCGCGCTCGATGTCGCAGCAAGCCGGGTCAGCGCCTGCGCCAGCGGCGCGCCGGCAGCGAGCGGCAACAGCAGCAGGTGAATGCGGCCGCGACAGCCGGTTCCGCTGCCGAACGCGAGGTCTTCGTCGCTGCGCGTGTCGAAGTCGACAACGCCGGCGCGGCCGCTGAGCAGAACGACCTTCGCCCGCGCTTCCAGCTCGGGCTCGAGACAGCCGCCGCTGATGACGCCGTGGCGCAGCCCGGTGCTGCCGAGCAGAACCAGCGCGCCGGGCTTCTGATAGGTCGAGCCGAGCGTCGCAAAGATGATGCCGAGCACGCACGGCTCGCCGCCCGCATGCATCGCCGCGAGTGTATCGAGCAGCCCCGGCAGCGCGCCGCGCGCAGAAGCTGCTGCGCGAATCGGCAGAGCGGTCGTCGTCTGTTCACGCCTCGGTTGTGTCATACCTTCGATCACGCCGTTCAAGCCAGCGCGGCATCGACGATCGTCTGCGCTTCCTGCAGGATCGACTGCAGATGCGCCTGGTCCTTGAAGCTCTCCGCATAGATCTTGTAGATGTCTTCCGTGCCCGAGGGCCGGGCGGCGAACCAGCCGTTCGCGGCAACGACCTTGATGCCTCCGATCGGTGCATCGTTGGCCGGCGCACGTCCGAGCACGTTGTCGATCTCTTCGCCGCCCAGTTGCCTGATCTGAACCTGCTCGGGAGCGAGCTTCGCCAACTTTGTTTTCTGCGCTGGTGTGGCAGGCGCTTCGACGCGATCAGCATAGGGCTGGCCCAGCTCGCCGGTGAGGCGGCGATACAGTTCGCCGGGATCGCGGCCGCTGCGCGCGGTCATCTCGGCGGACAACAGTGCGGCGGCGATGCCGTCCTTGTCGGTCGTCCACACGCTGCCGTCGCTGCGCGCGAATGATGCGCCGGCGCTTTCCTCGCAACCGAATGCCAGCGCGCCATCGAGCAGACCGTCGACGAACCACTTGAAGCCGACCGGCACCTCGAACAACGTACGCCCGAGCCGTTGCGCGACGCGGTCGATCAGCGCCGTGCTGACGACGGTCTTGCCGACCGCCGCCGCGCGATTCCATCGCGGCCGATGCCGGAACAGATAGTCGATTGCGACGGCCAGGTAATTGTTCGCCGGCATCAGGCCGCCGCTGCGCGCGACGATGCCGTGGCGGTCGTGATCGGTATCGCAGGCAAAGGCGACGTCGTATCGATCCTTCATTGCGATCAGGCGCTGCATCGCATACGACGATGAAGGGTCCATGCGGATCTTGCCGTCCCAGTCCACGCTCATGAAGCGGAAGGTCGGGTCGACTTCGGTGCTGACCACGCTCAGGTCGATCCGGTAATGCTGGGCGACCGGCGCCCAGTAATGCACGCCGGCGCCGCCGAGCGGGTCGACGCCCATCTTGACGCCGGCAGCGCGGATTGCATCGAAGTCGATGATGGTGCCGAGGTCGCTCACGTACGCGTCGACGAAGTCATGCTGGTGTATGGTCGGGGCGCGGCGCGCCTGCGCGAACGGCATGCGTTTCACGCCGTCGAGTCCGGCTTCGAGCAATGCATTGGCGCGCGCCTCGATGCAGCCGGTGATGTCGGTGTCGGCCGGACCGCCGTTCGGCGGATTGTATTTGAAGCCGCCATTGTCGGGTGGATTGTGCGACGGCGTAACCACGATCCCGTCGGCCCGCTGCGTCTTTCGACCGCGGTTGTAGCAGAGGATCGCATGAGAGATCGCCGGCGTCGGCGTGAATTCCCCAGCGGCGGCGATCAGCGTCTCGACGCCGTTGGCGGCCAGCACTTCCAGCGCTGTCTCGAACGCCGGTTGCGACAGGGCATGCGTATCGATGCCGATGTACAGCGGGCCGTCGATAGCCTGCCGGCTGCGGTATTCGCAGATTGCCTGCGTGATCGCCAGCACATGCCACTCGTTGAAGCTGCGCGCAAACGAACTGCCGCGGTGCCCCGACGTGCCGAACGCCACACGCTGGGACGTCACCGACGGATCGGGTCGCAGGTCAAAATAGGCGGCGAGCAGCTTCGCCACGTCGACCAGCAGCGATGTCGGTGCCGGCTTGCCGGCGAGCGGGCTGATCCTCGAACTCATGCGCGCGTCTGGGCCTCATTCCGCCATTCATGTCGCAGGCGGAACCGACGCGTGCTGCGCCAGCGATTTCCGCGCTGAATCCTGCCCGACCGATGGCGAATGTCGACTGAACACATCAGCGCGCGCGCAGAACGTGCATTCGCCGGCGCCAGGCGAAACGTTGCACTGTCGCGGTGATTCCACCGAACCACGCCGCCGCTGCGCGTTCCATTTGGTGTCCTTGCTAGCGTCGGCGCGCGGGGAGGTTTTTCAGGAAAATCGCCACCAGAATCAGCAGGTACGACACGAGCCGAAGGATGAAGACGGCGCCGCTGCTGTCGTCGAACGCCTCGAAACACACTGACAGAACGCGGCCGAGCGCCTCGAGTCCGAACGATGCGGCGAACAGCAGGAAGAACCGGTCGTGCGTGCGCTGGTAGTAGCGCAGGAAAATGAGGCCGGCTGTCGCTGCCGCCATCGCAATCGCACCGAGCAGGAAGTTGATCATCAGCGCTCACTCATTGGCGTAGATCAGTCCGAACAGCAGCATCAGCAGCGCCGCGAGCGTGATCCAGAGGCGCAATGGCAGCAGCTCGATGTCGGTGTAAACCAGTTTGTCCAATACCAGCACGACATTGCTCAACATGAGCCCGGCAAAACACATTCCGCTCCACAGCAGCACCTTGGAACGAGTCTTGAAAAAGCCGCGCAGCAGCAATACGGCGCACAGCAGTGCGGTAAGCGCGCACAGTGCATAAGTCAGGCTGACGACCATTCAGGGCTCCTTGCGGAAGCGGAACGCAGCCGCAAAGTTGTGGGCCTTGCGTTCCTCGGCGGTGTGTATCAGGTGCGTCACGGCGACCAGGTTCCTGGCATAGGCCTTTTCCAGATCGTCGAGCAGCGCAGCAAGCTCGGGCGTTGCCGGACTGTAAAGGTAGCTTTTCGGTTCGACGACTTTCGCCACTCCCATGGCGCACAAGTCGCTCAGCAGACGTGCGGCAACATTGACGCCGACGTAGAGCCGCGCGGCCAGGTGCTGCGCTTCCCACAGTTCGGCCGCGCCGCCGCGAAGCTGCAGAATTGCCTCGACGTGAGGCACGGTCAGCGCACCTGTCAGAAGGAACCGCCTCAAGTCGTCCGGGATCGCTGTTCCCGTCATCTACGCTCCAGCAACAGGAATGGTCTGTCGGGGTTCTCTCATTGTACCGCGGTGGTGAGCAGTATGGGCCCGGTGCCGCCGCGGCCGCGAACTACAGCACGTCGCGCCAGCGTGGTGATGCGGCAAACGCTGCATGGATCAGCCCGACGTGCGAGTAGGCCTGCGGAAAATTGCCGCTCATGCGACGCGTAGATGTTCCGTAGTCTTCGGCGATCAAACCGAGCGACGTCAGCGCCTGCTGCGCGCGATCCATCATCGTGCGCGCCGCCTGCGTGCGTCCGGTTGTGGCCAGTGCCTCGACCAGCCAGAACGTGCAGATGACGAACGCGACCTCGGTTGCGCCAAGGCCGTCGTCATTGCGATAGCGGAACAGCCAGCCATGGTCGGACAGGGCGCTCTCGATTGCGTCGACCGTGCTAGTTAGGCGCGGATCGTCATGCGGCAGGAAGCGCAGCGTCGCCATCTGCAACAGCGCGGCGTCCATGTCCTGGCCGCCGTAGGTCGACGCGAATCCGTTGCGCACCCCACACCATGCGCGCTGCATGATCTGCTCGTGAATCTTTGTGGCGGCGGCACGAAACTCGTCGGCGCGTGCCGGGTGGTGGCGTTGCGTGATGCTGGCCATGCGGTCGGCGCCAGCCCAGCACATGAGGCTGGAAAACGTCTGTGGTTCCCAGGTCTTGCGAAACTCCCAGATGCCCGCATCCGGCGTGCCGGCCACGTTGATCGCCTTGTGCGCGAGACGCTCGAGCAGGTCGAGCGTCGACGGCGAACGTTCCAGCGCAAAGCGATCGTCCATGTAGATCGGCGCCAGCGCCATCACCATTTCGCCGAACACGTCGTGTTGCTGATGCAATGCGGCAGCGTTGCCGATGCGCACCGGCCCGTCGCCGTTGAAGCCGGCCCAGTTATCCAGGACCTGCTCGGTCAATTCGCCGCTGCCGTCGATGCGATACAGCGGCTTCAGGTCGAGTTCCGGCGCACTCGCCGCGATGTCGATCAGGTACTGAATGAACTGTTCGCGTTCCTCGAAATGCCCGAGCAGGCGCAACGCATCGAGTACGTAGTAAGCGTCGCGCAGCCAGCAGTAGCGGTAGTCCCAGGTGCGCCCGCTGCCCGGCGCCTCGGGTATGGAGGTGGTCATCGCCGCGACGATCGCACCGGTGTCATCGAAGCAATGCAGCTTGAGCGCGAGCGCGGAGCGGATGACTGCCTGCTGGTATGCGGGCGGAATGTTGCAGTGCTTGACCCAGCGTTGCCAGTAAAGCACGGTCTGGCGCATATGACTGTCGCACAGCGGCGCCAGCGCTTCTTCGACCGGAGGCCCCCAGGAAAGAACAAGGTGATGGCGTTCGGTCAGTGTGAAGGGTTGTCCATCCAGGTGCGTCGGCGAGACGTCCGAAGTCAGCCGCAACGGTGCGGCGAATCCTTCGGCGCGGATGTGATTCGAGCCCTGGAGAAACTGCGGCGTATTCTTCGACCAGCCCAGACGCGGTGCAAAGCGAACGCGGATGACCGGCGTACCCTCCATCGGCTCGACGATGCGCAGCAGTTGCGTCGGTCGGAACACGCGGTCGTGCTGGCTGAAGCGCGGCGCGAAATCGACGACGCGGAATCGCCAACCCGGCCCGGAAAACTCCGTGACCAGGACATTGGAGTTTTCGACGTAGTGCTGTTTTCCGCAGCTGCCGTCGGCAGGCGCGACGACGAATTCACCGCCGTCGGGATCGAGCAGGCTGCCGAACACCGGTTCGGAGTCGAAGCGCGGCAGGCAGCACCACACCACCGCGCCGCTGTTTGCGATCAGTGCCGAAAACTGACAATTTCCTATCAGCCCGAGTTCTTCCAACTGCATCCTGTTAACCTAACAGATTAGTCCGATGCGAGGAACCGCCTGGGAAAAGCGATGAAGACGAGGCTGCATTTCGTGATCATCTGGCTCGGCGCTCGCTCTGCGTGCTGGTTGCCGTGGCGTGGTTCGCCGTCACCCAGACGACGCGTGGCTGGTTCGAGAAGGATTTTGCGTTGCGTGCCGAACTCGCCGTCAACGGCACGCGGCGCGCGCTGATTGCGGACGGGCCGCTTCACGTTCTTGAAGATCGCCTCGCCGAGCCGCACCCTGATCGAGCGCTATCGCCAGCTCAACAGCGATGTGGAACAACTGGTAGAGCGCGTCACCGCGCGCTTCGCCGACGGCAACTGGCGGCCGATCATCCTGCGCCGCCAGCACACCGAACCGGCAGACGTGTTCCGCCTGTATCGCGCTGCGGACCTCAGGCGGACTATGCATGCGCGACCAGGGCGAGATCGACCGGCTGCTCGCGCTGCTCGCCGGGGCGCCCGGTCGATCCGGATCATCCGCGTGAGTCCGGGATCGGCTGCCGACACTTCGGAATTGCGGCGCATTCGGACGACCGGCGAGATCCGGACTTTGCGGTTGTGGCGCCAGCGGCGACAATGCATCCATGAACGAACCCGCCGCCTTGCCGATCGACGATCATCATGGCCTGCTTTCGCCGCAGCGCTGGAAGCGCCGCGCGGCGCTGTGGAGCGGTGCGATCCTGGTCGCGCTCGCCGCGATCGTTTTCGCCAAGGGCAGCGATCTTTGCTACGGCCTGTTCCGGCAGTTGCTCGCGCAGTCGCGCTGGTGGCCGCTGCTGGTAACGCCGCTCGGATTCGCCCTGCTCGCGTGGTTGACCAGCGGCGCCCTGCGCAGCACGCGCGGCAGCGGCATTCCGCAGGTCATTGCGGCGCTGAGCCGCGAGGACGATGCGCCGTTTCGCGAACGTCTGCTGGCGCTGCCGGTTGCGGCGGGCAAGCTGGTGTTGACGCTGTTCGCGATGCTGGTCGGCGCATCGGTCGGTCGCGAAGGGCCGACGGTCCATGTCGGCGCCGGGCTCATGGTCTGGCTCGCGCAGCGCTTCGGCTTTCGCGATACGCAGGCGATGTCGCGCTTCGCGCTGGCCGGAGGCGCCGCCGGCATCGCTGCCGCGTTCAATACGCCGCTGGCCGGCGTCATGTTCGCGATCGAGGAACTGGCCGGAGCCTACGAACACCGCTTCAGCGGCGCGCTGCTGACGGCTGTCATGATCGGCGGCG
Source organism: Rudaea sp. (assembly GCA_036496665.1). Taxonomy (GTDB): domain Bacteria; phylum Pseudomonadota; class Gammaproteobacteria; order Xanthomonadales; family Rhodanobacteraceae; genus Rudaea. Next base: position 17,541 of record DASXKR010000039.1, on the reverse strand, counting down.
TGGTGTCGCTCGGCCTGGTCGGCGATTACGCCTATTTCGGCAAACTGTCGACTGCGCTGCCGCTCGGCGAAAGCTGGATCGCGGTGCTTGCGACCGGCGTAGTCGGCGGCCTGGCCGGCGGACTGTTTGCGCGCACGATCCTGGCGACCGTGACCGGCCTGACCGGCCTGCTCGGAAAACTCCAGCGCGTTTCGCCGCCGGCGTTCGCGGCGGCGTGCGGGCTCGCGCTGGCGCTGATCGGGCTTGCCAGCGGCAACGCGGTGTATGGCACCGGCTACGAGCAGGCGCGCGCGATCATCGCCGGCCATGACACGATTACGCTGTGGTTCGGGGTCGACAAGTGGCTGGCGAACGTGGTCTCGTACGCCGCCGGAATTCCCGGCGGCATTTTCTCGCCGGCGCTCGCGGTCGGCGCCGGGGTCGGCGCAAATCTGGCTGCATGGCTGCCCCACACCGATCCGACCGCGGTCATCCTGCTCGGCATGTCGGCCTATCTGGCCGGCGTGACCCAGGCGCCGCTGACCTCGGCGGTGATCTCGATGGAACTGACCGACAACCACGACTTCGTCTTGCCGATCATGGCCGCGTGCCTGCTCGGCCGCACGTTTTCGTCGCTGGTGTGCAGGACACCGGTCTATCGCGCGTTAGCGCAGCGCCTGGTGCGCGACCGCGAACGTCAGGTCAGTGCCGCGGGCGCAGACTGAGCGCAGTCAACGCGCGCGCGACCGCAAGCAGCATGTCAGTGCCGTGGAGCTGGATCGGCGCTGCAATCGGCAGTCGCACGCGTGACCGATCGAATCGTCAGGCCCTGGACCAGGATCGAAAACACGACGATCGAATAAGTCATCGCGAGCAGCATGTTGCGTTCCGGACCGACCGGCAGCGCCAGCACCAGCGCGACCGAGATGCCGCCGCGCAGGCCACCCCAGGTCAGCACCTGCCATGCGCCCTTCGGCAGCCGGAACGCACGCTTGAACGCCACGACCGGCGCGGCGACCGTGAGCAGTCGCGCCGACAACGTGATCAGGATCGCGCCGGCGGAGGCAACCAGCACACTGGTCGGGAATGCGACGACGATGACCTCCATGCCGATCAACACGAACAGCACGGAGTTGAGGATCGCGTCGATAAGGTCCCAGAACATGTCGACGTGCTGGCGCGTCACGTCCGACATCGCCAGCGTGCGACCCTGGTGACCGATGACGAGCCCGGCGACAACCATCGCCAGCGGCCCGGAGACGTCGATGCGCAGGGCCAGCGCGTAGCCGCCCATGACCGCCGCCAGCGTTATCAGCACTTCTTCCTGGTAACTGTCGATGCTCTTGAGCATGCGGCAGGTGGCGTAGCCGAGCAGCCAGCCGAACGCGATGCCGCCGCCGGCTTCGCGCGCCAGCAGCAGCGCCGCATCGCCGAAGGTGGGCGTGCCGCCGGCGGTGAGCATTCCCAACACCAGCAGGAACATCACGACGCCGACGCCGTCGTTGAACAGAGACTCGCTCGAGATGACCACTTCGAGGCTCTTTGGCGCTCCGGCCGACTTGAGGATGCCGATCACGGCGATCGGATCAGTCGGCGAGATCAGCGCGCCGAACATCAGGCAGTACAGCCAGGGCAGGTCGAGGCCGAGCAACGGCAGGAAGCACCACAACGCGCCGCCGATCACCAGCGCCGAGATCACGGTGCCGATCAATGCCAGCACGCCGACCTGCCACCAGTAGGCCCTCAGCTCGCCGACATCGATGTGCAGCGCTCCGGCGAACAGCAGCAGCGACAGCATGCCCTGCATCAGTAGCGTCGAGAAATCGATCGACGCGATCAGCGACACCGCGTAGTCGCGCAGGCTGGAAACGCCAAGCCGGTCCAGCCCGATCAGCGCGAACGACAGCAGCAGCGCGATCATCATCACGCCGATGACGGTCGGCAGGCCGACGAAGCGCTGATTGACGAACGCCAACAGGGCGGTCAGCACGAGGCACGTCACGGCAACGTCGAACACGGATTCTCCTTGGGGAAGGCGCAAGAGGCACCTTCGGGACTTGGTCGAGACCGGCCGGCCACGAGCCCGTGGCGGACAATCAACGTCATTCCGGCTGGGCCGCCAGTCGCGCGCGAACGGATTTTTTCCGCAGGCGCCAGCGCAACATCACCCGCTCGAGTCCTGCCCGCCGCCCCTGAGGACTTCCAGACCCCTGCGCCGCCGCTGCGCCGCGCGTTCGCGCTTCTGCTCGAACATGCAGGCATCCGCGCGTTCCACCGCATCGAGCAGGTCGGTGGCATTGCGGAACTCGACCACACCGTGCGACACCTGCACCTCGACCGTTCCGGTCAGGGCCAGGCTCGCGTTGACCAGATCGAGGCGCTCGGTGAGCGCCGCAGCGCTGAGGCCCGGTGCAACCAGGACGAATTCGTCGCCGCCCCAGCGGAACAGATGATCCTCCGGCCTGACCTTCTGCTGCACGGCCTCGACGATTCGCACCAGCGCGACGTCGCCCTCGACGTGACCGTGGCGGTCGTTGAGCAGCTTCAAGTCGTCGGCGTCGATCATCGCGATAGCGCCGGACACCGGTTCATCGGCATCGGTCATGAAATTGAGCAACTGGAAGAACGCGTGACGGTTGTACGCCATCGTCAATGCGTCGCGTTCGGCCGCCTTGCGGTAATTCGCATGGCTTTCGGCCAGGTCGTCGTAGAGTGCGGCGAGCTTTTCGCGACTCTGTTCCAGGACCAGCACGACGCCGCCGAACCCGAGCAGGAATTCGCACATCAGGTGTGCCGCCGAACTCAGTTTCAGCGCCAGCAGCGGCAGCGGCGCGTCGAACAGCAGGTTGGCCGCGAACACCGGAACGTAGGCCAGGAACGTCGCAAGCAGCAGCGCCAGTGCAATACGCATCGCGAGCAGACCCGGGCTCTTGGGCAAGCGCCGCACCGCCGGCAGCAGCGCAACGAGCGCAGCGGCAAACACCAGGGTCAGCACCAGCGACTGCACCACGAAAAAGGCCCGGAATTCGTAGCCGGTCAGGCGCGGCAGCGCGAGCGCGACGATGGCCAGCGCAATAATCAACCTGCCGGGCGGCACGTGCGGCCATTCGCGCCCGGCGAAGCGCGCGCAGCCCTCGATGATCCACCAGCCGAACAGGTACTCGCCGAAAAGATACAGCGGCAACGTCGCCCCCGCGCTCGCCGGCATGGCCTGCTCGAACATCAAAGCGACCAGCGCGCAAGCAAGGCTCACCCAGCCGCGCCACCAGGCCGAAAGCGCCGGGACGCACACAGCCTGATTCAGCATCAGGCACAACAGGCCGATCAGCGCAGCGCCGACCGCCTGCACAAGCAACCCCAGCAATTGGACGTTGTCGATGATCGCTGACAAGCGATGGCCTCGTGTATCCGGCAGACGCGAGTTTAACGCTTTTTTTTGCCGCGGAACCCAGCAGCGACCCAGCCACTGCTCACAGGGCGGGAAGGAAAAAAATCCAGGCGTTCAGGAAGAATCCGATATTCCACAGGATCGTGCGCAGGGTCGGGCGGTTGCCGAGGTAGGCCAGCACGAACAGCAGGCGCACGGCGAGAAACAGCAGTGCAAGTGTGTCGACGACACCCTGCGGTGCATGCCGGAACTCGGCCAGCAACACAGCCGCAGCGAAGAACGGAAACGTTTCGATGCCGTTGATGTGAGCGCCAAGCGCACGCGCGCGCAACGGATGTTCGTAGAACGCCGGATCGCGCGGCCTCGCGTTGTCGAAGTCGCGGTAGCCGAGCGCCTTTGCCGGCGCCACCGTCAGCAGGTAGAGGATGACCGCGCCGAACAGGCTCCATTCTGCCAATGTCATGGGCGTTCTGCTCTCTGGGTCGGAGGAAAGGCAAGTTTACGCCGGGCGGCGCCCGCGCCGGTCAGCTTCGTCGCGACACGTTGCCGGTTGGGCGGCGCGCCTTCGCCGAAAAAGAAAGGCCCGCTTTCGCGGGCCTTCACGTTGTGCGGTGACGTCGCGGCCTACTTGCGTTCGGCAATCTTCTTCAGATTGTCCAGACCGGCTTTGTAGACGCCGGCGATCGTGTCCCTGGCGGTCTTGTCGTTGGCGTTGGCGGCCGGCTTCCGGCCGGTGTCCTTGCGCTGGAACGATCCCGACCATGTCACCTTCGACTTGTGCTTGCCGGCAGCCGCGACGTGGAACGTCGACGTGTAGTTGCTGACCGGCAGCACGCCTTCGAGGATGCTGTACTTGAACGTGCGCTTGGCGTCGTCATGGGCCAGCAGCTTTTCCTGAATCGTGCCGCCGCCCTTGAGCGTCAGCAGACGCACGGCACCGACCGCGTTGTCGGTGCCCTGCACGATCTTGTCCGATTCGACGGCCGGATGCCACGTGTTCAGTCCGCTGAAGTTGCTGGCCTGTGCCCAGACCTCGTCCGCGGACGCATTGATCGTGACGCTCTTGCTGACCTTGAGCACCGGCGCGCCGGCGGCGACGGCAAGGCCTGACACCGCCATCAGGGAAAAGTATACAATTGCAGTAATTCTTTTCATGGCGAATCCTCCCGTGGAATGAGGACCTGAGTGCCGGTCAAAGCGATGCTGCCGGAAGCGTCCCCTCGGCAGTCAATATCGCACAGTTCCGCGGTGTTTTCCGACGGCGTTGGACGGCGTGTCACGGCCGTACCATTTCTGACACAGGCGCTCGATCACGCAGGCGAAACGGTCCTTGAAGAGAACGAGAGCTGCGGTGCGCGCGGTGTCAGCCGATCGTGCCTGCGGCGCCGGTTTGCCGTGCGTGCGCGCCGGCAAGCGGCCGGCGCAGCAGTTCTCCCGCAGCGCAGACGGAAACGACGATGAGCCAGGCCAGCGCGGTATTGAATACAAGGTGACACTGTTTGACGACATCGGCGAGGCCATCGCCGAGTATCGTCACGCCGTAGGTCGTCGCGATCGTCGTCGCGGCGAGCGCGGCGAACTGCAGGTCGGCGTGTCCGAGCGCGCGATTGCGCCGTGTCAGCATCGCCGCGCAGGCGACCAGCGGCAGGAGCAACAGCACCAGACGCAGCAGCGGATGCCGCGCGATGGTCCGCCCGACGCTCGCATATTCCTGCGGCAAGGTATCGTTCTGGCCGCCTTCGACCGCGCCAAGTCCCTTCGCCAGCCAGGCGTCGAGTTCGCCGATACCGTTCAGTCCCAGGCGCGCCGAGGTCGCCGGCTCGCGCAGCAGCACGGCGGCTTCGCGCGCGCGTGAAAAGCGGCCGATGCCGGGGCAGGCGGTTTCTGCGTCGAAATCCGGCAGTTCCCACGAGCGATGCCCGCTCCATTGCAGGCAGCGCGGGTCGAGGTTCAGCCGCTGCAGCGTGAGCGCGCGATTCGATGACGCCGGCAGCAGGCCCATCAGCACGATGTCGGCGGCATTGGCGATACGAATGTTCTCGATCAGCGGCGACGTGCGCTGTATCTGCGCGATCTGCAGCAGCAGCGCCAGCGTGCCGCCGACGGCGAGTGCAAGGCCTTGCCACGGACGGCGTCGCGCATGGTACCAGTCGATCACCATCGTCACCGTGGCGAGTGCGAGAGGAAGCAACAGATGCTGCATCTTGCTCGCGCCGAGCGCAAAGCCGGCGCATGCGAGCAGCAGCGCACGCCGACGCGTCGGTCGCAGTCCCGAGAACAGCAGCAGCAGTGCGAATGTCGCGTAGAGTGCGAGCAGCGCACTCCATTCGGCGTAGAAGGTATTCGCGTACAGCGTGTTGGCCGGATCGCAGAACACCAGCAGCATCAGCGCAGCATTGGCGAGCGCGTGCGCCGGCCGGCGCCGGCGCCACCAGGCTGCAGTCACGGCCATGTTGAGGGTGATCAGCATCAGGAATTTCAGTGCGCCGAGCGCCCGCACCGAATGCGCCGCGGCGCCGCCGAACGCCTCGGAAATTCGCCATGCCAGCGCGACGGTCGCTTGCGGCAGCAGTTCGGTGGACCAGTAGCACATGGGGGACTGGTCATGCGTCGGCATGAAGACATAGTGCGAAAACGGCGCCCAGGGACTGTTGTCGGTCGGCGGAACTTCACGCGGACGATCCGGATACAGGTCGAAGCAGGCGCTGTAGCGCACTTCGTCGTAACTGTTCGCGTAGGCCAGCAATGGATCATGCAGCAGCAGCGTGGCGCCGCGCAGCACGCCGAGCAGGGTGATCAAGACGGCAATCGCCTTGACCGATCGGCTAGCCAGTGGGCCGTGGAATACGTGCATGAGTCGTGTCACCAGCGCTCGGACGGCAATGCTCCGAGTCTGGCGCCGAACGGTGACGCAACCGCGTCGCCGGCATTGCGGCGAAATGTCAGCGCCGGTGCACTCTGTGCGATGCGGGCAGATCGAGTCGTTCAATCGATTGCAGGCTGGCCCAGAAAAACGGATGCGTGAAGGCGCGGCTCGCGCGCAGGCGCAGTTGCGCATTTCGCAATGCCTGCGCCGCATCGTGGGCCGGATCGGCGAGCAGCGCGCGATAGAACGCAGGTACCCACAACGCCGACGCAGCATCGCTGACCGGCCAGAGCGCGGCGATGACGCGCCGCGCACCGGCACGCGACATCGCGTCGGCAAAGCTCAAGTTGCCGCCGATTGCCGTGCCGCTGTCGCCGAGCTGGCAGGCGTCGAGGACGACGAGGTCGGCGCGCACGCCGTTGTCGAGCACGTCGAGCCAGCTGAGAAATGCCGGCGTGGCTCCGGGCGCCGGCGGCTCGAGCCAGATGCCGGCATAGCCGATGCGCTGTGGCAATGCGCTGCCGTGTGCAGCAATGTGCAGCCACGCGCCGCTCTGTTCGAGTGAGTTGAGCACGCTGCGGCGTGTTGCCTGCGTATTTTCTTCGATGCGCAAGGCGTCGCCGAGCGCGTCGTGGATTTGCCCGGCTTCGACGCTTGCCCCGGCCAGAGGTCGAAGCTGATCCGGATCGCCCAGCGACTGAGCGGCGACGAAGACACGCAGCGCTCGCGGCGTTGTCGCTGCTGACGCATCAGCGGCCCGGGCCAGATGCACCAGGCTGACCGCCGTCGAGTCGACCAGCGGTTCGGTCTGGCCTGGCCACGGCAGGACACTCCACGGGATGCCGATCGCAGGCTCATCGGCAAGCACGAACAGCCGGTGCGGCGGCGGTCCTGCCGTGATTGCGCCGAACAGTTGCGTTGACAATTGGTGCGCAGCGGCGCGGATTTCGGCAACCGGCGCACTGGCGGAATGGACCTGCTCGCGCAGCGCCGCGGCGCTTGCGCGCAGCAGGTCAGGTGCCGCCGTCGCGACAATCCGCGCCGCGTCATGTGTCACCCACAACAGCGCGCCGCGCTCGCCGCCGTCGATGAAGGCGACGAAAGCCGAATCCTCGTCCAGCGCCTGACGAAAATCGGCGAGCAGGTCGGCGGCTTCGTGCGCGGGCGCTTGCGGTGCGCTTTTTTTTGGCTGCGCCAGCAACGTCAGCAGTTCGCGCTGGGCGGCCATGTCGGTCACCGGCTTGGCCCGCTCGATCGGCGAAAGCAGTTCGGCGGCCACGGCGCGGTCGAACGGCTCGGCCGATTCGTCAGCAGAGCCGGCCGCGACTGAAGCGGCGCTGGCGGAAATGGCCAGCCATTCCCAGACTGTCTCGACGGTCTGTTCCGCGGCGGGCTGCTCCAGCGCGACGCGAAATGCTTCGTCGCGCAGGCGCAATGACTGCCTGGCGATGACGTAGGCCAGAGTCGGGTTGCCAGCGCGTCGGGCGAGGGTGTCGACATGGCGCGCGCCGGCACTCAGCGCCTGTTGCATCGACGTACGTTCGCCTGCAAGGTATCCGTGCCTGGCCTTCAGTAGTGTCAGGCGAATCTGGTCGCGCAGCGACAGCGGCAGCCGACTTGCCTGGTCGAGCGCCGAGAGTGCGTCTTCAAGGCGTGCGTCGTGCAACGCGAGCTCGGCTCCGAGCAGCAGCCGCTGGGTCCTGTACAGTGGATCTGTCGCGGGAATGTCGGCGACTTCGCGTGCGACATCGGCAAAGTCTCCGAGCCTTATCTGCAGCCCCAGCCGCTTGGCCCGCGTCGACCGCCAGGCGGGCAGCAGCGCCAGCCGCTGATAGGTCTGCTCGGCTGCGTGGCGCCAGAACAGCGCCGTGTCATTCCGCTGCAGATTGGTTTCGATATCGGCGTAGATGTTCATGGCTGCCGCCATGCGGCCCGGCGCATTGAGTGGCGAGAGAATCCTGACGGCATCGCCGAGTGCGCCGAGCGCCTCCTCATTGGCGCCGACCTGGCTGTAGAGCGCGGCGGTGAATGTCAGCGTGCTGGCCTGCCAGAGCGCGGCATCGAACTGCCCCTGGTCGAATTCGCCCAGCGCGAGTTCGGCGTCGCTGAATGCTCGTGCGACTTGGCCACGGCGCATCGCCAGGTCCGCCAGCATCAGTCGCAGTCGGCCACGCAGCATCGGCGCGTAGGGTCCGCTCGCCAGTTCAAGGCTGCGCTCGCCGATCTTCTGCGCACCCTTCAGGTCGCCGCGGTCGCGCAGCAGGCCGGCGTAATTCTGTGCGGCGGCAATGTAGTCGGCGCCCTCGTCGAGGGTGCGATAGTGCGCCAGCAGCCAGTCGAAGCAGGCGGCTGCTTCGTCGAGGCGGCCGAGCAGTTGCAGGGTCAGGCAGCGTGGATTCTCCAGGCGGGTGGCGAAATACGACTGCGGGCCGTGCAGGCTCGCCGGATCGGGCGTTCCGTCGAGCACGGCCTGATGCGCGTCACTGGCGTGCAGCTCCTCGATCCGGCCCAGATGTGCGGCCAGCGCGCGCTCGTGATCGCGCAGGGCAAGCCAGGCCCGCTCGGCTGTTTCGAACGCGTCGATCGCTTCCCGCGCGCGGCTGTTCGCGCCAAACAATTCGGCGCTGAAGTGCAGGGCAATCGCGTGCTGAAGCGGATTGGCGGCGTCTTCGTCGAGTTTTCGAATCGCCGTGAGCGATCGGGCAAGCTGCTCTGCTCCGGACGGGCTGTCGAGCGTTGCGCCAAGCTCACTGGCGCGTCTGAGCCAGGCAATCCGCGCTTCCAAGTCGGCAGAGGGCGAACAATGCATCGTGGCCCTGATTTTCGTCGCCGCGTGGTCTTGCGGTTCGCGGCGCTGCACCACGATGGTCTCGCCCGCGTTCGCTTGCAGCCAGTGCCAGCCGTAGCGCAACGGTTGCGGAATGGTGATCAAATCGGTGGTCGCGGCGGCGACCGTCACGCGCTGACCGAGCTCTTCGATCTCGAGCCACGACGAACCTGTGACGATGTGCAGGCGCAGGCCCGTGCCATCCAGCGGCACCCCGATCGTGCGTGGCGGCGATGCCGCCGCGCACGAGAGCTGCACCCCGGTCGTTTGCGCCTGGGCTTCGGACAACAACAGCAACAACGCACCCAGCAACAGTCTGCGCAAGCTTGCCTACGCCGGTTGGAACAGCACCTGGCTAGTGTAAGGCAATCATCCCGGCCACGGCGGCTGGCCGCCCTGTCCGATCGGTCCTTCGCACGGAATCTTGCGAGCAGTCCTGACCATGCTGCGGGTGGTCATTGCCGCGACCGGCGCTTGCGCAGCGATATTGCCCGGCGTTTCCGGCCGTGCTGCAATGCATTTGCTGTCGAAGATCTCCAGCCGATACTGCTTCTGGAACTTGTTCGGCGGATCGGACTTGCGGTCAAGAAGGTATGCGGCGAATTTGTAGGTATCGAGCGTGCCTTGATAGTTTCCGGACAGGTACACAATCTGGTCTGTTCCGCCGAGTTGCTGGCGCTGGGCGGACAGCGTTGCCTGCAGCTTGAGCGTTCCGGTTCCGCTCTTCAGCGACAGTACGTAGCCACCGTCGCCGCTCGGCGCGATCGCTATCGTGTCGCCTGCGATCGGCTTGTTCGCCTCCTTGATGTCGCCGCATTCGCCGAAGCTCAGGCCCAGCGGAACTGCCTTCATGGTCAGGAAATTTTCCGGATCTCGCGCCGCGCGGATGCCGATGTTGTCCTTGCCTGGCCGCAGCGTCACGACGTCACCGAGCGCCTCCGGCCGCAACGTTGCGCAGGTATTGGTCGCGATGCAGTCGCCGCCAGCGAGCGCTGCTGCACCCCCGGTCGCGGCCGCCGCATGCTTGGTCGTTTTCGGCTTGGCCGACGCCGCCTGCAGGTCGCCGTTGTATATAAGTATACTCATGGTCATGAGACAGTGTGCCGTTCGAACGTAGATCGTGCGATTCATGTCGGATCCCCTGGCTTGCATTGATGACGAACGCTTTCGCGTCCGGCCGCCGGCGTCATGGGTGAGGCCCCCGCAGGTCGCCGCCGGCGTTGGCGATCCGCGCGTGCTGCCAGGCGATGCGCTGAACGGCGCGGTCGTCGACGACCTGCTCCCTGCAGTCGAAAGTGGCTTCCGGACGGGGAAAGTGTCGGGCGGGCGTTGGTTGTCTCAAGCCGGATGGCAACGCGCGACTGGCGCGCCGAGCTGTCGACGTTCGCCAGCGATGGCGTGCGAGCGACGCCGGACGCTGCAGCCGGGACGATCGAAACAGCACGCAATCGCCGGCCATCGTGCACGCAAGCCGGCGTGCAGACCGAAGGTCTGCAGCGCGACAAGAATGCAGGTGCGCGGGTAAATCGCCGTCAGTGGGCGCATTGCCACTAGCCGCCGTCGACCCCCAGGTCGATCGTCTGCGTGCGAAGCGACGCGCCTGACCGGTAGGCAAGCTGCGCGTTGCGCGCAGTTTTCAACTCGCTGCGGCCGACCAGAAAACTGACGAAGCCATCGGGCGACGCCGTCAGCGCCTGCTCGGGCGCGGCGCCGAATTTCAGCGTGACGTCTTGCGCGCCGGGTGGCACCGCAACTTCGATCAGTACATACGGCGACTTTGAGCCGGCGTGTTCCACGCGAGGCGGCGCGGCTTCTCCGCGCATGGTGTCGTAGACGATTCGGGTAGGACTGGCCATCACCGCCGGCGTGCTGGACCCGGGGCGGCGCGCGCCGGACACGATCCAGCCCGCGCCCAGGCCGACGAGCAGCGATGCGGCCAGCCCGAGCCATGCCGGCGGTCGGTTGGCATGTCGTGATGTCGGCTGGCGATGTCGATCGGCTTGGCCGACGCCGGTCGGCTGCCCGCCGTTCGCTGCGATCGCATCGATCGACGCAGCGCCCGCCGAACGCGTCCGGGCATCTGGTGCGGCAGCCGCGTCGCCGCTGTCGAATCTGCGGGCCTGCTGCGCCGCGTCGGCAGCCAGCGCATCGCACAGGTTGAGGTCAGCTTCGATCGAAGCCAGCAGCTCAGGTTTGTCCAGTACGTAGGCTTCGAACCAGCTGGTTTCCTCGCTCGACAGCTGCCGGTCGAGGTAACGCAGCAGCCACGCCTGTTCGAGCCAGGCGGACAAGCGCAGTGGCGTTGGGGTCGGGGTCACATGCAGCTCCTTTGGGTCCTGGTAAATCCCCCGTGCAGACTAAGGTGTCGGCAATGGCGCATTTGTCTCACCGTGGATCGCCGATGCCGGCCTGCTCGGCCATGACACGCAAACGCTCGCGCGCGCGAAACATGACGCGATGGAAGTGGCCCGGATCGATCGCCAGCGCGCGGCAGACCGAGTCCTTGTCCTCCTCTTCGAGGTAGAAGCGGCGCAGGATTTCGCGATCGCGCGCGACTGCCATGCCGGCGAGCAAGTCGCGCAACAGGTCTGCAAGTTGCGTCGCGTCGAAGCGGCTGCCGGGCGTTTCACGGTCGGGAATCTGCTCGATCGCGGTTTCCGCCAGCGTCGGACGGCGGCGGCGATATTCGGCGCTGGTGGCGTAAACCACGGCCGACTGCACGTAGGCCGGCAATGCGGCAGGGTCGTGGATCGCACCCGCGCGCAGACGTTCGAGCACGCCGCTCAGCACGTCCTGCACGAGATCGTCGACGATCGGGTCGCCCGGGCGGCAATAGCGGCGTACCAGCACGCGCACGCCGCGCTCGAACAGGCGCACGAATTCGGTCTCGGCCGGCCGATCGCCGCCGGCGATCCGCGCCATCAGGCCTTGCTCTGTACCGACCGATGCCGCCATCGGCTCGTAACTGGCCGACATCCGTTCCCCCAAGGGCTCACTGCCGATCAAGCGTATAGAAAATTTGCAATCTTGGTAAGGACCGCGAGCTGTCAGATTTCTGTCAGCCTCGTTGAGCGGCGCCATGGATCGCCTGGTTCGCGACAACGACGCGAGCGCGCCCCGATCGCCGCCGGCAGGCAGCGATCGGGCACTTAAGCTTCGGGGGTGGCGCGTCAGCGCCGGTTGAATGCGCTGAGCAGGCCGCCGGCGCCCTGAATCAGGCCCGACAGATCAAGATTGCCGCCGCTATGGCCCAGCACTGCACTCAGCAGGCCGCCCACCATTCCGCCGCCTTGCTGGATCTGCTGCGACTGCTGTCCGAGCATGCCGCCGAGCGCGCCGGAGTTCATGCCGCCACTCTGGACGTGGTTCGCCAGTGCAGCCATGACGACGGGCGCGAGTATTGCCATCAACTGCCCGGCGTTTTGCTGGCCGAGGCCGGTGACCTGGCCGAGGCCCTGGTTCGCTGCATCCTGGTTTCCACCGAAGATGTGGCCGAGGATGCCGCCGCCGATTCCCGACGCGGCGCCGCTGCCTAGCACGCTGGCGAGTACGTCGGTGATGCTCTGGCCGCCGTGATCGCCCAGTGCAGAATGCAGGGCACCGGCGCCGTCCGGCGTGCTGGCGCTCTGCGCCATGCCGCCGACGATCAGCGGCAGCGCATGTTCGATTGCCACGCGCGCCTGGTCAGGCGTCGTGCCGAGCTGGGCGGCAATCTGCGCGACTTGCGGATCGTCCAGGTGAGTCATTACGGAATCAACCAGATTGCTCATGGCTGTTTTCTTCAGTTGCGCGTCGACGTGCCGGACGCGACGCCAGAATACCACGCATCGAATATGCGACCGGCGGCGACTGGCACGATCGGCAGCGGCGTCCTATGCTACGCGCCCGCGCCGCACCCGCGCGCTGACAACGCAGGCGACCGTAGAGATGCGCGCATTCCCTCCCATTGCACTGATCGGCGTGCCGACCGACATCGGTGCGGGCGACCGCGGCGCATCGATGGGTCCGGAAGCGCTGCGCGTCGCGGGCATCGCCGAGGCCTTGTCTGCGCGCGGCCTGGATGTGCTCGATCGCGGCAATCTGTTCGGGCCGCACAATCCGTGGCTGCCGCCATCGGGCGGCTACCGGCACCTGGCGCAGGTCGTCGAATGGAACCGCGAGGTACTGCGCGCGGTCTCGGAGGAACTGGCCGGGCAACGCCTGCCGATCATGCTCGGCGGCGATCACTGCCTCGCGATCGGCTCGATCACCGCGGTCGCGCGCCACTGCCGCGAAAGCCGAAAAAAATTGCGCGTACTCTGGCTCGACGCGCACGCGGACTTCAACACCTCGGTCATCACGCCGTCCGGCAACATCCACGGCATGCCGGTCGCGTGCCTTTGCGGAAACGGACCCGTCGAACTGACCGGGCTCGGCGGCAGCGCGCCGGCGATCACGGCCGATGCGATCCGCCAGATCGGCATCCGCTCGGTCGACGCCGGCGAGAAGAAACTCGTGCATGACTGCGGGCTCGATATCTACGACATGCGCTACATCGACGAGATCGGCATGAAGCGCGTCATGGAGGAAGCGCTCGAAGGCGTCGCTGCCGACACGCACCTGCACGTCAGTTTCGACGTGGATTTCCTCGATCCCGATATTGCGCCCGGCGTCGGCACGACGATTCCTGGCGGCCCGAACTATCGTGAAGCACAGCTGTGCATGGAGATGATCGCCGACACCGGCCGGCTCGGTTCGCTCGACGTGGTCGAACTCAATCCGTCGCTCGACCACCGCAACCAGACCGCGAAGCTCGCGGTCGACCTGATCGAGAGCCTGTTCGGCAAGTCGACGCTGATGCGCGACGAATCGTGATGCCCGTGGCTGCCCTGCGCAACCACAAAGCTCAGAGACTGAATCCTGCGGCGAAGATCCGGTCGAAACCGCTGCAGCTTGGCGGCGTCACCGCGCTGTAAGAAGGGCATTGCGCGCCACCGTCGCCGATCGTCAGCGATCCGACGCCCGGGAACAACACGTCCTTGCCCGCATTGTCCTTGAATGCAAAATAGTAGTGATGACAGCCCGTGCCGACACCGTTCAGCGTGCCGTGCCAGGCGCCGTTCGTCGTGGTCCCGCGCGTCAGCGCCAAGTCGCTGCAGACGCCGTCGACATTGATCTTGTTCGCCTGCGGCGCGGCGTTGTCGTACCAGTTCGCCCACGCATCGACACTGGCAGCCTGCTGCGGATAATGCGCGCCCGACGGTACCTTCGGAGCGATCAGACTGTCGCCGCTGAAATCCATTGTCGCGTAGGACCCATAGATGCCGGAGAAGCCGCCGGTATTGCTCAGATAGCCGGCGCCGGCCAGTTCGCCGAAGCCGTCGTAAAGAATAATGTAGCGGTGGCCGTTGTCGCCGTTGTCGTGGTCACCACACGTGCTGTCCGTGGTTTTTTCGTACAGCCATGAGTCATAGAACGTCGCGTTTGGCCCGGCGCTGCCGGCGGCAATGATTTCGCTATGGCCGCTCGATCCTATGTTTGCGCCGAAATAGTCCATGCGCGTGAAAGGATCGGTCCATTGAGTGTTGTCGCCGACGAGCGCTCCCTGCGTGCAGGAACAGGCGGCGGCGCCGGAGCAGGTCGCGGGGTAGAGCGTGCCGATGGCCACGAACAAGGTGCACTGCGACGGATGACTGAAGTAATTGTTGTCGAGCATGTGCGCGGAATGGAACCGGGCGGAATGCTCGAGCAGGGCGTTCAGGTAGCGCGGGGGGCTTGGCGTCGTGTAGCAGGCTTTTTCGGCACAGGTTGCCGTCGAACAGCCGGCGAGATCGGCTTGCGGGTCCGATCTTGCGCGATTCATCCACTCGAGCAATACATACTCCTCCCAGTTCGGGAAACCACCAACGGCCTCGCCGTAGGCGAGCGCGTGCTGTGCCGGCGCGAACAGCACAGGCAACATCAGCGCGATCGGAATCAGCCGAAGCTTCCACTGCAATGACATCGCGAACACTCCGCCAGACGAATCGCTGCAGTCTAACAGCGGCTGCGTTTCGGACGCTGTGATTCGTCACGCAGGTCGGCGCGGCCGTTCGCGCCACGGCGCGTGATCAGCCGGCCGGATCCGGCACGAAACGGTTCGGGAACGGTTGCGGCTCGACGGCGATCGGCCGCGGCTGCGGGATTACGCCGCGGGCGACCAGATTGCGATAACTGTCGTACCAGATCGACTCGACTTCATCGGGACTGGATCCGGCGCGCTCGAACGTCGTGTAGCTGGCATACGAGGACTCGCGTGCGCCATGGCCTGTGCCGAGCGTTTCCTCGGGTTTCGGGACCCGACGCTGGGCGGCTAGGCCGCCGAAGTCTTTCGCGGCGCCGGCCGAAGTATTCGTGGACTTCGTCCGTTCCGCGGCGTTTGACGCGGGCGCCGGCGGGGATGCGGCGGCGGTTGCGTCGGCGGCGTACGGTTGCGCGGGTGCTTCACGCATCGAGATCTTGTCGTCACGCTCGCGCCGGACCGGCGCTTTCTCGCGAAACACGGCGACGCCGATCACTCCGACGTTGTCCGGCCGTCCGGTGCGCGCGGCATAGCTGTTGTCGATCGCGGTGAAATTGAACTGCGCGATCTCGGACATGTCCTTGCGCCAGCCGTCGACTTCGGTGCTCTGGCTCGCTTCGAGCACGTAGCCGGACTGTTGCGGATCGGCGGTCTGGCCGGTGATCGCGTTGACGCCGTCGACCGACAGAATGGTCAGCACACGGGCAGCGGAGTGGTTGTACAGGCGAACGGCGTAGCGATGTCCCGGCATACCGGCGACGAACAGCTTTCCGTCGTGGCGATGGACAGGCAGGATCGATCCGCTATCGCGATCGATCACAGTGACATCGACCAGCGACCCGGCGTGTGCAAGAGCGGACACGGACAGGGCAGCAGCGACAGCAATGGACAGCAGGGCTTTCATGGCGACTCCTTCGTGGGCGAGGTGGACGATGGAACGCGGGCCGCTCACCGTCGGGGTTAATCCGCCATGAGGCATGGCGGCGAACCTGCGATCTATCGCGTAAACTGGCCTTTCACCGAGGAATTGTTCGCCAGCGCATGAGCAAGAGCAGAGTACTGACCGGCATCACGACGACCGGTGCGCCGCACCTGGGTAACTATGTCGGCGCCATTCGCCCGGCGATCGCGGCCAGCCGCGATCCCGGCGTCGAGTCGTTCTACTTCCTGGCCGACTACCACGCGCTGGTCAAGTGCGACGACCCGGCACGCATCCAGCAGTCGACGCTGGAGATCGCCGCGAGCTGGCTGGCCTGCGGACTCGATCCGGAAAAAGTGTACTTCTACCGGCAGTCCGACATTCCGGAAATCCCGGAGCTGACCTGGCTGCTGACCTGCATCACCGCGAAGGGCTTGTTGAACCGCGCACACGCGTACAAGTCCGCGACCGACGTCAATCGCGAGAAAGGCGATGATGCTGACGCCGGCATCAATGCCGGCCTGTACATGTATCCGGTGCTGATGGCCGCCGACATCCTGCTGTTCAACGCGAACAAGGTGCCGGTCGGGCGCGACCAGATCCAGCACATCGAGATGGCGCGCGACATCGGCCAGCGTTTCAATCATCTGTACGGCAGCGACTACTTCACGCTGCCGGAAGCCTCGATCGAGGACAACGTGGCGACGCTGCCGGGTCTCGACGGCCGCAAGATGTCGAAGAGCTACGACAACACGATTCCACTATGGCTGCCCGAGAAGGAACTGCGCAAGGCGATTATGGGCATTGTCACGGATTCGTCGCGTCCGCAGACGGCAGAAGATGCGCAAAGCTCGGCTCTGTACCAGATCATTGAGGCTTTCAATCCGGATCGTGGAGTGCTGCATGCGGAGATCGCGAAAAGGATGCACGAGATGGGGCCGGGTTGGGGTGCGCTGAAGGAGCATGCATTTGACTCGATAAACGAACACATTCGGCCATTTCGCGAAAAGTATAAAACGCTGATTGCCGATCCGAACGATATTGAGAGAAAGCTGAAGGCTGGTGCGAAGCGTGCGCGCGAGCTCTCTCGTCCTTTCGTCGAGCGGCTGCGCCATGCCGTCGGACTGCGCTCGCTGAGTTCCGGCATTGGCGCGGCGGCAGAAGCGAAGAGCGAACGCGCCGAAAAGCCGGCATTGCAGCCGGTGGTATTTCGCGAGGCCGACGCCTTTGCCTTCAAGGTGCTCGATGCCAGACGCGATGTGCTGGCTACGCAAGGCGGCTTTGCGGACCCGAAGGCGGCGATGGCGGCCGCACGTGCTGCAATGGAATCGCTGAACTCCGGCGCTTAGCAGCTGCGCTTTGTTCTTCCTTCTCCCAATGGGAGAAGGTGCACCTGTACGCGCCGCGACTGCACAGACAATTTTCGACTCGTTCTCAGCGTGCGCAGATGAGGCGGATGAGGGTCGGGCCATTTATCGACGTCGACATGGGACCCGACCCTCACCCCTGCCCCTCTCCCAAA
>DASXKR010000038.1:0-1814 GCA_036496665.1 Rudaea sp. | reverse complement strand
CCCGCCGACGAAATCGGCACGCAGCCGCACCGATTGCCGCGCGAAACGCATGGCTTCCTCGTAATTGCGGCCGACGAACTGGCAGTACGACACCACGCCGCAATAGGTCGCGGCAAAGGGATCGCGCGGGCTGAGCCGGAGCGCATGACGGGCGTGACGGTCACCCTCTTCCCAGCGGCCGCAATAGGCCAGCGCCACGCCGTAATAGCCGCGCGCCAGCGAGAAGTTCGGATTGAGGCGCAGCGCGAGCTCGAACTCAGCCAGGCTGTCGTCGAAGCGGCGGTTGAACAGATAGACGAGGGCAAGCGCCAGATGCGCCCACGGATCCTCGCTGTCGGCGTGGATGGCCGATAACGCGGCGCGCTCGGCGATCGGCATCGCCTGCGCCATGGTCTCCCAGCCCATATGGGCGCCGAAGCTGTGGCTTGCCGCGAGCACGCCCAGCGCCTGACCGTAGGCCGGATCGATCTTGATCGCCTTCTCCAGCAGCGCCTGTGCCACCACATTGTCCTGCCGGCTCACGCGCCAGTAATGCGACAGCCCGCGCATCACCAGATCCCAGGCGTCCATGCTGTCGGGCGCCTTGCGCTGCGCACGGAAATTCTCGGCAGCGTAGAGCTGCGGCTCGATCGCGGCGACGATCGATTGCGTGATCTCGTCCTGCACGGCGAATACGTCGGCGAGGCTGCGGTCGTAGCGCTCGGCCCAGATGTGGCTGCCGGTGACGACGTCGTTGAGCTGCGCGGTGATGCGCACGCGGTCGCCGTCCTTGCGCACGCCGCCCTCGACCACATAGCCGACGCCGAGCTCCTCGCCGATCTGCTTCAGATGCACCGGCTTGTCCTTGTAGACAAAGGACGAGTTGCGCGCGATCACGTAGAACCAGCGCAGCTTCGACAGCGCGGTGATGATGTCTTCGCTGATGCCGTCGGAAAAATACTCCTGCTCCAACTCGCCGCTCATGTTGACGAACGGCAGCACCGCGATCGCCGTGCGGTCGAGCACGGGCAAGGCGAGGCGCGGATGATCGGCATCGTGCGCAGTCGGTCGTGCCATAGGCGCGAGCTTCGCATCCGCCTGCACCTCGCCGACGAAGCGGAAGCCTTTGCGCGCGACCGTGCGCACCAACTGCTGGTCGCGGCCGTTGTCGTTGACCGCCTTGCGCACCGCGTTGATCCGGCTGGTCAGCGTCGATTCGGAAACGATGCGGCCGTCCCAGACCTTGTCGAACAGCTCGTCCTTGCTGACCACGCGGTCGCTGTTCTGCACGAGATAGAGCAGAACGTCGAACACCTGCGGCTCCAGCGCGACGCGCTGTCCGCCGCAACTCAGCTCCCGCCGGTCGATGTCAAGCACATGATTTGTAAAGAGAAATCTCATCTGTCGCAGTCTGGCCGTCACACGTCCTCAAGAAAAATCAAGCCCGCCTGAAGGCAAAATCAAGCTGGCCTCAGAGTCTTTGAGTCCTCGCCGGGGCACATTCGGTTCACCGCGGCATAACCGCGATGCAATCCGGACAGGAGACACCCATGGCGAGCACGACGTCGGCAAGGCAGACTTCCGCGAGTACAATCAGTCCCGACCTTTCCGCGCTGAAAATCAGACAGCAGGCGGCCTGGTCGTCCGGCAACTACGCGGTCGTCGGCACCACCCTGCAGATCGTCGGCGAGCAACTCTGCGAGACGCTGGACCTGCGCGCCGGCGCCAAGGTGCTGGATGTCGCGGCCGGCAACGGCATGGTGACGCTCGCGGCCGCACGCCGCTGGTGTGACGTCACCTCGACCGATTACGTGCCCGCCTTGCTCGAACAGGGC
>DASXKR010000037.1:0-1629 GCA_036496665.1 Rudaea sp. | reverse complement strand
ATCGACGTTGGGGCCACCCTACACATGGCTGCCGTAAGGGCGGATCGCGCGACTGAGCCAGTACGCAGCTTCGGAACCTTCACGACCGATCTCCATCGGCTGGTAGACTGGTTTACGGAATGCGGCGTCGAGACCGTCGTCGTGGAGTCGACCAGCGTCTACTGGATACCGATTTTCGAGCTTCTCGATGCACGTGGGTTTACTGTGTTTCTTGTCAACGCCCGCGATGCCAAGCATGTCCCCGGGCGCAAGACCGATGTTAGTGATGCGCAGTGGCTGCAACGGCTCCATTCGTACGGGTTGCTGCGTGCCAGCTTTCGGCCCAAAGGACAGATAGCCGAGCTGCGTGCATACGTGCGTCAACGCGAGCGTCTGCTGGAGTACGCGGCCTCACACATCCAGCATATGCAGAAGGCATTGACAGAGATGAATCTTCAGCTCCACCACGTCGTCGCCGACATCACCGGCTCGACCGGCCTGCGGATTATCCGCGCGATCCTTGCCGGCGAGCGCGACCCTGAGGTGCTGGCGTGTTTGCGCCATTACAGTTGCCACTCCAGTGCTGAGACGATCGCGAAAGCACTCACCGGGAGCTACCGCACCGAGCATCTGTTTGCGCTAGAGCAGGCCCTCGCCCTCTACGACGCTTACCACGAGAAGGCCTCAGCCTGCGACGTCCGGATCGAAGCCGTGTTGAAGGAACTGTGCATCCATCGCGGTCGTGGTATTGGATCAGTGGCACCGGCCCCGCGGCGTCGGCACAGAACCGATCAGGCGAACGCTCTGGCTTTCGACGTCCGCGCGGCGCTATTCGCGCTGCTTGGAAAGGACATCACTAGGATCGACGGCCTTGGTCCTTACCTCTCCTTGAAGCTGGTCGCTGAATGCGGCGACGACCTCTCCTCCTGGCCGAGTGCAAAGCATTTTACTTCCTGGCTGGGGCTGGCGCCAAGCAACAAGGTCTCCGGCGGCAAAATGCTTTCGTCACGAACGCGCCGGTCCGGCGGGCGGGCTGCGGCACTTCTGCGGCTTGCTGCCGTAACCGTGGGACGCACCGACACCTCGCTCGGCGCCTTTTATAGGCGACTCTCGTCACGCATCGGTAAGGCTAAGGCTGTGACCGCCACGGCTCGAAAGGTCGCAGTCCTCTTCTACAACGCCGTGCGTCACGGAATGGAGTACGTCGACCCCGGGGCCTCGTCCTACGAGACACGCTACCGCGCGCGAGTAGTCAACAATCTGCATCGGCGCGCCAAGGCATTCGGCTTCGTTCTCCAGCCCCTTGAGCCAAAGGCTGGTGCCGTCGTTTCTTAGGAATCGTTTTCCAGCGTCAATTCACCGATCTTGGCATGCACCGACTTCACGTCGATCGCTGGCTGTGCCGTCGAGCCGCCACCAGGACCGAACACATCGGCAGCTCCGCTCTCAAGCTGCGCCTTCCACGAGGTAATCTGATTAGGGTGAACGTCGAACTGCTCGGCAAGCTGCGCCAACGTTCCGATCGCCCTTGACGGCGGCAAGTGCCACCTTCGACTTAAAAGCCGGTGTATGATTCCGGCGCGCTCGTCTGCTCATGGTCTCTCCTGATTCGCAGGCCATAGCGTGCCCGCTGTCAGGCAGAAACTCCAC
>DASXKR010000036.1:0-26679 GCA_036496665.1 Rudaea sp. | reverse complement strand
TCATTGTCGAAGCGGGAACCGGCGCCATGCCGCCGAAGCGTGGAATGGTCGTAACCTCGGCGGTTGATGATGGCGAATCGGTCACCATCAGGGGCCTGGCGTTCAGCGGGTTCTCGACCGTCGGCGTCGACCTGCAGGGCGGCAGCCAGCATTCAGTGCTTGGCAACCATTTCGGCGGCAATGTTGGCGGACATGCGATGGTGGCCAACGGTTTCGACATCCGCCTGGGGCCGTCGACGCACGACGATACGATCGGCAGCACCGATTATGCCGACCGCAACATCGTCGGTGGGGCGACCGGCTCCGGAATCGTCGTAGCCGACGGCTCGACCAACAACCAGATCGTCGACAACTATATAGGCCTCGGCTGGACCACGGCCGGCAGCGGCAGCTATACCCCTCGCGGCAACGGCGCGCGCGGCATCTATCTTGCCGGCGACAACAATTCGATCAGCTACAACGTGATCGGATTCAACGCGCAGGCGGGCATCGTGCTCGACAGTCTCGGCGCGCACAACAACCTGATATCAAGCAACTATATCGGCGCAGACATCCAGAGTACAAACTTCGGAAACGTCGGCGCGGGAATTCATCTGATCGGCGACAGTGGCGGTGTCGGTGATGCGCCGAACAACAACACGATCCGCTTCAACACGATCGCCGACAACGGCGCACAGGGCGTGCTGATCGACGTCGGCCAGGGCAACCGGGTGCGCAAGAATTCGATCTACGGCAACGCCGCGTTCGGCCTCGACCTCGATGCCGTCGGCGTTACAGGCAACGATGACGACAGCCAGCTGCAACCGCCTGATGAAGCCAATCTCGACCGGAATTTTCCGGTACTGACGAGCGCTGCCGGTGGCTACCAGAACGGAACCGTTTCCGGCACGTTGCCTACGCTGCATGGGGATTACACCGTGGATTTCTACGACAGCCCGGCTTGCGGCAACCGGGACAGCGAGTCGTGGGTCGGCAGCGCGAGCGTCACGGTGCCCGGATCTGGGGAGAACACGGCCACCATGACCAATGTGCCGATCACTGCGGCGCTGTTCTATCCGTTGCTGAATGGATCGAAGATTACGGCGACGGCCACCGATTCGAACGGCAATACGTCTGAGTTCTCGGCGTGCCAGAATTACGTCAACGACACGCTGTTCACAGACGGATTTGACGGACCGCTGCCGACGATCTGACGTTTCGGTTGCGTGTGCTGACATAGTGGCAGCGCGTGGCTTGATCCAGAAACAGGGGTTGCCGCGGTCTCGACCAGAGCGGAAGTCCCCGACCTCGGCCAAGAAAGCCGTTGACGGGGCGATGAGGGTTCACTGTCGAATTCAACCCGCTGCCGGTTGCACTTGAGCCAAAGACGCATGGCCGTTTGCGGCAACGACCTGGATTCTGATTCCGGCGAAGGGTTCGGCCGATGACAAGGCGCTGGAGTTCCTCCGCTGGGCGTTGAACAGCGCATCCAACTCGACGACGACCAGGGCTATACGCCGCTTCCGATGAAGCTGGTCAACTCATCGAATCATCGCGGGGACTGCTTTCCAGGGCACGCGAAGACGATTCCCGGTGGTCCTGCTAGCGGGAGAGGGATTCCACAAACCGTCGCGGCTTCTTTCGAAATACGCTCGAGCCAGTGGCAATCGCCTGACGCTCCTTTTTCTCTCGCCGCTCGTCGATCGCAGCGCGTAACGCGGATGATTCATGGTCATTCACACGCAGGTGGTCGACTTCGTGCCGCAATTGGGCGAGGTCGTGATCGTCGCCGAGACAGTCGGCGATCTCATGGGTGAGCTCCATGACCTTGCGCAAATGGTCCATTCCCGAGGAGCGCAGTACCGATGTCGCCGTGTGAAGGTACTTGGTCTGTTTGCGCCATTCATGCAGAGCCTCGGGCGTTCGTTCCTTTCCCGCCCGGGCGAAGGTCCTGCGAGCCTTGCGATATATTTTTCGAAGGCCAACAAGACGGGTTTCATCGTTCACGGTGGCCGGGTGTTGAAAGCGCTCACGGCAAGCCGAAACAAGATCCGCGCAATTCCTCCGCATGGCCCCATCGGCAAAGTCGTTCCGCGCCTGGACAAGTCTTTTCTTCAGCGTTTTTTTCAGAATGACCAGCGCGCCGCCGATACCTTCGACGTCACCGGGCCCGTATTCCAGCAGGTCGACGGCAGCGTATAGCGACATGGCGTCGCGCAACGGCGATAGAAAGCGCGCGGCGTCACGCAGCGCGCGGTTTTCACGCTCGAAGGTTTCGACGCTCAGGGCCGGACGCAACAACCGCAGTGCAGCGCGCGCTCGTTTCAATGCCTTGCGCGCCGAATGCACGCGGGCGTCATCTGGACGATGCGTTTCCATGCAATCGAGCGCATCGGCCGTCGCTGCTTGAAACAACGAAAATGCA
This sequence comes from Rudaea sp., assembly GCA_036496665.1. Lineage (GTDB taxonomy): Bacteria > Pseudomonadota > Gammaproteobacteria > Xanthomonadales > Rhodanobacteraceae > Rudaea. Next base: position 24,275 of record DASXKR010000036.1, on the reverse strand, counting down.
GGATCGGTTTGCGCGGTTTCCATCGCTTATGGAGCTCGTGTCGGTGGCCAAAGCAATTGCACGTCCTGCTCCCGGACAACGATACCGGCGTTGTCTCGTTCGTCTGGCAGGGCCGCGGCATGGCGCGCCGGGTCGACCATCTGCCGGAGTGCGACCTCGTCACAAAGCGCAATGCCGGTAGCGACGACGTACTGGCTACCGTCTGACGTGCGAAAACCAATGTAGACGGCATCGCCGGCGCAAAAGTCACCCATGCAATAGAGTACTTCACCCGCGCGCACCGCCGCCGGCTTCCTAAAGCGCCCGTCCTGCGTCGTTGTCGATGACAATCCGCGCACATTCGCACAGTATCAGTCGAAGTGTGACGCTCTGGTTACAAGTGCGCGGGTCGCATGCATCAATACCGGCGACTGGTCGATAGTTGCAGCGCCGTCGTAGAGCACTTCGATGGACGGATGGAGCTGGTCAGGACCGTTTTGTCCGTGCCAGGTCGGATGACTGCCAACGAAGCGAGGTGTCCTCGCCGCAGGCGAGCAGGTGAAGCGTCGCCCTGCAGCAATTCGGTAACGGTATGGCAATACGCTTGGCTGCATGAAAATCCTCATGCTGACCGATGTCTATTTTCCGCGCGTAAATGGCGTGTCCTCGTCAATCAGGACTTTCGCCCGGGAAGCTGTGCGACAAGGGCACTCCGTCACGATCGTCGCACCGCAGTACCAGAAGAACCAGGACGACGGTGAGTTCGAAATCATTCGGCTTGCGTCACGCGTTATCTTTTTCGATCCCGAGGATCGTCTCATTCGCTCGTCGGAGATGCGCGCGGCGGCAGCCGAGCTGGCCGCGCGCCGATGGGACATTGTTCATGTGCACACGCCATTTCGTGCGCATCAACTCGGGGTGTGGTTGGGCAAACAAACCGACTGCCCGGTAGTCGAGAGCTACCACACCTACTTCGAGGAATATGCGTCGCATTACTTGCCGTGGCTACCAGCCCCGTTGCTGCGATTTGCGGCGCGCTGGTTCTCACGACGGCTGTGTCACAGCGTCGATCACCTGTTCGTCCCCACCGAGCAGATGGCAGGTGTGCTGCGCAGGTACGGCATTACGACTCCCGCATCGATCATCCCCACTGGGATCCATCTGGACGAGTTTCGTGGCGGCGACGGCGGTCGATTCAGGCGCGAGCACGATATTGATCCGGCCCGTCCAACGATCGTGACCGTCAGCCGTCTGGCCGCCGAGAAGAACATCGGCTTTCTGCTCGAGGTGGCGTGGGCACTCGTTGCCGAGTTCCCGACTCTCCTGTTCATCATCGCCGGCGAGGGTCCCGACGTCGATCGACTCAAGCAGCGTACCGCGGCATTCGGTCTGGAAAACAACGTGCTCTTCGTCGGCAATCTGGACCGACGCACCCGTCTCCTGGACTGCTACAAGGCAGGTGATGTGTTCGTGTTTGCTTCGCCGACCGAAACGCAGGGCCTTGTGCTGCTGGAGGCCATGGCACTCAGCGTTCCTATCGTCTCCACAGCAGTGATGGGAACGGCGACTGTCCTCGCGGGCACCCGCAGCGCTCGCGTGAGCGAGCCGAATGTAGGCGAATTTGCCGAGCACATCGCACAGTTGCTGCGTTCTCCGCAGCAACGACAGATTCTGTCCGCGGCGTCTTTGGGTGATGTCGCTGCGTGGAGCGCACCTGTATTGATGGAACTAGTGCTCGCGCTGTATGCGAAGTTGAGCGCGCATCAGCGCGCCTTGGCCGAAGCGCGCGCGAGCTGACGGCCTCACCGAAATCGATCACTGGTTTTCTGTCAACTCCCATCCGCCGACGTCCGCGAGCAACATGACCGACGAAGGCTGCTCGCGAAGACGGCGGCAAATCAGCCAGCGCCGATCGTCTACCCAGTTTCCTTCGGCGGCCGGCGGGTAACTGAAAGCGACCTTGCCAAGTGGCATAAAGGTTTGGCGCGGATCGGGAAACTTCCAGCGTGAACGGATAGCTAACCGCATTTCCTTCCCGCCCGTTCATCGAATGTCCTGAATGTTAGGATGGCCTAAAGTCGGCCTATTCATGAACGGCATGTCCGAGGTGGAATCTCCAATAGTGTCGCCTGCGTCGAGCGACGTCGACGAGCGCTATCGTCTTCTCGTCGATTCGATCACGGACTACGCGATCTACATGCTCGATCCCGACGGTATTGTTTCCAGCTGGAATACGGGCGCTGCACGGGTCAAGGGCTACATCGCGGCAGAGATTATCGGGCGGCATTTTTCCCGGTTCTATGCGCCCGAAGACCAAGCTGCAAATCTACCCTACCTTGCTCTGCAAACTGCTGTTCAGGAAGGACGCTATGAAGACGAAGGGTGGCGCGTCCGCAAGGACGGCACGCGGTTCTGGGCGCACGCCGTCATCGATCCTATCCGAAGCCGCTCCGGCAGCCTGATCGGCTTCGCAAAAATCACGAGAGATCTCACCGAACACAAGCTGGCGGCAGAAGAACTTCAGCAGAGCCAGGAGCTGTTCCGACGGCTCGTCGACAGCGTGAGCGACTACGCAATATTCATGCTCGATCCGCAGGGGCATGTCACCAGCTGGAATTCCGGCGCACAACGCATCAAGGGATACCTTCCGTCCGAAATCATCGGGAAGCATTTTTCCCGCTTTTACACCGAAGCGGATCGGCTTGACGGCGTTCCCCAGGCTGGCCTCGAGACCGCGGCTCGCGAAGGCAGGTTCGAAAAGGAAGGCTGGCGCCTGCGCAAGGACGGAACGCGTTTCCGCGCCAGTGTCGTCATCGATGCCATTCACGCCGATTCCGGCGAACTCATCGGATTTGCCAAGGTCACGCGTGACATTACCGAGCGTCATCGGGTACAGGAGTCGCTCCAACGGGCCCAACAGACGCTGTTCCAGGCGCAGAAGCTCGAATCGATCGGACAACTCACCGGCGGCATCGCCCACGATTTCAACAACCTGCTTACCGCGGTCGGCGCGAGCCTGGAACTCCTGCGCAAGCACATTACGGATCACCCTCGGGCGAACATTCTGCTGGAGAACGCGCTGCGAGGCGTCGAGCGTGGCGCCACGCTGACGCAGCGCATGCTCGCGTTCGCGCGTCGCCAGGAACTCGAGCTGCGACCGGTCGACGTGGCGGCGCTCGTCGACGGCATGAAGGAAATGCTGGAGCGCTCGATTGGTCCTTCAATTTCGATCGTCACCCGAATACCAGCGGGGCTGCCGCCAGTACGAACGGACGCAAACCAGCTCGAGGCAGCGATTCTCAATCTGGCGGTAAATGCCCGCGACGCCATGCCGCACGGTGGAACCATCATTATCTCGGGCCGGTTTGAATGTCTCCCTGAGGGCAATGCTGTTGACGCGGCGCCGGGCGACTACGTGCAACTGTCCTTGGCCGATACCGGCGAAGGAATGGACGAGCCGACGCTTCGGCAGGCGGTAGAACCTTTTTTTACGACAAAAGGCGTCGGCAAGGGGACTGGCCTCGGTCTGGCCATGGTGCACGGCGTTGCCGAACAGTCGGGCGGCAAGCTGAAGCTCCAGAGCAAACCTGGAGCCGGGACAACCGTGTCGCTGTGGTTGCCGATCTCACTGACGGAGCAAGACTGCAGGGAAGAGCAGACTCGTGCGCAGCTTCCGCTTGTCAGCGCGGCGAATCGGCCGACTATCCTGGTCGTCGACGACGACGACCTCGTGCGCGTGAGCACCTGCGCAATGCTCGATGATACTGGCTATGTGGTCATCGAGACGGACAACGCGTTTCGTGCGTTGGAGATTATTGCGGGTTCGACAGCGGTGGATTTGCTGTTGACCGACCAGGCGATGCCGGGCCTGACCGGCCTGCAGCTCGCAGTGGCGACAAAAGAGCTGCGCCCGAAACTGCCGATAATTCTGGCCACCGGTTTTGCCGAACTGCCCAAGGAGGCGCCCGGAATACTCCGGCGATTGGCGAAGCCCTATCGCATTGCCGATGTCATTGAGGCGATAGCGGCAGCCCTCGATACAACGCGTAAGTAGAACCTCGGCGACTGCGGTCGAAAAACTCCTGTCTGCGTGCTGACGGCCAAGATGCGGGCCGCAGCGGGGGCGTCACCGCAAGACGCACAGTTTCGAGCTTGGATCCGCTTCGCACCGCGCGCAATCGGCAGACCAGCCTAGGCCATTGGGCATATTGAAGCGGCGTGACTCCTCGCTATGCTGGCGCCGACGCTCCGAGTGCCTCCGGTTCCGGTTGAGCCGGACCAGGCCTCCTGCAAATGCCGGCGTCCGGATGTTCCGGACCGGCAGTCCTTGAAGTGCTCCATGATCGTTGCGTGAGGAAAATGAAATGCATTCGGCGCATGGAATGAGCCCGATCGAAATGGCGTTTCGTGTCGAATTATCTGCCTTGTGGTTTTTCCGGGCACACGATTCGGAAAAATCCTCTCACCCCGTGACGTTGCGATCGATTCGCTGGCAGGAGTGGCTGATCCTGCTCGGCATGTTGCTGCTTGCCGTCGGTTTCATTCGCGAACGATTCTGGACTGCGTTGCCGGTCGCTCACGCGATCGAGGTCTTCGCAATTGCCACGACGGGAATTGCCCTGGCTGTGCTGGTCAGGAAGGTTGCGCGCCTTACGATGGCGACGACACTCATGGCTGTTTTCCTGGCACCGCTCATGTGTTTCGCTGGCTTGCTGCCGCTACTGGCGACCAGTCTCCTGGCCGTTGCTGCATTGGCTCTTGGACGGCGGATTGGCGGGCCGCAGTGCGCACCGGCAATTGCCGTCGTTGCCGGACTGGGGATCATCGCCGGCTCTGTGGCCTGGGCACTGCCGTTTCCGCTGCATCGCCCGCTCGTCTATCTCTGCATTCTGACGGCTACGATTGGTCTGTTGCGAAAGGAAGTCGGTCTCGTCGTCCACGATTCCGTAGCGGGCTGGCGCGAAGCGGTCGAAGCGGCGCCCGTTGCATCGGCCTGTGCCGTCCTGTTCATCGGTCTGGCCTCGATCGGCAGCTGGATTCCGACCGTCCAATTCGACGATCTCGCTTTCCATCTGGGACTGCCCTCGCAACTTGTTGCACTCGGCTACTACCGATTGGACGCCCATTCGCAGATATGGGCTCTCGCCCCGTGGCTGGGCGACGTCGTGCAGGCGATACCGCAAGTGCTCGGTGGTAGCGAAGCTCGTGGCGGGGTCGACGCACTCTGGTTTGTCGTGGCGGCGGTGCTGGCATTTCAATTGATGGGGACCTTGGGCGCGCCGGCAAACATTTGCTGGCCTGGCACTGCGCTGCTTGCCAGTCAGCCACTGCTCGCGGCGCTTCTGGGAGGCATGCAGGCCGAACTTCCGGCGACAGCCGTGACGTTGGCTCTCGTGGTCCTCGTTGCACGTGGGCGAGGAATGTCTTCCGCTCGTCTGGCTTGCCTGTTTGGAATTCTGGCCGGTTTGATGCTCGGGCTGAAGACCGGGTTCATCGCGATAGTCGTGCCGCTTGCGGCATGGCTGCTATGGAATATGCATGGACGTTGCTCGGCGAGGGGAATTGCCGCGGTGCTCGCGTTGATCTGCTTCATTGGCGGATCGAGTTACGCGTATGCGTACGTCGTTACGGGAAATCCCTTCGCTCCATTGCTCAATGGAGTCTTCCATTCAGCCTATTTCCCGCCAGGCAATTTCTCCGATTCGCGTTGGAGCGCTCCACTCGATTGGACTCTTCCGTGGCAGTTGACCTTCCATACGCAGCGCTACGCCGAGTGCTGGGACGGAATGGCCGGATTCGCGCTGTTGGGCTTGCTCGGCGCCATTCCCGTCGCCCTCGCAACACCGCGTCTCCGGTGGCCTGCCATTTGCGCGATGGTCGCTTCGGCCGCCGCGCTGACGACGGTGCATTACTTCCGCTATGCGTTTCCTGCCCTCAGCGTCCTGCTTCTCGTCTGCACTGCAGCGGTCTGCATTTCAGATTCCCTGCGCATCGGCACCTGGTTGCTGGGCAGCTTGATTGTCATGAATCTGGCTTACCAGGGCACTTCCGTCTGGACCTTGCATGGCGGCGCGATTGCGCCGCAGACAGCGTTCAGGAGCCGAGCGCCGGTGCTGCAAGCGTTTGCACCTGAGCGCCTGCTCATTGCCGAAGCGAAGCGGTCTGACCCCAGTGCAAACGTGGTGCTGTGCTCTCGTGACTCACCATTCGCCGCGGAACTGGCAGGACGCGGCTTCGTCGTCAGTTGGTATGACCCGGAGTTGCTCGGCGCCAGCGTGTCCGCCGACGAGGATGGCAGTGGTGCGGGCTGGCAGGCCATTTTCCAGCGTACTGAAGCGCATTTTGCAATTGTCTCGGACGCTACGATCTCGTCGGCGTTGCGCGCCGCACTGGCGGACGCGCATCTGGTGCGCCGTATCGGCTGGGCCCAGCTTTGGCGCCTGCCGACGCCGAAAGGGAACCCCGTCGATCTCGTCAAGAGACGCGATAGCGCCGCTGCGGAATTCCGGCCATGAGAATCCTGGCGGACGGATTGCGTTTTTCCCTTGTCGGCGCCGCTCAAGTCGCGATCGATTCAATGACCTACATCGTGCTGACCCAATTCGGGTTGGAGACCGGGATTGCAAATGTGTGCGCACGCTGTGCGGGTGCGATGCTGGGATTCTGGTTGAACGGCGTCGTGACGTTCTGTCGTGACGGTCAACCGCGCCTGCGCATGCGTTTGGCGCGCTATCTGATTCTCTGGACCGTGTTGACGTTCGCCAGCACCGTGTCCCTGATCGAAATTGCCGCCAGCAATGGACTTGCAAGTACCTGGTGGTGCAAACCGCTCATTGAAATAACACTCGGGGTTGGCAGCTTCATCTTGTCGCGTCACTGGGTTTATCGTCGCCGGCCCATGCGATCATCGCCTCAGCTGCTCCTTCTCGATCCGGATCAGCAAATCCGTCACTCTGGGCAAGCTGCCAAACAGACCTGCACCTGGCGCCGATCCGTTCGCCGCGCCGGACATGAGCGAAACGGCCGCAGATCCGGATCGTGACCTCACGGGCGTTCCGCGGCCGCCAGCGATAAGTGCATAACAGTTTTTGGCCGCGATTTGCGTTAGAAAGTGCGAAAGGCACACCTGACGTGCCAACAGGGGATGCAATGCGTACCGGATTTTTGATGCGCCGCCTGGCGGTTGCCGGTTTGCTGTGTGCCTGCTGCGGTTGCAGCAACAAGCCGCCCGAGGAAGTCGAGGCCGAACGAGCGAAGGCCAACGCCGAGTGGAATGCACAGACAGGCTATGCGGAAAGGCTGCGCGAGGAAGATGAGAAGAAGCTGCTCGCGCAGCAGCTTGCCGAGCACGAGCGCCAGGTACAGACCGATTCAGCGCGCGAGCAGCAGGCCACGCTGCGCAACGACCAGGCCGAGCAGGACCGCCTGATCGATCTGGTCCGGAGCAGGTATCCCGATCCAGCCGTCGTGACATTCACGAACGTACGCTGGAGCGCGACCAAGGCGGCGCTGTGCGGCGAGGTCAGTGCTCCAAACGCCAGGGGCGCCTATTCCGGGTTCGTGCACTTCATCGTCAACGGCGATGCACCGGTGATCGATTCGGAATCGGAGGACGATCATGCGCGCTTCACAACTGCCGCGCGCAGCGTCGACTGCATCGAGTAGCAAGGGACGTGAGCCGCTTTCGGCCGAAACGGCCCTGACGAGATTTTTCGCGAATGCTCCAGCGCGAGGCTTCCCTGCCACTATCCGTATACCGCGCCGGAGCGTGGCCTCCGTGGCCGACAAAGTGTCGAGCAGGCTTGCGCCGGGCGCCATCGGAGAACGGAGTGACTTGTCGTAGGAAATTTCCTACGCACACTGTCGACCCCGTGGAGGGCCACCAGGCAGCGGCCGGGCGGTGCACCCGGTTGGCTGACGCAGGTCGTCGGTTCGCGCGCCAGCCTCGCGTCATTCGATCTGATCGCGCGCCCAGGCAGCATCGAGCGCTTCCATTGCATCGTGAGGCTTCAGCTTCGAGGCGTTCTGGAATGCGTCGGCGACGTCGTCTTCGCGCTTGTCCCCGTGCAGCAACAACAGCATGTTGCCGTACTCGATCCAGGCGATCGGCGAGTCGGGTGTCAGCTTGAGCGCTTCCTTCAATTGCTTTTCGGCTTCGCCGGCGCTCGCGCCATAGGTGATTTTCGCCAGCATGCCGCCGACCTTGCCGACGATCTCGGCGTGGTACAGGCCGAGGGCGGTGCGCGCTTCGGCGTGTTTCGGCGCGAGCTTCAGCGTCGCATCGAGCGAGGCCCGCACCTTGCCGGCGATGCCCTGGGCGAGCGCCTGGGCAATCGAAATGCACTGGCTGTAGCGGCCGAGCGCGTACGCGTGCCGGTAATGGCTGTTGGCTTCTGCCGGCAGCGCGTCGATCGCGTCCTGGGCGAGTCTTGCCAGCCCTTCGTAACGTGCGACTTTCTCCTTGTCGCTTTTGACGAGATAGGTCGCATGGATGCCGCCGGCCTTGATCGCGACCGATGCGCCAATCGCCTTCAGCGCAACCCCCAATTCGTAGGCCGCGTGAAAATCGCCCCGATGGAACGCGCGCCATGCGTCCCGAAGCGTCGCGGCGATCTTTCCCGCGTCGTTGCCAAGGGTCGGGTTCGACTTGAGCAGTTTCCCGACATGCTTGTCATCGGGGAACGATTCCTGGTCGCCGGCATGCAGTTTCGGCCATGCCTTTGCGAGCCTGTCGCCCGCGTAGTCGTATGCCTTGTCAGGATGCGGAAATGCTGCCCAGTTCGATTTGGCCATGGCGTTATCCTGTGTGTGCGCGCAAGCATCGTGCAGCACGCCGCAACATGCAAGCTGCCGGCAGCTCAAGGAAAAAGCATTACGCGGAGAACATCGAGGAAGGCGGGCGAAGAACACAGAGAATGGCAAAACGGGGTCGAATGAACCTGATCGGCTCCCTCCGCATTCTCCATGCTCTCCGTGGTTCAATCTTGCCGCTCTCCCATGCGACAATTTGGCCCATGACTGCCCGCCAGAATTCCGCCGCTCGCGCCGAACAACTGCGCGCAAAGATCGACGATGCGAACCATCGCTACCATGTGCTCGACGAGCCGACGATCTCCGACGCCGAATACGATGGCCTGATGCGCGAGCTCGAGGCGATCGAAGCCGAGCACCCCGATCTGCGCATGCCCGACTCGCCGACCCAGCGCGTCGGCGCGTCCCCATCGAGCGCGTTTGCCGAAGTGCGTCACGAAATTCCGATGCTTTCGCTCGCCAACGCCTTTACCGATCAGGAAGTCGAGGAGTTCGTGCGCCGCATCGAGATGCGGCTGGAGCGCACGAAGCTGGAATTTTCGGTCGAGCCGAAATTCGACGGGCTGGCGATCAGCCTGCGCTACGAGGCCGGCCGGTTCGTGCGCGGTGCGACCCGCGGCGACGGCGAGACGGGCGAGGACGTGACTGGGAACCTGCGCACCATCAAGACGATCCCGTTGCGCATGCACGCCAAGGGCTATCCGACTGTGCTCGAAGTGCGCGGCGAGGTCTACATGCCGCGCGCAGGCTTCGAGAAGTACAACGAGGCGGCACGCGCGTCCGACGGCAAGGTCAAGCTGCTGATCAATCCGCGCAATGCCGCGGCCGGTTCGCTGCGCCAGCTCGATCCGCGAATCACGGCGAAGCGGCCGCTTGCGTTCTTCGCCTATGCCGTCGGTGCTGTCGAAGGCGGCAAGCTGCCGCCGACCCATGCGGCGATGCTGGCGAAGCTGCGCGAATGGGGATTCCCGGTCAGTTCCCTTGCCGATACGGCCAGCGGTGCGTCCGGCTGTCTCGACTACTATCGGCGCATCGGCGCGAAGCGCGACAAGTTGCCGTTCGATATCGATGGCGTCGTCTACAAGCTCAACGATCTTTCGGCGCAGGCCGAACTGGGCTTCGTCGGGCGCACGCCGCGCTGGGCGATCGCGCACAAGTTTCCGGCGCAGGAGCAGACCACGACGGTCGAGGACATCATCATCAACATCGGCCGGACCGGTGCAGCGACGCCGGCGGCAAAGTTGAAGCCGGTGTTCGTCGGTGGCGTCACCGTCACCAATGCGACGCTGCACAACGCCGACCAGGTCGCGCGGCTCGACGTGCGTGTCGGCGATACCGTCATCGTACGTCGCGCCGGCGATGTGATTCCGGAGGTGGTCAGCGTCGTGGCCGGGCAGCGCCCGGCGCGCACGAAGCCATGGAAGATGCCGGAACATTGTCCGGTCTGCGGCTCGGAGATCGTGCGCGAAGAGGGTGAAGCGGTCGCGCGCTGCACCGGCGGATTGACCTGCGCCGCACAGATCGTCCAGGGGATTTTCCATTTTGCCGCGCGCCGCGCGATGGATATCGACGGCCTCGGTGAGCGTTACATCGAAGACCTCAGCGGCCTCGGCTACCTGAAGTCCGTCGCGGACCTGTACAAACTGACGCTCGACGATTTGCTCGAGATGAAGCGTCGTGCCGACGAGCGTGACGGCACGACGCCAGATACAGTGAAAACCGGCAAGGTCGCGACGAAATGGGCCGAGAACCTGATCGAAGGGATCGACAGGAGTCGCCGGACCACGCTGGCGCGATTCCTCTATGCGCTCGGGATCACCCATGTCGGCGAGAGTACCGCCAAGGCGCTGGCGACCTGGTTCGGCAACATCGAACTGATCCGCCACATGCCGTGGCCGGTCCTGAAGGCTGTGCCGGATATCGGCGGCGAAGTTGCGCGTGCGATCGACGACTTCTTCATGCAGCAGGGCAATCAGGACGTGATCGATGCGTTGCTGTCACGCGGGGTTCGCATCGAGGACGCACATGAACCGCTCGCAAAACTCCACGCGGCGTTGGCGCCGGCGGATGTACTGTCGGCGATGGAGATCCCGAAACTGACCGAGAAGCGCAGCGGCCAACTGATCGCGGCGCTCGGCACGATCGAAGCGGCTGCGAAAACATCGCGGCAGCAATGGGTCGATGCCGGCGTGCCGGAAGAAGTTGCCGTCGCCGCAAGGGCGTACCTCACCGGCGACGAAGGACGTGCGTTGCTTAAGCGCTGCATCGCGTCGAGGCAGAGCGTTCTGGACCAGGCCGAGAAGGGTGCCGCTGCGGCCAGGCCGCTGGACGGGCAATCGGTCGTGCTGACCGGAATCTTGGCGTCGCTGACGCGCGACCAGGCGAAAGAACGTCTCGAAGCGCTCGGCGCGAAGGTCGCCGGCAGTGTGTCGAAGAAGACCAGCTTCGTCGTCGCCGGCAGCGAAGCCGGCTCGAAACTCGACAAGGCCACGGAACTCGGCGTCGACGTCTGGGACGAGGCGCGACTGACCCAGTTCCTGCGCAAGCATGAAGCCTGACGCGTTGCGCGGAGCGCTCGAACTGCGGTCGCGTTTGTATGCATTGATCCGCGGGTTTTTCGCCGAGCGCAACGTGCTCGAGGTCGAGACGCCGATGATGTCGGCGGGGGCGAACACCGATCCGAGTATCGACAGCTTCGGCGTACGCTTTTCCGGACACATCAACGCCGGTACGCCGCAACGCTGGCTACGTACGTCATCGGAGTTTGCGCAGAAGCGCCTGCTGGCAGCCGGTATCGGCGATTGTTATGAGCTTGGCCGCGTGTTCCGCAACGGCGAAGCGGGGCGCCGTCACAATCCCGAGTTCACGATGCTCGAATGGTACCGGGTCGGCTGGGACCATTTGCGCCTGATCGGCGAGACCGTCGATCTGGTACAGACCGCCACGGGTCTGGTTGGCACGAGCGCGTCGATACATGTGACGACCTATCGTGAGCTGTTCCGACAGGCGCTGGCCGTCGATCCATTCGTAGACGACGAGCGCGCGCTCATCGCGGCGCTCGGGGACGTACGCGTGGACGGTAACGGCCTGAATCGCGACGACTGGCTCGACCTGCTGCTTACCCATCGCATACAGCCGGAATTTCCGCACGACCGGATCACCGTGATTTGCGACTACCCGGCGTCGCAATGTGCGCTCGCGAGAATTCGCGGCAACGCCCCGCCGGTTGCCGAGCGCTTCGAACTGTATCTGGGCACGCAAGAACTGGCGAACGGTTACCACGAACTGACCGACGCCGCCGAACAGCGCGCACGCTTCGAGCGCGACAACGCACGTCGTCGCGTGCGTGGACGCGGCGAACTTCCGCTCGACGAGAAGCTTCTTGCCGCGCTGGAGCAGGGGCTGCCGAACTGCGCCGGCGTTGCGCTTGGCGTCGAGCGGCTGTTGATGGCCATGACCGGAAGCGACGATATCGCCGACGTGCTGGCTTTCGCCTTTTCCGCAGCCTAGCTCGAGCGCTCCGCGAAGCGAAAAGATTGAACCACGAAGAACACGAAGAGAACGCTGAGCGCAAGAAGCGATTTCAAATTGCTTCTTCATCAGCATCCATCCATTCGCGCAGCACACGTCCGGCAGCGCAGGCTGTGCGGAGTTTCGACAATTTTCTCTTCCCTTCGTGTTCTTCGTGTCCTTCGTGGTTCAATCTCTTGATCGTGCGGGCAACGCGGGCCGGCGCAGCAGATGGATCAGGTACAACACGATGGCGACGTTGACTACCAGCGCAAGTACCTTGAGCCAGGTGACGTGACGGAAGATTTCCCAGCCCTCGAGCGGAATCAGCGACGCGGTGACAACGACGGTCAGGTATTCCGCCCAGCGCTTCTCGCGCCACAGACCCCAGCCTTCGACCGTGAATACCACGGCATAGACGCAAGCTGCGGCCCCGATGGCAATGAACTTGCGTGGGCCGAGTTCGAACAGTTTGTCGATGACGCGGACCAGGAAGCCGTGGCCATGATGGATCGGCAGGCCCATGATCCAGTCGGAAAGCCATTGCAGGTGCGACTGGCCGACCAGCCCGAACGCGGAAAATGCAACGAGCAGCAGCGCGCTGGCCTTCAGCAGTTTGTACGCGGCAATGACACGCAGCGCGCGATGCGGGGAGTACGCGAGCGCCATCAGAACTCCAGATCGAGGGCGGCGCACAGGTAGTCGACCATCGGTGCGACGCCCCTGAACGCATCGACCAGCCGCGCCTTGAGCTGCGGCGAGAACGCGTCCGCATCGCTGAACTCGACGCTCGCGACGAAATCCTTGCGTTTGATATCCTCGATCAATCCGTGCTTCGGGTCGTAGCCGCCCGGCGGTCGGCTCAGCGATTCGCCGCCGAGCGCGAAGCGCTCGCGGAACTTCCTCGACTGCACGGCCTTCTTCCAGCTGGCCGGATTGTCGACGAGAAAATCGCGGATCCGCTTCAGGTCCGTGCTTTCGGGATGCCAAAGGCCGCCGGCGGCGAAGCAGCGACCGGGCTGGATGTGAACGTAGAACAGCGGCGCGTGCACCTGCCGGTTGCGTTCGTGGAACAGGCGCGCGCCGAGCCAGGTCTTGTACGGGCTCTTGTCGTTGGCGAAGCGCGTGTCGCGGTAGATGCGGAACATCGACCCGCCGCTCGGCCGCGGGTCGGCGCGGAAATGGGGGCTGATCTTCGCCAGCGGTTCGGCGAGGTCGCCGATCAGGCGCAGGAACGGATCGCGCAGCAGCCGTTCATACCGCGGCTTGCCCGCATTGAACCATTCGCGGTTGTTGTTCCTGGCCAGGCCGCGCAGGAAGCGGAATCCGGCGGCATCGAAATAGGAAGTATCTGCCATGGCAAATGATTCACATCGTCATCCGCGCGAATGCGGAGATCCATCTTGATCTTATCTTCTTGGCCGGAAAATCAAAACGGCTTCCCGCTCCCGCCGGCCAGTGCAGGCAGGATGCCGGAGCGAACCTTCGCATAGCGAATGGCCCGACGGGCGAGCTGCGGACGCAACGAGCATTGACGGCACCGTTCGAACGCTCGTGGTTCTAGAGCAGCCCCCGGCCCCATTGCTCGAGCGCATCGAGAATCGGAGCCTGCGTGCCATCTGCGGTCGTTCGCCGCAGGGCAATCTCGCGGAAATAGTCGTCGAGTGTCAACGGGGTCGCATCGGTCTGCCTGGTCAGCCGGTCGCAGCGGAACCGTTCCCAGTGCGCCGCCTCGTCGATGGAAAGGGTGGCAGGCCAGTTGCGGGCACGGTAGCGGAACAGCAGTTCGCCGCAGCGTGCATCGCGAAACGCAAACGATCGGGACGCGAGTTGCGCTGGCGGCGTGCCGCGCACATCGCGCAGCAGCTTGCGGTCGGCGTCGCTCATGAAGCCGTGGTAGAGCGCAAGATCTGGATCGATTGCCTCGTCGCCCGCACCCGCCGACAGCGCAAAGACGTCGGCAACCTTGGCGCCGATTCCGGTGGCGTCGCGCAGGCGCTGCAGGTGCGCCCGGCAGCGATCCGGATCAAGGCGGATGCGCGCGGTGTCGACACCGGCGAGGGCGGATACCGGTGCCAGCGCCGGCGAGCGGTTGGCCGAGACGGCCTTCAGCGGAACGCGCTCGATGCCCTCGGGCAGATCGCCACGCGGTGTGAACACCCGGTCGGCTATATCGGCGGCATCGAGTTCGAGTAGCGCCGCAGGATCGGCGTCGAGGTCATAGACGATGATCTTGTTCGGCTGCTGCGGATGCACGGCCAGCGGCACGATCATGGCCATGCAGCCGCGTTCCGCCGGGTAGCGCGACGAAACATGCAGGACCGGCTCCTGACGCACGCAGTCGAGCAGCTCGAATGCGCGCTGCTTGCGGCGCAGCGCGAAGTAGAAAGCGAACAGGCGTGGCTGGCGCGCACGCAGCAGGCGGGCGAGGGCAATCGTGGCATTGACGTCCGAGAGCGCGTCGTGCGCATGCTCGTGGCCGATCCCGTTCGCGCTGGTAAGGTCTTCCAGGCGGAAGCTCGGCACGCTGACGTCGTCGCGCGGGGCCGGCGTCTCCGCGTCGACCGGCGCACGCGCGTTGCGGTCAACCGTACGCATCGGCCAAGCGATACCCTGCGGACGCAACGCATAGCACATGCGCACCAAGTCGATCACGTCCCAGCGCGAATTGCCATTCTCCCACTCACGCGCGTATGGATCGTAAAAATTCCGGTACAGCAGGTTGCGCGTGAACTCGTCGTCGAAGCGGATCGAATTGAAGCCGACCGCGCAGGTACCCGGCTCGGCGAGTTCCTCATGGATACGCGCGGCAAATTCCGCCTCGATGAGGCCGGCGCGGTCCGCGTGCTGCGGCGTGATGCCGGTGACCAGGCACGACATCGGCGACGGCAGCACGTCGCGCGCGGGCTTGCAGTAGATCGCCAGCGGCTCGCCGATCGGCTCCAGTTCGGCGTCGGTCCGCTGGCCGGCGAACTGAGCCGGGCGGTCGCGGCGCGGATCGATGCCGAAGGTCTCGTAGTCGTGCCAGTAGAAGCTGGTGAATCCGTTCATCGGTCAAGCCTAGCTGAAATGGGCCGCGCGATGCGCGCCCTGTGCGCAGCCGGATTCAGATGCTATCGTTCACCGGTCTCACCACATGATTCGATCATGGCTGAACCGACCATCCACGAAGACCACCTGATCTGGATCGACCTGGAGATGACCGGGCTCGACTGCGACAACGACTCGATCCTCGAGATCGCCACGATCGTTACCGACAGGGCGCTCAATGTGCTGGCCGAAGGCCCCGAGTTTGCGGTCCGCCATCCGGCCGAGCGACTCGAGGCGATGGACGACTGGAACCGCAACCAGCACCGCAAGTCCGGCTTGTGGCGGCGTGTGCTCGAATCCGGCGTCGAGATGGCGGTGGGCGAAGCGCACACGGTGGAGTTCCTCGCGCGCTGGGTGCCGTCCGGCAAGTCGCCGATGTGCGGCAATTCGATCTGCCAGGACCGGCGTTTCCTGCACCGGCTGATGCCGCGCCTCGAGCGTTTTTTCCACTACCGCAATCTCGATGTGTCGACGATCAAGGAACTGGCGCGGCGTTGGGCGCCCGATCTCAGCAAGGGCTTCAACAAGGATTCGGCGCACACGGCGCTGTCCGATACCCGCGATTCGATCGCCGAGTTGCGCTACTACCGCCAGTTCATGGGCCGCCTCGCCGGGATAGAACCCGGCGCCTGAGCATTTGGGGCAGCCAGACAACTGCCGGGGAGGCAATAGCAGCGAGACATTTGCTGGAGTACCTCCAGCGACCGAGGTCAGACGAACCTCGGCCTCCCTGGATCGGACGCTCGGGCATTCACGTGAGCAGGATGACTGGGGAGATCTTGCTCTGAGGCCGCTTTGAGAGGCTCACAAATCAAGGCCCCCGGCTTTGCCGGGGGATATTTACTAGCCCTTTGCGTCCTTGCCTCTTGCCGGTTGTGCGGCCCCGGCGTTGCCGGCGATGCGGACTTCCGTGCCATCGGCGATACCGTCCGGAGGATTCTGGATGACGCGGTCTTCGGCGCCGAGGCCTGCGCCGATTTCGATCTTGCTGCCGAGATCGCGCGCGATCCTGACCGGTTTGACCGTGACGCGATTGTCGTTGCCGACGGTGGCCACGCTGAGCCCCTTGGCATCGAAGATCAGCGCGCTCGCCGGTACGCTCAGTGCCGTTGCGTTGGTCGGTAGCTGCAGGCGGACATTGGCGTAGGCGCCGGGAAGCAGTTCGGCGGCCGGATTGTCGACGACCAGTTGCATCAGCGTCGTGCCGGACGCCGCGTTGACCGCCTGCGACGAAGTTTCGATCGTTGCCTCGTAGACCTTGTCCGGATGGTCCGGAACGGTCAGCGTAGCCTTCGTTCCCGGCTGCACGTCCGGCACATAACTCTGCGGCACGTTCACGTAGGCGCGCAGCTTGTGCGTGTCGGAGATGACGAACAGTTCGAGTCCGGCTGCCGTGCCGGCATTGATCAGCGCACCGACGTCGGTATTGCGTGCGGTCACGACGCCGTTGAACGGAGCGACGATGCGCGTGAACCCCTTCATTGCGACGTAGCGATCGACATTCGCCTTGGCCGACGCGACGGCGGCGCGTTTCGCGGCAAGGTCGCTGACTTTCTCGTCGACATCCTGCTTCGACACGGCGTTCGATTTCAGGATCTTCTCCCAGCGTTCGGCGGTGACTTCGGCGAGTTTTTCGTTCGCCTGCGCGGTGTTCAGATCGGCACGTGCCTGCTGCAATTGCTGATCGAGATCCGGCGTTTCGATCTCGGCCAGCAGCTGGCCGGCCTTGACTTGCGCGCCGATGTCGAACTTCCAGCTCTTCAGATAGCCGCTGACGCGCGCATAGATCGGCGCGCGCTGGAAGGCTTCCAGACGGCCCGGCAGTTCCAGCGCGCTTGCGTTCGCGCCGGTCGCCGGCGGCGCCACGGCGACCACCGGAACGGCCTGCGCCTCGGTCCATTCGCGCAGGCGCGCGTTGCCCGAGGCACGCGAATACAGGCCGGTCGCGATGACGACCACGGCAATGATGGCGGCGACGGCGCCGGCCAGGCGAAGTCCGCGCCGTGGCGGTGCGGAAGGTCCGATGCGGTCAGGCGGCGACATGGGGTTCTCCGAATACGGGCGACGGCGAGGAGTTCTCGCCGAAACGGCGGTGAATGATGCTGAAAACGACGGGGACGAAAAACAGCGTGGCGAACGTGGCGAAGGCCAGGCCGCCGATCACGGCACGGCCGAGCGGTGCGTTCTGCTCGCCGCCCTCGCCGAGGCCGAGCGCCATCGGCGCCATGCCGATGATCATCGCCAGCGCCGTCATCAGCACCGGACGCAGGCGCACGAATCCGGCTTCGACCGCGGCGGCGCTCGCATCGCGCAGTTCCTCGAGTTTCTCGCGCGCAAAGCTGATCACGAGCACGCTGTTCGCGGTGGCGACGCCCATGCACATGATCGCGCCGGTCAATGCGGGGACGCTCAGCGTCGTGTGCGTCGCGAAAAGGATCCAGACGATGCCGGCAAGCGCCGCGGGCAGCGCGGTAATGATGACGAACGGATCGCTCCACGACTGGAAGTTGATCACGATCAGGAAATAGATCAGCACGATCGCCCCGAGCAGTCCGAACAGCAGGCCGGCAAACGCGCTGTTCATCGTCCGAACCTGTCCGAGCAGCGCGACCGAGGCGGCTTTCGGCAGGTCCTTGGTGTGCGCGTCGATGATCGTCTGGATGTCGGCCGCGATCGCGCCGAGGTCGCGATCCTGCGAGGTGGCGTAGATCTCGACCATCGGCCGGATGTCGTATTCGGAGAAGACGCCGTTGACGCGGCTGCGCGTGATGTCGGCGACGCCGCCGAGAACCGTGGTCGCACCGCCGGGCGCGTTGATCGAGACGTCCTGCAGCTTCGCCAGCGAGTCGATCCGGTATTGCGGCGTCTGCATGACAATCGGGTAGGTCACGCCGTTCTGTGGATTGAGCCAGAACGTCGGCGCGACCTGGCTGGACCCGGCAAGGTTGACGACGAGGCTGTTGGTCACGTCGCGCTCGGTGATGCCGGCGTATTGCGCCCGCGATCGGTCGACGTTGACATTGAACGCGGGCGCGTTCGGCGACTGCTGGATGCGTGCGTCGGCGACGCCGGGCACGCGGCGGATCAGTGCGAGCAACCTGTTCGCGTAGACGAAATTTGCGGCGAGGTCGCTGCCGCGTACCTGCAGGTCGATTGGCGCCGGCGTGCCGAAATTCAGGATCTGGCTGACGATGTCCGCCGGCAGGAACGAGAACGTCATGCCGGGAAAGCGGCGCGGCAATTCCTCACGCATGCGGCGCATGTAATCGGCCGTCGGTGCATGGCCTTCGGCGAGGGAAATCTGGATGTCGCCATCCTGAGGTCCGATCGTTCCGGTGTTGTTGTAGATTGTGTTGATGCTTGAAATGTATGTGCCGACGTTGTCGACCATCGCATTGAGCTCGCGCGCCGGGATGATTTCGCGGATCGCCTGTTCGATGTCGCTGAAGCGGGCCGCGGTTTCCTCGACGCGCGTGCCGACCGGAGCGCGCACGTGCATCAGGATCTGACCTGCATCGACGAACGGAAAGAAATTGCGGCCCAGCGAAGGCACGAGCAGGAACGATGCTGCGACGAGCGCGAGGAAGACGACCACGAACACCCGGCGATGCGCGATCGCCATCTCGAGCAACTCGCGGTAGCGGTTCCTGAGGCGCAGGAACCCGGCCTCGAATGCGCGCTGGAAGCGCACCAGCGGATTGCGCGCCGGCGCTGCCGCATGCGCATCGCCGTGTTGGTCATGGCGCCGAAGCAGGTAGTCGGCCATCGTCGGCACGAGCGTGCGCGACAGCAGAAACGAGCAGGCCATCGCGGCCATGACCGCCTCGGCCATGGGGACGAAAAGATAGCGGGCAACGCCTTCGAGGAAAAACATCGGCACGAACACGATGCAGATGCACAGCATCGACACGAATGCCGGCGTGACGATCTGCTGGGCGCCGTCGATGATCGACGTGCGCACGTCCTTGCCGTGTTCGAGGTGCCAGTTGATATTCTCGATGGTGACCGTCGCGTCATCGACGAGGATGCCGACCGCCAGCGCGAGACCGCCGAGCGTCATGATGTTCAAGGTCTGGCCCAGTGCGGACAGCACCATGATCGCGCCGAGGATCGACAGCGGAATCGACACGGCGATGATCACGGTCGAACGCCAGCTGCCCAGAAAGACCAGGATCATCAGGCTGGTCAGCGCGGCTGCGATCACGCCTTCCTTGGCCACGGCGCCGATGGCGTTGCGCACGAAGATCGACTGGTCGCCGATCGCCTTGACGGCCAGGCCGTCGGGCATCTGCGGCTTGACCGCCTCTATCATCGCCTTCATGCCGTCGACGATGTCGAGCGTCGACGTCGCGCCGCTCTTGAGCACCGACATCAGCACCGAACGGCCGCCGTCGACATGGACGATGTTCGTCTGCACCGCACTGCCGTCGCGCACGTGGGCGACGTCGCGCACGTAGATCATCGCGCCGTTGACGGCCTTGATCGGCAGATTGGCGAGACCGTCGAGGTTCGGCGCGGCATTGTTGAGGTTGACCGCGTACTCGAGATTGCCGATTTTCTGCGTGCCGACCGGCGTCAACAGGTTCTGCGCCGCGAGCGCGTTGGCGACGTCCTGGCCGGTCAGGCCGCGCGCCTGCAGCGCATTGGTGTCGAGGTCGATCTGCACCTGGCGCGACCTGCCGCCGAATGGCCATGGGATTGCCGCGCCCTGGACGGTGACCAGGCGGGTGCGCAGCGTGTTCATCGCGAGATCCGCGAGTTGCTGCTCGGACAGGCCCTTGCCGGACAGCGCGAGTTGCAGGATCGGCACGGTCGATGCGCTGTAGTTGATGATCAGCGGCGGCGTCGCGCCGGGCGGCATCTGCTTGATCAGGGTCTGCGCGATCGCGGTGACCTGGGCGTTCGCCGTGCTGATGTTGACGTTCGGATGGAAGAATATCTTGATGATGCCGAATCCGGTGTACGAGTTCGCTTCGATATGCTCGATGTCGTTGACGGTCGTCGTCAACGCACGCTCGAACGGCGTCGTGATGCGCCCGGCCATCTGGTCCGGCGGCAGCCCGGTGTACTGCCAGGCGACGCCGATCACCGGGATGTCGATGTTCGGAAAAATATCCGTCGGCGTGCGCAGCGCCGCCAGCGGGCCGATGATGAGGATGAGCAGGGCCAGCACGACGAACGTGTACGGCCGGCTCAGGGCGATGCGGACGAGACCGAGCATGACGGGATCCGGTGTTGCTTCAGCCCGACAACTTATGGCGTCGCGACATCGCTTCCAAGCGCCGGCGCATGAAGATTTGTTTAATCGCGGGCGGCATCGGCGCGCCGCCGATGACATCTTATTTCATGATTGCGGCGGCACGCGACTGCTGCCGCAGGCGCCGGCATGTCGGCCGTTCTTGTTCTACCAGGTTGCTCGCGCGGCAGTTTTTTCCGGCGGCGCCGAAGCGGGCAATCAACCGGTGACCGCTTCGCCCTGCGGCCAGCAGTGGATCGTCAGACAGGCGCCGTGCGGCTCGTTGGCGCTGATTTCGAGGCGAAAGTCGTGCAGCTTGATGATCGCGCTGACGATCGACAGGCCCAGGCCGAAGCCGGCTGCGTCGCGCCCGCAGTCGCTGCGATAGAACCGTTGCAGCACGGCGCTGCGCTCGGCCAGCGGAATTCCCGGCCCATTGTCGCGCACGTCGATGCGTGCTCCGTCCGCGGTGCGCGCCGCGCGCAACTCCACCTTGCCGCCGCCCGGCGTGAACTTGATCGCGTTGGCGACGAGGTTGCTCAAGGCCTCGATCAGCAAGTGTTGGTCGGCATGCACGGCCGGCGGCTGATCGATCGCAAGCGTCAGCGCCACGCCTTTGTCTTCGGCCAGCGGAACATACAATTCGTGCACGCGACGCAACGTGTCGGCCAGGTCGACCGTGCCGAATCCGGCGCGGCGGCGCATATCCTCGAGTTCGGAAATCCGCAGCAGCGCGCGAAAGCGGTCGAGCAGGGCGTCGGTGTCGACGATGCAGCGCTCCAGCACGGCGCTGCGCGGATCGGCCGGGTCGCTTTGAGTCTGCAGCCGGTACAGCTGCGCACGCAATCGCGTCAGCGGCGTGCGCAAGTCGTGGGCGATGCTGTCGGAGACGCCTTTGACCTCGCCGAGCAGGTGCTCGATGCGGCCGAGCATGCGATTGACAATCGTTGCCAGCATGTCGACCTCGTCGCGCCGGTCGGAAACCGGCAGCCGCGCGCCGAGGTCGCCGCGCATGATCGGCTCGATTGCCGTTTCGATCCGGCGTACGCGCAGCGATGGGCCGCGGCTCAGCAGGAATCCGCCGATCAGTCCCGGTATCAGCAGCAGGGACAGGGCCCAGCCAAGCGCGCTGCGGGTCATTGCGCCGATACGGTCGGCGACGCCGGTGTAGCGGGCGAGAACCAGCATGTCGCCGGATTGCAGGCGCACGGCGACGCCGAGCGCGCGCGCGTTGCGTTCGCCGCTGATGGTCTGAAGACCATGCTCGAGCCGGTGGATCTGGCCGTCCGGCGGGAGCCCCTGCGGCGGCCGGTCGATATTGCCGGACAGGTATGCGCCGCCGCGGTCGAACAGGCCGAACAACATCACGCCGCGCAGGTCGAGCTGATTCGTCGCGGACATCATCGCAGGCAGATGGTCACGGTCGATGCTCGCCAGATAACTGACGCGCTGCTCGAGAATCTCGCCGACGACCCGGTCGAGGAACTGTGTCGTCTGCCAGCTTATCGTGGCGACCAGTACGATGCTCCAGAGCAGGAAGAACGCCCCATAGATCGCCAGCAGACGCACGGTGCTCGAGCGCCAGCGCTCGCTCAGGCCGTTGCCACGGCGCGCCGGGTCGGGTTCAGTCATGGCCCGCCCGGATCCTGTAGCCGCAGCCGCGTACGGTATGGATCAGCGGCTTTGCACCCGGTACGTCGACCTTGCGGCGCAGCCGGCCGATATGCACGTCGATGACGTTCGTGCCGGGATCGAAATGATAGCCCCACACCGTTTCGAAGATCATCGTGCGCGTCAGCACCTGGCCGGCATTGCGCATCAGGTATTCGAGCAGCCGAAATTCGATCGGCAGCAATTCGAGCGTCGTGGCGTTGCGCTGCGCGGTGCGCGCGATCAGGTCGAGCTGCAGGTCGCCGACGCGCAGCAGCGTGTCCGGTGCCTGTGCGCGGCGGCGGCGCAGCATGACCTCGATGCGCGCGGCCATTTCCTCCGGCGCGAACGGCTTGGTCAGGTAATCGTCGCCGCCGGCGCGCAGGCCGCGCACGCGTGCGTCGACGTCGCTGAGCGCGCTGATCATCAGCACCGGCGTATCGATGCCGGCGCGGCGCAATTCGGTGACGACGGCGAGCCCATCGAGGCCGGGCAGCATGCGGTCGAGCGTGATCGCATCGTAATTGCCGGCCATCGCCCGGTCGAGGCCTTCGCGCCCATTATCCACGCAGTCGACCTCGTTGCCGCTGGCCTGCAACTCGGCGACGATCTCGCGCGCGGTAACTGCATCGTCTTCGATGGTCAGGATTCTTGCCATACCCGAATCTTAGCGCAGCCGAATTGACGGGGGCGACAAAGGCCCGCAACGAGGCGGAGGGGACTGCGCAGAACGCAACCGGGTAACACGGCGCATCCGGCCGGCCGTCGCCTTGGCCTGCACGCACGGAGTGCGCGCGGCAACCGTGCCATTCGGGCCATGCCATCCGGTCAGCGGCTCGCCTAGAGTATCGTCCGGTCCATCGTTGAGGGGAGTATCTCCGCCATGCCGAACCAGAAAATCCTGACACTGCACGGTGCCGCGACCGGGACGCCGCCGACATCGTTCAACCCTCGGCACTTGCTGCGTTATCGCTTGCTTGCGGCGGCGTTTTTTTTCACCACGGCGCCCGCCTACGCGCAGCACGGCATCGATACCGCCGACATCAATCCCCAGGGCGCGGCCTGCACGGACTTCTTCGACTATGCCAACGGCGCCTGGCGTGCGAGTCATCAGATCCCGGACTACATGGATCGCTGGAGCAAGCGCTGGGAATCCGGTGAAATCAACAAGGAACACGTGCGCGACATCCTGACCGACCTGTCCGCCAAGTCCGACTGGAAGGCCGGAAGTCCCGAGCAGCTCTCGGGAGATTTCTACGCCGCTTGCATGGACGAAAAGCAGATCGACGCGTCCGGCATCCAGCCGGTGCAACCGTATCTCGATGACGTTCGCGCGATCAAGACGAAGGCCGATATCGATCGCATGATTGGCCGGCTCCACGATGTCGGCGTTGCCGTGCCATTCGGTTTGTTCGGCCAGGAGGACCTGCACGATCCGACGCAGATCGTCGCGAATATCGTCGCCGGCGGCCTCGGTATGCCAGACCGTGATTATTACCTGAAGCCCGAGCAGCGCTTCGTCGATGCGCGCGCCAGGTATCACGAGCACGTCGCGAAAATGTTCGAACTGGCCGGGGCGAAGGCCGCGGTCGCGAAGCAGAATGCCGACACGGTCTTTGCATTTGAAAAGCGCCTCGCCGAAGCTTCGCTCGACAACGTCGCCTTGCGCGATCCGAAGCAGCAGGACCACAAGATGGCGTTCGCCGATCTGGCGAAGAGCGCGCCGGACTTCGGATGGGCGGCTTATTTCGACGCGGCGAAAATTCCGCACGGCGACCTCAATGTCACCGAACCGAAATTCGTCGCCGAAGTCGACAAGGAATTGAAGGCAACGCCGATCGCGCAGTGGAAGACATACCTTGAATGGCATGTCCTCAACGCGGCGGCGAACGCCCTGTCGAAGACGTTCGTCGACGAAGCCTTCGCATTCAACAAGACCCTGACCGGAGTCAAGGAACAGAAACCGCGCTGGAAACGCTGTGCCGAGGCGGCCGACAAC
>DASXKR010000035.1:0-25325 GCA_036496665.1 Rudaea sp. | reverse complement strand
ACCGCTCGCGCCTGTTCCGGCCGAGCCCGCGCGTTCTGGTGTGCGTGCCGTGCGGCTCGACGCAGGTCGAGCGTCGCGCGATCAAGGAATCGGCCGAGTCGGCCGGCGCGCGCGACGTCTATCTGATCGAAGAACCGATGGCGGCGGCGATCGGCGCCGGCATTCCGGTGCACGAGGCGCGCGGCTCGATGGTGCTCGACATCGGCGGCGGTACGTCGGAAGTCGCGGTCATCTCACTGAACGGCATCGTCTACTCGGCCTCGGTGCGCATCGGCGGTGACCGCTTCGACGAGGCGATCATCAACTACGTGCGCCGCAACCACGGCACGCTGATCGGCGAGTCGACCGCCGAGCGCATCAAGATGGAGATTGGTTGCGCGTTCACCCAGGCCGAAGTCAAGGAAATCGAGATCTCCGGACGCAACCTCGCCGAGGGCGTGCCGCGCATGTTCACGATCAACTCGAACGAGATCCTCGAGGCGCTGCACGAGCCGCTCGCCGGCATCGTCGCGGCGGTGCGCTCGGCGCTCGAGCAGACGCCGCCGGAACTGTGCTCCGACGTTGCCGAGCGCGGCATCGTACTGACCGGCGGCGGCGCTCTGTTGCGCGACATCGACCGGCTGATCTCGTCGGAAACCGGGCTGCACGTGCACGTCGCCGATGATCCACTGACCTGCGTCGCCCGCGGCGGTGGCCGTGCGCTCGAACTGGTCGACCAGCATGGCGGTGATTTCTTTACGGGTGAGAGCTAGGCGTCCAGGGATCGAGTCCGGAATCTTTCACCTCTCCCGCTGGCGGGAGAGGTCGCGCCGAAGGCGCGGGTGAGGGTGGCGTATGAATTTGGGAGATGCTTGTGGAGTTGCGCGGATTGCCGGCGCAGCAGGGATCGCAGTAAAGTTCGAGTCTCGGGCGGCTGTCGCTTTTCAGCGATTCAACAGCAATACGGAGTTGCGCGAAGGCCAAGGTGAGTCAGCCGATATTCTGCTGCAACTAGCGGCGCCACCCTCACCCCAGCCCTCTCCCGCCAGCGGGAGAGGGGGCCATGACACGCCGCTCGCGAACTGAATTTCCTAATCCGCCGTGACCATTGCGCGCAACGAATCCACTACGCTGTTTGCCGACAGCGCGCTCGGCACGCTGAAGCTGACCATCTACCTCGCGGTCGCGATCGTGCTGATGATTGCCGACCATCGCGGCGGCTATATCGAACGGGTTCGCGCCGTGCTGGGCCTCGCCATTGAACCAATCTATCGCGTGGCCGCGCTGCCGGCGCAGTTGAGCAACGACGCGCGCCTGGCGCTCGCCGACCGGAGCCGCCTGGCCGAGCAGAACGCCGAGCTTGGCCGCAAGCTGATGCTGGCCGAGGCCGCGCTGAACCGCTACGCATCGGTCGAAGAACAGAACCAGCGCCTGAAACGCCTGCTCGACGTGCAGACCAGCCTCGGCCTGAGCGCACAGCTCGCGCGCCTCATCGAGGTGGATCCGGGTCCGTTCCACCGTCGCATCGTGCTCAACGTCGGCAGCGAAGATCGCATCGCGGTCGGTCAGGCGGTGATCGACGCGACCGGCGTCATGGGTCAGATCGTCGAAACGCTCGCGCACACCAGCACGGTCATGTTGGTCACGAACCCGACGCAGGCAATTCCGGTCGCGATCGAGCGCACCGGCCTGCGCACAATCGCCAAGGGCGGCGGCAGCGCCGACACGCTCGAGCTGCCCAACATCCCGATCAGCGCTGACGTCAAGGTTGGCGACCGCCTGATCACGTCGGGCCTCGGCGGCGTCTATCCGGCCGGTTTTCCGGTCGGTGAAATCCGCACGATCAGCAACGATGCCAGCGGCCTGTTCGCGGCCGCGGTCGCCGCGCCGACCGCGTCGCTCGACCGCAGCGGCGAAGTGCTGGTACTGCACGAGATCGCCGATCCGATCGGCCCGCCGGATCTCGCACCGGCCTTCGGCCCGCCAGCCACCCTCGCTGGCGAAGCGCCCGCAGCGCAAAAGCTGGGCAAGCCGTGATCGCGCACAAAGACTCTTTTTTCGGCTCACTCTCTGCGCACTCAGGCCGCAGTCGTGGCGCCGCGGCCGAAGCCTGCAATATGCGAGGGGTTCTGGCGCCACCCTCACCCCTTGGCCTCAGCCGCCAGCGGGAGTCCCCTCACCCCTTACCCTCTCCCGCTGCAGCGGGAGAGGGGGAGTCGGCGTTGCACTACGCGCAACCAATGTATTTCATTGAGGCCGGGAGCGATCGTCGCGCTGCGCGCGACAGCGGTATTTCATTGAAGCGGGAGCGGGGGGCGTGAACCGATCGCGCGCGCAGAATTCCCTGTTCTGGGGCAGCATCGTCATCTGCTATGTGCTGCAGCTGATGCCGCTGCCGCCGGCGCTGCTGCCGTTCAAGCCGTTCTGGCTGGCGCTGGTGCTGATCTACTGGTCGCTCGAGGCGCCCGAACGCGTCGGGCTCGGCCTGATGTTCCTGTTCGGCCTGGTCGGCGACGTGCTCGCCGGCGAGCTGCTCGGCGAACAGGCCGCACGCCTGTGCGTGCTCGGCTTCATCGTGCTGCGCTTCCGGCCGCGCATACGCTTTTTCCCGATGTGGCAGCAGTCGGTCGCGGTGCTCGCGCTGCTGCTGAACGACCGCATCTTCCTGCTCATGATCCACGCCTTCGCCGGCGATCCGCTGCCGCCGCCGACATTCTGGCTGGCGCCCGCCGCCGGAGCGCTGGCCTGGCCGTGGGTGTTCCTGCTGCTCGACGACCTGCGCGCGCGCCTGCGCACGCACGACGCATGAGCACGCGTTTGCCCGCGGGTCGACCCGATGGCCGCTAGTCCGCCTGACCGCCGCGCGCGCATCAAGGATGCGCGGAACGAATCGGCCCTGTTCCGCGCACGCGCGATCGCGGGCTTCCTGCTGATCGTGGCCTGCCTGGGCCTGCTCGGCGTGCGCTTTTTCTACCTGCAGGTGTCGCGCCACGAGGAGTTCTCGTCGCGCTCGGACTCCAACCGCATCTCGATCCGCCGCATCGTGCCGAGCCGCGGCCTGATCTACGACCGCAACGGCGTGCTGCTTGCCGACAACACCGCCGCGTTCCGGCTCGAGGTGGTGCCCGAGCAGGTCGCCAAGTCCGACCATGAGATGGGCGCGATGCTCGACGCGCTGTCCGCGGTCGTGCCACTGAGTGAGGACGACATCCAGCGCTTCAACGCGCTGCGACGGACCAAGCGCCCGTTCGACAGCGTGCCGCTGCGCCTGAAACTGAGCGAAGACGAGATCGCGCGTTTTTCGGTCGAGCGCTGGCGCTTCCCCGGTGTCGATGTCGTGCCGTACCTGACCCGTTCGTATCCGCTCGGCGAAGAATTCGCGCACGTGGTCGGCTACGTCGGCCGTATCGACATCAACGAGGCCAGCCGGCTCGATGCCGACCTGTATGCCGGCGCGACGCACATCGGCAAGACCGGCATCGAGCGCAGCTACGAAACGCAGTTGCACGGCAAGCCCGGTTACGAGCAGGTCGAGGTCAATGCCGACAAGCGCGTGCAGCGCTCGATCAAGCGCGAAGCGCCAACGCCGGGCAACAACCTCTACCTCACCATCGACTCGCGCCTGCAGAAGGTCGCCGAGGAAGCGTTCGCGGGCCGCGTCGGCGCCGCGGTCGCGATTGATCCGCGCAACGGCGAGGTGCTGGCGATGGTCAGCGTACCGACCTACGATCCGAACCTGTTCGTCAACGGCATCAACCAGATCGACTACAGCACGCTGCTCAACGCCGAGGACCGTCCGCTGCTCAATCGTGCGCTTGCCGGCGGCTACCTGCCGGGCTCGACGGTGAAGCCGTACGTCGGGCTGGCTGGACTGGAACTGGGCATCCGCAAACCCGAAGACACGGTGCTGTCGACCGGCGAGTTCTTCATTTCGGGCGACACCAAGCGCGCCTATCGCGACGACCAGCGCTGGGGCCACGGCCGCGTCGACCTGCGCGAAGCAATCGCACAGTCGGTCAACACCTATTTCTACGGCATGGCGCTGGAAATGGGCATCGACCGCTTCTCCGCTTCGCTCGCCAAGTTCGGTTTCGGTGCGCCGACCGGCATTGACCTGATCGGCGAGTCGTCCGGCGTGCTGCCCTCGCGCGAATGGAAACGCGGACGTTTCAACCAGGCCTGGTACCCCGGAGAAACGGTCATCGCCGGCATCGGCCAGGGCGCCTGGGTCGTCACGCCGATCCAGCTCGGCCAGGCCGTGAGCATCATCGCCGCGCGCGGCGTGCGTCATCCACCGCACCTGCTGCGGGCCGTGCAGGAAGGCATCAACACTGATCCGCAACTCGCGCCGCTGGCAGCGCCGGCGCCGGGCATCATCCACAACCCGGCGAACTGGACAGCGGTCGAGCAGGGCATGATCAACGTCGTCAACACTCCGTCCGGGACCGCGCACGGCATGGGCGACGGCTTTCCCTATGTGATCGCCGGCAAGACCGGCACGGCCGAACGCTTTTCGCGCACGGACGAAGAATGGACCAGCATCGGCTCCTCGCCGATCCAGCGCCATCAGGTGCTGTTCGAGTGCTTTGCGCCGGCCGACGACGCGCGCATCGCGGTCGTGGTCGCACTCGAAGCCGGCCGCAGCGGCGCGCATGACGCCGCGCCGATCGCGCGCGCGATCCTCGATGCCTGGGTACGCTATGACGACGCGCCGCCGCGTGAGGTCACGTCGCGATGATCGAAGCCGCTGCGATCGGGCGCACCTTCTTCGACCTGCGCCATCGCCTGCAGCGTGCGCTGCAGCGCCCGGCGCTCGACTTGCCGCTGCTCGGCGCGCTGCTGCTGCTGGCCACCATCGGCCTGACCACGCTGTACAGCGCCAGCAACCTGGACCGGCACATGGTCATCAACCAGGGTCTGCGCTTCGTGCTCGGTGGCGTGTTGATGCTGCTGATCGCGCGCGTGCCGCCGACCGTGCTGCGTAACTGGACGCCCTGGCTGTACATCGCCAGCCTGCTGCTGCTGGTGGTCGTCGCCGCCCTCGGCCAGGGCCGTGGTGCGCATCGCTGGCTTGACCTGAAGTTTATGCGCTTCCAGCCTTCCGAACTGGTCAAACTGACATTGCCGATGATGGCGGCCTGGTACCTGCACGCGCGCGAACTGCCGCCGCGCTGGACCGCGCTCGCCGCGCTCGCCGTGCTGATCGGCGCACCGGCCTGGCTGATCGCCAGGCAGCCCGACCTCGGCACCGCGCTGCTGGTCGCGGCCAGCGGCGTATTCGCGGTGTTTCTGGCCGGGCTGGCCTGGTGGCGCATCGGCATCGCGCTGGGTGCACTCGCCGGCGTCGCGCCGCTGGCCTGGCACTTCATGCACGAGTACCAGCGCAATCGCCTGCGCATGTTCCTCGATCCGGAGTCCGATCCGCTCGGCAACGGCTGGCACATCATTCAGTCCGAGATTGCGGTCGGCTCCGGCGGCTGGCTCGGCAAAGGCTGGCATCATGGCACGCAGTCGCAGCTGGAGTTCCTGCCCGAGCACACGACCGATTTCATCTTCGCCGTTTTCTCCGAGGAATGGGGTCTGATCGGCGTGCTGCTGCTGCTCGCGTTGTATATTTTTATCGTCGGACGCGGCCTGTGGATCGCCAGCAACGCGCGCGATACCTACTCGCGCCTGCTGGCCGGCTCGATCAGCATGGCGTTCTTCGTCTACGTCATGGTCAATGGCGGCATGATCACCGGCTTGTTGCCCGTGGTCGGCGTGCCGCTGCCGCTGATCAGCTACGGCGGCACCTCGGCGGTGTCGCTGCTCGCCGGCTTCGGCGTGCTGATGTCGATCCACTCGCACCGCCGCCTGCTGCCGCGATAGGCGGCGGCAACGTGTTAATCTAGGGCCGCACCGATCCCACGCCTCGCCGATGCCCGCAGCACGCCGTTTTTTCACTGTTTGCACCGCACTGGCTGTCAGCGCAGCACGAGCTTCCGCCCCCGACGCCGACACACTGGCCGCCGCCGAGAGTCAGTTTGCCGACGAGGTCGCGCGCCAGGGCGGCCTCGACCGCAATGAAGTGTTCGACACGGTGTCGAAGGCGCGCTACCAGCAGAGCGTGATTGATGCCATCTCGCGCCCGGCCGAAGCCAAGCCGTGGAGGGACTACCGGCCGATCTTCCTCACGCAGCGGCGCATCGACGACGGCGTCGCATTCCTGCACGCCAACGGCGCCCTGCTCAAGCGCATCGAGAGCGAGTATGGCGTGCCGGCGCCGCTGATCGTCACGATCCTCGGCGTCGAGACCAACTACGGCCGCATCACCGGCCGCTATCGCGTGATCGACTCTCTCGCCACGCTGGCATTCGCCTATCCGCCGCGCCAGGAGTTTTTCCGCAGCGAACTGAAGCAGTTGTTCCTGCTGCACGGAGCGGCTTTCCCCTACCCGATCGACGGCCTGATGGGTTCGTATGCCGGCGCGATGGGCTGGAGCCAGTTCATGCCGAGCAGCATCGCCAATTTCGCCCGCGACTACGATGGCGACGGAAAAGTGGATTTGTGGAATTCGCTGCCGGATATCGGCGCCAGCGTGGCCAACTACTTCGCCGCGCACGGCTGGCAGAAGGGCGGCGTGGTCGCGCTGCGCGCCGATGTCGCCGTCGACGCCCGCCTAATCATACCCACCGGCTTCGAGCCGGCCTATCCGCTGCGGCAGCTGGCCGAATGGGGCTATCGCACGAGCGAGAAACTCGACCCGATGACGCCGGCCACGCTGATCTTCCTCGACGGCGAAGAGGGCCGCGAGGTCTGGATCACGTTCGAGAACTTCTACGCGATCTCGCGCTACAACCGCAGCCCGCTGTACAGCCTGGCGGTGTACCAGCTCAGCCAGGCCATCGCCGCCGCGGATCAGCCGTGACGCGGCAGAGGCAGTACCGTAGCGCGCTGCCGGCCGCGGCACTCGCGCTGGCGGCGCTCGGCGGCTGCGCGCACCGTCCGGCGCGTGCGCCGGGTACCGAGCCGGTCGGCGCAGCACCGGTACCTTCAACGCCCAGAGCCGGCGCCGGACGTTACGCGCAGGATCGCGACTCGACGCCGGATGGCCCGCCGCCCGACCTGAGCAAGATCACCGAGCCGGTGCCGAAAGCTGAACCGCTCTCGCAATACGGCAACAAGTCGCCGTACACTGTGCTCGGCGAAACCTACCGCGTGCTGCCGAGCGCAAAAGGCTATGTCGAGCGCGGCATAGCGTCCTGGTACGGCAACAAATTCCACGGCTACACCACCTCCACGTTCGAAAAGTACGACATGTACGCCTACAGCGCCGCGCACAAGACCCTGCCGCTGCCGAGCTATGCGCGTGTGACGAACATCGAGAACGGGCACAGCGTGATCGTGCGCGTCAACGATCGCGGACCGTTCGTCGCGAACCGCGTGATCGACCTGTCCTACGTTGCCGCGGTCAAGCTCGGGGTCTGGCCGAAGGGCACGGCGATGGTCGAGGTAAAGGCGATAGACCCGGCCCATCCGGACCAGGAACCCGCTCCGCCGGCGGCGGTCTCAGCGCGCACCTCGACCGGCGCGGCGCCAGCGAAAACGCCCAAACCCGCGCTATACCTGCAGGTCGGCGCTTACGCCGACCGCGCCAACGCCGAGCGTGCTGCGGCGGCGATGCGGGCGGCGCACCTGGGCGACGTGCGCGTCGTCTCGGCGCAGATTGGCGGCAAGACCGTGCAGCGTGTCCGCCTCGGCCCGCTTGCCGATGTGGGCGAAGCGGACCGGCTGACGCCGAAGGTGCGCTCACTCGGGCTCGGCGAGCCGCGCGTGGCGATCGACAACTGAATTGTTTCAACCGCAGCAACGCAACAACGGAATCGATGATGAAGCATTTGCAACAAAGATACTTTGCCGCATTGGCGGTTCTTTCCCTCGCGCTCGTGGCAACGCCCGCGCTCGCGCGCACGCCGCATACGACCCGCGCCAAGGCCACGCCGCCGGCGCAAAGCCAGGCAAAGGATTCGACGCCGGCTCCGGCACCGAATGATTCGGCCGCAGCGGTTCCCGCCGACAGCGCACAGCCGCCGGCGCCGAAGCCGGGCGCGATCAACGTGCCGACGCCACCACCCCCGTCGCTCGATGCCAAGAGCTGGGTGCTGATGGATTTTGCGACCGGACAGACGCTGGCCGAAGCCAACGCCGACGCGCGCGTCGAACCGGCATCGATCACCAAGGTCATGACCTCGTACGTCGTTTCGGCCGAACTGGCCGCCGGCAAGATCAAGATGGACGACGAGGTGTTCATCAGCGAAAACGCCTGGCGCAGCGGCGGTGCCGGCACCGAAGGCTCGACCAGTTTCCTCGCGCTGAACAGCAAGGTCGCGCTGAAGGACCTGTTCTACGGCATGGTGATCCAGTCCGGCAACGACGCCGCGATTGCGCTCGCCGAGCACATCGCCGGATCCGAGCAGACGTTTGCCGAACTGATGAACCAGTACGCCGCCAAGCTCGGCATGAGCGGCACGCATTTCGTCAACGCCTCGGGCCTGCCCGACCCGAACCACTACACGACTGCGCGCGACATCGCCGTGCTGTCGCGCGCCCTGATCCATGACTACCCCGAGGAATACAAGATCTACGCGATCAAGGAATTCGAGTGGAACGGCATCAAGCAGCACAACCGCAACTCGCTGCTGTGGCGCGACAGCACGGTCGACGGCATCAAGACCGGCCACACCAAGGAAGCCGGCTTCTGCCTGACGACGTCGGCCAAGCGTGGCGACCAGCGCCTGATCGCGGTGGTCATGGGCACGAGCAGCGAGAAACAGCGCGCCGACGACAACCAGTCGCTGCTCAACTACGGCTTCCGCTTCTACGAGACGCACAAGCTTTATGACGCGGACAAAGCGCTGACCACGCCGGAATTGTGGAAAGGCGTGGGCAACACAATCGCGCTCGGCGTCGCCGACGACGTGCTCGTGTCGATGCCGCGCGGCCGCTACAAGGATCTCAAGGCCAGCATGGACCTGCCGAACCGCCTGATCGCGCCGTTCGCGAAGGGCCAGAAGGTCGGTACGCTGCGGGTCGCCCTCGACGGCAAACCGCTGGCCGAACGGCCGCTCGTCGCCCTGGCCGATGCACCCGCGGCCGGATTCTGGGGGCGCATGTCCGACGGCATCCTGTTGTGGTTCAAAGGTGACAGGAAGGGCGACGTATCGGCGCTACCGGATACGAAGTAGGCGTCAAGACGGAAATGGGGAAACGGAAATCGGAAGGAGCCAAGCGCAACTTTGGCCCAGCTTTCCCGATTCCCTATTCCCGCCCTTACGGCCCCGCCCGCTTGAATGTCGTCGCTCGCGCAGCAATCTTCCGCGGATGGAAAACCCCATACTCACGATGAAATCCCACGGCGACCTCCGGCAAAACCCGCAACAGGGATTCCAGTTTCCGGGCGCATTCGAAGTCACGGCCATGGGCAAGGCCGGCACGGGACTCGAACAGCGCGTGCCGCAGACCGTTGCTGCGCTCGGCATGACCGTGCTCGACGGCAGCCTGCGCACGCGCGAGTCGAGGGAAGGTCACTATGTTTCGGTCAGCGTGACGTTTACCTGCCCGTCGCGCGAGAAATACGACGCTGCGCATGCGGCCCTGCGTGCCGATCCGGATGTGCGATGGACATTGTGACGTCGCCAACACCATCCCCACCCAACCCTCCCCTTGAAGGGGAGGGTTTGTAGAGCGATCCGTTCCAGATGTCGGCACTTCTCGTCCGCCGTTTCCCCGGCCTGCAGCCCTACGAGCCGATATGGCGCGCGATGCAGGCGTTCACCGACGCACGCGGGCCGGAAACGCCCGACGAGCTGTGGGTGGTCGAGCACGAACCGGTTTTCACGCTCGGTCAGGCCGGCAAGTGGGAACATGTCGTGATGCCCGGCGACATCCCGGTGGTGCCGGTCGACCGTGGCGGTCAGGTGACCTATCACGGACCCGGCCAGATCGTCGCTTACCCGCTGATCGACCTGCGCCGCGCCGGTGTCGGCGTGCGCGAGTTCGTCCAGCGCATCGAACAGGCGATCATCGATACGCTGGCCGAGTGGAACATCGTCGCGTCGCGCAAGGACGGGGCGCCCGGGGTCTACGTGGCCGGCGCCAAAGTTGCGGCGCTGGGACTGCGCGTGCGCCGCGGCTGTACGTTCCACGGCCTGGCGTTCAACGTCGACATGGATCTGGAACCTTTCCAGCGCATCAATCCGTGCGGATTCCAGGGTTTGAAAGTCACCCAGATGCTAGACTTGGGAGGCCCTTCGCGGCTGGCCGACGTCGAAACCGTGCTCGTGGGCGAACTGGCGCGGCAATTCGGCGCTTCGGCGCAAAGCGCGCCGCCCCATACTTTCGACGCTGGTACGGCGGCGGCAAATGTTGCTAGCGTCCGTGCTCCCCTTCTCCGGCTGGCGGGAGAAGGGGCCGACTGCGAAGGCAGGATGCCGAAGCGAACAGCGTAGCTGGCCGTAGGGCAAGCGCCAAGGGATGGCGAGAGTCACGCGGATGAGGTCGAAGCGGCGCGCGATTTGCGCGCCGACCTGTCCCGCCAGCGGGAGAGGTGAATAGTTCTGACAGACCACCGAATAGGCAACTGTGCAAAAGACCATCCCCATTTCGATCGTCGCCGACCCGCCGCCGCACGGCATCAAGCAGCTCGGCGAGGACAAGATCGCGCGCAATCGCGCCGGTTTCGACAGCGCCGCGCCGCTGCTGCGCAAGCCAAGCTGGATTCGCGTGCGGATTCCGCCCGGCAACGCCGTGGCGAAGCTGAAATCGAAACTGCGCGCCAATCGCCTGGTGACGGTGTGCGAGGAAGCGTCCTGCCCGAACATTCACGAGTGTTTCGGCAAGGGCACAGCCACGTTCATGATCCTCGGTGAAGTCTGCACGCGGCGCTGCTCGTTCTGCGACGTCGCGCACGGCCGGCCGAAACCGCCGGATGCCGACGAACCGCGACACCTGGCCGAA
Organism: Rudaea sp.; assembly: GCA_036496665.1. Lineage (GTDB taxonomy): Bacteria > Pseudomonadota > Gammaproteobacteria > Xanthomonadales > Rhodanobacteraceae > Rudaea. The sequence continues at coordinate 14,351 of DASXKR010000035.1, read as the reverse complement.
ACGATTCGCGACATGGGCTTGCGCTACGTCGTGATCACCTCGGTCGACCGTGACGACCTGCGCGACGGCGGCGCGAGCCATTTCGCCGAATGCATCCGCGAAGTGCGCGCGGCCAATCCGGCCATCAGGATCGAAATCCTGACGCCGGATTTCCGCGGCAAGGGCCGCATGGAGCGCGCGCTCGAGGTGCTCGCCGCGAACCCGCCGGACGTGTTCAACCACAACCTCGAAACGGTACGCGGCCTGTATCCGAACGTGCGCCCGGGCGCCGACTATGACTGGTCGCTGACCTTGCTGCAGCGCTTCAAGGCGCAGCACCCGCAGATCCCGACCAAGTCCGGCATCATGCTCGGCCTGGGCGAGACCGCGGAGCAGGTTCACGCTGCGTTGAACGATCTGCGTGTACATGATGTCGATATGGTCACGATCGGGCAGTACCTGCAGCCGACGCCGCATCATCATCCGGTGCTTCGCTACTGGACGCCGGATGAATTCGACGGGCTGGCCGACTACGGCCATACACTCGGATTCGACCATGTCGCCTCGGGGCCGCTGGTGCGCTCGTCGTACCACGCGGACCAGATGGCTCACGCTGCCGGCTACGTGGAAGAAGAAGTCGCGTAGCCCGCTCTCTTTGAAGAGTCCGGCCATGGATGGCAGGTCTTGATCCTCGCAATCAGGGACGATTGCAAAGAACTAGATTCCCGGCCATGGATGCCCGGCTTGTGACTCTCGCAATCAAGGACGATTGCAAGAACAAAAATCCCGGCCAGGATGGCAGGTCTTGATCCTCGCAATCAGGGACGATTGCAAAAATTAAGGAACGTTTTGTGGAAATGTCGTTGCGTAAATACCCGTTGCTGATCGCGCTGGTGCTGGCTCTGGCCAGCACCGTCTCGGCCAAGCCTGCGCCGGACAGCGCGCAGATCGCGCTCAAGGCAACGCCGACGCAGGCGCAGACCGCCGTGCTCGCGGCGCGCTTCCTGACGCGGTTCCATTACAAGCCCGAGGCGCTCGACGCAAAGATGTCGGCGCAGATCTTCGACCGCTATCTCGACGCGCTCGACGGCGACCGCCTGTTCCTGCTGCAGTCCGATGTCGACAAGTTCGCGACGATGCGCGACAAGCTCGGCGATGCGATCTACAACGAAGACCTGTCCGCGCCGTTCGCGATCTACAACGTCTACATCCAGCGTGTGACCGAGCGTACCAACTACGCGCGCGAGCAGCTCAAGCACGACTTCGACTTCACCAAGGACGAAAGCTACCAGTACCAGCGCGAAAAGATGCCGTGGGCGAAGACCACCGACGAGCTGAACGACCTGTGGCGCAAGCGCGTCAAGAACGACTGGCTGCGCCTGAAGCTGGCCGGCAAGAAAGATGCGGACATCCGCACCACGCTCGACAAGCGCTACGCAACCTACATCGACCGCCTGCGCCAGCTCAACAGCGAAGACGTGTTCTCGACGTTCATGAACGCGTACGCGATGGCGATCGAGCCACACACGAACTACCTCAGCCCGCGTTCGGCCGAGAACTTCGACATTGCGATGAAGCTGTCGCTCGAAGGCATCGGCGCGGTGCTGCAGCGCGACGAGGACTACACGGCGATCCGCGAGATCGTGCCGGGTGGTCCGGCTGCGCTGTCCGGCAAGCTCAAGGTCGGTGATCGCATCCTCAGTGTCGGCCAGGGCGAGTCCGGTGCGTTGACCGACGTGATCGGCTGGCGTCTCGACGACGTCGTCGACAAGATCCGCGGCGCCAAGGACACCACGGTGCGCCTGGAAATCCTGCCCGCCGACGCCGGCCCGGACGGCAAGCATCTCACTGTTGCGATGGTGCGCAAGAAAGTCTCGATCGAAGAACAGGCCGCGAAGAGTTCGGTCATCGACATAAAGGACGGCGACGTGTCGCGCAAGATCGGCGTGATCTCGCTGCCGACCTTCTACCAGGACTTCGACGCGCGCCGGCGCGGCGACAAGGACTTCAAGAGCGCGACGCGCGACGTGGCGAAGATTCTCGGCGATCTGAAGAAGCAGAACGTTGACGGCGTACTGGTCGACCTGCGCAACAACGGCGGCGGTTCGCTGTCGGAAGCCACCGACCTGACCGGACTGTTCATCGGCAAGGGCCCGGTCGTGCAGGTGCGCAGCGCCAATGGCCGTATCGAGGAAGAACAGAACACCGACACCAGCATGGCCTGGAGCGGTCCGCTCGCCGTGCTGGTCAACCGCAACTCGGCCTCGGCGTCGGAGATCTTCGCCGCGGCGATCCAGGACTATGGCCGCGGCCTGATCGTCGGCGAGAATTCCTACGGCAAGGGCACGGTGCAGAACCTCGTCGACCTCGACCAGGTCAAGGGCAACGAGAAGCCGTCGTTCGGCGAATTGAAGATGACGATCGCGCAGTTCTTCCGCGTCAACGGCGGTTCGACGCAGCTCAAGGGCGTGGCGCCGGACATCGCGTTTCCGCTGACCGGCGACTTCGATCAAAATGGCGAGCAGGCGTTCGACAACGCGCTGGCCTGGACCTCGATCGCCGCGGCCGGCTACACGCCGTCGGCAAACCTGTCGGCGGTCGTGCCTATGCTCGAGGCGCGCCACGAGTCACGCACGGCAGGAGACAAGGAATGGCTGGCGCTGGAGGCCGACATCGCCGACTCGCGCAAGCTGCGCAAGGAAACCTCGATCTCGCTCAACGAGCGGGTACGGCGCGAAGAGCGCGACGAGCAGGAGAAAAAGCGCCTCGAGCGCCATCCGCAGCTGGCGGCAGCCCCGGCGAAGATCGGCAACGGTTCGACGGCGAAAGAAAATATCGCGTCCGCCGGTCCTGGCGCCGCGGCAGCGCAGACCCGTCCGCGCGTTGAAGGCACCATCGAGCACGCCCCGGTCCCGGATGACAGCGGGACACCGGTGGATACGAAAGGCAAGGCGACCGCCTCGCCGGGCAAGGCCAGCAACGATCAGGCGACATTGGCCGCGACGAAATCGGCCGAGGCGAAATCGGCCGCCGCGAACAAGGACAGGATCGCCAGCGGCGGCTCTGATGCCGCGACCGCCAAGGACGACACCGCGACCGACGACGGGCTGCAAGCCGACGAGCGTAGCTTGAAGGCGGATCTGGCCGAGGAGCGCAAGCGCAAGGTCGAAAAAGATGTGGCCCTGAATGAGGCGGCGCACATCCTCGCCGACGAGGTCAACCTGATTCATGCGGACACCAAGCTGGCGTCACGTGTGCTGCCGCACAGTGCGATCGGGAAAGACGCGGTCGACTGATGCAGGCGCGTGTGAGGTCGGCGGCTTCGCCGCCTCGTTAGGTCGCTCGCTTCGCTCGCTTGTGAAGAGCGACGTAGGCGACCGGCGCTTGCTTTCGCAAGCGCGCGACCTAACCCCTGACTCCTCACGAGCGCGCCTTGGGCGCGCTACCTCACCGTCTTGAAAAAGATCCGGTCGTGCGGCGCTGCGAGGGGCAAATCCCGCAGCACCGCACGGACCGCGCGCTACCGATCCTGGGAGCGCGTGTAACGGGATTTCAGCATGGCGAACATGGCGCGCAGACCCTGCGCTTCGCCCCCTTGTGGCCGTCCTGGCCTGTCGCTGTCATTCCAAGCGTAGACATCGATATGTATCCACGGCGTGAAATTCGGTACAAATCGCTGCAAAAACAATGCTGCCGCGATCGCACCGGCATGGCGTGACGGCCCGGCGTTGGCCAGATCGGCGACGCGCGATTCGAGCATGCTCGTGTACGGCTGCCACAACGGCATGTGCCAGAGCGGATCCTGTTCGGCGCGCCCTGCCGCCAGCGCGGCCGCAACCAGGTCATCGCGATTGCTGAAAATGGCCGGCAGTTCCGGACCGAGCGCGACACGTGCCGCGCCGGTCAGCGTGGCAAAGTCGACGATCGCATCGGGTTTCTGTTCGACCGCATAGGCCAGCGCATCGCACAGCACGAGTCGGCCTTCGGCGTCGGTGTTGTCGATTTCGACGGTAACGCCGGCGCGTGTGCGGATGATCTCGCCGGGCCGATAGGCATCGCCGCCAATCGCATTCTCGACCGCCGGCACCAGCACGGTCAGACGCACCGGCAGGCGCGCTTGCATGATCATGTCGGCCAGCGCAATCACGTGCGCCGCGCCGCCCATGTCCTTTTTCATCCAGCGCATGCCGTCGCCGGTCTTGATGTTGAGCCCACCGCTGTCGAAGCAGACACCCTTGCCGATCAGCACCAGATGCGGGTGTGCCGCGTCGCCCCAGCGCAGCTCAGCCAGGCGCGGTTCGTTCGGACTGGCGCGGCCGACAGCATGGATCGTCGGGAAGTTTACACCGAGCAATTGCGCTCCGACCCATTCGCGGAATTCGGCGCCGTGGGCTTGCGCGAGCGCCATGATCTGCGTGGAAATCGCCGCCGGTCCCATGTCCTGCGTCGGCGTGTTGACCATGTCGCGCAAACGCCAGATCGCGGCCAACGGCGTTTCCACCGCCTTCAGCGTTGCCGTATCGACCGCGAGGCGTGCCGGAGCGCGCGCGCGCTTGCGATAGCGCGCGAAACGATAGGCACCCAGGCCCCAGCCCAGCGCGGCGCGCGCGCGGTCCAGCGGCAGGCCGGCCACATCGAATCGATAGGCTCCGGGCGGCAGCGCGAACGGCAGTGCGGCGAGCGCATACACGTCATCGGTGCGTCCGACACCAACGAGGACGGCGCGCAGCCGGCCGCGTGTGTCCGGCACGAGGCAGTGGCGCCCGGGTTCGGCGTGATAACCGCTGTCGTCGACCCATGCCGTCGCGGAAACGCCGAGGCGTGCGACGGTTTCACGCAAGGTGGCGCGCGTAACGGCAATCAGGGCAGTGGCGCGCGTGGCGCGGCGGAGGTCGACCAAAGCGTGCATCGCGTTCCTCTTTCTCGGGGCGCAGCAAACCGCAGCAACGTCTTTGCGTCCTGCCGGTTTGACGATGCAATCTATGTGCCGGCGCCGGTCGCGTTGTCTCAGGCGACAGCTTGCACCTTCTCGAGCAGAGTCGCGAGTTCGTCGAGGTCGCGCGCGACGACATCGGGCTTCACCGCATGCTGCCAGGCTGCACCGGTGCGATTGAGCCAGGCGCTGCGCATGCCGGCCGCGCTCGCGCCGAGCACGTCGAGCGCGGGGTCATCACCAACGTGAAGAACCTCGTGCGGCGGCAGATCGAGGCCGGCACATGCGGCATGAAAGATTTCCACGGCCGGCTTGGCTTTGCCGAAGCTGCGTGAAGAAATGGAAAAGTGGAAAAAGCGCGCGATGCCGATGCGCTCGAGGTCGGCGTTGCCGTTCGACAGGCTGACCAGCGGAAAACGCGCCGCGAGGCGTTCCAGCGCCGGCAGCGCGTCGCCATAGCATTCTACTTCGTTGCGCGCCGCGTAGAATTCGGCGAACGCGGCGTCGACGTGCTGCTCGCCATAGCCGTGCGGCTTCATCGCCGTGCGCAGGCACAACAGGCGCTGGCTGGTGAAATCGTGCGCGAGGCCGGGATTTTCCGCCGCGATGCGCTCGCGCAGTGCGCGCATTGCCGGAATCGGAAATGCGTCGGCGACCGAGGGGCAATGCGCCTGCAACCAAGCGTCGAGCCGCTGCTCCGCACGCAGCATGACCGGCTCGATCGGCCAGAGCGTATCGTCCAGATCAATCGTGATCGCGCGGATCTGCATCGGCTTGCCGGTTCCCGTATGGCACCCGGCGACGGCGTTTGGAAGTAAATACGACGTGATACAACCACTCCCGCGGCGCGTGATTTAGACTCTCGACTTGTCCATTGCGGTTTCTCCGTTTCGTGTGCTTGGCGGCTCGCGATTCGGAGTCTCCGCGATGGACCCTTGTTCAAGTCAAACTGCTGCTGCCACCCGGCCTGAGCCGGGGGTCCCTTCTTGGTCTAGTCGCCGTCAGGTTGCTCCGCGGCTTTCTTTTCCGCGCTCAGGCGCGCGGCGCGATCCTTGGCTTCCTGCGCTTCGAGCGAGTTCGGCGCCATGCGCGTGAGAAAATCCGCCGTCGCGTTCGGCGCCGACACCGGCGTGCCGCTCTCAGCGGCGGCAGCGAACGGCGCCGCACCCGGCCGCACGCGCGCATCGACCCAGGCGACGCGCTCGGCTTGTTTGGTGATCAGGTTCTGTCCCTCGGAGTACGGTACCAGCCCGTGGCGGCGCAGTATCTCCTGCGCCGGTTCGGTGGCGGTGAACTGCGCAAACTTGACGATCGCTTCATGATTCTTGCTGTCTTCACGCGCGGCCAGGAACAGCGTCGAGTACAGCGGGTAGCTGCCGTCGGCGATCGTCGCAGTCGACGCTGCAATGCCCTCGATCGTCATCATCTTCAACGCCGGATTTGCGTGCGCCGACGAATACGTCGACAGGCCCAGCCCGTGCGGATCGAGTGCCATGCCTTCTTCCAGCTTGTCGAGGTTCACGTACAACCGCGGTATCGAAACGGCTTGGTCGCCGTGGTGAAAGATCAGCTCGCGCAGGCTGTATTCGTCGCCGTCGAGCGGTGGGGCTATGCCGTACAGGTTGATCTCGCCGGGTTCGCCGCCGAGCGCGCTCCAGTCGGTCACGTCGCCGAGATAAATGTCGTGAACCTGCTTCAGCGTCAGGTTGCTGATCGGATTCTTCGGCGAGGTGATCATGACCAGGCCGTCCCAGGCAATCGGCAGGAAGTTCGTGCCCTGCTCCTCGACGCGGCCCGGCATCGGCGGGCGCGAGCTGCCGGCGATGTCGGCCGTGCCGGCGTTGATGGCGTCGAGACCCGAAATCGTGCTGAACGGCTGCAGCACGATGCGACCCTGCCTGCTCTTCTCGTAGTCGGCGGCCCAATCCTTCATGAAGGCGCGCGCGACGTTGTGGTCGCCGCGCCAGATCAGCACCGGCCCGATCGGCTCGGGCACCTTGGCCTTGCCCGCTCTCTTCGCGGCATGCGCCGCAGGCTTCTTTGCGGCGTCCAGCGCAACGGCAGTGGCGCACAGGCACAGCATCAACATCAGCGCGCACGCGCGCAACACGGTCTTCATGTTCACTCGGTCGGTCCCCGGACTGCGGCAGGAACCGGCATTATTGCGCAGTGCGCGTCCTACTGCATCGTCAGGAACGTGATGTTGCGCGCCCGCACGACTGCCAGTTGCAGCTGGCGCGGCTGGCGCGCCAGCAGGCGCTTCAAGTCGTCAAAGCCGCCGATCTCGACCTGGTTGACCGCGACGATCAGGTCACCGGGCCGCAGGTTGTTCTTCGCCGCACGGCTGTCGGCCGCGACGCGCACGACGCTGACGCCGTTGAGGCCTTCGCGGCGCGTGCGCTCGCCGGCATTGGCCAGTTCCGCGCCGCCGAGGCGCACATCGATCTTGCCGCCGTCGCTGCTAGAGAACTGCTCCGCCGCGAGGCGCGTGCGCAACGTCAACGTCTTGCCGTCGCGCAGCACCTTCACAGCCAGCGTCGCGCCGATCTTCGAGATGCCCTCGATGCTGTACAGATCGTTGTCGGTGTTGACCGCGCGGCCGTCGATTGCCGTGATCACGTCGCCGGGCTTGATCCCGGCTTCATCGGCCGGTGACTGCGGTCCGACTTCCGTAACGACAGCGCCCTGCTGCAGATTGGTCTGCAACATGCGCGCGATCTCGGGCGTCAGGGTCTGCGCCTGCACGCCGAGCGAGCCATGCTGGACATGGCCGCTGGCGATCAACTGGTGCATCGCGTCGCTGGCCACGTTGACCGGGATCGCAAAGCCGATGCCGACATTGCCGCCCGACGGCGTGTAGATCGCCGAATTGATGCCGACCAGTTCACCGCGCAGGTTGACCAAGGCGCCGCCGGAGTTGCCGGGATTGATCGGCGCATCGGTCTGGATGTAGTTCTGGTAGCCGGCGCCGCGCAGGCCCGAGCGCTGCAGCGCCGAGATGATGCCGTGGGTCACGGTCTGGCCGAGGCCGAACGGATTGCCGACTGCGACGACGAAGTCGCCGACGCGCAACTGGGCTGCGTCGGCCAGCGGCAGAGCGGTGAGGTTTTCCGCCGGGATCTGCACGACCGCGATGTCGCTTTCCGGATCGCTGCCGACGATGTGCCCGGGCAGCGTGCGGTTGTCGTGCAGCGTCACCGAGATATCATCGGCGCCCTCGGTGACGTGGTTGTTGGTCAACACGTAGCCCTTGGCCGCATCGATGATCACGCCGGAGCCGAGCGACTGCTCGATGCGTTCGCGCGGTGCGTTCTGCATGCCGAAGAACTGGCGGAAGAACGGATCTTCCATGAGCGGGTTGCGCACGCGCACGCGGGTCTTGGAATTGATGTTGACGACCGCCGGCACCACTTTTTCCAGCATCGGCGCCAGCGAGGTCACCGGCATGCCGTCGCTGCCGATCGGCAGGGTCGCCTGCGTGGCGTGTGGCATCAATACGACAGACAGGCCCAGGGCCAGGGAAAAAGTGGCCGCGATAAGCAAGACGCGGCGCCGGAATGACCGATCGGACATGGTGGTTTCCAGGAAAATGGAGTCGATTGGAACGTAGCCGCCTTCAAGACCGCAAGCGGCGGCCGCGGTTTCAATCCGATGACAAGGCAGTGTGGTGCAATTGTTGCGCTGTTCAGAGATCAACGGAAATAGCTGCTGCAAAGGATTGAATTCCATAGTCAAAAAAAACGTTTGACAACGCCTTTCCAGCGGCGTAGTTTTCCAGCCCGAATTCACAATATCTTGTGCCTTGTCCTTGCAGACGCCCCAAAATATACGGGTTGCATGAGACAATGGCGGTTGCGGTCGGCGCGGCTGCGGGAAGGTGAATAGCGAACGATAACGGCAGTTCGGCGGGAGGTAACCGGAAGCGTCCGGAAGCCGAGCCGAGGGCGAAGCTTTCTTTGCGAAATGGTGAACGCGCGGTAGCGGCGCGGTCAAAGAAAAATAGAAAGCAGCGGATGGCATGGATGTGTTTGGCTGCTTCACAAGAAGAACGGTTTGGATAAAACCGGGAGGACGAATACGAGATGAGTACAGTGCGCCTCGAAGCTTTGGGACGCGGCCTGGCAGAGATTCCGCTGCAGTCCGCCTCTTACGACATCTGGGACAAGAAATATCGCCTGAAAACGAAACAGGGCGAACCGGTCGACGCAAGCATCGACCATACCTACCAGCGCGTCGCCCGGGCACTGGCCGGCGCAGAAACCACGGCCGAGAAGCAGACCTACTGGTACGAGCGGTTCGTCTGGGCGTTGCGCCGTGGCGCGATCCCGGCCGGCCGCGTGACCTCGAACGCCGGCGCGCTCGAGCACAAACCGGCGACCTCGACGATCAACTGCACGGTTTCCGGCACGATCGAAGACTCGATGGACGGCATCCTCGACAAGGTGCACGAGGCCGGCCTGACGCTGAAGGCCGGCTGCGGCATCGGCTATGAATTCTCGACGCTGCGCCCGCGCGGCGCGTACGTATCCGGTGCGGGCGCCTATACGTCCGGGCCGATGTCGTTCATGGATATCTACGACAAGATGTGCTTCACCGTGTCGTCCGCCGGCGGCCGCCGCGGCGCGCAGATGGGCACGTTCGACGTCAGCCATCCGGACGTCAAGGATTTCATCCGCGCCAAGCGCGAAGACGCGCGCCTGCGCCAGTTCAACCTCAGCTTGCTGATCACCGACGGCTTCATGGCAGCGGTCGAGACCGACGCCGACTGGCCGCTGGTGTTCCCGATCAACGCCAAGGAAAAAGACGAGATCGACCTCAACGACGCCGAGAAGATCATCTGGCGCGAATGGCCGACACACAAGAACTACGTCAGCCGCGACGACGGCCTGGTTGCCTGCAAGGTGTATGGCCACATCCGCGCCAAGCACCTGTGGGACATGATCATGACCTCGACGTACGACTACGCCGAGCCGGGCTTCATCCTGATCGACCGCGTCAACGAGATGAACAACAACTGGTGGTGCGAGAACATCCGCGCGACCAACCCTTGCGTGACGGCGGATACGCGCCTGGCAACGCAGTACGGCATGGTGCGCATCGGTGATCTGCATGCGAGCGGTGCGCCGCTCGAAGTGACGGTCGACAAGCGTGCGCTCGGCGAAGACGGACACGGTGTCGAGGTTCGCTCCGCCGTGCCGGCGTTCCTGACCGCGCCATCCGCCGATGTCTATCGCGTAACGACGAAGGACGGTTACCAGATCAAGGCGACGGAGTGGCACGATTTCTATACGCGGCGCGGGAAGATCAAGCTGAAGGACTTGCGCGTCGGCGACGAATTGCTGATCCAGTCCGGCAAGGGGCAGTTCGGCAGCGAGGGCAGCGCGCAGCTCGGCAACCTGCTGGGCCTGTTGACCGGCGACGGTCATTTCACGAATCGTGGCAAGAGTCAGCAGGCTGCGGTCGTGAACCTCTGGGGTACGGACCGCGACTACGCCGACAAGGTCGTGAACCAGATCAACGCCTTGATCGCCGGCGTGTCCGACCGGGCGCGCGACTATCGTGTCAGTTCGGTCGCAGTCCCGCAGCGTAACCTCGTAATGATCCGCTCGGTGCTGCTCGCTCGCGTGCTGGAGCACTACGGCTTCAGCGCCAAGACCAAGATGCAGGTACCGGAGGTCGTCTGGCGCGGCAGCGAAGCGTGCGTCAAGGCCTATCTGCGCGCTCTGTTCCAGTGCGACGGCACGGTGCAGCGTGACGACAAGAATGCCTACTGCACGATCCGACTCGCGTCGAGCGTGCCGTCCTTGCTCAATGACGCGCAGGAGTTGCTCGCGAACTTCGGCATCTTCTGCCGCATTCTGAAGCGCCGCGCCGCGGGACAGCGCCTGCTGCCGGACGGCAAGGGCGGCAAGCGCCTGTATGACTGCCAGGCCGACTACGAGTTGATCATTGGCTCGCGGTCACGCGATCGGTTCATGGAGGAGATCGGTTTCCTCTCGGCCGAGAAGAACGGCAAGTACGTGCAGTGGCGCGAGCAGCACCCGACGTCGTACGCGGAAGACTATCGGAGCGCGATCAAGACGATCGACTATGTCGGTCGCGAAGCAGTCTTTGATACGACGCAAAATGATAAAAACAACCTGATTTTTAATGGGTTAGTGACTGGTAACTGTGGCGAGCAACCTCTCCCACCCTATGGAAGTTGCTTGTTGGGATCGGTCAACCTCACCACCTTCGTGCGCGATCCGTTCGGCCCGAAAGCACGCTTTGACTGGGACGAGTACAAGGAAGTCGTGCGCGTGTTCACGCGCATGCTCGACAACGTCGTCGAGATCAACGGCCTGCCGCTCGAGCAGCAGCGCGGCGAGATCCTGCGCAAGCGCCGCCACGGCATGGGCTTCCTGGGCCTCGGCAGCACGCTGACGATGCTGAAGATGCGCTATGGCACGAAGGAATCGTGCGAGTTCACGGAAGCAGTCGCGCGCGACATGGCGATCGCCGGCTGGGAAGTCGCGCTGAGCCTGGCCGACGAAAAAGGCCCGGCGCCGATCATGAGCGAGGAATTCGAGATCAGCGCCGAGATGCTGCGCCTGCGTCCGGAAATGGCCCAGGACGGCTACCGGATCGGCGACAGGGTGTCCGGCCGCGTACTGCACGCCACGTACAGCCGCTACATGCAGCGCATCGCCGGCGTGGCCCCTGAACTGGTCGCGCAGCTGGCCGAGAAAGGCGCGCGCTTCACGCATCACAGCTCGATCGCGCCGACCGGCACGATCTCGCTGTCGCTGGCCAACAACGCCAGCAACGGCATCGAGCCGTCGTTCGCGCACCACTACAGCCGCAACGTGATCCGCGAGGGCAAGAAGTCCAAGGAAAAGGTCGAGGTATTCAGCTACGAACTGCTGGCCTACCGCGAGCTGATCAACGCCGCCGCGATTCCCGGCTCGGACAAGGCCGAGGAACGCCTGCCGGACTACTTCGTGGCCGCCGACGATATCTCGCCGGTCGAACACGTCGACATTCAGGCCGCGGCGCAGCTGTGGGTCGATTCGTCGATCTCCAAGACCGCCAACGTGCCGACCGCCTACCCATACGAGGACTTCAAGGACATCTACCGCTACGCCCACCAGCGTGGCCTGAAAGGCTGCACCACGTTCCGCTTCAACCCGGCCGCCTTCAAGGGCGTTCTGGTCAAGGAAACGGATCTTGAAAACACCCTCTATCGCTTCGAGCTGGAAGACGGTACCGTAATCGAGGCCAAGGGCAACGAAGAGATCGAATACGACGGCGAAACACACACCGCCGCCAATCTGTTCGACGCCCTCAAGGAAGGCTACTACGGCAAGTTTTGACGTGCTGAAAACGCGCGCCAAACCATAAAGGAAGGGCTCACGATACGTTCCGCAAGGCTGCAAGATATACAATGTAGCATCCGCGGAATCTTTTCCAGCTCATCGCAGATATCGTCGGAGGGAATATGCAGAACGAACACACGCCCATGGGCGAAGGCGCCGCGAACGCGGTCGATGCCGTCGTCGAGAAAGCGCAGGAGATCGGCTCGGCCGTGGCCGAGAAGGCAAGCCAGGTCGGCCAGGCGGCAGCGGAAAAGGCCGCGAGCGTGGCGGCCAACGTCAAGGACGCCGCCGTGCAGAGAGCGACCCAGGTCAAGGACGCCGTCGTCAAGCAGGCCACCTCCGCCGGCGCGGCTGTCGCCAAGAAAGCGGCCGCCGTGAAGACCGCGGTCAAGAAGGCGGTCGCGGCGAAGAAGGCCGCGCCGAAGCCGGCTGCAAAGAAGGCCGCGAAGAAAGCAGCAAAGAAAGCCAAGCCGGCCAGGAAGGCAGCGAAGAAAGCCGTAAAGAAGGCCGCCAGGAAAGCGGCCAGAAAAGCCAGGCCGGCGAAGAAAGCCGCCCGGAAGGCGGTAAAGAAGGCCACGAAGAAAGTCGCGCGCAAAGCCAGGACCGCGAAGAAGGCGGTCAAGAAAGGCGCGAAGAAAAAAACGGCGAAAAAGGCCGCGCGCAAGAAGGGCCGCCGCACGACGATGCACAGCAGCGCCGGCAAGAAGCTCTACGCCGTACGCGATGCCAAGGGCCACTTCAAGGACATCCAGACCTACAAGCGCGCCCACACGATGGACATGCGCCGCAAGTCGAAAGCCGAAAAGAAGAAATAAGGCGCCGGACGGGGCCGCCCACGCGCGGCCCCGCCACGCCGGTGACGAAGATCGAAGGAGTTTGCACCAGTGACAATCAAGATTTCCAAGAAGATCAAGGGTTACAGCGTCGGCAAACCCGAAGACCACGCCCTGATCCCGAGCGCCGGACCCGATCCGCGCGACGTCATCGAGGTGCCGGTCAAGGCCGAAGTCATCCAGATGCACGAAAAGGTCGAGCGTCCCGACACGCTGGTCGGCGCCACCTACAAGATCAAGTCGCCGCTGTTCGAGCACGCGCTGTACGTCACGATCAACGACATCGTGCTGAACCAGGGCACCGAATACGAACTGCGTCGCCCGTTCGAGATCTTCATCAACTCGAAGAACATGGACCACTTCCAGTGGATCGTCGCGCTGACGCGCATCATGTCGGCCGTGTTCCGCAAAGGCGGCGACGTGACGTTCCTGGTCGAGGAATTGAAAGCCGTGTTCGATCCGCGCGGCGGCTACTTCAAGGCCGGCGGCGTCTACATGCCATCGATCGTCGCCGAACTCGGCGCGATCATCGAAATGCACCTCAAGTCGATCGGCCTGCTGCACGATCCGGAACTCGATCCGGAGCAGCGCAAGCTGATCGCCGAGAAGCGCGCCGCGTACGAAGCACGCGTGAGCCGCGACAGCTCAAAAAAAAAATCTGAGCGGAACCTGGACAAGATCAGCGCCGCGATCAGCAATACGCTGAGCGGCGATCTTGCCGGCGTGCTCGGCGAGTCTGAAAAAAAGACCGTTCGCCCTGGGCCTGTCGAAGGGCGCTCCGACGACACCTCATCCGAATCCTCCGATTCCGCCACCGCCTTCCCGCCCGGCGCGACGATGTGCAACAAGTGCAACACCAATGCCGTCATCCTGATGGATGGGTGTGCGACCTGTTTGAATTGCGGCTTTAGCAAGTGTGGATAGAATCGTAGATCATCACTTCAGTGACTGCTGAGGAATCGGAATGCCTGTGCAGCTCGGGGAAGTCTTCACAAGAAATAGCACTCCAACCTATACATTCGTGGAGCCAAAGAAGTACAGAAATATCCTCTTAAACCTCAGGTCCAAGGGGCGCGGTCTCGTCGTCGAAGGCCCGTCTGGAATAGGCAAGACTGTTGGCGCCGACCGAAAATTGATCCGCTAATGAGGGTTGTGCCGATTCAAAATTGACCCGGGTGTTCAACCTATCCTGCTGAGTTTTTGACCAGCAGGAAAATCGAGGTGATCACCATGGCAATGATCGGAAAGATC
>DASXKR010000034.1:0-39633 GCA_036496665.1 Rudaea sp. | reverse complement strand
GTGGTCCCACCCGTTCCCATCCCGAACACGGAAGTGAAACGCGCCCGCGCCGATGGTAGTGTGGCTTAAGCCATGCGAGAGTAGGTCACTGCCAGGGGCCACAAAAAGGCCACCCCAATAGGGGTGGCCTTTTACTTTGCGCTTTCCGCACCGCAGGTGGCACGAGAAATTTCTCCACCGTTGGCTCTGGAACGCAAACCCAACTTTGCTACGCTGGCTGCGTGAACAGCGCACTGTCCGACTCGCTCCAGCCGTTTCGCGACAAGCTCGCCGCCAACGGATTTGCTTTCTCGCCCGCCGCGGTAATGCGCGCGTGCCTCGGGCAGTTCGGATCTCTCGCCGACTGGAACGTCTTCGCCGAGAGCTGGAACGATCTCGCCCTCGACACCTACCTGGTTGATCACGGCCGCTATCGGCGCCGGCGCCACGCGGTGTTCGACGCTCGCGGTGCACAGGGCGATCCGCAGCGCATCCACCGCGCCGCGCATCAGCCGCACTACCAGAGCAAGAACTACAACCGGTTGCAAGGCGGCATCCAGCGCTGGTTCGAACCGATCGAGCAGACGGTCGGCGACGGCTCGAGCCTGCGCACGATACTGAGCTTCTGCCACGACCTGTTCGGCGCACTGGCACCGCGCGTGTCTGCCTGGCGTATCGAAGTGCATCAGTTCCGCATCGAAGCGCGTCCGGACGAACCGGGCCAGCCGACGCCGGAAGGCGTCCATCGCGACGGCGTCGACTACGTGCTGGTGCTGATGGTCAAGCGCACGAACATCGCGCAGGGTATGACGACCATCCATGCGCGCGACGGAAATCTGCTCGGCAGCTTCACTCTCGCCGAACCCCTGGACGCTGCTCTGGTCGACGATGCGCGAGTCCATCATGGCGTCACGGCCGTCGAACCGCTCGATGCAATCAGGCCGGCGCACCGCGATGTTCTCGTGGTGACATTCAAGCGCGCTAACTGAACTCGCGCGACGACAGAGCTGGTCCCGGAAAACTGGACAGTAGTTTAAGTGGAATTTCTGCATCCCCCTGGGCGAAGATGCCCGTGTACCGAGGAGCAGAAAGTGAAAAAGAGACCCCGCCGAACGCACTCAGCGTCGTTCAAGGCCAAGGTGGCGCTGGACGCCATCCGTGGCGAGAAGACCGTGGCCGAGTTGGCCAAGCAGCATGACGTACACCCGAACCAGATCATCGACTGGAAGAACCAGCTTTTGGCAGGCGCACCCGACGTATTTGGCGGCGAGCGGCACGATCCGCCGATCGACGTCAAACCGCTGCACGCGACGATCGGTCAACAAGCGCTGGAAATCGATTTTTTAGCCGGCGCGCTCGACAAGGCGGGACTGTGGAGCGCAAAGCGATGATCGACCGCGAGCATGATCTTCCGGTAACACGCCAGGCCGAGCTGGTGGGCTTGCCACGCAGCACGGTGTACTACCTGCCCAGGCCGGTGAGCGAGACGGACCTGGCCTTGATGCGGCGGATCGATGAGCTGCATCTGGAGCATCCGTACGCCGGCGCCCGCATGCTGCGCGACATGCTCAAGCGCGAGGGTATCAAGGTCGGCCGCAAACACGTGCGAACGCTGATGTGGCGCATGGGCATCGAAGCGCTGTACCGAAAGCCGAACACGAGCAAACGCCATCCCGGACACCAGATATACCCGTACCTGTTGCGCGGCTTGGCGATTACGCGCTCGGACCACGTCTGGGCGATGGATATCACCTACATCCCGATGGCCAAAGGATTCGTCTACCTCGCCGCCGTGGTCGACTGGGCCACGCGCAAGGTTCTCGCGCACCGTGTATCGATCACGATGGAAGCGGACTTTTGCGTGGCCGCCGTCGAGGAAGCCATCGCCAACTACGGCAAGCCGGAAATCTTCAATACCGACCAAGGCAGCCAGTTCACCTCGGAAGCGTTCACCGGCCTGCTCAAGCAGCACGGCATTGCGATCAGCATGGATGGCAAAGGCGCCTGGCGCGACAACGTGTTCGTCGAACGGCTGTGGCGCACGATCAAGTATGACGAGGTCTACCTGAAAGCCTACACGAGCGTCAGCCACGCACGCGAATCGCTGGGCCGGTTCATCGCGTTCTACAACTCGCGCCGCCCACACTCGTCGCTGGACGGCAAGACGCCGGATGAGGTTTACTTCGCGACGCCGGTCGATGAGCGCAAGGCAGCTTGAGGTTCTCTCGCTCAGGCAATAGCGATAATTATAGTTCTATACGCGAAAACGCAGAGCAGAAAGATCACTTAATCGAAGCGAAAAGCTGTCCAAACAAACGGGGCCAGCTCTGACCTCGTGACACGCCGAGTCGCCATCGTTGCTTGCTTCGCAAACATGCACTGTGCATTCGCGATGAGGATGGAGATGCGCGACAACGCGTTGTGATTTGGGCGACAATGCGCCGCGCGGCGGTCCGCCCGGATGCCGGATTCAGTCTTCGAGAGCGATCCATGCCGAGTCCCAATCAGATTACCCGCCGCGAACTGGCCAACGCCATCCGCGCACTGTCGATGGACGCGGTCGAAACGGCCACGTCCGGTCATCCCGGCATGCCGATGGGTATGGCCGACATTGCCGAGGTGCTGTGGAACGATTTCCTGAGCCACAACCCGGCCAATCCGAAATGGTTCAACCGCGATCGCTTCATCCTTTCGAACGGGCACGGCTCGATGCTGCTCTACTCGTTGTTGCATCTGACCGGCTACGCGCTGCCGATGGAAGAGCTCAGGCGCTTCCGCCAGTTGCACTCGAAGACCGCGGGTCATCCGGAGGCGAGCGAATTCCCGGCGATCGAAACAACGACCGGACCGCTCGGCCAGGGTTTGGCGAATGCGGTCGGCATGGCCTTGGCCGAGAAGGTGCTGGCGTCGCGCTTCAACCGCCCGGATTGCAACATTGTGGATCATTACACTTATGTCGTGGTCGGCGACGGCTGCCTGATGGAAGGCATCTCGCATGAGACGGCATCGCTGGCCGGCACGCTCAAACTCGGCAAACTCGTCGCGATCTACGACGACAACGGCATCTCGATCGACGGCGAGGTACAGGGCTGGTTCAACGAAGACACGCCGAAGCGCTTCGAGGCCTACGGTTGGGAAGTGCTGCGCGATATCGACGGCCACAACTCGGAGGCGGTCAAGGCGGCACTGGTTTCCGCCGCGATCGATCCGGACCGGCCGACGCTGATCTGCTGCAAGACGATCATCGGCTACGGCGCCCCGCACAAGCAAGGCACCGAAGCCTGCCACGGCGCCGCGCTCGGCAAGGACGAGGTCGCCGCGGCACGCGTGCAGCTGGGCTGGAATCATGCGCCGTTCGAGATTCCGCCGGAGATCTACGCCGGCTGGGACGCACGCGCGAAGGGTGCGAAGCGTGAAGCCGAGTGGAATGCGCTGTTCGCCAGGCATCAGGCAACCTATCCGGACTTGGCCGCGGAATTTTCGCGCCGTCTTGCGCGCGACCTGCCGCCCGACTGGCAGGCGACTACCGAAGCCTATATCCGCAAGCTGCAGGCCGACGGTCCGGTCGTTGCATCACGCAAGGCCTCGCAGATGGCGCTCGACGCATTCGGACCGAGGCTGCCGGAACTGATCGGCGGTTCGGCCGATCTGGCCGGCTCGAACCTGACGATCTGGAAGGGCTCGAAGGACGTCAATTCTTCGGACGCGAGTGCGAACTACATCTATTACGGTGTGCGTGAATTCGGCATGACCGCCATCAGCAACGGCCTGGCGCTCCACGGCGGATTCATTCCATACGACGCGACATTCCTCGTGTTCTCCGACTACGCACGCAATGGCGTGCGCATGTCGGCGTTGATTCCGGCGCACGCGATCCACGTCTATACGCACGACTCGATCGGTCTCGGCGAAGACGGGCCTACGCATCAGCCTGTCGAGCATCTGGCCAGCCTGCGCTACATCCCGCACAACCAGGTCTGGCGCCCGTGCGATGCAGTCGAGAGCGCGGTCTCATGGAAGGCCGCGATCGAACGCAAGGACGGGCCATCGTGCCTGGTCTTCTCGCGCCAGAACCTGGCGCACCAGGCGCGCAGCGATACGCAGCTGGCGACGATCGAGTTCGGCGGCTACGTGCTGCATGATCCGGCCGGCGGCAAGTTCGACGTGATCCTGATCGCCACCGGTTCCGAGGTCGGCCTCGCGATGGATTCGATGCGCGCCTTGGAGAAGGACGGCATCGCCGCCCGCGTCGTCTCGATGCCGTGCGCGAACCTGTTCGACCGCCAGCCGAACGAGTATCGCGAAAGCGTGCTGCCCGCATCGTGCCGCAAGCGTGTCGCGATCGAAGCCAGCGTTAGCGATTACTGGCGCAAGTACGTCGGCCTCGACGGCGCGGTGATCGGCATCGACCGCTTCGGCGCTTCAGCGCCTGCCGAGGCGCTGTTCAAATACTTCGGATTCACCGTCGACGAGGTCGTGAGCGCGGTGAAGCGCCTCGATTGAGTACAGCCGCGAACGGTGACTCGTCCTGTTCTCGACGAAACGAACTGGGAGAACTCAGCGGAGCGCAAGCAAAGCGTTCACGTCTTCGCAATCCCATTCCCGATTCAGCACACGACTGGAGGATAGTGAAATGCCCGTCTTTGCCGGTCACGAGAAGTTGGCGTCGGTTCCCGAGGAGCGAATTACCGACAAGATCAGCCGCAAGGTCATATCCGGCAAGCAGGGCATGATGGTGTGGTGGCATTTCAAGGCCGGCGGGCATGCAGCGGCCCACCAGCATCCCCATGAGCAGTTCTCGTGGATGATCAGTGGCCGGATGGAGCTGCGCATCGGCAACGAAAAGCGCGGCATGGTCGCCGGTGATGTCGCTGTCATTCCCGGCGGCGTCGAGCATGAGGCGTTCTTTCCGGAGGATAGCGAGGTCCTCGATTTCTTTGCGCCGGTGCGCGAGGATTTCCTCGCCGGCGGCCCGCCGCCGTACATGAAGCAGGCGTAGGTCGACGTCGCGGAGGCGCACTTGCTTCCCTCTCAGTGCGCGCGCGAGGGTGGCACTGCGAGGATTCCGAACACGGGTGTATAGGTGAGTTTCACCAGCTTGCCCCGAGCAGGGAGGGGCGCCGGTCAACGCAACGCGTGTCGGTCGCGTTTTATCGGTATTGCTTCGGGAAGCGCCGGGGACACAAATGTCAGTCTGGATGCGTGTTGCAATGATTTCCTTGGTCGTGATGTGCACGGCGGCGCACGCCGGCAACATCAGCCGCCACATCGATGTGCGGGGCACGCCGAGGACTTATGCGCTGTACGTGCCGGCTAGCGCCGGCGACAAACCCGCAGCCCTCATCATTGCGCTGCACGGTGGATTGGGGCAGGGCCGCTCGATGGCGACGCTGTCGGGTTTCTCGCAGCTTGCCGACCGCGAAGGCTTTCTGGTCGCCTACCCCGATGGCCTGCGCCGGCATTGGCGCGACGGTCGCACGATGCCCGGCGGCGTGGTCGACGAGGAGGTGGACGACGTCGCCTTCATCGCGGCGCTGCTCGACGACGCGGCCAGGCTGCACGCGATCGACACGCGCCGCATCTACGCGACCGGCATGTCGAACGGTGCGATCTTCTCGCACTATCTGGCGCTGAAGCTCGGCGACCGGATTGCGGCCATCGCGCCGGTCGCCGGCGGAATCGCGACCGAGGCCGCAGCGGATTTCCATCCGGCCGCGGCGGTCTCCGTGTTGATGATCAATGGGCGCGACGATCCGCTCGTACCGTACGGTGGCGGCGCGGTCGCGAAAACGCACGGCAGCATTGTGCCGACCGAGCGCGCGACTCAGCTATGGCTTGACGCCGATGACCTTCACGGCGAGCCGCGCGTGCGCAACGTCGCTACGCACAAGGCAGGCGATTGCGTCGAACAATGGAAGACCTGGAGCGGAGGCCGCAACGGCAGTGCCGTCAGCCTCGTGTCGCTGGCCGGCGGCGGTCACACCTGGCCCGGAGGCACGCAATATCTGCCGAAACTGATCGTCGGCGCGGTCTGTCCGGAACTCGATGCCTCGCGCGTGATCTGGGATTTTTTTCGGCAGCACCCGAAGCCATAGCGAAACGCGCGGCAACCAACCTCCTAGGTCCTCCCCGCAACCCAGAAAACAAGGAATCCGGCTGACAGTTCGGCGGTTGAGGACCGCGGGAATGAACGACTTCAGAAGTCCTGCATGGCATCACTGCAGACGTGCTAGATCCGACTGAACGACCAGCTCACCATGTGGCCATCGCGGTACGGCATCACGCCGTGGAAGGGCCGCGGATCGGCATCGAACACCAGCGGCAGGAAATGGCGATCACCATCCCACAGCGGCAGCTCGAGAATCCGGTCGACATCGACCCATTCGAGCGTGCCCTCGGGATTGCTTGCGAACGGCTCACCACTGTAACGCGTTATCAGAAACACGAAGCCGAACCAGTCTTCGCCGTGCTTGCCGAAACCGGGCCAGCTGATCGTACCGCGCAGGTTCAACTCGTCGCAGTCGATGCCGGCTTCCTCATGAATTTCGCGACGCATCCCTGCAACGATGTCCTCGTCGGGCTCGAGCTTGCCGCCGAGGCCGTTGTACTTGCCGAGGTGCTGGTCGCCCGCCCGCACGTTGCGATGAATCATCAGCACGCGCCGGCGGTCCGGCGAGCGCACGTAGCCCAGAGTGGCGAGTATCGGTGTGTAAGGCATCGTCATCGTCTCGAGTACGTGCATTCTAGCCGGTGACGCACCGACCACGGTGTTGCGTTCCCGAGGCCGCTTGACATTTGCGATTACAGGTGTAATCTAAATATCAATTACACGCGTAATCGGAAAGATTACCATGTCGATCAGCGACGCCGAAAGTCTGGTGATGGAAGTGTTGTGGCACGAGCATCCGCTCAGTTCAGAAGGTGTCGTTGCGGCCCTGGCCGACAGCACGAACTGGCGCGAGCCAACGGTCAAATCGCTGCTGAACCGCTTGCTCAAGAAACGCGCGATCTCGGCCGAGCGCGACGGCCGCCGTTATCTGTACCGACCACTGCTCAAGCGCGCCGACTATGTGCATGCGCAGAGCAAGGGCCTGCTCGACCGCCTGTTTGGCGGGCGCGTCGCGCCGCTGGTCGCGCATTTCTCCGAACACCACAAGCTCGGCAAGAAAGACATCGCCGAGCTGCGCCGCCTGATCGAGGAGCTCGACGATGAGCGCTGACCTGCTCCTGCATGTGCTGGAAGTTGCGACGATCGCATCCACCGTTGCGGTACTGCTCGTGCTCGCGCTGCGCAAGCCGATGCGCCATCAGTTCGGCGCCCAGGCGGCGTACGCGTCGTGGTGCGTCGTCCCGCTGTCGGCGGCGATCGCGCTGTTGCCCGCGCCGGTTGCGACAGTAACGCTGGCCGCGGTCGGCGCGACGACGTCACGAGTACTGTTGCCGCTGCCCGGCGCGGCGGTGCAGGTTCCGTGGCACTTCGACGCGACGCCGTGGCTCGCGGCGCTGTGGCTGATCGGCGTCGTCATGCGGGCGCTCTGGTTCATGCGCCAGCAACGACGATTCCTGCGCGCGCTTGGGCCGCTCTCGCCCGGCGCCGACGGCCAGGTCTTGCGCGCCCGCACGACGGCCGGGTGTCCGGCACTGGTCGGAGCCTGGCAGCCGCGCATCATCGTGCCGGCCGATTTCGATGAGCGCTTCAGCGCGATCGAGCGCGCACTGATCGTCACCCACGAGCAGCTGCATCGTACGCGCGGTGACGCGCAGGCCAACCTGTTCGCGGCGGCGCTGCGCTGCCTGTTCTGGTTCAATCCACTTGTCCACTTTGCCGCATCGCGCTTCCGCTTCGACCAGGAGCTGGCCTGCGACGCGCTCGTCATTGCACGATTTCCGGAAGCGCGCCGGCCGTACGCCGACGCGATGTTGAAGACGCAGTTGGCCGGCGAATCCCGGCAGGAACCGGGGCTCCCGGTTGGCTGCTACTGGCAGTCCAGCCACCCATTGAAGGAGCGAATCACCATGTTGAAACTACCGTTGCCGGGACGCGCGCGCAGCGCGCTCGGCGTCAGTCTCGCGGTGCTGCTTGGCGTGGGCGGCGGCTACGCCGCGTGGGCGGCGCAGCCAGCGAACCTGATCGCCGCGGCATATTCCGCCGGCACCGGATCGATCCATGCCGACCTGACACTGAGTGTCGACGGTGCGCCACTCGATACGTCATGGAGCTCGCGTACGCACAGCGGCGGATTCATGCAGCACGACGGCAGCTCAGCGCCCAGTGCGTGGCAACTGGGCATCCGCGCAGGCGAGCCGTTCAGTCTCGCAGTCGAGCGGCCAGGGGAAAGCTGGGAGCTGGACGGCAACGCCAGCCCGAATGGCGGCGACACGATCGCACTCGACAGCGTACTCAAACACAATGATGCGGTTGTCGGAAGTCCGAAATTGATCGTGCACGATGGCGAGGCTGCCGGGATCCGGATCGGTGAAGAATCGGCAGGCGGCGCATTCAAGGGCTTCGCAGCACAGATCACGCTTGCGCGCGCCGACCGCGGTGACTCCGCAGCCAATACTCCGGCGCATGCGACGGGCGAGACCACTCCGCTGAGCGGCGCCAGCGACAGTCGCGCTACCTACCGCTCGATGCACCGAATTGCCTATCCGCCCGCGCAGGTCGCTGCGAAGGTCGAGGGCGTCGTCTATGTCAAGGTGCACATCGGCACGGACGGCGACGTCGTGTCCGCCATCGCTGATCGGTTCGAGCCTGATACGGCCGTAGCGCTGGCCAATGCGGCAACCAGCGGCATACGAACGTGCCGTTTCAATCCAGCCGAACGCGCTGGCAAGCCGGTGGCGAGCGACGAAATCATTCCAGTCGTGTTCGCGCTGCATCCCGACGCCGTGCGGAAAACGTCCTCCGCAGGTACGCTGGATGCGATACGCGTCTCGCCGCCCGACGAACCGCTTGCTGCCACGGCGAATCGGCCGCCCACGGAGGACGTCACGTTTCGCGACATGCATGCGCCGAAGTACCCTGAAGAGGCGGTCAGGAACAAGCAATCCGCCAAACTGATGTTCAAGGTACTCGTCGACGAGCATGGTGCGCCGCAGTCCGTGGACATCGAGCACAGCGATCCGCCGGCGGCGGAGAAGATCTTCGCGCAGGCCTCGATCGACGCGATCATGCAATGGCGCTTCAATCCCGCCATCAAGGACGGCAAGCCACACGACGGCTACGTTGAGGTACCGATCACGTTCTCGTTGAAGGACGACGAGTAATCCGAGCCTGTCCGTAGCGGCATCGACGAATAGTCCTGGCTCGTCGATGCGCCCGGCTTCGTGATCAAACCGCGGTGTAGCCGCCGTCGACGGCGAGGATCTGCCCGGTGATGTGTTTGCCGGCATCGGACGCGAACAGCAGCACCGCGCCCTTGAGGTCGCCGTCGTCGCCGAGGCGCTGCAGCGGTGCGTGGCCGATCAGGACTTCCTCGCCAAGCGCCTTGATCAGCCCTGCGGACATCTTCGACGGGAAGAAACCCGGCGCCAGCGCGTTGACGGTGATGCCGTAGCGGCCCCACTCGCCGGCCAGCGCGCGCGTGAAGTTCACCAGCGCGCCCTTGCTGGCGTTGTAGGCGATGGTCTGCATCGCAGAGGGCGGATTGCCGCGCAGCCCGGCGATCGAGGCGATGTTGATCACGCGCCCGTACTTGCGCGGAATCATCGACAGCTTGCCGATGCGCTGCGTCAGCAGGAACAGGCCGCGGATGTTGAGGTTGAAGATCTTGTCCCAGGCGTCGGTCGGATAATCCTCGGCCGGCGCACCCCAGCTCGCGCCGGCGTTGTTGACTAGGATGTCGACCTGGCCGAGTTTCCCGATCGCGGCGTCGGCCAGCATCGCGATGTCGGCGTCGCGCGAGCCGTCCGCCGCAACCCAGTCGGCGTCGATGTTCAAGTCGCGCAGGTGCGCCTGCGCGTGCTGCAGCTCGTCGGCCTTGCGCGCCGACAGCACGACACGCGCGCCATAGGCGCCCAGCGCTTCGGCCATTTGCAGTCCCAAGCCACGCGAGCCGCCCGTGATCAGCGCAGTCTTGCCCGTGAGATCGAAAAGGTTCCTGTGGGCCATTGAAGATTGTTCCTCGAGATCGGCGTTCACCGGAGCTTGCCAGCCGGGCGGCAGTAGAGTGCCGGCGCAGTCGTCCACCGTGCTTCCGGTCGAGCAGGAAGCGCAGCGCACTTGCATCCATCGGTTCGACAAGGCGGTCGCCTTGCCAACCCGCATGCGGCATCCTACGATGGATTGCAGGCAACTGTCCCGGATCGCGGGGCGTCCAGCCTGCCATCGAACCCGGGCGGACCCATGGATTTTGCCTACTCTGCGAAAGTCGAAGCGCTGCGCCTCGAACTGACGGCCTTCTTCGACGAAGCGATCTATCCGAACGAAGCGGCCTATCACGAGGAGATCCGCCGCAACCGCGCGGCAGGAAATCCGTGGATCCCGCCACGCATCGTCGAAGAGCTCAAGCCGCGCGCGCGCGAACGCGGATTGTGGAACCTGTTCCTGCCGCAGTCGTCGCGCGCACCGCAGGGCCTGTCGAATCTGGAGTACGCGCCGCTGTGCGAGATCATGGGCCGGGTACCGTGGGCGGCGGAGGTGTTCAACTGCTCCGCGCCGGACACCGGCAACATGGAAACGCTTGAGCGCTACGGCAGCGAGGCGCAGAAGGACCGCTGGCTGGAGCCGTTGCTGGCCGGAGAAATCCGCTCGGCGTTCCTGATGACCGAACCGGCGGTGGCTTCGTCGGATGCCACCAACATCCAGTGTTCGATCCGGCGCGACGGCGATCAGTATGTCATCGACGGGCGCAAGTGGTTCGCGTCCGGTGCCGGTGATCCACGCTGCGCGCTGTACATCGTGATGGGCAAGACCGATCCGCAGGCACCGAGCCATCGGCAGCAGTCGATGGTGCTGGTCCCGGCCGATTCTCCCGGCATCGAGGTGATCCGCGCGCTGTCGGTGTTCGGCTACGACGACGCGCCGCACGGGCACATGGAAGTTGAACTGCGCGGCGTCCTCGTGCCGGTCGACAACCTGCTGCTCGGCGAGGGCCGTGGTTTCGAGATTGCGCAGGGGCGCCTCGGGCCCGGACGCATTCATCATTGCATGCGCACGATCGGCGCCGCGGAGCGCGCGCTGGAGCTGCTGTGCCGGCGCGTGCAGGCGCGTGTCGCGTTCGGCAAGCGCATCGGCGATCAGTCCATCTGGCACGAGCGGATCGCCGAGGCGCGCTGCCTGATCGAGCAGGCGCGGCTGCTCACGCTCAAGGCGGCGTACTTGATGGACACCGCCGGAAACAAGGTCGCGCGCGCCGAGATCGCCATGATCAAGGTGGTCGCGCCGAATATCTCCTGCCGGATCATCGACTGGGCGATCCAGGCGCATGGCGGTGCCGGTGTCAGCGAAGATTTTCCGCTGGCCAGTCTGTATGCCGGTATCCGTACGCTGCGTATCGCCGACGGTCCGGACGAAGTCCATCGTGCGACGATCGCGAAGCTGGAACTCGGCAAGTACGCGGTGCAGCCGACGGCTTCAACATGACCCAATTGGCGTCTCAGCCAGCCCGTCGCACCTTACCTAAGAGGCGGCCATTGGGCGCTTTTCGCCACTGCTGAGTCCGGACACCAATCAGGTCAACATGAAGGGTCAACATGGAGGGCCGGTGATTTCGAGCGCGTCGCTCCGAAGCCTGCGATTCTGATCGCGCCGCACGTTCGCGCGTTTACGTCGGACTGCCCAATCAGGCCTCGTCGCGCAGCGGCAGTCGCAGGAATATTCGTCCCGCCAAGTCAGCCGGCGGCAGGCGCCCGGCGCGGATGTTCACTTGCAGCGAAGCATACAGAAGGCGCGGCACGGCGAGCGTCGCGTCGCGCTTGTGGCGGAACGCGACGTACTCGTCTTCGGTCGTGTCGCTGCGCAACTGGATGTTGCCGGCCTTCTGCGCGCCAATCGTCGTCCCGGCGACCGGCTGCGCGCCGGCTGGCGGATAGTCGTGGCACAGGAACACGCGCGTCGAGTCCGGCAGCGCATACAGGCGCTGGATCGAGCGATACTGCGTCGCTGCGTCGGCGCCCGGAAAATCGCAGCGGCCGGTGCCGCCGTGCGGCGCGAACAGCGTGTCACCGACGAAGACGGCATCGCCGATCAGGTAGCTGATGCCGTCGCTGGTGTGCCCCGGGGTGGCGATCGCGCGGGCTTGGAGACCGCCGATCGCGAAGTGCTCGTCGTCGGCGAACAGCCGATCGAACTGCGAACCGTCGACCGGGAAGTCCGGCTCCAGTGCGAACACGTCGCGAAAGTGGCGCTGCACGTCTGTGATACCGGCGCCGATGCCTGTCCTGAGCGACGTCGAAGGGCCGGTCCTCGGCGCCGTCGCATGCCCGTTGCCGGCGAGCCGGCGCTTGAGCCACTCAGCCGACGTCAGGTGATCGGCATGGGCGTGCGTCTCGAGTATCCAGTCGACACGCAGCCCGCGTTCGCGCACGACAGCTAGGACGATTGCTGCCTGCTCGCTCCAGACGCGGCCCGATGCCGGATCGAAATCCATAACCGGATCGATGATCGCGGCAGCGTTCGACTCCGGGTCGGCGACGACGTGCGTCCAGGTGTTGGTTGCCGCATGGTAAAAGGATTGTACAAGCGGTGCGATCATTCTTCCCCCCAGCGCCGGCTGGCGGCGGTGCCGCGGCGCAATTCCCGGAAATGGTACAGCGCTTTGTGGCCCGCCAGTACGAAGCGTGGCCCAAGACCGCTACAATTGGCAGCCTGTCTTACTCGAAACCCAGATTTCTCAAACTCTCGGGAGCAAGCCATGGCAATCAGGGTCGCGATCAACGGCTACGGCCGCATCGGCCGCAACGTGTTGCGCGCGCTGTACGAATCGAAGCGCACGCACGAGATCAACATTGTCGCCGTCAACGATCTGGGCGATGCCGAAACCAACGCACACCTGACCCAGTACGACACAGCCCAAGGCAAGTTTCCGGGCGATGTCGGTGTGGATGGTGGAGACATCCTGATTCGATCAGGTAATTCCGACGGCGACAAGATCAAAGTCTTCGCCGAGCGCGACCCGGCCAGGCTGCCATGGGGCGCTTTGGGCGTCGACGTCGTGCTCGAGTGCACCGGTCTGTTCACCTCGAAGGCCAAAGCCGGTGCGCATATCGCCGGCGGAGCGAAGAAAGTCATCATCTCGGCGCCCGGCGACAAGGACGTGGACGGCACGTTCGTGATCGGCGTCAATGTCGACCAGCTCACGGCGAAACACGAGGTCATCTCGAACGCATCGTGCACGACCAACTGCCTCGCGCCGCTGGCCAAGGTGCTGCACGAGAAGATCGGCATCGTGCACGGCCTGATGACGACGATCCATTCGTATACGAACGACCAGGTTCTGACCGACGTGTTCCACAAGGACCTGCGCCGCGCGCGCAGCGCGACGATGAGCCAGATTCCGACCAAGACCGGCGCCGCGGCCGCGGTCGGCCTGGTGCTGCCGGAATTGAACGGCAAGCTCGACGGCTTCGCGATGCGCGTGCCGACGATCAACGTCTCGGTCGTCGATCTCGTCTTCCAGGCCGCGCGCGCGACGACGCACGCGGAAATCGACGCGGCGATCAAGGAAGCCAGCGAAGGCAGGCTCAAGGGCATCCTCGGCGTCAACCACAAGCCGCTGGTCTCGGTCGACTTCAACCACAATCCGCTGTCGTCGATCTACGATGCGACGCAGACGCGCGTCATGGGCGGCACGCTGGTCAAGGTGCTGAGCTGGTACGACAACGAGTGGGGTTTTTCGAACCGCATGCTCGACATGACGCTGGCGATGATGGCGGCGAAATGAAAGTTGGGTTGGCCGCTGCGGCGGCCTCGTGAGGGGTGAGGTCGGCCCGCTGGGGCGGGCCTCGTGAGGCAAGCGGCACTGCGAAGCGATTGCGAAGTCGTACATGCCAACTGATCGGGGCCGCGCCGTTCGAGAGGAGTTGTCATGCATCCGTGGCTTTCCGCACTGTTCGGTGGCGTGCTGATCGGATTGTCGGCGACGTTGTTGTTGCTGCTCAACGGTCGCATCGCCGGCATCAGCGGCATCGTCAATGGCCTGACGCAGCAATCGCGCAGCGATGAGTGGGCCTGGCGCGCCGCGTTTATCGCCGGTCTCATGGTCGCCGGTGGCGCTGCGATGCACTGGCTCGGACAGGCCACGCCTTCCCCGGCCAGTGTTCCGGTACTGATCGTTGCCGGCCTGCTGGTGGGTTTCGGCACGCGCCTTGGCGGCGGCTGCACCAGCGGTCACGGCATCTGCGGGCTCGGTCGTTTGTCCAAACGCTCGCTCGTGGCCGTGTGCGTTTTCATGGCCATGGCCGTCGGATCGGTTTTCGTCGTGCGCCACGTTGTCGGCGTGTCGCCATGAAGCGCGTTGTCTCGGCATTGCTGGCGGGCGCACTGTTCGGTCTCGGCCTGGCTGTTGCGCGCATGACCGACCCGACCGTGATCCTCGGATTTCTCGACCTGTTCGGGCGCTTCGACCCGAGTCTCGCCTTCGTCATGATCGGCGGCGTCGGCGCGACCCTGATCGGATTTCGCTTCGCGTTGGGTCGGGCGCATCCGTTGCTGGATAGCGACTTCCACGTACCGACCGTGAAGGCGATCGACCGGCCGCTGGTCGTCGGCTCGGCAATCTTCGGAATCGGCTGGGGCCTTGCCGGCTACTGCCCCGGACCGGCGCTGGTCGCGCTGGCCGGCGGCGTCAGCACGGCATTCGTGTTTGTTCCGGCGATGATCGCCGGCAGTCTGATCCAACGCTTCGTGTTTCAGCGCCGCGCAGGCGTCTGAACGGGACGGCGTGCGCTTCGCTATCGTCGCGGATCGCCTTTTACAAGGCATACAATTTTTCGCTTGCCGGTATCCGCACGAAACGATTAGCGTGACGCAGCGCAGTCCGCCCGGAGAAGCATCATGTCGCAGCATGGCTGTCGGCGAGTCGTTTGCCACGCACTGTTCGTGTTGCTGGCGGCGCTCGTGCCGGTCTCGTCGACCGCGCGGGCCGCTGCCGCCCCGACCAATCGGAACCTGGCCGATCTGGCGCGTTTCCTCGACGCGGCCGTGCCGGCCGATCAGCGCCGCCTGCTGTTCGAAGGCTGGCGCGGGACTGCCCTCGCCGGCGACGCCGACGCACAATACATCGTCGGCACGATTTATCGTCGTGGTGCCTCGACCGAACCCCACGTCGTAGATCGCGATGCGGACCAGGCGCGACGCTTCCTCAGCACGGCCGCCGGTCACGGCCGCCTGCTGGCGATGGCAAAATGGCAGAACTCGAATTGAGCGAGGATCGCCCGACGCGATGATCTGGACGCAGATCTACGGGGCCTATCGCGGCTGGGTGCGCAACGAAAACGCGTGCAGGTTCCGATCCGCGACATGGTCTCGGAATGGGTGCTCGTTGTCGCGACACACGGTTCGGTAAAGGCCGCCGAGCCGTTCGATGCGCTGCCGAATTTCGTCAAGGCGAACGCCGATCAAGGCCTCGTGACTCAATTCTCGGTCGTGCGAGTCGACGCGAGTTCCGCCGATCGCTACACGCTCAAGACAGTAGACCTGAGGAAAGCTGACTGGCCGATCGGGCCGGTACGCGAGCACTGACGATGCGATCGGCGCAATGCGCCGTTTCGCGTTGCAGGGGCGAAGTGCACGCCGGCAGTCGTCGCGCCGCGCGCCAACGTTCTCGCTGCGCCGCACGCGCGCCGCTCGCCCGCTGTCGCTTCCACTTACGCTGGGGCTGTTGCGCCGCGACTCACCCGGCGGCGACGCAATCGTTCCGCGGCCGCTCCGTACTTATCAGGCAGCGAGGGATGTTCCTTCGCCCCACGTGCCGTAGTCGCCGAACAGAGCGAACGCGCAGTGACGTGGCCTCGGGTTCGAAATCCATCTCGACCCGCCAACCCATAGAAGGAGGACAGGACCACGAGTACCCGCCGAGCAGCTGCGATCGGTTTGATCGTGGCGATGGTTTCCGCGCAGGCAATGGCTTGCGACGCCAGCAGCATCGTCTCGGCGAAGACCGGCGCACAAGTCGACGCATTCTCCCAATTCGCCGGCGCGATCAAGGCCGCACAGGCGCGATCCGCCAGTGCAGCTGGACGTCCCGGCGGCAGTCTCGCCGCCAGCACGCGCGGTTCGATTACGGGAATGTGGAGATTTGCCTGGACTGCACCGGACGGCAGCCCCATCGACTGGGTCTTCCGGGCCTGGCATACCGACGGCACCGAGATCACCAACTCCGGCGGTCGCCCGGCCAAAAACGGTTCCTTCTGCCTCGGCGTATGGGAACAACACGGCGGCGCCTACAATCTCAACCACTGGGCAATCGCCTGGGGTCTGCCACCGGATTTCAGCGACGACTCGGATCTGTCCGGCCTGGTGAATATCCACGAGACGGTCTCGGTCGATCGCTCGGGCAACTCGATGTCCGGAACGGTGTCACTGGATTTCTACGCGCAGGACGGAACGTTCATGGGGCATATCGTCGACGGCACGGTGGCGGGGGTACGGATCACGCCGTGACTGGCGTCGATAGGGTCGAGAGCACCACGGCGCCGCCGGCAATATCGTCTGCCGCGCATGGACTTCGAAGTCACCTGACTGGCTGCCCGGCTCCGCCGTCGAACGAGGGCGGAGTTGGCGCGGTCTGGTTCGAAGCGCCGCGAATGGTCCTGGCTGCGCTGATCAGTGCGGATCTTTCTCCGACTGCAGCGTCTCCAGCAGCGCGATCTGCAGGCGCGAATGCAGCTTGACCAGCGTGCGCCACAGCAGTGCGAGGATCAGCGCGCCCATCGCCAGTACGGCGATCAGCAGTTCGACCGGCGGCAGGATGCTTGATGACAACGCCGACACCAGCACCAGCATCGCGCCGATCGACACGGCCGGCAGCACCTCGGCGACGATACGTTGCACGCGCTCGGTGTGGCGGCCGGCGCGCACGCCAACCTCGGCCAGCATCATCGCCAGCGCCTTGAGCTTGCGGTAGGCGGCAATCAGGAACGCCAGCGACAACACCAGCGCGGCGCCCCAGATCATCGCATTGGCGATCGGCGGATGGGGGATCCATCGGGCGATCTCGTCGCG
This sequence comes from Rudaea sp., assembly GCA_036496665.1. GTDB lineage: Bacteria > Pseudomonadota > Gammaproteobacteria > Xanthomonadales > Rhodanobacteraceae > Rudaea. The sequence goes on along the minus strand of DASXKR010000034.1, from coordinate 22,487 downwards.
GTAGCGTCGGCCGGCATAGGCACCAGCGCCGAAGATCGCCGCGACCAGGCACAGGTTGACGAACGCCTGCAGCAGGATGCGGCGCACCATGGCCGCGATGATCGCACGGTCGCCCTCGAAGCGCAGGCTCTGCAACCATGCGGTATACATGTGCAGGATGCTGCGTACAGCCGACGGCGTGACCCGGCGAATCCCCCGAGCGAGCGGATCGGCGGCGCGGATCAAATACGGCGTGAACAACGTCGTGATTGCCGACACGGTGACCGCGATCGGATACAGGAATGAACTCGTCACGTTCAGTGTCAATCCGAGCGTGGCGATGATGAACGAGAACTCGCCGATCTGCGCCAGGCTCATGCCGATGCGCAGCGAAGTGTGCGCGTCCTGTCCGGCGGCAAACGAGCCGGCCGTGCGCGCCAGCGACTTGCCGAGGATCACGGCCACAGTCGCGGCGGCGACCGGCCCGGCGTATTCGAGCAGCACGCCGGGGTCGAGCAGCAGGCCGATCGCGACGAAGAAGATCGCGCTGAACATGTCGCGTACCGGCTCGATCAGACGCTCGATGCGGCGCAGCGAACCGGCCTCGGCCACGATCACGCCGATCACGAACGCGCCGAGCGCGACGCTGTAGCCCATGCGCGAGACGACGAGGCATAAGCCGAACAGCAGGCCAAGCACGGCGACCAGAAGCATCTCGTTGCTGTTGAAGCGCGCGATGCGGTCGAGCAGGCGTGGAACCGCGAGGATGCCGATCACCAGCGAGGCGACCAGGAACACGGTCAGCGCGCCGAGCGTGTGCAGCACGTCGCCCGATTCGACTGCGCCGGTTCTGGCCACGCTCGACAGCAGCGCGATCATCGCGATCGCGAGCACGTCCTCGACGATCAGAATCGCGAACACGACCTGGGCGAAGTGCTGCTTCTTCAGCTTCAGGTCTTCGAGCGCCTTGATCGTGATCGTGGTCGACGAGATCGACAGCATCGCGCCGAGAAACACCGCGTCCATCACGCTCCATTCGAATGCCCGGCCGATCGCATAGCCGAGCGAAAACATGGTCACAATGCCGGCGATCGCCGAGACCAGCGCGGTCGCGCCAACCTTGCGCAGGTGGCGCAGGGAGAATTCCAGACCCAGCGAGAACAACAGGAAGACGATGCCGAGTTCCGCCAGCGTGCGGATCGTCTCCTCGTCGGTGACCAGCGAATAGGGCGGCGTGTGCGGGCCGATCAGCACACCGGCGACGATGTAGCCGAGGACGACCGGCTGACGCAGCAGGTGGAACACGACCGTGACCACGCCGGCAGTCAGCATGATGATGGCGAGATCGTGGATGAAGGCGACGATATGCATCGTCGTTCCGTACTCCGGCGATGGCTGGGGATATTCTGATCAATTCAACGTGGACGGCATGATCAGAGTAGCCCTTTCATGGTGACCGATCGCGGCGCCGGGCGCAAATCGACCGGCGCGCGATCCTGCGGGCGCCAGAGGTTGACTGCGGTCGTCGATTGTGTTGTCATGTGGCCGTCTAAACGTCTATACCTCCACAGAGAACAGTCATGGCAGCAGCGGCGGCAGGCAAATCCCCGGCAACAATCGACATTGCCATCGTCGGCGCCACCGGGCGCGTCGGACGGCGCCTGCTCGAATTGATCGACGCACGCCGTGCAGTGCTGCAGCAGCGCAGCGGCCTGCGTCTGCGGGTCGTCGCGGCGGCCAACTCGACGCGCTGGCTGCACGTGGCTGAACACGTATCGGCGGCACGCGTACCCGAACTGCTCGCGGCCGTCTCGCCGCCGCCCGATGCGCTCGCGTTGACGCGTGCGCCCATCCATCCGCAGATACTCGTGGACTGCAGCGCCAGTGCCGAGATCGCCGCGCTCTATCCGCGCTGGCTCGCTGCCGGCATCGATGTCGTGACGCCGAACAAGATCGGATCGTCGGCCGAGCGGCCGCTGGCGCACGCAATCGGCGCCGCGCAGGCCGCCAGCGGCGCGCAGTTGCACGACAACACGACGGTCGGCGCGCAGCTGCCGCTGCTGTCGACGCTGCGCGATCTGCACCGCGCCGGCGACCGTATCGAGCGCTTCGAGGCGGTGCTGTCCGGCACGCTGTCGTACGTGCTCGGCCGCTTGCAGCAGGGCGTCGCCCTGTCGACCGCGGTGAGCGAAGCGGTGCAAAACGGCTACGCCGAGCCGCATCCGGCGCGCGACCTGTCAGGCGAAGACGCCGCGCGCAAGCTGGTGATTCTGTTGCGTGCGCTGGGGCACGACGTCGAGCTGGGAGATATCGAATGCGTGCCGCTGGTCGACGCTGCGCTGCTCAACGCCGCCGACCCGGCGAGCCTGCTCGCTCGTCTCGAGGAAGCGGACGCGGGCTGGCGCGCGCGCGTCGCCGTGGCCGACGTGCGTCACGAGCGCTGGATCTATCGCGCGAGTTTCGAGAATGGCCGGGCTCGCATCGCGCCGGAGCGGCTGGCCCGGACGCATGCATTCGCGCGCCTGGCACCGTGCGAGAACGCGCTGATCCTGCACAGCGATTTCTATCGCGCCGCGCCATTGACCATCGCCGGACCCGGCGCGGGCATCGATCTCACCGCCGCCGGCGTGTTTGCCGACCTGGTTGCCGCGGCACAGCGCCAGCTGCCGCTGCAGATCGACGCGATTCAGCCGGTCGATGTTGCAGCGTAGCGGCTCACGTCGCTGCGGCGTTGAATTCGCGCGCGAGGAGTCCGTACATCGCGCTGTCCTGCACGTCGTCGCCGAACAGCCAGCGCTCGCGCTGCAGGCCCTCCCGGACGAAGCCGAGTCGCTCGACCAGGCGCAGCGACGCTTCGTTGCGCGGATCGATGTCGGCTTCGAGACGATGCAGGCCAAGCGCGCCGAAGGCGTGGGCCAGCACCAGGCGCAGCGCATCCTGGGCGTAGCCGTGGCCCCACTGCGTACGCACCAGCGCATAGCCGACCATCGCGCGCCGGTGCTTCCAGTCGAATGCGAACAGTGTACAGGTGCCGATCATGGCGTCGTTCGCCGCCAGCGCCACGACCCACGCCAGGAACTCGCCGGACTGCACACCGCGGACGTTCCTCTCGAACATTTCCTGCGCCTGGGCAATGTCGGTCATCGGTGGAAAGCTCCAGTAGCGCATGCCGACCGGATCCGATTTCAGCGCGAACAACGCCGGCACGTCGTCCTGGCGCATCGGGCGCAGCAGCACGCGCATGCCGGCGAGCAGGGGAATATTGCAGGGTTCGATCATGGACTGCCTTGATCTCGGCCGGCGCGTGAAATCCGGAACAGACGCCGGCCGCGGCGCGGCGCGGTCGGCCGGACGGCGAAGCCCATGCCGGGCCGAGGAGCAGCGCGGGGCAGGGCGGTAAAACGGGACATAGCGTCTGGAAACATGCGCGGATCGTGCCATAACTGGCCTGTTTGCGTGCGCGCATGCAAACGGCCCGGGTCCGCCGACTACAATGCAGGTTCCGCCGCGCCGTGATCCGCGCAGCCGCAAGACCCGTTTCCCTTCAAGTCCGGAGCCCCCGATGTCCGTTCTGCGCATGACCCAGCTCGATCTGGCCGGCAAGCGCGTGCTGATCCGCGAAGATCTGAACGTGCCGCTGAAGGACGGCAAAGTTGCCGCCAGCCAGCGCCTCGAAGCGGCGTTGCCGACGATCAAGCTGGCGCGCGATGCCGGCGCGCGCGTCATGGTCATGTCGCACCTGGGTCGGCCGAAGGAAGGCCATTTCCAGGAATCCGAATCGCTCGCGCCGGTGGCGCACTGGCTCGGCAAGGCGCTCGGCAAGCCGGTGCCGCTGCTGCGCAATTACCTGGACGGCGAAACGATCGGGGTCGCGCCGGGCGAAGTCGTGCTGCTGGAAAACTGCCGCTTCAACATCGGCGAAGAAAAGGACGATGCGACGCTGGCCGAGCGCTACGCGATGCTGTGCGAGATCTTCGTCATGGACGCGTTCGGCACTGCGCATCGTGCGCAGGCCTCGACGCACGGCGTGATCCGGCGCGCGCACGTCGCCTGCGGCGGCCCGCTGCTGATGGCCGAGCTCGACGCGCTCGGCAAGGCGCTCGTGCATCCGCAGCGCCCGCTGCTGGCGATCGTAGCCGGCTCGAAGGTATCGACCAAACTCAGTCTGCTGGAAAACCTGATCGGCAAGGTCGACCAGCTGATCGTCGGCGGCGGCATCGCCAACACGTTCATCGCCGCCGTCGGTCACGGCATCGGCAAGTCGCTGGTCGAGATGGACCTGCTCGGCGTCGCGCGCAAGATCATCGCCGATGCGAAGGCCCGCGGCGCCGAGGTGCCGATTCCGGTCGATGTCGTGGTCGCACCGGAGTTCAAGGCCGACGCGCCGGCGAGCGTGCGCAAGGTCAACGAGGTCGGCGCGAACGAAATGATCCTCGACATCGGCCCGCAGACCGCACTGCAATACGCCGCGCTGATCGCCGAGGCCGGCACCGTGGTCTGGAACGGGCCGGTCGGCGTGTTCGAGTTCGACGCGTTCGGCAAGGGTACCGAAACGCTCGCCCTCGCGATCGCCGGCTCGAAGGCGTTCTCGATCGCCGGCGGCGGCGACACGCTGGCTGCCGTAGAAAAATACAAAGTGGAAAAGGATATTTCCTACATTTCGACCGGCGGCGGTGCTTTCCTCGAATTCCTCGAGGGCAAGGAACTGCCGGCCGTCGCGGCCCTGAGGGCGCGCGCCGCGCAGTGACCGGTCGCGCCGGGCCCGGATTTCGAGCGTTCCAGGTGATCAAACCTCCAGCCTGTCCCCCTCGCGCGCCACGAGCGCATAGAGTGCCGGCATCAGGAAGACGCTAATCAGCAGGCGAGTGAACAGTCCGCTGACGATGACGAGGGCGAACGGCTTTTGCGTATCCGTGCCGACTCCCGTGGCGAGCGCCGCAGGCAACAAGCCGAGCGCCGCGACCAGCGCAGTCATCATGATCGGACGCAGGCGCAGGATCGCGCCCTCGCGAATGGCGTCGGCGAGACGGGTGCCGCCGAGCCGCAATTCATTGACGTAGGAAATGTATACAACCGCCGTCTGTACCGACACGCCGAACAGCGCCAGGAAGCCGATTCCGGATGACACCGAGAACGGCGTGCCGGTGAGCCACAGCGCGACAATGCCGCCCACCGGCGCGGACAGCAGGACACCGAGTACCGTAATGAACGGGAATTTCAGGTTGCTGTAGAGCATGAACAGCAGCAGAAAGATCAGGAACACGGTCAGTGGCAGGATGACGCGAAGCTGCGCGCGAGAGGCGGTGTACTCCTTGTATTCGCCGCCCCAGTCGAGGCGATATCCCCGCGGCAATTGAACGTTCTTGTTGACCTGCTCGATCGCGTCTTCGACGGCGCCGGCGAGATCGCGGCCGGTCACGGAGAACTGCACGCCGATATAGCGCGAGTTGTTGTCGCGGTATATGAACGATGCGCCATTGACGACCTTGATGTCGGCGAATTCATTCAACGGAATCTGCTGCCCGCCCGGCGTCGACACCGGGATGTTGCCGATCTCCTCGGGATTGTCGCGGTACTGCTGTTCGAGACGCACGACGAGGTCGAATTGCTTCTCGCCCTGCACGACCTGCGTGGCAACGTCACCGCCGACGGCGGTCGTGATCAGTGCATTGATGTCGGCGACATTGACGCCGTAGCGGGCGATCTTGGCGCGGTCGATGTCGATGTCGAGGCTCGGCTGCCCGAGTTCCCGCACGAGCGTGACGTCGGTGATGCCGCGCACGTGCCCCAGCACCTGCTTGATGGCCTTGCCTTTCTGCTCGAGCGTTTGCAGGTCGGAGCCGAACACCTTCACCGCGAGCGCGCTCTTCAGCCCGGTCTCCGCCTCGTCGACGGCATCTTCCGCCGGCTGCGTATAGTTGAACACGATGCCGGGAAACGCGGCGAGCTTCTTGCCGACCGCTTCGATCAAGCCGGCCTTGTTGCGATAGGATCCTTTCCATGCGGAGTAGGGTTTGAGGCCGACATAGAACTCGGCATTGAAGAAGCCGGTCGGGTCTGTTCCGTCGTCGGGGCGGCCGAGTTCGGAAGCGACGGTCGTCACTTCGGGGAACGAACGCAGCACGTCGCGCACTCTTGGCGCGATCTTCGCGGACTCGTCATACGAGATCGTGTACGGCATGGTCGCGCGCACCCACAGCGCGCCTTCGTCGAGTTGCGGCATGAACTCGGCGCCGGTGCCCGGGATCAGCAGCAGCGAGGCCGCGAGCAGGCCGGTCGACGCAATGACCGCCGCCCACGGTCGCGCGAGGAAGAAATCGAGACCCTTGACGTACACCGATTTGATCGACTCGAGCGCCGCGTTGCGCCGTTCGATCACGCCCTTGCGCATGGTCCACGCGCAAAGCACCGGCAAAAGCACCAGCGTCAACGCGAGCGAGCCGACCAGCGCGAACACCATCGTATCTGCCATCGGCTTGAACAGTGTCCCGGATGGTCCAGCCAGCACGTAGATCGGCAGGAAGCTGACCACGATCACCATGACTGCGAAGAAAAGCGGCCGATCCACTTCCGCCGCCGCGTCACGGATCACTTCGATGATGTTGAGTGCGTTGTCGCGCCGAAGGGCGATCCGGCGGTGGATGTTCTCCACCATGACCACGGCGCCGTCGACGATGATGCCGAAGTCGATGGCGCCGATCGAGAGCAGATTGGCCGAAGCGCCTTGCATGTCCAGGCAGAAGAACGCAAACAGGAGGGACAGCGGAATCGTCGTCGCGACGATCAGTCCCGCGCGGAAACTGTACAGAAAGAATATGAGAACGACGACCACCAGCAGCATGCAGCGCAGCAGGTTCTGCACGACGACATCGGTGGTCAGATCGATCAGATCGGTGCGGTCGTAGAACGGCACGACCTTCACGTCCTTCGGAAGGATCTCTTCGTTCAGCTGCCTGGTCTTCGCCTCGACCCCCTTCAGCACGTCCTGGGTCTTCTCGCCGGTGCGCAGCAGGATGACGCCTTCAACCGCATCATCCTGCTTCTCGTAGCCGAACTCGCCGAGTCGCGGAGCGATATCAATCACCACGCGGCCGACATCCTTCACCAGGACGGGCGTTCCATTGTTCACCGCAAGCACGACGTTGCCGATGTCCTCCAATGTGACCATGCGCCCGGTGCCACGCACGTAGTAGAACTGGCCGCCCTGCGAATAAAATCCGCCGCCTGCGTTGCTGTTGTTGGCGGCAAGCGCCGCTTCCACCTGTGCCACCGACAGGCCGGTGCCGGCGATCCTGGCGGGATCGAGCAGCACCTGGTATTGCATTGTGCCGCCGCCGAATCCCGAATCGTCGGCGACGCCGGCCACCGATTTGTACTGCGGCTCGATCACCCAGTCCGCGAACGTCTTCAACTCCATCGGCGAGCGGTCGGAACTCTGCAACACGTAGCGATAGATCAGGCCCGACGGCGCCGACATCGGTGACACGGACGGCGTCACCCCGGAGGGCAGGCTCAACTCGGTGATGCGGTTGAACACCTGCTGACGCGCGAAGTAGTTGTCGGTGCCGTCCCTGAACGTGAGGATGACGTCGGACAGTCCGTACAGCGAGATCGAACGAATGTCGGTCGTCTGCGGCGTGCCCGTCATCTCGATCTCGATGGGCACGGTGATCAGGCGCTCCATCTCCTCGGCTGCGTGCCCCGGCCACTGCGTGATGATCTCGACGTTGGGCGGCGAGAGGTCCGGATAGGCGTCGACCGGCAGGCGGCTCAGCGAGCGCGCTCCGACGCCGATCAGCACCACCATCATCAGGATAACGATGAACGGCTGCCGCAATGAGGAAGCGATGATGCGATTCAGGACCGACGCCGTGCGCGGCGTCGATCCGCTGGAGGAGAGTTGCTCGCTCATTGATTCTGCATGAACTGGACGAAAACCCCGCCGTCAGTCATCACCTGATCACCGGGCTTCAGGCCTTCGGTGATCTCATACCGGTCTTCGAACCGGTATCCGAGCATGACGTGTGCGCGGGCGAAGCTGCCGTCCGCCTGCGCGATGTAGACGAAGGGCAGATTTTCGTCGTCACGCAGGATCGCCGACGTCGGCACGAGCAGGGCGTCGCTTTCGTCATGCGAGCGGATCAGCACGCGCACGTACATCTGCTTGCGCAGCAGACCGTGCGGATTCTCCACGACCACGCGCACGCTCACCGCGCGCGTGGTCGGGTCGACCAGGCTGGCGATGTTGTCCACTTTTCCCTGCATCCCGGTCGCGTCGCTGCCGGTATCGATCTCGGCCGAATCGCCGACCTTCACCGATGCCAGATCGGCGCCAAACACCTGAGTCATCACCCACACCCGCGAGAGATCGGCGATGGTGAAGCACGGTGTGGTGCCGGCTTGCAGAAGCTGCCCAGCCGTGATCAGCCGCTCTGCCACGGTTCCTGCAATGGGCGCGCGGACTATGCCTTCCGCGCGCGTGATCGTGCGGCCTGCCTGGATGTCCTTGACCACCTTCGGATCGACGCCGAGCGAGAACAGGGCCTGCAACGCGGCGTTGCGGTCGGCTTCCGCGCCGACCGCGTCCGTCTCCGCCTGCAGCGCTTCGCGCTGCGACACGCCGTTGTGCTGCACGAGGTCCTTGTCGATGTCGGCGATGTGCCGGTTGTTGCGGGCAGTAGCAATGCTCTTTTGGTACGCGTCGATCGTGGCCGCGAAATCCGACGACACGACTTCGGCAAGCGGATCGCCCTTCTTGACGCGATCGCCCGGCGAGACGAACAGTTTCGTCACCGGGCCGGAGAATGCCGCGATGACACTCGTCGCCTGATCGTCGTCAAAATCGACCACGCCGTTGGCGACGGTCGTTTTGTGGAATTTCGACGGCGCGACGCCGTAGATGTGAATGTGCTGGCGCTGCGCGTCCGTCAGCTTCACGTTGTTGGGCACTGTCGACGCGGTCTGTGGCGCGCCGTTCCCCGGCTGCGAACAGCCGGCCAGCGCCAGCGCTACCGTCGTGAGAATGGCCGTCACGAATCGTCGGAGCGAGTCAGTCTTCATCTTTTTTCCTGAGCCAATTCGGGCCGATGCCACCATCCGCCGCCGAGCGCCTGGAACAGCGCCGCGGTGTCGGCATAGCGATTGGCCTGGGCCTGGACGAGATTGATCCGCGCCTGTTGATAGGCCTGCTCGGCATTCAACAGCGCCAGAGTGTTTGCGTAGCCTGCGCGTTCCTGCCGCTGCGACAGATCGAGCGTCACCTTGGCGGCATCGACCGCGGTCGCTGCCGCCCTCAGCCCTTCGGCGTCATGCTCGAGGGCCGCCAGCGCGTCGGCGACATTCTGGAATGCGACCAGCACCGTGCTTCGGTATTGCTCGGCGGCTTGCGTGTATGCGGCTTCGGCTGCGCGCTGCTGGTGCAGCAGCTTGCCGCCTTCGAAAATCGGCGCGGTCAGGTCGGCGCCGATGCTCCAGAAGCTCGTTCCCATGTTGAACACCTGACCGATGGCGAGCGCGGTGTTGCCGGCGTTGGCGGTCAGTTCGATATTCGGCAGGCGGTTTGCTTCGGCGACCCCGATCAAGGCGCTTGCCGCGTGCATGTTGGCTTCGGCTTGCCGCACGTCGGGACGCTGCGCAACCAGCGTCGACGGCAGGCTGAGCGGCAGATCGACCGGCAGTTGCAGGCTGGCGAGGTCGAACTTCTCGGCCGGCGCTTCGGCCGGGAACCGGCCGCCCAGCACGGCGATGAGGTCGTGCTGCTGGTCCAGCTGCTTCAGCAGCGGCGGCAAGGTGGCATTGATCTGCGCAAGTTGCGATTCCTGCGCCGCGAGGTCGAGGCCGGCCGCATAACCTTTCGCGACCTGGTACTTGAGGATTTCGACCATTTTCGCGTTGACGTCGACGAGTTCGTGCGTCGCGTCGACCTGCGCCTGCAACGCCGCCTCCTGAATTGCCGCGACGACGAGGTTTGACGTCAGCGTGGTGTAGGCGGCGATCATCTGGAAGCGTACCTGATCCGCCTGTGCCCGCAGCGACTCCACGGTGCGCCGGTTCAGGCCGAAGACGTCCGGCACATACGAGATGCCGAGTTGGGGCGTGAACAGGTTGTACAGGACGGCATTGTTGCTCGGCACCGGCGCCAGCGTTCCCGGTTGCCGCTGGCGGCTCGCCGCGAAACTTGCGCTGACGCCTGGATAGTAAGCGCCGCGTTGTGCGAGCATGTTTTCGTTTGCCACGGTCAGCGCGGCTTGTGCCGACTTGAGATCGGGATTCTTCCTGAGCGATTGCTCGATCAGGTCGTTGAGGTGTTGAGAATGAAACAGCACCCACCAGTCGCCGGGGACATCGGCATCCTGGATGAATTTCTGTGCGTCGCCTCCGACAACATGCGGCGTCGCGGCGATAGCCGACGCCGGATTGACCGAGTAGCCGGCGACGTCGGGTGCCGGGGGCTTCTCGAAATCCGGACCGATGGCGCAGCCAGCGAGGAGCAGGAAGCCGGCAATGACCCACGGCTGCGGAGCGCAAAAATACGAAGACGCGCGGAACGGCGGCCTTTGCCTTCGAACCTCGTAGCACATCGAGTTGGTGGACCAGTCGCCCCGTCTCTCAAGCATCGAGGGAATTTTTAGCCAGGCAGCAAGGATGTAATGATATAGTATAGCATTCGAGCTCGAGCGAACGGCCAAGGAGAAGGCCGTGAATGGGCGCGAAGGCTGCCTTCTCAATATACGCAGCCCGTTCTCCAGGGGCTGTCGTGACGGATAGGGAGCTGGCGGCGTGCACCGCAGTCGGGCATGGATGACGCACCCGAGTCGTTCGACACGCCGCGGCGAACTTGCCCTGGCGGCGAAATCGGCGACATCGCCGCGGGCAAGCGGCCCGCGCCGCGCTGGCATGCGTTGCCGGCTTGCGCCCGGATGCATGCCGGGTTCATCGCGCTGTGCTAATTTATCGGATTGACCACGAGTCGAGCCGCAACGATGGAAACGCAAGTCCGCCGCACCAAGATCATTGCCACGCTGGGGCCGGCGACCGACGCGCCCGGCATGTTGCGGCAGATTCTCAGCGAAGGCGTCGACGTCGTCCGCTTGAATCTGTCCCACGGCGCGCCCGAGGACCATGAGCGCCGCGCGCGCGAAGCACGCGAGACCGCCGTGTCGCTCGGCCAGGAAGTGGCCATACTGGCCGACCTGCAGGGTCCGAAAATCCGCATCGCCAAATTCGCTGCCGCGCCGGTGCTGCTCGAACCGGACCGGCCGTTTGCGCTGGAATGCGACGTCAAGGCGCTTCCCGGCGACGTAGGCCGGGTCGGCGTCAGCTATCTGAACTTGTATAAAGATGTAAAGCCGGGCGATACGCTGCTGCTCGACGACGGCCTGATCTCGCTCAAGGTCGACACGATCGACGGCACGACGATCCGCACCACCGTACTGATCGGTGGCGCGCTGTCCGACCGCAAGGGCATCAACCGCCTCGGCGGCGGCCTGTCGCTGACCGCGCTGGCCGAGAAGGACAAGCTCGACATCCGTCTGGCCGCGAAGCTCGACGCTGACTTCCTTGCTATTTCGTTCGCCAAGTCCGCGGCCGACATCAACGAAAGCCGCAGCCTGCTGCGCGCGGCCGGCGGCAAGGCCGCGCTGGTCGCGAAGATCGAGCGCGCCGAGGCGATCGTCGCGCTGGCCGAGATCATCGAAGCATCCGACGCCGTCATGGTCGCGCGCGGCGATCTCGGTGTGGAAATCGGTGACGCCGAGTTGCCCGGCATCCAGAAAAAGATCATTCGCGAGACGCTGGCGCGCAACAAGGTCGTGATCACCGCGACGCAGATGATGCAGTCGATGGTCGAATCGCCGATCCCGACGCGCGCCGAAGTACTCGACGTCGCCAACGCGGTGCTCGACGGCACCGATGCCGTGATGCTGTCGCAGGAGACCGCAGCCGGCAAGCATCCGGACAAGGCGGTCGCGGCGATGCGCCGTGTCTGTCTCGGCGCCGAGCGCCAGTTCGAGCCGAAGGACGATTTGAACACCAATGCGCTCGCCGACAAGGTCGTCGACCGCCCGGACCAGGCGATCGCTCGCGCGGCGATGTTCCTCGCCGGCCAGATCGGCACGCGTGCGATCGTCGCGCTGACCGAGTCGGGCGGCACTGCGCAGTGGCTGTCGCGCTACCGCTCGAGCGTGCCGATCTACGCACTGTCGCGCCGTCAGGGTGCGCGCCGGCGCATGATGCTGTACCGCGATGTCACGCCGGTCGATTTCGATCCGCACGGCGTCGATCCGGCCCATGCGGCAAAAGCGGCAATCCAGCATTTGTATAATATGCAGCGTCTCGCCGACGGCGACCGCGTGATCCTCACCCACGGCGACCATACCGGCCAGCACGGCGGCACGAACACGCTGAAGCTGCTGCGCGTCGGTCCCGGCGGTGTCGCCGAGGGCCTCGGCGATCTATAAGATCTGCAAGTCTGTCGCCGCCGGGCTTCGACCCGGCAGTTGCCGAAGAAGAGCAGGCTTGAACAAGCGCTCAGCGAGCGGGCGCTGCCGACTCAGCATCAGGAGCAAACATCATGACGATTGCAAATAGGCGCAGAGTGCTGCTGGCTTTCGGCTTCGCGGCGGCCGCGGCAGCACAGGCTCAGGTGCCGGGCGCAGACGCGCTTCCCGCCGGGGTGCAGAAAATCCCGCCGGACCGCCTGGCGCACTACTGGCTGCTCGTGCCCGAATCGGCGCAGGCCAATGCGCCGAATTCGGGCGCGGGCCTGAACACGCCCACATGTGTTGCAGTTTCGTACGTGATCGAGAAGAACGGCACTACCAGCCACGTCAAGCTTGAAAAGGCGATCCCTCCCGGTCCGCTGGCCAAAGTTGCGGCCAACGTGGTGAAAGGCATGCGTTTTGCGCCGACCAGGGACAATGCTGCCAAGGATCCGGTTTTCACCTACGTCGTGGTGCCGTTCAACGCGCCGGGTGCCGAGTCGACGGCTCCGAGCGACCGTGCTGAACGCAAACGCGTCATCGATCCGTGCAATCTGGCCGACTTTCCGGCGCCGGCGAAGTAGGCCGGACAGTGGAGAGATCGGGGACTTTCGCGCCGTTCTGGCGCTATAATCCGCGCCCCCAGCGGCCCGGGTCGGCCGCCTATGCACATTGAAAACAGCGGAGTTTCGTCATGAGTATCGAGCAGCTCGAGCAGATCGCGCAGGCGATGGTTGCGCCTGGCAAGGGCATCATCGCGATCGATGAGTCCAACGCGACGATCAAGAAGCGTTTCGACGCGGTCGGCGTAGAAAGCAGCGAGGAAAATCGTCGCGCGTATCGCGAAATGCTGCTGACTGCACCGAAACTGTCCGAGCACATTTCCGGCGCGATCCTGTATGACGAAACGATCCGTCAAGCGACCAAGGCGAAGGTACCGTTCACGAAGGTGATGCTTGACAACGGCATCCTGCCCGGCATCAAGGTCGACAAGGGCCCGATGCCCCTGGCCGGTTTTCCAGGCGAAGTCGTGACCGAAGGGCTCGACGGCTTGCGCGAGCGCCTCAACGAATATGCGCGCCTTGGCGCGAAGTTCGCCAAGTGGCGCGCGGTCATCACGATCGCCGACGACGCGCCGAGCGGCACCTGCATCGAAGCCAATTGCCACGCCCTGGCGCGCTACGCCGCGCTCTGCCAGGAAGCCGGCATCGTGCCGATGGTCGAACCGGAGATACTGATGGATGGCGAGCACGACATCGAGGTCTGCTACGACGTGACCGAGGCAACGCTGCGTTCGCTGTTCGGCTCGCTGTATGAGCACAACGTCATGCTCGAAGGCACGATCCTGAAGGCCAGCATGGTCATTTCCGGCAAGAACTGCCCGGAACAGGCCAACGCCGACGAGGTTGCCGAAGCGACCGTGCGTTGCCTGAAGGCGACAGTTCCGGCCGCGCTTCCGGGCATCGTGTTCCTCTCCGGCGGCCAGACCGACGAGCAGGCCACCGCGCATCTGAATGCGATGAACCAGATCGGCCCGCACCCGTGGCCGCTGTCGTTCTCGTACGGCCGCGCCATGCAGTCGGCCGCGCTGAAGCTGTGGGCCAAGGACATGCAGGCGAATTTCGGCGAAGCGCAGAAGATCGTCTCGCTGCGCGCGAAGGAAAACGGCCTCGCCGCGCTCGGCCAGTGGCAGAAAGCTGCCTGATCCATTTTATACAATGCAACAAGAAGAACGGGCGCTGCGGCGCCCGTTTTCATTTGTGCTGTTCGCAAAGCGAACATTTGAGCATGGAGAACACGAGAGCTGAAAGAAAGTGAACGTTCGTGCGCGCGCCGGCGCGCGCAGTCGGCGGAAAGACGGGCAAAGAAGGACCGCGCAGATGGACGCTGCTCGCAACTGGAGCGTGCAGAACCGCGTGACCGATTGCGCAAACTCAGGACGCCGTGCCGAGCAACCTATCTCGAATCGGACTTGGCGACGCGACCGGCCAGCTTGCCGTACTCGTCGCGCGCGGCCTGCAGCAAAGGCACGTCCGCATCGGCATCCTTCCATTGGGCGATGAAGCGCTCGTAGTCGGCGCGCGATGTTTCGACGTCGCCCTCGATCGCATGCGCACGTGCGAGCTGCAGTGCGGCCAACGCACAGGGGAAATTGAATCCGGTCACGCAGTTTCCGCCGCGAAGCCTGTCGAATTCGGCCGCGGCTTTCGCACCGTCTTTCAACGCGAGATAGGCTTGCCCGCGCAGGTATATCGGCAGCAGCGGAAGGCCCAGCCATCCGGCTCCGTAGGGCAGCGCCGGGGCAAGCGCGCCGACTGCCGACGACGGATCGCCGGCATGCAAGGCGAGGGCCGCGCGCACGACAGGCAGGTAGTTTCCTTTTACCACCGTCGCCTCGGGCGACCGACCGGCAATCGCCTCCACCAGGGCCAACGCGTTCGCGGCATCTCCGGTCAGCGCGAACACGATCGCCACGTCGGCGCGCACCTGGTCGCTGTCGAAGTGAGCCATCGCGGACCGCGCCCAGCGACGTGCAATGTCGGAATTGCCGGCCAGCGCATCGCGTAAGGCGCCTTCGATTTCGCGCGTAGCCACGTTCTCCTTGAGCCCAATGCGCGCATAGCCGTCAACCGACGCTTGCGTGTCGTCGCGTGCCAGCGCCAGGCGACCCGCCCAGGCCGCGAATGCCGCATCCTGCATCAGCACCCACTCCTGCGCCAGCGGACGATCGAGCAACGGACCGACGATGCCGGCGCGATCGTCGGGTTTGCCGTCGAGGAATTCGCCCCAACGCAGCCACCAGCGCAACGATATCGAATCAAAATGCCGATCCTGTGCGAGCCGGCCGATCTGTCGCGCTTCCTCGAAACGCTCCACTTGTACGAGGTTCTGCGCCAGGTTGCCGTAATTCAGGCCGATGCTCGGGTCCACCTGCAGCGCGCGCCGTCGCCAATCGAGCGCTTTTTCGAACTGCCCGAGCGTGGTGTACAGATTGCCGAGCGCAGCGAGCGGCGCCGGATCGTTCGGATACGTCTGCGCCCACAATTCGAGATTCTGCGCCGCCGCCTCGAGCCGGCCCGTGCTGACGAACTCGTAGTACGAATCGATGTAGAACTGTTCGCGCTCGCTGGCGTGCTGGCGCAGTGCGTGCGCCTTGGCGAAATATTCGGCGGCCTTTCCCGGCTCGTCTTCCGAGTCATAGCAACGCCCCAGCCGCGCGTACGCCATGGCGAAGGTCGGATCGAGAGCGATCGCACGCACGAAGAACGGTGTGGCAGGCACCGATTCGTTGTCCACCAGCAGATGGCGATAGCCGATGCTGTAGGCCTGCAGCGCCTCGAGCGAGGTCGTCGTGACGTTCTCCGGCGGCGCTTCGTTGACGGGCAGCGCGGGCAACGATTCGCCGAGGCGCTCGCGCAGGTGCGCGGCGGCGTCGCCGAGCGCGCCAAGCACTTTCTCTTTCTCCCCCGCGGTGGCTTGTTCGCGCGCGAGCACGTCGCCGGTCTTGCAGTTCGAGGCCGACAAGTTCACCACGTACTGACGACCGATGGCCGAGATCGATCCTTCAATCGCCGCCGCACTTCCGATGCGTTGGCAGATTTCGCGCGCGAGAGTCGGTGCGAGGGTCGTGTCTCGCGGCCGCGCCATCAGCGCAAGCGTCTGCGCGATGCGCGAGTCGGAGACCAGGTTCAGATACGGCGAACGTTCCAGCTGCGACAACAAGCCCTGGCGAAGCGTGCCGTCGAACACGACATCGCCGGTGCTGTTGGCGAAGTCGCCGACGACGACGGAATCCTTCCACGTGAGCGGCCTCGAACTGCCCGCGTCAGGCGGGGCGAGTGTCAGGCGCACGCCCATGGCCGCCGCCACGAGTACGACGCCACCGGCGAACACCCAGCGTAACCGATGGCTTGGTCGGCGCGTTAGCGCGAGCTGCGACGGATGCATCGGAACCTGTTCGGCACGGGCCACCGCTTCGCCTGCCGCCAGCTCCTCGTAGACGTGCTCCACCGGCGCGATGAAGCGGTAGCCTACGCGCGGAATCGTCTCGATGTACTTCGGTTCGGCGGCCGTGTCGTGCAGCGCGTTGCGCAGCCTGTTCACCACCGTGGCGAGGTTTCTGTCGAATTCGACGATGACGTTGCCCGGCCACAGACGCCGGCGGAATTCGTCGTGGGTGACGATCTCGCCGTGTTTTTCGATCAGCAGCGCCAGTGCCGCCAGCGGTTTTTCCTGCAGTCGCAGGCACGAACCGGCCGTGCGCAGTTCCCGACGCCGGAAGTCGGCCTCGTACGCGCCGAAGCGGGTAAATAGCGGGTTCCTTTCCTGACTGGGCTGCATGAGGAATCCCCTCCGAGGTCAGTATAGCAGCCCAAAGATTCCCCTTGAAACTCAAGGACTTTGCCCGCGTGATGATTTGGTGATGATTAATTCATCCGCGAATGCTTGACCTCGCGTGCGGAGAGGGGTACTGACAATCGCAGAAATCCGAGGCTTCAAAACATCTGGAGAGCGAGCATGACTTCATCGGGACTTCGCATGTCTGGCCGTCAGACTGCGCGCGTTGCGCGCAAGGCACTTCTTGCGCTGATCATTGCGGGCAATTTCATCCCATTGGGCATGGCCGATTCTGCAACACCGCCGCACGAGTTGGTGCGCGTGGTCGCAGCCGACAAACCGGGTACGGTCCCGCGTGCGCCGCTCATCAGCTCGCCGAATTCCCCGTTATGGACGACTGGCTCCTGCTATTCGCTGCTGCCGGGAGGCTCCGGTGGTCAGGTCCCTGGAAACGCAGATGTCGCCTGGGGTTCGCTCGAGACGCAGGTCGACGCACAGGTCGCAGCCATGTATGGGCCGAACGCCGCACCGCGCAACATCACGCGGGCGTTGATGTTCGCCACGCTGGTCAAGGCGATCAACGATGTGCATGCCGGGACGGCAACCGGCGACGAAGCCGCCTGGGTGACGGCATTCCAAGGCGTGGTCAAGTACGGGCGCCAGTGGATGGCGATCGACGCGGTCAATCGGTGGAATGCCTATCAAAATTCGTCGGCCTTTATCTCGACCCTCTCGAACAACGTCGTGCAACTGGTCTTCGGACTCATCGGTCTGCCGTGGCGCAACGACCCTTACGTTCCGAGCGCCAAGGATTTGTTGAATGAGGCCGAGACGAGTTTCTGGGGGCCACGCGGGACGACAAACGACGGCGCAGCCGGCGACATCCAGAACTACCCTCTCGGGACCGCCGAGTCCGCCTATGCCGTCGAGCAAATGACGCAGGCGCTGACGTTCCTCAATGCGATCGGGCAGACGCAGGTCTTCGGGGTACGGGGTACGGACTCAGCCCTATCCACGATCCTGGCCAACATCGAAAGCGCACTCGGCAGCATGTCCGGGGGCGAGTTGGCAGAAGGACTCATCAAGACGGTCGAACTTGGAAACATCCTGGCTTCGGGCGAGGGCGGGATGTCGCATGCGGGCGTGTTCATCGCTCTGGTCAATTCGGTTTGGACGGTTTCCGACGCCGTGGCGAACAATACCGAGCTCAACGACAACCAGAACAAGGTGTTCAACGATACTCCCGATCTCGCGGCAGCGCTGAACGACCCGGTCGGGTTTGCCGAGCTGGTGAACGACTTCGTGGCGATGACGTTGCACACGCAGTACAACATAGCAGCTAGCGGCAACGATCCCGACTGCCGCATGCTCGCCAAGCAGGGCCCCGATTCGCCTCCCGTAGCGGACGCCACGTTCACCTTGAAACACTTCAATTCCGGCGCGCCGTTCACGGCCGACTATACCTACACGACGCAGACGCTCGGCGGCAATCTGGCGGGGACCATTGGCCCGGACCCGCCCCCGGCCAATACGATCAGGGACCCATCGATGCTCGACTGGTCGTTCTCGCGCGATACCGGGCCGGGAGCTCCGCGGCTCGGAGCGAACTGGCCGACTTCACAAATCTCCTATGGCGTACCGGGGTCGGACGGCGGCTATAATGTTCACGCGTCAAGCGGCTTTTATTCGGTGAGCGGCAGCTTTTACATCACCTTCAATGATGCGGGCGGCCAACAGCATACGACGACACTCCCGCTCTATATCCATAGTGACGCCACGGGAATACATCCGTCAGATTCCGAAGTGGCAACGGCGATCATCGCTGCGGACAGCCCCGATTATGGCACCGGCTTTGATTTTGCCTGCAACCCGGCGGCTCATTCGCAAGACGATCCTGCGCTGAACCCGCAGGACAAAGCGAACTACCCGTGTCTCGACTGGTTCGCCGACCAGTGGCTTGACCCTGGCACGAATACCATACCGAACCCCAAGTACCACTTCGGAACGATGCTGATCGTCAGAGGCAGTAACGCGGACGGTGACGGCGGGATCGGAAGTTATGTGGACTGGCAGGTGAACTACGACATTACGGTGAAGGGCGATCTTGCAGGATGGAACCCGATATTCGTCGGACACGGTGGGACGGGCCCTGGGCAATATTCCGATTGTACGATCGATCCTAACTCAGGCGCATCGGTCGGCGGCATTTGCCTTCTTACGTCCGCCGTTGGTATTCCAATGGCCGGAGACGTCGTGCAGAGCAAAGTGCTCTGGCCGCAACAGCTGAACGACGTGTGTCAGAACGATCCGGCGACGTGCTCCAAGGTGCCTTCGTACGGCTGGGCCACGCCGTACCCGGTCCAGCGCGAATGCCAGTCCGTGATTCCGGCCGCGGGCATGTTCGCGATCGAATACGTCGGTACGGTCAATCCTGGCAACCCCTCGGGATCTTGCAACAACGCGCCCACCAGCGGCTCCGCGACGTACACGCCGAGCATTCGCTACCGCTCGATCGACGGCAATCTGTGGACGGCATGGCGCGTGCCGCCGACGGTCGGTACCGCGAACTTCCTCAATATCCTGTCCGGCAAGCGTGCCAGCGGGCCGGTCGGGATCGTGGCATATCCAACCGGCAGCAACCACAATGCATTCCAACTGGCAGGGTCCGGAACGCACTGGCTCACGGAGTTCAAGGCAGGCGACAACATCATGGTGGTCGATCCTTCCTCCGGTCAGCGCAACAACCTGGGCGGCTTTCTCGCCGCGATTCGCACGGTGGAGACCGTCCTTGATGATACGACGATCAACTTGAGCTCCAGCCTCGAGTGCGTGAACGGAACCGACGGCAACGACTGCATCATGTTCTCCACGATTGGCTACGACTCCTTCTCGAATCCCGCCGACGGCAGTGATGGCGGTCACGTAGGCATGTTTGGGGACTGTTCCCATGAGGATATTTGCATTCCTCCTGTGCAGGACTATCCGTTCGACGTCTATCACGTTACGGGGATAAACCCGGGATACACCTGTCCAACATGGAATCCGGCGACAGATCAGCATCCGCCGGCCGACGTCGGCTGCTACTACAGCGATTCGATCCAGTTCCAGTCGCAAACGTATACGGACGACGGTCAGAGCCGGTGGTGGAATGTGTCGTTGCCGTCGCAGGGTAGTCCAGTCCCTCCGATCTCCAAAAACAGTCCCACCGTGGCGGAGCCCTGGCTCAATCAGCCCGTCATCACGCAGCAGCCGGTATCGGTGCTGGTCGGTGCCGGTGCGAACACGTCGTTCACCGCAGCGGCGTCCGGCACGCCGGCACCAACGGTGCAATGGCAGCTCTCGACAGATTCGGGCGCTGCCTGGAACGACATCGGCGGCGCTACGAGCACGACCTACAACGTGAACGGCGTGACGCTCGGATTGAGCGGGAGGGGGTACCGGGCGATATTCACGAACACGGCAGGTTCGCGGACCACTCACTCGGCGACGCTGGGCGTCACGGTGGCGCCCCAGATAACGAGCTCGCCGAGTTCCGCTTCGGCCGTGCAGCCGGGGGACACAATCACGCTTACCGGTACGGCGTCCGGGGCGCCGGTCCCGGCGGCGACGTGGCAACTTTCGCAAGACAACGGCGTAACCTGGCACGACCTGAACGGCGCGACCTCGACGCTTGCATTCATCTGGCCGCCGCCGCCAACCCCGCAGTTGCAAGTGCGCGTGGTTTACTCCAATGCCTCAGGTTCGGCCATGAGTGACACTGCGGTCATCATCGGCGACAAAATCTTCAATAACGGATTTCAGTGACAAGGATGTTGTCGGCGAATGTCTCCAGACTGACAAGGACCAGGCCTGATACGCTGAAGTGACATGCCGACAGCGAGGTCGCAGAGCCGATCGGCATTGGCGGGAAGGTGGTGCGAAAAAAAACGGGCGCTGCGGCGCCCGTTTTGTTGGGCTGTTGAGCCTCGATCGCTGTTATATAAAGGGGCCGGCTGTTAAAGGGGGAACAGGAAATATCCGTTTGAATCATCCATCGCCACGCAGAGAGCCATCGCCTTGCTCCGCATACTCGTGACGCGGCCGACCCCGTGCCGGCAATGAACAGGGCGTCCAAGCGTTTCGGCGACCATGCGTTGGAACCGCAGACCACCCAGGGCCCGCTCTTGCCGCAGATGCTCACGGACCCTCGAAAGTTCATCCGTCGAGACGCCGGAGGAAAGCCATTCGCGATATGCCGACTTGCCGCCAACGCACGACACGAATCCCGAAAAGGACGCGTGCGGTGTGATAGGCAATCCATGCGCGTGCCCAAGTTGCCATGTACGCTGGACTAGGCGAACGCTTCGGGGTCGGCCACCATCGCCGCGCGCACCGGATTCAGTTCGATGTAGCGGTAGACTGAGAGCAGGTAGCGTCGCTGTCCACAAGGCAGGACTTGAACCGTCCTTCCCACAACGTGCCAGAACGCCGGTGCTTGCGGTTGAACGCGGGAACATACTGCTGCCCGAGGCGACACATCGCGCGTGAAACCAAGCCAGCTGATCAGCAGGTGGACATGGTTCGTCATCAGCACGTACGCGTGGACTTCGATGCCAAGCCCTCCGAACATCAACGCCCGCAGTTCGAGGTAGCGCGTTCGATCCTCATCGTCGATGAACACAGCGGCGCGATTGAGGCCCCGTTGCACCAAGTGCATCGGAACGCCGGGAAGCTCAAGGCGCAGAAAAAAGAGAAAAAAGGAGAAAAAAGGGGTCAGGTTCATTTTCTCGGCGTCAACAAATGAACCCCAAGCACGCATTCCATTCCGGGCGCTTTCTGCATGCGGCGTTGGAGGGGAACATGAAAGGTACGTTGCCGGCACGCATCGCGCTGCTCACAATGCTCGCGTGTGGTTCTACCCTGGCCAATGCGGATACCTGCTACGTGAATGGCGCAGCGACCGGCAGCAACAACGCCACATCATGGACAAACGCCTACACCGACCTGCAGTTGGCACTGGGCAATTATCTCGGCTGCAATCAGATCTGGATCGCGCGCGGAACATACAAGCCCACCGCGACTCCAACCGCACGATCAGCTTCAACGTCAAGCCCGGCGGCGTCGTTCGATGGGTAGCGAAAAAAAACAGAGGGAACAGGTCGGAGTGTCCCATCCCGACACTCACCCCAACCCTCTCCCAGGGACCTGCTTGGTGTCGTCACTCAGCAGCAGCGAAAGGCTGCCGCCTCTGGCATGAGGCATCGCAAGGGAACCTCAATGCGCACAGGTGGACATTTGCGCCGCGGGACTGTGCAGCTTATGGCACGACGTGCGAGTTGCCCAGGTCCTTCCAACTGTAGCGCTCGATCTGCACCCATTGGCCGTTCTTCAGCTCCGGCACCTTGTGCACCTTGACCTGGTCGACGCTCATCTTGCCGTCCTTCTCGCTGATCCAGAAATCGATGTCGTAGATCTGGTCCTTGGTGCCGGCAGCGCGGAAGTCGGTGCAGGCAAAGAAATGGCCGTTGTCGTCGAGCTGGCGGATCGGCTGATGTGTATCGATGAATTGCAGATCCAGGTCCTTGCCGGTCTTGTCGTCCTTGAGCTTGAACACGCCGTTGTTCTTGGCTGCTTCGACCAGCGCGTTCTGCTCGACTGCCGACATGACTTCCCAGCTGCGTTTCTGCGCGACGTGGCCTGGATGCTCGGATG
>DASXKR010000033.1:0-40193 GCA_036496665.1 Rudaea sp. | reverse complement strand
TAGGGGTTAGGGGCTAGGGGCTAGGGGCTAGGGGTTACGAGTTGAAGGGTTGGGCAGTGTGTACTGTCGCCTTGCTCGTCATTCGGGGTCCTGCGCGTGCCCGGAAGTGAGCGAACAAATGAAGCAACAATGTAGGAAGGCACAACAGTGAAGGTACAGCTCCCGGCCGTCGACGCTTTCCTCACTCCTCACTCTTCACCTTTCCCGAGCGGCTTCGTCCGCGTCGACTTGATCGCGATGAACTGCGGTTCGTCGCCGTCGAGGCGCAGCGCGATGAGTTCGCCGCCCCAGACGCAGCCGCCGTCGATCGCGTAGACGCCCATGCCCTGGAAGCGCCCGAGGGTGGACCAGTGCCCGCAGACGACGCGGATGTCGCGCAGTTTCTGGCCGGGCACCTCGAACCACGGATACAGGCCCGGCTTCTGCGTGCCGGGCGCACCTTTTTCGTTGTAGGCGATGCGCCCGCGCACGTCGCAGAAGCGCAGGCGCGTGAGCACATTGATCGCTGCGCGCAGCCGATCGATGCCCTGCAGGCGCGACGACCACAGGTCCGGTTTGTTGCCGAACATTGCCTTGAGCAGGCGCCGTGCGCCGTCGCCGCGCAGGCGTTGCTCGATTTCGCGCGCCGCGCGTTCGGCGGCTTCGACGTTCCAGCGCGGCGCGAGTCCGGCATGAACCAGCATGAAATTCAGCGCGCGATCGACATGCAGCAATGGCCGCGCGCGCAGCCAGTCGAGCACCTCGCTGCGATCGGCGGCGAACAGCACCTCGCGCAATTCCGGGTTCACCTTCGCCTGGTCGGCCTCGTCGCGTTCGGCAATCGCCAGCAGCGACAGGTCGTGGTTGCCGAGCACGCTGATCGCGCGTTCGCCGAGTGAGCGCACCAGGCGCAGCACCTGCAGCGACTGGCCGCCGCGGTTGACCAGATCGCCGCACAGCCAGAGCGTGTCGCTGGCCGGGTCGAACCTGAGCTTTTCCAGCAGGCGGCTGAATTCGTCGTAGCAGCCCTGCAGGTCACCGATGGCGTAGGTCGCCATCAGGGTTTTTCCTCGCCAGCGGTTCGCGACCTGGCGCCAGCCCGCCTGGACGTGCGCGCCGCCAGCCTGGCACGCCCGGCCGGTGAGCGCTGGCGCCGGGAAAACAATTCACGATCCATCCGCAGCCGGCCCATCAATGCACTGTCCGCGGCACCGACAGCGTGAACTGGGCGATCGTCGCGTCGAAGTGGCGTCCGTCGTCGGCCAGCATGTGGTAGCTGCCGCGCATCGTGCCGACCGGGGTTTCGAGCACGGCACCCGACGTGTAGTGGAAATCCTCGCCGGGCCGCAGCCAGGGCTGCTCGCCGACGACACCATCGCCGCGCACTTCCTCGACCTTGCCGTTGGCATCGGTGATCAGCCAGTGGCGCGAGATCAGACGCGCCGCGACAGTTCCGGTGTTGGCAATGCGGATCGTGTAGGCGAACACATAGCGATCCGCAGCGGGCTGCGACTGCTCCGCGACGTAGCGGGTCATCACGGCGACGCTGATCAGGTAGGGGTTCTTGTCGGCCATGCGCCGATTCTCGCGGGATCAACCGGTTCCCGCAACCCGTGCGCCACGTGCCGTCATCCGCGTAGAGCCAGCGGACCCCAATCTGATCCAGTTGCACCACCTTGCTGTGACGGTAGTCGGCTGTGCACGCCGCGTGGCGACCAATCTCGGGGTGCCGCTACGCAAGCGGCTCCGCCCGCGTCGCCGCAATGGTCCGGGCGAGCGCGACAAACGCGGCCGGCGCAAGCTGCTCGGCACGTGAGCGCGGATCGATGCCGGCAGCGTTGATCTGTGCACTCGTGGCGACGTCGCGCAGCGCGTTGCCCAGCGTCTTGCGGCGCTGGCCAAACGCGGCACGCACCACGCGATCGATCAACTCCGCATCGGCATCGGGCAGTGCGTGTGCCGGCAGTGGCGTCAGGCGCACGATCGCCGAATCGACCTTCGGCGGAGGACGGAACGCGCCGGGCGGCACCCTGAACAGCGGCTCGACGGTGCAGCGCAGCTGCAGCATCACCGACAGCCGCCCGTAGGTCTTGCTGCCGGGCGGTGCCGCCATGCGCTCGACGACTTCCTTCTGCAGCATGAAGTGCATGTCGCGGATAGCCGCGGCGTGGTCGAGGCAGTGAAAAAGTATAGGAGTGGAAATGTTGTAGGGCAGGTTGCCGACGATGCGCAGGAGCCCAAGTGCCCCGGAGGCCATGGATGGCCTGGAGAGGCTAGCGAAATCCACCGTCAGCACGTCCGCGCTGATGATGGCCAGATCGCCGATTCCGCGTGCGCGCTCGCCGAGTGAAACGATCAGGTCGCGATCGAGCTCGATAGCGGTCAGGTGTCCCGCCGCGCGCAGCAGCGGCAGCGTCAGCGCGCCTTCACCCGGGCCGATTTCGATGATCCGATCCGTTGGCTGTGGCGCAATCGCCTCGACGATGCGACGCAGGATGCCCTGGTCGTGGAGGAAATGCTGGCCGAAGCGCTTGCGTGGAATGTGCGACGCGTGCGGACGGGGTTGCGTGCTCATTTCGTTTTTTCGGGGCGCACCGGCGAGGTGGCGCTGAGCTCTTCCAGCAGCCAGTCGCGGAACAGCTGCACCGACGGTTTGCGCGCGTGCTGTGGCGGGTAGACCAGATAGCAGGTTTGCGGCGACGCGATGCGCTGCTTGAACGGCGCGACCAGCACGCCGGCGCGAAGTTTCGCCGCGGCCAGCGAGCCGCGCGCGAGAACCACGCCCTGGCCCTGGATCGCGGCTTGCAGTGCGAGTTCGGAATCGTTGAACACCGGTCCGCGCCGCGGTTCGGTCTGATTGACGCCGGCGGCAGCGAACCACGGCGCCCAGGACTGATTGCGGATGCGCAGCAGCGGCACGCGTGCGAGATCGGTCGGTGTGCGGATGCGCTCGCTGCGGCGCAGTTTCGGACTCAGCGTCGGAAATACCTCGTCGTCGAACAGCTTGACGCATTCGAGATCTTCCCAGTTGCCGCTGCCGTAGCGGATCGCGACGTCGACGCCGTCGTTGCGGAAGTCGGCCAGCGCGGTCGTGCTCTCCAGGCGCAGCTCGACCTGCGGGTGGCGTTCGAGGAATCCGCCGAGGCGCGCGACCAGCCAGGCGGCCGCGAACGACGGCAGTACGCTGACGGTGATCGAATTCGCGCTTTCCGCGCCGCGCACGCGTTCGACGGCAACGGCCAGCCCATCGAGCGTGGCGCGCACATCCTGGGCCAGTTGCCGACCAACGTCGGTCGCACACATCTGCCGACCCGAGCGCTCGAACAGGCGCACGCCGAGCGATGCTTCAAGCGCGTGGATCTGGTGGCTGACCGCGCTGTGGGTCAAATGCAGCTCGTCGGCCGCGCGCGTATAGTTCTGGTGGCGCGCGGCAGCTTCCAGGACACGAAACGAACGCAGCGGCGGCAGGCGGTGCCAGGGATTCATAAGCTGTGAATTCAATTCACAATTGAAGCGAGAAAATAGCGATTTTTTCTGGCGTAAGCCAGCACTATTATTCGTTCTTGAAATCAGAGGGCGGTGCCGGCACACGTTGCCTATCTGCGCAACGTCGAGCACGAGTCCCGTCGGCCGCCGCCAATCGGCAGGCTTTTCGCCCCTATTCGCGCCTCAGGCAACCGCCATGAATCCCAGAACGATCGTCTATCTCATCCTGCTCGGCATGATCTGGGGCTCGTCATTCCTGTTCCAACGCATCATCGTGCCGGTGGTGGGCTCCGGCGTGACGGCTACCGGCCGTCTCGTGCTCGCCGCGCTGGTCCTGGCGACAATACTCGCAGTGACGAGGCGCCCGCTCGACTGGCGCCGCCGCTGGCGCGACTATTTCACAGTCGGCATCATCGGTGCCGGACTGCCATTCATCTTTTTCGCGTTTGCCGCGCATTATCTGCCGGCTGGCTATTCGGCCGTGCTCAACGCAACGGTGCCGCTGTTCACCGTGCTGATCGGTTGGGCGAGTGGCGCGCGGCCGTCGACATCGAAACTCGCCGGCGTGGTCGTCGGCGTGCTCGGTGTCGTGACACTGGCGCGCTTCGGCGACGTGGAACTGAACTGGCTGACCGTCGCCGCGTTCGCCGGCACGCTCGCCGCCTCGGTGCTCTACGCATTCAATGCGCGCATGGTCAAGGCGCGTTTCGCCGGCGCCGATCCACTGGTGGTCGCTGCCGGCAGCATGATCGGTGCCTCGCTGCCGCTGCTGCCGTGGGGTGTCTATTCGATACCGGCGCAGATGCCACCGACCGGCGTGCTGCTGGCGCTGCTCGCACTCGGCGTTGTTTGCACCGGCATCGCCTACGCGCTGTTTTATCGCCTGATCCAGGAAGCCGGCAGCGAACGTGCCGTCACCGTGACGTTCCTCGTGCCGATTTTCGCGCAGATGTGGGGTGCGCTGTTCATCGGCGAGCCGATCACGTGGGCCAGCGCCGGCGGCTGCCTGCTGGTGCTGTTCGCCGTCGCGCTGATCTTCGAACGCGTGCCGGGCTTTGCGCGCACGGTCGCGCCGATGCCGATCCTCGCCAAGCCTTGTCGCGACTTGTCGTGAGCAAGAGAAATTCTTGAACGCGGATTACGCGGATGGAAGCGGATGAAAACGGACCAGAGCGAATGAGAAGGTTGCTATTCGTACTCACTCCGAGTGCGCGCGCCTGCCTCTAATTTCCTGCCTTTATCCGCGTTGATCCGCGTTCACAGGTTTTCATCCGCTTAATCCGCGTTCAAATGCTCTTGGTAAGCGCGCGCGCGGCAAGTTCGAGCGCGAGCTGCGCCGCGGCGATCATGCTCGTCGCATCGGCCTTGCCGGTACCGGCGAGGTCGAGCGCCGTACCGTGGTCTACCGAGGTGCGGATGAACGGCAGGCCGAGCGTGACGTTGACGCCATGGCCAAAGCCGGCGTGCTTGAGCACCGGCAAGCCCTGATCGTGGTACATCGCCAGCACCGCGTCGAAGCGGACCAGCTGCGACGGCAGGAAAGCGGTATCGGCCGGCAGCGGGCCGGCGATGTCGAAGCCGGCCGCGCGCAGCTGCTCGATCGCCGGAATGATCGTGTCGATTTCCTCGTGGCCGAGATGGCCGTTCTCGCCTGCGTGAGGATTCAGGCCGAGCACCGCGACGCGCGGTGCGGCAATGCCGAAACGGCCGATCAGGTCGTCGCAGAGAACATGCAGCGTACGCACGAGGCCGGCTCGCGTGATCGCAGCCGGCACGGCCGACAGCGGCAGGTGCGTCGTTGCGAGCGCAACACGCAGATCCCCGTCGAGGCGACCGCCGCCCGGTGTCGTCAACAGCATCACGACATTGCTGCCGGAACGCTGCGCGAAGAATTCGGTATGACCGGTGAACGCAATGCCGGCGTCGGCGATGATGCTCTTCTGCACCGGCGCCGTGACCACTGCATCGAACTCGCCGCGCAGGCAACCGTCGGCGGCGCGTGTGAGCATCGCGACGACGTGCTGCGCATTGCGGATGTCGAGCTGGCCGTCGCTGACCGGCGCGGTGAGCGCGATGTCGATGCAGCGCAAGTGGCCGGCTGCGCGCGCCGCGCTTGACGTGCCGTCGAAGGCTTCGATCTGCAGCGCGATGCCTCGCTGCTGCGCAGCGCGGGCGATGCGGTCGGCGTTGCCGATCGCAATCAGGTCGGCGGCGAGATCCGTCGCGGCAAGCGCGGCGACCAGTTCGGGACCGATGCCCGCCGGCTCGCCGGCCGTAACCGCGATGCGCGGCAACGCTGTGGTCGTCACCATGGTCAATCGACGTCAGCCTGTAGGAAGCGCGCCGACCATATCACAGCGACTGCGCGCCGCGCCCGGTTTCAGGTGCCGGGGACGCGAACTGCGACGCTCCTTGAGTCCGCCGCCGATCGACTGTGCTGTACTGATCGCCTGTAGCTTCGCTACGGCGCGCTCGCCTTCTTGTCGCCGACCATGCCCGCGGCGCCGCACTGCGGCAGACTCGCCGAGGACATGCTGACGTTGATCGCGCAGGCGTACGCTTCGGAGCGGACCTGGCGCAGGAAGTTTTCGTATTCATCTTCGGCCTTGCGCGTGCGCAGCACCTCGCGTGCCTGTTCGCGCTTGGCTTCGTCGGTGCGGTCGTTCTGGCGCGAGCCGAGCATCTGCATGATGTGCCAGCCGACGTCGGTCTGGAACGGCTGCGAGATGTCGTTTTCCTTCATCGCCGCCAGCGTCTCGGCCACCTTGCTCCCGTACTGGTCGATCGGAAACCAGCCCATGTCGCCGCCGGCACCGGCGGTGGTCGAATCCTTCGAGTATTGCTTCGCGAGCTTGGCAAAGTCCTCATGGCCGTCGACGATGCGCTGGCGGATTTCACGCACGGTCTTCTGCGCCTCGTCGCTCTGCACCAGTTCGTTGACGGCGATCTCGATGTGGCGGGCGTGATACTCGGTCACCACCTGGCGGCCGGTGGCGCGCTTCTCGATCAACTTGACGATGTGGAAGCCGCTGGGTCCGCGCAGCACCTGCGAGACCTGCCCGGCCTGCATGCCTTCGGCCAGGTTGGCAAACGCCTCGGGCACCTCGTCGAAACGCCGCCAGCCGAGGTCGCCGCCTTCGAGCGCGTCAGGCGCATTGGAAAAGCGGATTGCCGCGGTCGTGAAATCCATGCCGCCTTCGATCTGTTTCTTGACGTCTTCGGCCTTGTCGTGCGCCTTCTGGATCTGGTCGGCGCTGGCGCCCTCGGGCAGCGTGATCAGAATGTGCGCCAGGTGCACTTCGCCGGCCTTGAGGCTGTTGCTGGCCAGCAGGATATCGATCTCGCCGTCGGTGACGTTGACCTGGTTCTGCACGACGCGCTGGCGCAGGCGCGCAACCAGCAGCTGTTCGCGGATCGACTTGCGATAGGTGTCATAGTTGATGCCTTCGCGCTCGAGCGAGGCGCGCAGCGTGCGCACGTCGATTTTGTTGCTGTCAGCGACGCGCTGCATGGCTTGGTCGATGTCGGAGTCGGTGATGCGGATGCCGGTGCTCTCGGCGCGCTGTACCTGCAGGCGCAGCAGGATCAGGCGTTCCAGGACTTGGCGCTCGAGTTCGGCGCGCGGCGGCAGCTGCTGCGGATTGGTCCGGTACTGGGCCAGAATATTGCCCACCGCGCTGTCGAGTTCGCTCTGCAGGATCACATCGTCTTCGGCGAGCGCAACGATCCGGTCGAGCTGGTCGGTCGGCAGCAGGGCCTGTGCGCGCGCAGTCGGAGCGGCCGCGAACGTGAGGAGGGCAACAAGGGTTACAGCGACGAGCTTGTTCATCGATGGAGGATTCCAGAGACGGTGCTGAATGGTTGCCGGGCCTGCGGGCCGGACCGGCCAGTGCCAAACAGCGAATGATAGGGTTTCTGTGTAATAAAACCGTTATTTGGCCGGGTTTTCGATGGGGCGGGCAGTGCCAACCCGCGAGTTTACACGATGCGTCGAACAGAAAGCTCAATTGCCGCGAAGGGGAATATCGCGCGTCCCGAGGCTGTCGACAGCCGCGAGCGGTTCGCGGTCCGTCCGTCGGCGGCGTTGAACTGCCGAGTGTGGCGCGCCAGGCATCCCGCCGGGAATCGCTACGGATATCCGAGCATCGTGCGGCGCAAATAGTTCTCGGTGCGAGTTCCGGTGTTGCCGATGCCCTTGAACTCCAGCTCGAAGTAGATCGCGGTGTCGGCGGTGCTTGCGCCAACGACATTGACGTAGTGGCGTATCAGCACGCGCGCCGCGACGCAGCAGCTGTCGTACTCGAAGCCGCCGAACGCCTCCAGCAGCTGACGGTCCATCAGCGAATAGTAATAGCGGCCGATCAGGCTCCAGCGGTCGTTGATCGGGAACAGCGCCGAGGTGTCGACCTGTTCGAGGAAGTTGCGCCGGAACCGGTACGACACGTTGACGACACCCTCGGCGCCGAAGCGGTACTCGACGCCGATGCCGGACAGGTCGGTCTGATGCGTGTTCGGGTTCCACTGCTGGTCCCAGCGCAGCTCCCAGCGGTCGTTCAGGTGCAGGTCGAGTTCGCCGACGTAGTCCGAGCCGGAATAGTCGAGTTCCGGATAGCCCGGCAACTGCACGCGCTGGGTATCGAAGTAGTGGATTTCGCCGATGCTGGCGCTGAGCAACTGGTCGCCGCTGTCACTGTTGATCAGGCGCGTTGTCAGCGCGGCGGTCAGGTCGTTCGCATTGGTCTGGCGGTCCGCGCCGACGAAGGTATTGGTGCGGAACAGGCTCGGGAAATCGAAGGTGGGCAACTGCGTATCGAAGATCGGCAGTCCATCCTGGTTGCGGTACGGCACGCGGAGATAGAACAGGCGCGGCTCGAGCGTCTGCGTGAAGCTGTTGCCGAACAATTCGGTCGGGCGCTCGAACACCAGGCCGGCGTCGACGTCGAAGATCGGCGTGCTGCGCGACGGCGTGCTGTCGGTCAGTGGCAGCGCGGCGGGCTGCGTCGTCGCGTATTTGTCGAGGTGACTGAGGTCATAGCTGGTGTAACGCAGGCCGAGCTCGGGACGGATGAAATATGCCGCC
Organism: Rudaea sp.; assembly: GCA_036496665.1. GTDB lineage: Bacteria > Pseudomonadota > Gammaproteobacteria > Xanthomonadales > Rhodanobacteraceae > Rudaea. Next base: position 31,648 of record DASXKR010000033.1, on the reverse strand, counting down.
GTCTCGATCGGCAGCGCGATATACGGATAAACGTCCAGACGTCCGCCGGTGACGGCATTGTCCTTGTCGAAGTCGGCGTACTCGGCATTGACGCCGGCATCGAACGGGCCGACGATCGCATGCTCGCCGGTGAAGGTTGCGCGTGGCAGGCGCCGGTACGGCGCAAACACGCGCGACAGGGTCGGGTCGGTGATCTGCCAGGAGTCCCCGCCGAAACTGGCAGTCCACCAGTCGCCGTGGCCGTTGAGATAGGCACTGGACGGCAGCAGCGCCGTCGCGGTGGTGATGAAGCTGTTGCCGAAGTCGCGCAGGTAGTTCGCGTCGGAGACGTGGTTGATCGAGATCGTCGCGCCCCAGTTCGACGAGAACACCGTCTGGTCGGTCAGGCGCAGGTAATTGCGGCTGTCCGGAATCAGGGGAACCAGGGTGCCCGGTGGTTGCGTCGCCAGGTAGTCACGATATTCGCTGTCGGCCTCGCGATCGTGCGGCATGTAGGTGAAGTCGAGTTCGAGCTTGCTCGAGGTCGACAGGTAGCGAAACTGGCCCTCGAGCATCGCGCCGCGCTCGGTCAGGATGCGCGGCTCGATCGTCGCGTCGTAGTTCGGCGCAAGATTGAAGTAGTACGGAAAGCCGAGCACCAGGCCGCGCCGTTCCGAGTAGCCGAGGTGAGGCCGCAGGAAGCCGCTGGAACGCTCGTCGTCGAGCGGAAAACTCAGGTACGGAAACCAGAAGAACGGCACGCCGTCATACGCGAACACAGCATCGTGCGCCTTGCCGACGTTTTCGACATGGTCCATATCGAGCTCCGAGGCGCGAATCTCCCACTTGCGATCGGTCGGGTCGCAGGTCGAATAGGTCGCGTCGAACGCCTGCGAGTGGTCCGGATCGCTCTGATTCGCCTTCGCTGCAACGCCGTTGCCGCGTTGCTCGAGCAACTGGTAGCGGACGTTGTCGAGGTAGGTCGTGTTCGGCGTTCCGGTTCCGTGCGCCGAGTCGGCGGAGAACAGCGTCGCGTGATCCTGAAAACGGACGTGGCCGGTGGCCGTGTAGTCGGTCGTCTCGCGGTCGTAGGTCAACACGTCGGACTTGAGCAGTGCATCGAGCTTGCTCAGTTCGACATCGCCTTCGAGGCGGTCGTGCGTTGCATCGGCCTGGGTGACCTTGCGCGCGACCATGTCGGTCGGCGCCTGCGAGCGGTCGCCGGCACCGGGCAAGCCCGGCGTGAAGAAATCGAGCAGATCGTTGCGGTTGCAGCCGGCGTAGGAAAGCTTGCGCTTCGGGCAGACCAGCACGCCGACCGGGCAGATCGGCGGCGTGTCGCTCGCGCTGGCGGCAACGGCGGCGATCTCGGGAGCCGGCACATCGTCCGCAAGCGTCGAGGCGAACGGGACGAGAGCCAGAACCAGCGGCAGCAGTCGGAATTGCGTGGGCATGCTGCGGCGGGTCGGGAGCACGTCTTTGCGTACCTGGCAAGTTCGCGAGCGGAGCGCACAGCTTGCCCGAAAGCGGCGGAACCGGCAATGCACGCCGCTGGCCCGGATGCGCCATCCGGCGCAGGTCAGTGCTCGCGCATCCCATGTCCATGCGCGCGTAGTCCGCTGTCGTCGTCAACAATCGGTCGCCGCGGTTTCGCGGGCGTCGTGCAAGCTCAGTCGCCCGACGGCTTTCCCTGCGCGAAGCAGCGCCGTTCGAGCAGCCGATGCCGTGGATCGGCACTGTCGTGCCGGGCGCCGCGCTCCAGGAGCAGGTTGCCCGTGACTGAGCTGGCGTACTTCTGCATGCGCGCGATCACGTGCTGGAGACGGCCGTCGCCACGGCTGACGGCAGCAACAATTCGCTGCCGACGCGCTGCCGGCGCATGGATTGCCTGGATGGGCGAGCACGAGCTTGATGTAGAACATCTCACCGACCGCGGCGAATTGCGCGAACCGGATCAATGACGGCCGATATGGCGGCCAAGCGCGCGGCTGGCCGCCCGGACGCGCCGCTCCTGACATAAATTCCGCTAAGGCGCTGGCAGTTCGAAGCCATTGCGGAAAATCGTGTCGGCCAAACCGAATTCGAGCACCATGAAATCGCGGTCGCTGGACGGCACGCCGGCGCCGATCGCCCAGAAGTGCTGATGGGCGACGTCGGTTACCAGCGCCTGGATGACCTCGTCTGCGGCCATCGTCAACTGCGCCATGACCTTGCCGCTGTTGCCGAAGTACTTGTCGAGCGTGCCGTTGGCGTTGTACGCGGCCAGCGCGATATCGGTGCCGATTGCCGACGTGCTGATGCGCGCCGAACCGCCCGCGACGATGCGTCCCCACGGCATCACATTCACCGCATAGACGATGTCTTCGCCCGGCCCGATCGGGGTCATCACAAAACCTTGCGGACTGTTGAATGTCGTCGTGTCGAGCGTGCCACTGCTGTCGTAGCGTGCAAGCGCGAAATCGGCACGCCCGTCCGCCGCGATCGCCGAGCCGCCCAAGATGATGTGGCCGTCCGGCTGCAGCGCAATGGCGTTGGCGAAATCGGCGACGCCACCGATCGGCGTGCGCACGATGCCGTTACTGCCGAACCCCGAGTCGGGGCTGCCGTCGGCGTTCAGGCGCATCAGGAGGAACTGCGCGTGGTTCAAAGTGCCGCCAGCGTAGCCGGCGAGCAGGATCTTGTCGTTGTCGAGGATGATCATCGCCTGCGCGAATGACTCCGCGCCCGCGTTCAGCGACGCATCGATCGCGATCTTGCCACCGCCGGCGAACGTGCCGTCGAGCGCGCCTGCCGTCGTGTGCCGCGTTACCATGACACGGTTCGATCCGGCCCCGCTCGTGTAGCCGGCCGACACGATCTTGCCGTCGGACTGCGCGCCGACGGCGTTGCACTGGTCGAAGAGCGCCGCGCCCGAACCCGAGGTCAGGTAGGGAGTTACCGCAAAGCCGCCGTTGAACGCGTCTTCGAGCGTGCCGTCGGACTTGAACAGCACGGTCAGGAAGTCGGTCGCTGTCGTCGCACCGCTGAAATAGATTCCGCACGCTGCGAAGTGCCCATCGCTGGTGCGCACCATCGCGCGCTCGTTGTCGTTCAGGGCGGCCGACAAGTTGTACTTGATGATGCCGTCCATGGTCGTGCCGAACAGCGTGTCGATGGCGCCGGCAGCAGTAATGCGCGCCAGCGCGCCGGATCCGCCGCTGCCGGCCGATCCGGCCAGTGTGACGCTGCCGTTGGAGTCCAGCGCGGCCGCATAGGCGGTGTCAGACGCGCCGCTGATGTGAAACGTGACCTGCACTCCGGATTGTCCCGGCGCCAGCGCCAGAACCCCTGACGAAGTTGCCGCCAGCGCGATGGCGGCGAGAAGTGCGGTTTGGGAGGTCGTGCGTGCGCGTTGCACGCCGGGTTTCATCGTCATGGCCTGTCTCCTTGCCGAATTGGCTGGAGCGCGCTGGAATTGACCGTGGCGGCCAGCCCTCACAAATCTGTGCGGCGGTTGAAAACGCGGCCATCACGCTGGGACTTGGCCGGTGAATGAACGCATCGGTCGTCGACCGGAATGGATGCAAAAACCGACAGCGGATCGAGCATTGTTCAACACCGCGCTGGAACGGTCCGCCGACGAGCGTGAAGCGCCCGTGAAATCGGTGTCGAGGAGACGGACTGACGCCGGCGTGCGCGAAAGGCGCACGAAGTAATCCCCTCGATGCGCCTAGCTCAGCAGCGCGCCGACGTGCGCCGCCGTGCTTTGACGCAGCGCCGTCAGGCTGTAGCCGCCTTCGAGGCTCGATACGACGCGTCCGCCGGCATGTTCGCAGGCGATCTCGACGAGCTCGCGCGTGATCCACGCGTAGTCGTCCGCATCGAGGTTCATGTCGGCGAGCGGATCGAGCGCATGAGCGTCGAAGCCGGCCGAGATCATCAGCAGCTGCGGCCGGAACGCGCGCAGTGCCGGCAGCACGACCTGCTCGCACGCCGAGCGGAATTCGCGTGAACCCGAACCCGGCGGCAGCGGCGCATTGACGATGTTGCGGGCGCCGGTTTCGCTGCGCGCACCGGTGCCGGGATACAGTGGCCACTGGTGCGTAGAGGCGTACATGACGCGCGCGTCGTTCCAGAAAATATCCTGCGTGCCGTTGCCGTGGTGCACATCGAAGTCGACGATCGCAACGCGCTGCATGCCGCGCGCCAGCGCATGCGCGGCGCCGACCGCGACACTGTTGAACAGGCAGAAGCCCATCGCCTGGTCGTGCGTGGCGTGATGGCCGGGCGGCCGCACCGCGCAGAATGCACTTGTGCCGGTGCCGTCGATGGTCGCGTCGACCGCGGCGCAGACCGCGCCGGCGGCACGCAAGGCAGCCTCGAGCGAGTCCGGACACATCACGGTATCGCCATCGATGCGCGCGTAGGCTTCTTTCGGCGCAGCGGCAACGATCAGGTCGACCAGCGCCGCGTCGTGCACGCGCAGCAACTGCTCGCGCGTCGCGCGCGGTGCTTCGATGCGGTCGAGCGCGGCGAACCTGTCGTCATCGAGTGCCTCGAGCACGGCCTGCAGTCGCGCCGGCGATTCCGGATGGCCGGGACCGGCACTGTGCAGCAGGCATGCGGAATGAGTGTAGAGAAGCATACGGCAGGCGATTGGCGGTCAGCCCTGAGAGCATCGTTGCTTTGGACTTCTCGTGCAAGAGGTGTCCCGGCTCCGTCGGATGACGTGCTCGAACGGAACATCACGACCTGCCCGCAAGCGCAGCGTTCAGATCCTTGAATCTCTGCAGATCGGTCGCTTCCGCTGCCGATGCAAGTCGTGCAGGCAGCCAGTCCGGGAACGGCGTTTCGGCGACCTCGTGCCGGCCACGCCCGGTGTGGGCCTCGCGCAGTCGCGCCAGATGTTCGCGTGGAAACAGCGTTGCGGCGTCGGCAAGGGCTCGCCACAGCCGTTCATGCACGAATGTGATCTTGCCGTCGACGAGCCGGCACACCAATACCTGCGGCGCGTCGCGCACGGCTCGGGTCAACGCGAAGATTTCGCGCGACCGCGGGTGCGACCACCAGTTGCCGCGTACGGCTTCGCCGGCGATCGCGTCGACAAGACAGGGGATTCCGGCGCGCCGCGCCGCTTCGCAGACGATGCCGTGGCGCTCGATGAATGCCAGCGCCTGCGCCGGCGTCAGGACTTCGGTTTCTTGCGGCGCTCGTGTTGCCACAATACTTCGCCGTGACCGGACACGCGCGCCAGCACGCGCGCGACCACGAACAGCAGGTCGGACAATCGATTCAGATAGCGGATCGCTTCGGGCCGCACGTTTTCGCTGCGCGCCAGGGTGATGACTTCGCGTTCCGCGCGCCGGCACACCGTGCGCGCGACGTGCGCGCAGGACGCGGCCACGCCGCCGCCGGGCAGGATGAAGTCCTCGAGCGGCGGCAAATCCTCGTTGAACATGTCGAGGGTCTTTTCCAGCCGCTCGACGTCCGCATCGTGGATCATCGCCATGCCGGGAATGCACAGCTCGCCGCCGAGATCGAACAGGTCGTGCTGCACCTGGACCAGCGTCTCGCGCACCGCTCCGGGCACCTGTTGCGCGAGCACGACGCCAATGGTGCTGTTCAATTCGTCGACCGTACCGTAGGCCGCGACGCGCAGCGAATCCTTGGCGACGCGTGTGCCGTCCCCGAGACCGGTCGTGCCGTCGTCGCCGGTTTTCGTGTAGATCTTGCTGAGCCGGTTGCCCATCGTTTTAGCCCTCCCCTTCAAGGGGAGGGTTGGGTTGGGATGGTGTAGGTTTTCGTCGTGCGCAGCGAACGTCGCGGGATACCCAGCTAGCTTGTCGCGATTTCCAACCGCGTCCAGCCGCGCTTGAGCAGTTCGAAGCTGCCGAACAGCAGCGCGCTCCAGACCAGCGTACCGGCCAGCCAGTTCTTCAGGAACGGCAGCGCGGCGACGTAGCACGGCACGATGCCGGCGCGGCAGTACTCGGTGTCGCCGAACAGCCACTCGACGAAGCTGACGACGACGAAGAACAGCAGCGAGCCGGCGACGCCGAAGCCGGCGACGCGCAGCACGGAAACACGGTTGCGCAGGCCGAAGCCGAGCACGACGCTGGCGGCGATGCAGGCGTAGATGACCGGCAGCATCGGATGCAGGCCGATGACCAGATCGGCGAGCAGCATGGCGCCGAGCGGCACGATGAAAGCCAGCCAGCGGTCGCTGAAATAGGCGCCGCCGAACAGCGCGATCGCCTCGACCGGCGTGAAATTGTAGGGCAGGGCACCCGGAACGAAATGGATCAGCAGGCGCACGCCGACCGCCAGCGCGACCATCGCGATCAGGATGGCAGTACGCGGGGTCAACAGGCTGTTTTGTGGAAAATGCGGCATTACGTTCTCTCCGATTCAAGTGCGCAGCGTTCAGGTCGACTCGAACTGCGACGAATTGGCATAGCATACTTCAAACTGCCCGCTCCGGTAGCGGATGCGCGCCGCGTGCGCGTGGTCGATGTGCAGCGCGAACGCGCGCGCCGGCGGCAGACCGAGCGCATGGCACAGCAGCGCGCGGATCGAGCCGGCGTGAGCCACCGCCAGTACGGTGTCGGCGTCGCGCGTCGACTCGATCACCGACGAAAGCCAGGTGCCGGTACGATGGATCGCATCGGCAAAACTCTCGCCGCCCGGTGCGGCCTGGATTACCCAGTTGCTGGCCCAGCTTTCATAGCGTGCGGCATCGGTGCGCATGACTTCGTCCCAGCGCAGGCCGTCCCACTTGCCGAGATTGACCTCGCGCAGGCGCGCGTCGGTCAGCGGTTCGATCGCGAAGCGCGCGGCGAAGATCGAGGCGGCCTGCTGCGCGCGCTTCAGGTCGCTCGAGAACAGGAAACGCGGCGCCACGTCGGTCCAGGTCGCGGCGAGCTGCTGCACCGCGCCGAAACCGGATGCGGACAGCGGCACGTCGGTCTGGCCCAGGCACAACCCGGGCGCCGCGTCGACGTCGCCGTGGCGGACAAGTATCAGATCCATGGCGCGGAAGCCTAGCATTTTCCGGGCCGAAGGCCGGGTGCAAGAGATGGTCGCCGGTAACCGGCAGCTGGAGAGCGCTCGCCTTCTGGAGTGCCCGGCGATCGAAGATGCCACCAATGACGTCATTCCCGCGAAAAGCCGACTGCGAAGGCAGGATGCCGGAGCGAACAGCGAAGCTGGCCCGTAAGGGCACGTCGCAGGAGCGGCGTGTAATCCATTTTGCTCTCGAACGCAGCGCCGCAGCCGTGCGCAAGGTCTGGTAATGCGCATCCGCTTGTGCTTTGCGGCTACCCACTGCTACCCGCTACCGGCGGATGCGCAACAGCCACGCGCGGCAACCGCTCACGGCGCGTTATGATCTTGTCATGAACGATTCCTGCGATGTGCTGATCGTCGGCGGTGGCCTGGTCGGCTCGAGCTTGGCCATTGCGCTCGACGGCGCCGGCCTGCGCGTCGCGCTGGTCGAAGCCGTGCCGCAGCGCGTCGACCTGCAGCCGAGCTACGACGAGCGCAATCTCGCTCTGGCGCGCGCCACGGTCAATGCGCTCGAAGCGCTTGGTGTATGGAGCCACGTCGCATCGCGCGCGATGCCGATTCGGCGCATCCACGTCAGCCGGCAAGGCGAATTCGGCGCCGCGCGTTTCGACGCGAGCAGGCATGGCGTCGATGCGTTCGGCGCGGTGCTGCCGGCACGCGAACTCGGCAACGGCTTGCTGGCGCGATTGGATGCCTGCCGCGAGCTGGTGCGCCATGCACCGGCGCAGCTGTCGGCGATTGTCGATGACGGAGCGACGATCGTCGCGACACTGGTCACACCTGCCGGCGAGCGTCAGATCAGCGCCCGCCTGCTGGTCGGCGCAGACGGCACAGCGTCATTCGTGCGCACGGCGCTGGGCATCGAAACCGAAACGGTCGACTACGCGCAGACGGCATTCGTCACGACGGTGACGGCGCAGCGCGAGTTCGATGGTTGCGCCTATGAGCGTTTCACCGCGACTGGCCCGACCGCTGTGCTGCCGCTCGCCGACCGGCGCGCCGGTGTCGTGCTGACAGTACCAACCGCGGACGCCGATCGCGTCATGGCGCTGGACGATGCCGGTTTCATCGAATTGCTGCAGGCGCGTTTCGGTTACCGGCTCGGCCGCTTCGGACGGCCGGGCCGACGCGTGTCCTATGCGCTGAAGCGCGTCGAGGCGCTGCGGGTTACCGCGCCGCGTGTCGCGCTGGTCGGCAACTCCGCGCAGACGCTGCATCCGATCGGCGCGCAGGGCTTCAATCTCGGACTGCGTGATGCATTGACGCTGGCCGAGTTGCTGCCCGATCAGCGCAATGTCGCAGGCGATTTCGGCTCGCCAGATCTGCTGGCAGAGTATGCCGCCCGACGCGCCGTGGACCGTGAAGGCACCGCGGCCATGAGCGACAGGCTGGCGCGCTGGACAGCGAACGAGTTCCCGCCGCTCAAGCTGCTGCGCTCGCTGGGTCTCGTGGCGCTCGATCGCATCGCACCGCTGCAGGATGTACTCGTCCGACGCGGCATGGGCTTCCGCGGCCATGTGCCACGCGTGGCCCTTGGACACAAACCATGATCGCCAGCTCGGCTTCCAGCCCTCAGCCCTCAGCCCTCGGCCCGCGCGCCGCGGGCCGCCGCAACGTGCACGATATCGCCGTCGTCGGCGCCGGTATGGTCGGCGCCGCGCTCGCTCTGAAACTCGCGCAGGCCGGTTTCGACGTCGCCGTAATCGAACCGCGCGCACCGGCTGCATGGCGCGTCGAAGACGAGATCGACCTGCGCGTCGTCGCGCTGGCACCGTCGTCGGTCGAACTGCTCGACTCGGTCGGTGCCTGGCAATCGATCACGGCTGCGCGCACCTGCCTGTATCGACGCATGCACGTGTGGGATGCGCTCGCGCCCGGCGCGCTGGATTTCGACAGCGCCGATGATGCGGCCGCGACGCTCGGCCATATCGTCGAAAACCGGCTGATCCAGCACGTGCTCTGGCAGGCACTGCAGGCGCAGGCGAACGTGACGCTGCATTGTCCGGCGCTTGTTACGGCGACTTCGATCGACGTCGATCGGCGCAGCGTCGAACTCGACGACGGCAGGCGCATTTCGGCGGGTCTGGTCGTTGCCGCAGACGGCGGCGATTCGCCGCTGCGCGAGCTGGTGGGAATCGCCACGCGTGATCGCGACTATGGGCAACGCGCGGTTGTCGCGCATGTCACGACCGAACGCGCACATGAAGGGACGGCCTGGCAGCGGTTTCTTCCGCACGCAACGATCGCGTTCCTGCCGTTGAGCGATCAGCGCAGCTCGATCGTCTGGTCGGTGCCAGACCACGAGGCGGCGCGCCTGCTGGCGCTCGACGACGCGACCTTCTGCGCCGAACTCGGTGCGGCGTTCGATTTCCGCCTCGGCCGGATCACCGCGACGACGCCGCGTGCGGCATTTCCGCTGCGCCTGCGTCTGGCCGAACGCTCCACAGCCGCGCGCTTCGCCCTGGTCGGCGATGCCGCGCACGTCGTGCACCCGTTGGCCGGGCAGGGCGTCAACCTCGGCTTGCGCGATGTCGCCGAACTGGCGGCGGTCGCGATCGCCGAACGCGACGCGAAGCGCGATTTTGCGGCAGAATCGGCACTGCGCCGCTTCGAACGCAGCCGCCGCAGCGACAACGCGCTGTCGGCCCATGCCTTCGATGCGATCCAGCGCGTGTTCGGCAGCGACGCGCTGCCAGTCGCGGCACTGCGCGGTGTGGGACTGGCGATCGTCGACAAGATTGTTCCATTCAAGCGCTTGTTCGCCCGGCGTGCGGCCGGGCGCTAAAGTGACAAGGTTACACAGCGGTCTTCAACAATAAAACCATCATCGAGGGGAAAGCATCATGTGGCTGATCGATCTCGTTCTATTGATTCTGCTCGGCGTTCTCGGTATCGCTTCGTGGCTGAAGACTCAACAGCCCAAACTTGGCGGCCAGCTTGGCCCGCTCGAATCGGTGTCCGGCTGGATCGGGGTCGCCGGCCTGATCTGGGGCATCATCCAGTTGCTGCGCTGGATCGGCGCGATCAGCGCCTTCAGTTTCGCACCCGGCATGATGCTGATCGCACTGGCAGTCGCACTCGTGATCTGCGCGCTGTCGCTGATTCTCGCGTTGCCGACATTGCGCACAATGCTCGGCAGCAACGACTTCACCAACAAGATGGCCGACCTCGCCGGCAAACTCGGCCCGTACAAAGTTGGACTCGGCTTCGCCTGTCTCGTGCTCGCGCTGTATTCCCTGGTAATGAAGCTTTGACGCTGCGCCAGCTTTCTCGCTTGCGGCGCTTTCAGCCCTCCCCTTCAAGGGGAGGGTTGGGTGGGGATGGTGTAGCTCTCGTGCGGTCCTCAGCTCGTCATTCCGGCAAAAGCCGGACTGCGGATGGTAGCGAACATTCGCGCCCCTTGCGGACAATTTCCGCAGTCGCCTGCGATGCTGGGCACCGCGAACGGCGCCGGGATCCACGAATCCGCGCATCCCTGCCACTACCTCGATACGTTCGACAGACGCCAGCAGGCGCGAGCTTTTCGCTTCTGCGGCACGATGCCGCCCAAGCGGGGCTCCCTGTGGCCGGCGAGGGTGCGTAGAAAAGTTCGCAGCGGGGCCGCGCACGAGGCGCGGCCGTTCGCTGAAATGTACACGGACGTACATCCAGACCTCGACGCGATGCGTCGTCAGGTTCGCGTCGAGCTAACCGCCTGCGATCAGCGCGCCCTGCAGCGCCGCCTTGCCGCGTTCGCAGGCAGCGTGATCGAAGCGATCGCCCCTGCCCGGCGCGAATTCCTTCAACGCCCTGGCCACGGCTTTTCATCGCGCGCAGGATCCGGAATTTCGAACGACAGCGCCGCTCGATGGTGGAGTGAAGTCAAAACAGTAGTTATCGCTGTGATCGGGCGCAAAGGACGTGTCCAAATACCCGCCGGTCGTGAGCTTGATGAGCAGCGTGCAGCTGTAGTAGTAACTCGAGAACTGGCGGGTTCCGTCCGAAGCGACTATCCGGTTGTCCGAAAAGAACCGGATGTTGTCTATCGAACCTCCATAGAGGCCGATGTCGCGCCGTACAGAAGGACGAAAAAGCCGTTGTCGGCAAACCCCTGATCCCAATTCCCATTGGCGTCGAGCCGACCGATTGCCGGAAGATCGCCGGTGCCAACCGTACGGTCGCCGATGACAATCGTGCCGTCGTTGCGGACAACCAGCGCACTGATGCGGTCGATCGAGATGCCCTTTTCCGGCGTCGGACCGAGCGGCACGATGCCCCTTGTACCCGAATCGCGTGTCGAGTCCGTTGGTCGCGGCACATGCGGAAATCGCTCAAAACGCGATGACGGAATCAGTACGACGGATGCCGCAGCACTTCGCATGGCTCACTCCTGTTGAAACCCGAAATGCGGTCCGGATCCTAACCGGCCTTTTCTCCGGATCGTGCCGCAACACCTGCGCCGATCAGCGCGGAAACATATGGTATGGCCTGTGCGGCGAGGATCGCGATCCAGAGCTTACCCTCGATGTAATGGGTCAGCAACGGCGTGCCGGCGAGGTACTGGTCGAGGTCTTCGTGGCGCAACAGTGCCTGGACCTGATCAACGACCTGCAGCACACCGAGGATCGCCAGGAAGATCGCGATCAGCAGCAGCAGTTCCTCGCGCACCGAGGCGAACGCACTCGGCTTCTTGTGCAGGCGCCGGCTCTTGGCGGTGCGCACGAATTCGCCGTGCTTTTTCCACAGGCCGAGAAAGATGCCGCGCGCGATCGCATGACTCAGACCCATGCTGGCGACCGAGGCGGCGATCGTATCCTTCCACGAGCACGGCACGCGCACGCGGTACAGGATGATGCCGAACGCCGCCTTGAACACAAAGAAGCCAAGGATCGGATAGATGAACAGGTCTAGCGGCAGCGGGAAATACTTCGGAAATGCAATCATGCCGGCGGTCCAGGTCAGCGCGAGCACGGTGAACACCAGGTGCAGCGCGTCGGCGAACCACGAGAACCAGCCGGTCAGGAAGTGGAAACGCTGGCCGCCGCTCAATGGACCGCGCTCGGTCATCCAGTCCCAGCGTGCCTTGAGGATCTGCATCGCGCCGAACGCCCAGCGGTAGCGCTGCGACTTGTAGGCGGTGAAATCGGCCGGCGTCAGTCCGCGGCCCATCTGTTCGTCGATGTAGATCGTGTCGTAGCCGGCATGCATCAACCGAAGGCCCAGTTCAGCGTCTTCGCAGATGGTCCACTCGCTCCAGCCACCGGTTGCCTCGAGCGCGCCGCGGCGGACCATCGTCATCGTGCCGTGCTGGATGATCGCGTTGCGTTCGTTGCGATGGTGCATGCCGATGCGGAAGAAACCGTCATACTCCCAGTTGGTCATGCGCCGGAACGCGTTGTGTTCCCAGTCGCGGTGCGCCTGAGGGCATTGCACGACGGCGATCTTCGGATCGACGAAGTAGGCGGTCAGCGCCTTGAGCCAGTCGGCGCGCACGGCGTAGTCGGCGTCGACGACGGCGACGACATCGGCGCGCGGCGAGGTCTGGCGCAGGCCGAAATTCAACGCGCCAGCCTTGAAGCCGGGCCACGGATTCAAATGGAAGAAGCGGAAGCGCTCGCCGAGCGCGCGGCAATGCTCCTCGACCGGCTTCCAGACTTCGTCTTCCCTGGTGTTGTTGTCGATCACGAGCACTTCGAAGTTTTCGTAGTCGAGTGCCGCGAGTGAGTCCAGTGTCAGGATCACCATCTCGGGCGGCTCGTTGCAGCAAGCCAGATGGATCGACACGAACGGCTGCGGATCGTCCGCCTGTGGCGACAGCAATCCGTACTCGCGCATCCAGCGCGGCCGCCACATCACTTCGGTGAACTCGAAGCCGTTGATCAGCAGGATGAAGATGATTGCCAGCTGTGCCGGGAACAGCACGATCAGCATCGCCCAGTCGAACGGTCCGAGATAGAACGCATAGGGCAGAGTCGCCGACCACACCAGCACGGATGCCGAGATCTGGATCAGTGCGCAGTAGAACAGCAGGCCGGGCCAGCGGAAGCGGATGAAATGGCGCGCGAACCAGAACATCGGCAGCAGCGCGAGCAGCGAGGCGAGTGCGGCCTTCCACGGCCATCCCGGGTCTTCCGTCACGCTGCCGGTGAAGGCGAATTTCGGCTGGCGGTCCGCGTTGAACACACCCCAGTAGGAGCCCGCGCGGCCCTCGAACGGCTCCTTCCAGGGCTGGTCGAACGCTTCGACGATGAAATAGTCGATGTTGCGCGCCGCAGCGACCGTGACCCACTGACGCAGGAACTGCGATTCGTCCTCGATCGACGGCGTCGCCTGTTCCTTGCGGTCGCCGGCCGACGGCCAGCCGACTTCGCCGACCAGGATGTGCTTGCCGGGAAAACGTTTCTGCAGGTCATCGTAGCGCTGCAGCACACCGACGCCGACTGCGTCCTTGCGCGCGATCTTTTCCCAGTAAGGCAACAGGTGCGTCGTGATGAAGTCGACATGCTTCGCCAGCTGCGGATACTTCTCCCAGATGTGCCACGGCTCGGCGGTTGATACCGGAACCCGGACCTGCGCACGCACGCGGTCGATATAGTTCATCAGCCCCGTGACGCTCATATCGTTGCGCAGCAGCGTCTCGTTGCCGACCAGCACCTGGTCGATGTTGTCGTTGTCGCGCACCAGCTGGATCAGCGCGGCGATCTCGTCGTCGTTGTGCCGGTCGCGGTCGTCGAGGTAGGTGCCCGCGGTGACCTTGAGACCGTATTTTTTCGCGATCCGGGGGATCACCGGGTTTTCCAGCGCCGAGTACGTGCGGATGTGGTCGGTGTAGTTCGACAACAGCTTCAGGTCGGCGTCGATTTCCTGGACCGTGGGATAGATCAGGTTGTTCGGATTCTGGTAGCGCTGATAGGGAGCGTAGGAAAACCCGGCGATCTTGCCGGGCCAGTCCGGTAGTTCGACCGGACGGTTGAGCCAGGTCCACAGGCCGATGTTGAGCGCAGCGATCGACAGGGCCAGCAGCAATGCGCGCCACAGCGAAGGGGCCGAGCGGGTTTTGAGAACAGGAATCAGGACAACCTCACCGGACAGATGCGGGCCGCCCCAGGGGCCGGCAAACAGGCCACGCAGGATAGCCGAAGCGCGCGGCGGCGCTCAATGCGTGTGCTCGCAGCGGCGCCGTCCGTGCCGGTGCGGCCGTGGATGTGAATACAGAGCGCAACCGCACGAGGGTTTCGCAACGCCTATGCGGGCGGCGCGCCGTCCGTGACGCCGCGTGCGCGCCATTTGGCAACCGCCACCGGCACCAGGGCGAGCAAACCCATTGCCAGCAGCGGAAATAGGACGCCAGGCTGGGCCAGGATGTCCGCGCTGACTGCGTGCTTTTCGCCGATGCTCTTTGCCAAGCCGGCGCCAAGGGCAGTCTCGACGCCGGTCATCACTGCGCCGCCGGACCCCGTCGCGGTCAGGAACAGCCAAAGCGGGCAGCGCAGCCAGGCCAGCGCGACAGTCACGCCGCCGAACGGGAAAAACGGCACCAGGCGCAGGAAAAACGTATAGCTGAGAGGGTGCGCCATGTAGCCGCCGCGAAGCCGCTGGACCAGGCCGGGCGCGTCGGCGTGGCGATGATCGCCGAACGCGTGGCGGCTGGCCAGGAACAGGATCAGCGCGCCGAGCGTCACGCCGACGACCGACAGCGCCGTGCCGGCCCAGATCCCGAACAGCATCCCGCCGGTGATGATCAGCAGTGCGCCGCCGGCCGGGATGCCGGTCGCAATCACGAACAGCACCGCCGCGACGAAGGCGGTCGCCGAGAGCAGCGGATGCGCGGCGATCTGCGCCTGCAGCAGCGCCTGCTGGTTGGCAAGATTGTCGGGGCGGAGGCGATCGAGCGCGCCGGAAAGGAACAGCCCGAGGCCGAGCCCGAGCAGAACCGCGATGGGCAGGAAGTTTTTGTAACGTTTCATCGTGGAAAAAATTCGGGGCCGGTTGCCCGGCCCCGATAGCAATCCCCAGGAAGCGCAGGATACGCGCTACGGCTGCGGATCGAAACCGCCGCTGAACACGCGGTCGATTGCGATGGTCAGCACCTGGCCATCGTGATCGCCGCTGCGCGCCGCGGTGGTTGCGTCGAGGATGATGCTGCTCGCCTCCGACACGTCGGCATTGCCGTGGGCGTTCGAGATGCGGACGAAGTCCGGCAAGCCCTGTCGCGACAGCACGACATGGTCGATCTCCTGCGCCATGCCACTGAAATTGTACGAGTAGCGTTGCACCGGATCGGCGAAGACGCCGCTGTCGACCAGGGTCGGATTCGGCGCCGCGTAGGCCGGCGTCGGATTGAACGCGCTGCCGTCGTACCAGTACAGGTTCTGCGACTGCACGGCGTTGCCGGTGATCATGCCGGTGACATCGGCGTAGCCGTCGCCGAACTCGTAGGCGTTGAAATCGCCGGCGATGATCAGCGGTACCGTAGCGTCGCCGACGATGTCGAACGATCCTTGCGTGATCGTGCCGTTCGCGGCCTGCTGTGCATTGCCGGCGCCGAGCAGCGTCGCGCCGCTCTGCCAGGCCTGCGCGATGTAGGCGATCTGCGCCGCCTGTTCGGCGCGTTTGGGTCCGATGTACGGCTTGGTCGGATCGCCGAGGCCGCTCAGCGAACGGTCGTAGATCGCCAGCAGCGCGAACTTGTAGCCGTTCCACGACGCCTGCATCAGCACCGGCGGCCGGTCGTTGAGCAGGCAGCCGGGCGTGCCGCTGCAATTGGCCGTCGCGGTGTTCTTGAACATCTGCGTCACCGAGTCGACCACGACGTCGTCGCGCACGAGGATGCCGATATTGATGCCGCTGACATCGTTGCCCGGCATCAGGTACGCCTGGTAGTTCACGGCGCACGCCGATTGCACGCTGGCCGCGAGATCGTGCGCGACCGACAGGTTTTCGATTTCCTCGATGTCGAGCACGACCGGTGCCTTGAGCACTTCGCAGACCTGCTTCGTCCACTTGGCCAGCCGGGTGGCGTACTCCGCCGGTGTCGGGCAGGTGTCGCTCGAGCCGGTGCCGGCGCAGGTGTCGTTGTAGCCGCTCGTGTCGGCGCCGTCCGCGGTTGCGTTGAAGAAGTGCAGCAGGTTCTGCGAGCCGATCGTCAGCGTGCCCTCGGCGGAATCGGCGACGGCCTGCGGGTAGGTTGGTGCCGGTGCCACGTCCGCCATCGCATACGGATAGACCTCGTAGATCGGCGACGGCGTGCCGCTGGCCTGGAATCCCTGCAAGACGCCGTTGATGGTCACGCGCGCGCCGGCATCGTAGAGGTGGCCGGTCGGGCTGAAGGACAAGCCGGGGTAGTAGATCTCGATCACCTCCGGTTCGCCGTTCCAGACCGGAATGCCGGCACCGAATCCCGGATACAGCGCGCCGGGGCCGCGGAACGGCCGCGGTCCGCCGCTGACCATCGCATACAGGCCGGTCGCGGTGCCGGTGTGCACGCCGTCGCTCGCGCCGTTGCCGAACGTCGCGCCGGTGACGGTCGCATCGTTGATCGTGACCAGCATGCCGTCGAGGCAGGCGAAGTTGCTGGCCTGATAGCCGTCCGCGTCCGCCTCGTCGATGTTGATCGTCGAATTGCGGCCCATGCAGATGCCGGTGGTCGGATCGTTGGTCGGCGGACTGCTGTCCAGCACATACGCAACCGGCTGCACCGGTGCGTTGGCGTTCGTCACGGTCACGGTCGGCGTGCCGGAGATCTCGGTCGAGCCGCTGAACTCCTGCACGGTTCCGTTCACCGTCACCTCGTTGCCGACCTGCACCGCCGGAGCGCTGCTGGTGAACACGAAGATGCCGTCGGACGTCGTCGGATCGTCGTCGCCGTATGGGTTCTGCATGAAGAAGCCGTTCGACTTCTTCGCCGTGACGACATTGCCCGCCGTCTTCACGACGTGGCCGTTGAACGGCGATGTCGTGCCGTGGCCCTGGATCTCCATGATCGACAGGCCATCGTCGTTGAGGATCGTTCCGGTGGCCGATACCGTCGTGTTCGACGTATTCGTGATCGCGCTGAGGTTGACGCTGAACGTTTCGTTCGGTTCGACGATCGCGTCGCTGTTGACCGTGACCGTGAACGTCGTCGAAGTCGCCCCGGCCGCGATGCTGCCATTGGCGTTGACCAGCGCGACGTAGTCGTGGTCGGCTGTGGTCGCAGTGCCGTCCGCCGTATTGATCTTGAACGTCACGCCGCCGGCCGGTGCCGGACTCGACAGCTGCGCGGTGAATACGGCCGGATTCGTGCCCGAGTTGCCTTCCATCACGCTGACGTCGGCGACGCTGAGCGTCGGCTTGGCGTCGTCGTTGAGGATCGTGCCGGTCGCCGTGACGGTCGCGCCGGCATTGCTGACGCCGGTGATGTTGTTGACCTTGACGCTGAACGTTTCGTCGGCTTCGAACTTCGTGTCGCCATTGATCGTGACTGCGAAGACGAAGTCCTGCTGGCCCTCGGCGATCGTCTGCGCGAGTTGGGTCTTGGCGACATAGTCCTGGTCCGCCGTCGTGGCGGTGCCGTCGAGCGTGGTCACGTCGAACTGCACGCCGCCCTGTGTCGCCGGGCCGGACAGGTGCACGGTGAAATTGAGCGCCTGCGTGCCGCTGTCGCCTTCGCTGATGCTGGCATCCGCGACCGAGAGCGTCGGCGCGACGTCATCGTTGACGATCGTGCCGGTGCCGACGGCGATGCCGAGCTGCGTGCCGTCGGGCGGATTGCTCAGGCTCACGCTGAAGGTTTCGTTCGGCTCGATCTTGCGGTCGCCGTTGACGCTGACGGCGAACGGCACCGTCGACGTACCTTCGGGAATCGTGACCGTGGTTGCCGGTGCCGTCGCCACATAGTCCTCGCCGGCCGTCGCAGTGCCGTCGGCGGTTGCGATGGTCACCGTATAGCCGCCGGCCGGCGCATTGACATTGCTGCTGACCGTGAACGTGAAGCTGCTCGTGCCGCTGTCGCCTTCGGCCTGCATCACGTTGTTGATCGAGATCGTCGGCGTGACCGCATCGTCGTTCGTGATCGTGCCGGTCGCCGTGTTCGGGTCGCCGAGCGATCCGCCGGTCGGCGCGCTCAGCGCGATCGTGAACGTCTCGTCCGGTTCGATGTTCGTGTCGCCGTGCACGGTCACCGGGATGCTGCCGCTCGTGTTGCCGGCCGTGATCGTGATCGTCTGCGCGACCAGCGCGTCGTAGTCGTTGTCGGCCGTCGTGGCCGTGCCGTCGCTCGTGTCGACGGTGAAGCTGACGTCGAACGCCGAGGCGTTCGACAGCGTGACCGGGAAGTTCAATACCGTGTCGCCGCTGTTGCCTTCGATCACGCTTGCGCCGGCGACCGTGACGGTCGGCTGCGGGTCGTCGTCGACGATCGTACCGACCGCGGAGGCGGTCGCATTCGTCGCGTTGGTGATGTTGCTCAGCTTCACGCTGAAGGTCTCGTTGCCTTCGTAGATCGTGTCGCCGTCGATCGTCACGTCGATCGTCGTGCTGGTGTCGCCCGCGGCGATCGAGTGCGTGTTGTCGGCGCTGATCGTCTGGTAGTCGCTGCCGCCGGTCGCGGTGTCGGCCGCGTCGCCGGTGTCGACCTGGAACGACACGCCACCGGGCGGCGCCGGACTGTCAAGTGTTACGGTGAAGGTGGCGATGCTGGTTCCTGCATTTCCTTCAGGAATGGAGAGGGGAGCGGTGACAGTCAAAGTAGGGGAGACGGCGCAGCTGGTAGCTGTGGAACTCGTGTTGCGGGGCGTCGGCGTGGCAACGTCGAAATCATCCGTATTGTTGCCGGAATTCGTGCAACCCGCGCCCTTGCGGATCGCCGCGGTGGTATTGCCCAATCCGCCGGCCGGATTCGGGCAATTTGCCGTGCCGTAGCCGACGAAATCCAGAATCGTCTCACCGCTCGGACAACTGGTACCGGAGGCGATGGCTGTGGCTCCGTCTACCAGCGCCACCTTGCCGTTTGTGCCCGAAAGGTTGATCGGATTTACAGTGACAACCAAGTCCGCAGTCGGCAACGCAACGCCATTCGTAGTTCCGCCGCTTTCCTCAATCAGGTAGTAGTGGCCCGGTTGCAATGTCACGTTCGGCAGCGCCGTGAGGTTGGTCCAGCTCGTCCCTGCCGATGACGTGTACTGCACCGACCAACCGTCCAGACTTTGCGCCGAAGAGCCGGCGTTGAAAAGCTCGATGAAGTCGTTTTGATACGTCGCGCCGCTGTTGTTGCCGCCTCCATAGATCTGGCTGATCACCACCTGGCCTTCGGCTGCCGATGCGGCAACGGCCAGCAGCACACAGAGCACGCTTGCGAGTCTTGCTCGAAACATTCTCAAATCCCCAAAAAAAACGCCCAGCGACGTCCCGGGCGGGACATCGCACCATTCCTCATCGACGACCTGACCGGCTTCGGCCGGACGAATCCCAGCCGGCCCGAGATGGGCCGGGCGACGCGTCCATGTCGTCGCGGGACGGGCGGCGCATCGGGCGCGCCCTGTCGAACTCGTGGTCCCGACGCATCGAGACCACGCGCAAACCTAACACAAGCCTTTGACGGTTTCATGTCGCGGGGCGTCATGAGGCGCCGGTTCAGTAACATTAACCGGCGAAGACGGTGATCTCTTCGCGGTCGTGATAGAGCTGGCGTGCGCGCAGGTCGAACGGGCGCGAACCAGTTGCACGGCGAACGATGTCGAGGCAGCGCAATGTTTCGTCGTAGCGTTTTTTCATCGGCAGCTTCAGGTTGAAGATGCTGCGCCGGCAACGGCCCTCGGCCAGCCAGCGCGCGACGAGCTCGGCGATGCGGCGCGGCTGCTCGACCATGTCGCACACCATCCAGTCCGCAGCCTTCTTCGGCCGGAAGCGGAACCCGTCCTCGCGCAGGTGCGCAACCAGGCCCGATTCCATCAAGGCCCGATCCATCGGGCCGTTGTCGATCGCAGTCACGCGCAGCGAGCGGCGCACGAACTGCCAGGTCCAGCCTCCCGGAGCGGCGCCGAGATCGACGGCGCTCATGCCGGGGCGCAGCCAGCGTTCGCGTTCGGCTTCGCCGAGTAAAACGAGAAACGCCTCCTCGAGCTTCAGCGTCGAACGGCTCGGCGCGGCGCGCGGAAATTTCAGGCGCGGAATCCCCTGCGGCCACGGCGCGCTGGCCGCAGGGTCGGCTGAGCACAAGTACACATTATCACTTTGTGGAAAAAACGCATGCAGCCGGCGCGGCGCCGTGCGGTCGAGCAGGTCGGAGCGCTTGAGTCCGCCGATCAGCGCGTTGCCGAAACTCTTGCAGAACGGCGCCAGCGCCTTGCCCTCGTCGCTGTCCGGCGCCTCGACCCAGGCATCGCAATAGCGTTCGCCCCGATCCTTCAGCGCGGCGAGGATCGGTGTCAGGCGGTCGCCACGCGGCAGGCCGTCGAGTCGATTGAAAACCGGCAGGCGTTGCCGCGCGAAGATCGGACGGCGCCAGTCCGACAAAGCTGTTGCGAGCCGCGCATCCAGTCCCGCAGGCAGTTGCGCCACGACGAACCCGCTGCTGTCGCGCGTCTGAGCTCCGGCAGCGGCGGCAGAGATTTCCTGCGCGCATTCGGTCTCGAACCCGGGCCGGCAATACGACAACAGCTCGCGCGCATTCTGCATGACTGAAGCATACACGCCGAGACGGCCACGTGACGGTGGGCCGCCACGCTGCTTCGTGCGCCGCAGTTCGTGGACCATCGTTCGCGGAAGACGGACACCGCACGCGGGTTCGGATGCATACGTATGCATTGTCGTCGCGGTACCTGCCGACGGCGCGTGAAGCACGAGACGCGATGCGGTCGCGTCGCGATGAAGCGTGACGCAGTGAGGGATTCGCGCCGATTTGTCGTTCGCAGTTCACAGTTTCGCAATGTGCGTGCTGCGCGGGGATGCGCGCAAGGCTATATTCCGCGCCCGCTCTGTAAACGATTACAGGAGCGTCACACAATCCGCAAATCTTGCTCAGTTCAAGCGCTCGGATGCAGGGGATCCGTTTGGCGGATCACGTCCTATTGTTTGACTGAGGAGTATCTTTCTTGCGATTTCGATCTTCCGGACCGCTGCTCAAAGTGGCAGTGGTGGCGGCTTTTGCCTGCGTGACGACAAACGGCATCGCCGCCGACCGCGCCGCACGTGCCGCAACGCCTGCCTCGTCATCCGCTGCCGTCCCATCACTCTACCTCGTACGGTTCGAAGAGCCGGCGCTCGCCGAGTTCAACAATTTGCGTGGCGGTGCGTCTGCCGAAGCCGGTGCAAAGATTCCACAGGTACCTGGCGCCAACGGCCGATCACGCCTGGATGTGCATAGCGCACAGGCGCGCAGCTACGAGGCGTACCTCCAGGAGCGCCAGCAGCATCATCTCGGCGACATCACGAACTCGCTCGGCCGCGCGCCCGCGGCCGCGTACGCGATGCACCATGCGTTGAACGCCGTCGTGCTGCAGCTCTCGCCGCAGGAAGCGCAACGCCTGGCGCATGTCGCCGGCGTGGCCGCGGTCGAGCCCGAGCAGCAGCTGGCAATGGAAACCGATATCGCGCCGGGTTTCATCGACGCCACGTCGGTGTGGTGGGGCACCCGTTCGAGCCAGGACTCGCTCGCCGCGCGCAGCTTCGACACCGTCGGCTTTCGCGGCGACGGCGTTGTAGTCGGCGACATCGATACCGGCTACAACAGCAAGAGCCCCTCGTTTGCGCCGATCGACGGGAACGGCTATGCGATTCGCAACCCGCTCGGTCACAACCACTTCATCGGCCAGTGCAACGTGCCCGGGATCAGCCTTGCCGGCTGCAACGACAAGGTGATCGGCGTCTACGACGAACTGGGGCTGACCAGCGGCCAGACCTCACCGCTGTATTCGGTCGAGGACGGCGTGAGCCATGGCAGTCAGACCGCATGCATCGCAGCCGGCAACGCGCGCAGTGCGACAACCGGTGGCTACACGGCCGCGATTTCCGGCATCGCGCCGCATGCCAATCTGGTGATCTACCGTGTCTGCTCGCCGTACAGCAGCTGTTCGTTCCTGGCGATCGTCTCCGCGATCGACCATGCGATCGCCGACGGCGTGGTCGACGCGCTGAACTTTTCGATCAGCGGCGGCACCGACCCGTGGCACGATTCGGTCTCGCTGGCCTTTCTTTCCGCTGCCGACGCCGGAATTTTCGTCGCGGCAGCGGCCGGGAACACCGGCGCGGTGGCGCCAAACCAGACACCCGGAACGATCGAACATTTCGAGCCGTGGCTTGCGACGGTAGCGTCGTCATGGCACACGGGCGGCGCACTTACGACCGTGGCCCCGATCGTCAGGACACCTGCGCGTGCCGACGCGCTGGCGGCAACCAGCCTGCTCGGCCCGGCGCCGTTCGACGAGATCAAGCCTGATCTGCAGGCGCCCGGCATGAGCATTCTTGCCGCGATGGCCAACGACGGCTCGGCAAGCGGGCCGAATCTCGTCGGCATGGGCAACGGTACGTCGATGGCGACGCCGCATGTGACCGGCTCGGCGGCGTTGCTGATGGGCATGCATCCGGACTGGACGGTGCAGGAAGTCAAGTCGGCATTGATGATGAGCGCGCATGAAACGGGCCTGACCAAGGCCGACGGCGTGACCCCGAGCGACTACTTCGATCGCGGCTCGGGCCGGCTCGAGGACTTCGACGCGAGCAACGCCGGCTTGGTGCTGGATGAAACGGCGCAGGATTTTTCCGCCGCCGACCCGGCGAACGGCGGCGACCCGAGTGCGCTCAACCTCGCCGGCATGCAGAAAGCCACATGCGCGTCCTCGTGCAGCTTCACCCGCTATTTTCACAGTACGCAGAATCACACGGTGACCTGGACTGCGAGCATCGTCAAGGGCCCGAATACCGGCTTCTCGACAGTTACGGTGAACCCGTCGAAGTTTACGCTAGGGGCGCACGCCTATTCGAACGCCGTTGTAGTGCGTGCGAGCACCACGGCACTGCCGGCCGACGGCAGCTTCCATTTCGCCGAGATCGTGCTGACGCCCGACGATGTCCGGCTCGCACCGTTGCATCTGCCTCTGGCGGTTGCGGTGCCGTGACGGCGCCGCTGAATGCCGGCTGGTGCCGGTCTGCGGTTGCGGGGCAGCGCTAGTAGGAAATGCCGCCGGCTTCGCGATAGCGCAGGAAAACCTCGCGCGCCTGATCGCGCAGGATGTCCCGGCGCACGGCGATGCCGCGCTTCTCCAGCTCGCCGACCCAGTCGGCCGGCAGCGGACCTTCGTCGAACGCGGTGAGCTCTTCGACATCCTCGGAGCGCGCGCCGATCAGCAGCGTGTCGATACCGGCCCATATCGTCGCGCCATAGCACTGGCAGCACGGCTGCGCACTCGTGGCGAGCAGGAACTTCTCGCCGGTCTCGTTCAGGCGGAACCGCCGCAGGTGCTGCTGCGCAAGCATGTACGCCATGATCTCCGCGTGCGCGAGCGAACACGTGTGCGGAATGACACGATTGACGCCAACCGAGACCAACTGCCCCGCATCGGTGAATACCGCGGCGCCAAACGGGCCCCCAGTAGCGAGTTCAACGTTGCGGGTCGCCAGGCGAATGGCCAGCGCCACCTTTTCCTCGTCGTCCGAAAATGTCTGCCCGGAGTCGACTTCGCGCATCACCCAATCGGGCACGTCGAGCTGGACGGATCTGGCAATCATCGCTTTGTCCTCAATCCCAACACGCGGACTTACCGCCGCTGCGCGGCGCGCCGCGCGACGAACGCCGCATAGTATCCGCAAGCGCGGCGCAGAAAAATAAGGGACCCGTTCGGGTCCCCTATCGCACTATCCCAAGCCAGCCGGTCTCAGTCGAAACCGTTTGCGAAGATGAAGTCGCCACGCTGCACGACCGTCTTGAACGTGCCGCGGCCGTGAGTGAATGCGAACAGCTCATACTGCTTGGTGGTCGGGTTGAGCTGGATCAACAGCTTGCGCACCGACACATTGGCAAAGCCGGTATTTTCGCGCGTCCACGAAGCGCCGCCGTCAACCGTCACGAAAACGCCGATGTCGGTGCCGACGTAGATGCGCTGTGCGTTGGCCGTGGTCGGGTCGATGACGGCAGTGTTGACCGGAATATCCGGCAGTCCGTTCGGCGACGGTCCGGCTGCGGTCATGCCGTCGATGCCGGTCCAGGTCGCACCGCTGTTCGTGGACTTGAGTACATGCGCTTCCTGTGGCGTTGCGCCTTCATTGTTGAACGAGCTCGACGTTTCGATCACGGTGCGCTTGGTCGTGTCCGCGCCGTTCTGGGTCGGATCGAACGCGAACGACGACACGTAGGCGCCATTCTGCGAACGCGGCAGCACGAATGCTGGCGTAGCGGTCGCCGACGTTGCCGTGGTCGCGCCGGTGAGCTTGTATACCTGGCCGTTATCGGTTCCGGCCAGGAGCAGGTCAGGCAGGTTCGGCGCTACAGCGAACGCGCTGAACTGCAGGCCGCTCAGAACGACGTTGTAGGCCTGCGTCCAGGAAACCATGCTGTTGTTGGTGCGCCACAGTTTGGCACCGCCGGTCCACAGGCGGCTCGGATTGTTGGCGTCGATGATGAACGGATTGATGAACAAGCCGCCATCGCTGATGCCGGTCGTGCCGCCGCTGAAATTCACGCCGCCATCGGTTGACCGTTCCATCGATATGCCGGTGAATTCGCCGTAAATCTTCAATGGATTGGAGGCGTCGACTGCGACATAGCCGCCGTCGCCGCCGAGCAATTGCTTCCACGCGTTCGGGCCGGCGCCGTCGGTTCCCCTGTTCGTTCCGTTGTCCTGCGTGCCGCCGAAATACGTGGCGTTGTCCGGATAGACCGCGCCGTCGTAGAACTGGGTGACGCCGTAGCCGTTGTTCAGGTTGGCCCAATGCACGGCCGGCAGGTTCACGTTTCCGCAAATCGAATTGTTCCCACCCGTAGTCGTATCGGTACCGACCGCCGCCGCGGCGTTGTCGCTGCGGAAAATGCCGCCGTCGCTGGTCACGTACAGCTTCTGATTCGACGTGCCGTTGTAGCCGGGGTGGAACGTGATCGAGTGGTTGTCGGCGTGGGCATAGTTCGGATCGGTCGGGGGGAACCACCAGTACGAGGCCACGCCCCAGTTCGCACCGGCGTCGTCCGAACGCCACAGGTCGATGCCGCCGACCCAGACGCGGCTGGCGTTGAGCGGATCGACCGTGATGATGTTGTCGTACCAGCCTTGGTTGAAGAACGCGTTCGAAACATCGAACCCGCATTCGACCAGCCGCGCCTCCACCGGATTGCTCAGCAACAGGTTGTTGTTCAAGTTGCTGCTGGCGAGGCTCTGGACCTTCGCCGTCCAGTTCGCACCGCTGTTGGTCGACTGGTAGACGCCGCGCAGACCATCCGCGTAGCGGGTGTTGATTTGATCGCCGGTGGCTATCAACGCATACATGGTGGTTGGATCCGACGGTGCGATCGCCAGCGTCGCGCGTCCCTGGTTGGCGACGCTCAGGACGCTGGTCCAGATCCCGGCGCCGCTGGCGTCGGTGTTACGGAAAACGGCGCCGTTGGCGAACGCGGAAAAATCGCCATTGCCGCCGAATGTGCCGCACGACGCGAGCACGGTATCGGTCGCGCCGCCGGGCTTCGCCTTGACGCTGAAACAGCCGCCGAACAGGCTTACGCCGGACGTGCTCGTGTCGATCACCAGCGACCACGTGATGCCGCTGTTGGTCGTGCGATAAAGGCCGGTCCCCGTCGCCGCGTACAGCGTGTTAGGGCTGTTCGGGCTTTGCACCATGTCGTTGACGAAGTAGAAGCCGGAATTCGCCGTCGCGGCCTGCTGGTTCCAGCTGATGCCGCCGTCGCTGGAGAAGAAAATGCCGGCGCCGCGGATCGCATCGCCGTTGAATACACCTTCGCCGGTGCCGACCCACATGCGCAGAGGATTCGATGAATCGATGACCATAGAGACGATGGCCAGATTCGGCGCCAGGTCGGTCAGCGGGTTCCAGCTCGCTCCGGCGTCGGTACTCTTCCACAAGCCGCCATCGACGCCGGCCACGAACATCGTGCTCGGATTGCCGGGCTGGAAGCGCAGAACGCGGGTGCGGCCGCCGACGTTGCCGGGGCCGAGTTCCTGCCAGGTGTTCAGAGCGGCGAGCTGCGTCGGCGAAGCCGCGCTGATCGTATGGCCGCCCGCCACGGAGAACCACGGCATCTGATCGGCATGCTGACGCGCCGCGACATAGCGCTGCATGTCGAGCGTCTTCGCGTTGTTCGGCACGCGCTGGGCGATCATGAACTGCTGTGCTTCCGAAGGCTGGTCGGCACGCACGAATTCGTGCTCGCCGCTCTCCGGGTTGTAGCGGTGGGAAACCGTGTTCGCGTGTTGATGTGCCACAGGCAGGCTCGAACAGCCTGCGACAAAGGCCAAAGTCGCGGACAGCGCGACGATTCCAATCGACTGTTTCATATTTTCCCCGACGCTCATTGACATGCGGCCAGCGCGTCCGCCTGACCGGCATGCGTCGCCGGTCGGACCCCGTCTACACCCTGCGTCCGTCGACGATCCGGCGAGCGGAGCTTAGCCCCCCTGCGGGGGGAATGCCAAATCGACATTGCAAATAGCTGCAAATTTGACAGTCGCGGATGCGGACCGCCAGTGCGACGTCAGCGCGCCGGCTTGCTGTACGAATCGCGCAGGGTGACGACGCGGTTGAACACCGGCTTGCCGGGAGCGTGCTCGCGGCGATCGCTGACGAAGTAGCCGAGCCGCTCGAACTGGAACGACTGCTCCGTTTCGGCCATTGCCAGCGACGCCTCGAGGTAGCCGCGTACGCTGCGCTTCGAATCCGGATTCAGATGATCGCGGTACGTCTTGCCGCCGGTCTCGTCGTCCGGATCGGCGACGCTGAAGAGGCGGTCGTACAGGTGGATGTCGGCGGCCAGCGCATTGCGCGCGCTGACCCAGTGGATCGTACCTTTGACTTTGCGGTCGGCGCCGGCCATGCCCTGGCGTGTCTCGCCATCGAGCATGCAGTGTACCTCGATCACATTTCCATTTGTATCTTTCTTCACATCGATGCACCTGACGATGCCGACGCCGCGCAGGCGCACTTCGCCGCCCGGCACGAGGCGATGGAAACCCTTCGGCGGGGTTTCCATGAAATCCTCGCGCTCGATCCACAGCTGCGCCGAGAACGGAACCGGGCGCGTGCCGAGCGCCTCGTTCTTCGGGTGATTCGGGAACGTCAGCGTCTCGGCATGATCGGCCGGCAGGTTCGTGATCGCGAGCTTGAGCGGATCGATCACGGCGAAGCGGCGCTGTGCGGTCACATCGAGTTCTTCACGCACGCAGCCTTCGAGTACCGAATAGTCGATCACGCTGATCTGCTTGCTGACGCCGACGCGCTGCCAGAATGCGCGGATCGCGGCGGGCGGATAGCCGCGCCGGCGTGCACCGGACAGCGTCGGCATGCGCGGATCGTCCCAGCCTTCGACCAGGCCGTCCTGCACCAGCGAGATCAGCTTGCGCTTGCTCATCACCGTGTAGTTGAGATTGCCGCGCGAAAACTCGATCTGCTGCGGCGTGCTGACGACCGTGTGCAGGCCGGCGTCGACCAGCGGCTGCACGAGTTCCGCGTGGTGCGGCAGATCGACCTCGGCGATGCACCAGTCGTAGAGCGGGCGGTGATCCTCGAATTCGAGTGTGCACAGCGAATGCGTGATGCCTTCGACCGCGTCGGAGATGCTGTGGGCGAAGTCGTACATCGGATAGATCGGCCAGGCATCGCCGGTGTTCTGGTGCGTGGTCTTGCGGATCCGGTAGAGGGTCGGATCGCGCAGGTTGATGTTGCCGGAGGCCATGTCGATCTTAGCGCGCAGCGTGCGCGCGCCGTCGGAGAACTCGCCGGCGCGCATGCGCGTGAACAGGTCGAGACTTTCCTCGACGCTGCGATCGCGCCACGGCGAATTGCGTCCGGGTTCGGTCAGCGTTCCGCGGTATTCGCGCTGCTGCTCGGCCGACAGGTCGCAGACGAACGCCTTGCCGTCGCGGATCAGCTTGAGTCCACAGCGGTAGAACACTTCAAAATAGTCCGAGGCATGGCGCAGTTCGTCCCAGTCGAAGCCGAGCCAATGCACGTCGTTCTTGATCGCCTCGACGTATTCGATGTCTTCCTTGGTCGGGTTGGTGTCGTCGAAACGCAGGTGACAGACGCCGCCGAAGTCGCGCGCGACGCCGAAATTCAGGCAGATCGACTTGGCGTGGCCCAGGTGCAGATAGCCGTTCGGCTCCGGCGGAAAGCGCGTGACGACGCCCCCGCCGTGCTTTCCGGCGCTGATGTCGTCGCTGATGATCTGGCGGATGAAGTTGTTGGTGGCCGGGCTGTCGATCGTCATTGTTTGGGCTGGGGCGAGGCTAGTACACCAGTTTAGCGGTAGCAGCGGCCAAAACGAACGGTTTGCGCCGGGCAGCAGCCAAGTGCGACGGGCAGAGAGTGCCCCGGAGGCCGTGGATGGTCGAGAGGGGTCCCCAGGCCATGGATGGCCGGGAGAGGCCGCCTTAGGCGGTTCGTCGGCCTTGAATAATCCGTTCGCGCTGAGCGCATTCGCTGCGCAAGCCACGCTCAGCGCAAGGTTTGGACAGGTCCGGCTTTGTCGGCCGGGCGACCACGTGGGACAATCAATTGCGCCCGCTGTGTTGAATTCCGTCTGCCGATGCTGCACAACAAGAAAATCGTCGTCGTCATGCCCGCGTACCGGGCCGAGAAGACCCTCGAGGAGTGCTATCGCGCGATTCCGCTCGATGTCGTCGACGAGGTGCTGCTGGTCGACGATGCCAGCGACGACGCGACGCTGGCGGTCGCCGCGCGCCTCGGCATCCGCGCGTTGCGGCACCCGGTCAACCGCGGCTACGGCGGCAACCAGAAGACCTGCTACACGCTCGCGCTCGAAGCCGGAGCCGACATCGTCGTGATGCTGCATCCGGACTACCAGTACGAGCCGAAACTGATCACGGCGATGGCGGCAATGGTCGCCTCGGATGTCTACGACGTCGTGCTCGGCTCGCGCATCCTCGGCAACACCGCACTGGCCGGCGGCATGCCGCGCTACAAGTATTTCTTCAATCGCCTGTTGACCTTCACGCAAAACCTGCTGGTCGGCTCGAAGCTGTCGGAGTTCCACACCGGCTATCGTGCGTTTTCGCGCGAGGTGCTCGATACGCTGCCGCTCGCGGCGAATTCGGATGATTTCGTGTTCGACAACCAGATGCTGGTGCAGGCGCTGGCCAGCGGCATGCGCATCGGCGAGATTTCGTGCCCGACGAAATATTTCCCGCAGGCCAGTCAGATCAGCTTCCGCCGCTCGCTGCGCTACGGTTTCGGCGTGTTGCGCACCAGTCTGGCCTACCGGTTGTGGCGCTGGCGCCTGGTCAAGCCGCGCTTCCTGTCGATGCAGGCGCAGTGGCGCTTGCGCGCGACGGCGGCAACGCAAGGATGATCGACGCGCACGATCGGCGCGACCGGCTGGCGTGGCTGATGCTTCTGATGCTTGCGCTGGGTGTAGGGGTGTTCCTGCGCGCCTGGCAGCTCGAAATCCAGATCCCGCTCGACGATGAATGGCACGCGATCAACAAGCTGCTGCGCGCGACCGATGCGCTCGATATCGCCACGCACTTCGGCCTTGCCGACTACAGCATTCCGCTGACGCTCTACTACCGTTTCCTGTATCTGCACGGCGGGTTGACCGACTGGGGCATGCGCCTGCCGATGCTGCTGGCGGGTGTCGGCCTGCTGGTCGCAGCGCCGTGGCTGACGCGCGCAACACTGTCGTTGCCGGTGCGTGCGGTCTGGGTTGGATTGATGGCGCTGTCGCCGCTGATGATCTATCACTCGCGCACGGCGCGGCCGTACGCGATCACGACATTCCTGTGCTTCATCGCGATCTTCGCGTTTCGCGCCTGGCGCATGGAGCGTGCCGGACGCCGGCGCTGGGCGGCGCTTTATGTCATTGCGACTTTTCTGGCCGGCTGGCTGCACCTCATCGCATTGAGCTTCGCATTGGCGCCATTCCTTTTCTACGGCGTGTTTGCGCTGCGCGACAGCTTGCGTGCGAGCGAGCGGCCGGAAGGACTGCGTCGCCTGCGCGATCTGATTGTCCTCGGCGTCTGCGTTGCGCTGCCGCTGGCCGTCGCGCTACTGCCGCCACTGCTCGCCGACGCCGCGTCGCTTGCGGCAAAGGCGGGCGCCGATTCGGCCACACTGCACAGCATCTATCGCACGCTGCTGATCTGCTTCGGCATCTCGAGCCCATGGTTACTGGCGCTGTTCGCCGCGGCTTGCGCGATCGGCGTGCGTAGCCTGTGGCGGCGCGACCACGAGCTGGTTGCCTATCTCGCCTTCGTCGTGCTGGTCGGTGTCGCGGCGATCGTCGTGTCGAAGGCGGCGTGGCTGCAGCACCAGTTGAACTTCGCGCGCTACATCCAACCGGTCGTGCCGTTTTTGCTGCTGGCGATGGCCGAGGGAACGGTCGCTGCCCTTGCATGGTTGCGGTCCGGCACCGTACAAGCGGCGACCGCGACACTGGCGCTCGCGGGCGCCTGTTTCGCCGGACCGGTGCCGGGTTATCTGTACGCTCCGAACCAGTTCATGACCGATCAGTATTTCCAGTTCGACTATGACCGCGCCTACAACCCGTACTTCACCGTGCTGCCGCAGGGGCCGATCCCGGATTTCTATCGCCAGCTCGGCCGGCGCGCGCCACGCAGCCTGACCTTGATCGAAACGCCGTGGTCGCTCGAAACCAACCACGACCCGCTGGTGCTGTACCAGGCGGTCCATCGGCAATACATCAAGATCGCACTGACGACGCCAGAGTGTGGCATTTCCGATTACGGCAACTATCCGGAGTCGGCGTCCGGCATGCAGCTCGGCCGTTTCGTGCACCTGTCGGCGCTGCTGCGCGGCGAAACTGCCGACGGCGACTACCTGGTCGTGCACCTGCGCGCGTGGCCGGAGCATGATCGGCCACCTTCCGGCTGGCCGGACCTGCGACTGTGTCTGCCGCGGATCGAGCAGCATTTCGGAACACCGGCCTATCGCGACGAAGACATCGAAGCCTTCGCGCTGTCCCCTGCGGCGCGTGCCATGCAATGATCGCTTTGCCAGGTCGGTCCGAATACGCTAGCGTTGGCGCTTTGGTGAGGAGTGGCGCGTGAAGATTGTCTATCAGGCCGAGAACATCATCGACGCGAACCTCGTCAGGAACGCGCTCGAGCAGGAAGGCATTTCCGCGTTCGTCAGCGGCCAGTATCTGACCGGCGCTGCGGGTGAGCTGCCACCAATCGCGCTGGTCAATGTCATGGTCGCCGAGATTGACTGGCCGCGGGGGCGCGCGATCGCCGAGCGCATCGACGCGGCGCTGTCGGAGCGCCGCGCATTGCCCGACGGCTGGCTGCCGGATCCTGCCTGAGCCGACCTTCCTTCACGGCAGCGAGCAGGTGGTGATTTGCGTTCGTCCTGAGCGCAGGCTACCCGTAGATGTCGAACGCAATGCAGGCCGCTTCGACTTCTCGGGTGGGCTACGTTCAGCGCGAATGGATTTACAGAACAGATGAGTCAATCCGAAGCCCCGCTGCTGGTC
>DASXKR010000032.1:0-32935 GCA_036496665.1 Rudaea sp. | reverse complement strand
CGAGGTCGACGATTCAACCTCCTGACAGCGTCTCGCCCCCCAAAGTGAGGCTCGGAAGATCTGTTGCTTGTGTTCCTTGATTGCCGAACGCCAGGACAACACCGTCCCCACCCAACCGTCCGCTTGAAGGGAAGGCTACGTCGAACTGGCCTCGCCTCTCGCCTCTCGCTTTCCTCTCAAGCTTCGATCAGCCCGTTGCGCACGGCGATCAGCGCGAGTTCCGCCTGATTGTTCGCGCCGAGCTTCTGCTTGATGTTGTATAGATGTGTACCGATCGTGTTCGGCGACAGGCACAGGGTCTCGGCGATCTGGTTGACCGACTGGCCGCGCGCGAGCTGGATGAAGACGGTGAATTCGCGTTCGGACAACGCCTCGACCGGACTCGGTGTGCCGCCGCCGAGGTCCTGCAGCGCCAGCTTGCGCGCAACGTCCGCGTCGAGATAGACGCGTCCGGCGGCGACGGCGCGCACCGCGCCGATCAGATCTTCCGGCGCGCTGCGCTTGGATAGATATCCCAGCGCGCCGACCTTGAGTACACGCTTGAGATGCGCGGTATCTTCGTGCGCCGACAACACCAATACCTTCGCCGCCGCGTCACGCGACAGCAAACGCCGCGCCGTTTCGATGCCGCCCATGCCGGGCATGGCCAGATCCATCACGACGACATCCGGTTTCGACTCGGCATAGCGCAGGTACGCTGCCTCGCCGCTGTCGGCCTCGTCGACGACTTCCATGTCGCTGCTCGCGTTGATCAGCATGCGGAAACCGACACGCACGACGGCGTGGTCGTCGACCAGCATGACGCGGATTTTTTCCATCATGGTTGCTGCTCTTGATCGTTCGTCGCACTTGCTGTCAATTCAGCGGCAAGGTTGCGTCGACACGCACCCCGCTTCCTTGCATGTTCTCCACGCGTACCTCGCCGCCAAGCATGCGCGCGCGTTCGCGCATGCCGCGGATGCCGAAATGTCCCGGCTTCTGCCAATCCGCCGCGAGGCCGGCACCATCATCGCGGATCTCCAGCGCCAGCGTGTGTGCGTCTGCGCGCGCGTCGATCGATATCTGCGCAGGCTGCGCGTGGCGCAGCGCATTGGTCGCCGCCTCCTGCACGATGCGGAACGCGGCCAGCGCGTAGCTTTCGCCCAGGTTCTGCGGCAAAGGCCCGAGCGTCAAAACGAACTCGATGTCGGCGTGTTGCCGCCGCCAATCGCTGACCTGCTCCTCGAGCGCATCGGCGAGGCCCAGGTTGTCGAGCGCGACCGGTCGCAGGCGCGGAATCATGTCATGCATTGCGGCATACAACTGCGCTGCGGTGTCGGCGATCAGTTGCGCGCTCGCTCGCGCCTGCTGGTCGCCCTCGACCAGGCGCTGCACCAGTGACAACGCCAGGCTGCGGATCGCTGTGACGCTCTGCCCGGTCTCGTCGTGCAGTTCGCGCGCGATCTGGCGGCGCTCTTCCTCGAGACGGTTCTGTACTGTCAATGCCAGTTCGCGGTTCTGGTCGAGGCGGATGTTCGCCTCCAGCGCCTCGCGCCGTGCGCCGAGATTGTCCTGGATCGACTGCGCCATCTGGTTGAATGCCCGCGCTATCGCCGATGCTTCCGCGGTGACGAAACCCGGCAGCCGTGTGTCGTAGGCGCCGGCCTGCATGTCCTTCAGCCCGCTGGCGATCAGCCGAAACGGCCGCGTCGTGCGCCCGACCAGCCAGAACACGAACAGGTTGCCGATCACGACGATGACGATGCCGAATTCGAACAGGCGTACCGCATCGTCCCAGCCGTCGAGTACGGCGCGCGTTGCGTTGGCCTCGATGACCAGATCGCCGAACGGCAGGTGGAATTCCTGCCGGATCGGATCCGGCGCCACGAGTGCCGAATACCACACCGGTGCGTCGCGGCCGGCCTTGTAGGTCGAGGGCGGCGAGCTGTAGACCACGCCGCCCGAGGCGTCGTGCAGAGAAATGTCGGTTGCACGCACGCGGCCAAGATGCGTTAGATAGTTCACCAGCGCCAGGCGATCCTGCTCGCCGTCGCGCAGCACGAAGTTCGCCATCAGCTGCGCGGCAACGACGTTGCTCGCCTGGATCTCCTCGCGCACGCTGCTGCGCGTGCTGACCACATCGAAAGCGAACACGACTGCAACGAAGATCGAGATCAGCGCCGCGATCAGCAGATTGATCTGCAGGCGCAGGCTCATGGTGTCAGCCGGCGCCGGAGCCCGGCCAGCGCGAAAAATTCCCGTCCGCCGCGAAGCAGCCGGCAGCCTCGCGCGTCAACGCCACGGCGGCCGGATGATACGGATCGTGGCCGGCGCCCTGTGCCCAGGCGAGCCGGCTGCCGGAGCAGGCGCGATGCACGAGCCAGGCATTGACCGGGCGGCACACCAGGTCGCGCGTGCCGTGCAGCAGCGCCACCGGAACGCCCTTGAGACTCGCTGCCGCGCGCAGCATCGCCGATTGCCCGAGAAAGCAGCGCTGCGCGAGATAGTGCGCCTGGATCCGGTACTTCGCCCATGCAGCAGGAGATCCCCAACCCGCATCGATCATCGCCGGCATCACGTCGGCGCCGTTGAGCGCGCTTTCATAGCGCTGCCACGCGGCGGTCAGCCGCATCGCCTTTTCGGCGTCGGGACCTTTCAGGCTGCGATCGATGTAGGTCAACACGCGCCGCCGCCAACGCCGTGGTATATGTTCGATGAACTCCTGGTATGCCTGCGGTGCGATCACGCCGGCGCCATCGAAATACCATTCGAGGTCGGCGCGACCGGTGAGGAACATGCCACGCAACAGCAAGCCGGTTACGCAAGCCTGATGCGCGGCAGCGTAAGCCAGGCCGAGGGCCGAACCCCAAGAGCCACCGCTGACCAGCCAGCGCTCGATGACAAGGTGAACGCGCAATCGTTCGATGTCGTCGATCAGTGCCGCCGTGTGGTTGTGCGCGATCTCACCCAGCGGCTCGCTGCGTCCGCAGCCGCGCTGGTCGAACTGGACGATGCGATAGCGGCGATGATCGTAGAAGATCCGCTGACGCGGCGTGCTCCCGGAAGCCGGACCGCCATGCAGCAGCACAATCGGCAATCCGTCCGGATTGCCGGCCTGGAGGTAATACATGCGGTGACCGTGGCCGACATCGAGCCAGCCCTGATCGTATGTGTCGTCCGTGATGTGGGAGGCACTTGAGGTTTCGTGGGTCATCGCAGCGATCGTACCGCATCCGGGTGCTGCCGGTACCCGACGATGGACCGGGCGCGGGCTGCATCATCATGCAATACCCTGGTGGCACACCGGCCTTGCGGACTGATGCATACTTTCCCTTACTGTCTACGCTAGGGATCACATGAAGACCACCCTCGGCTCGAGCGCGCTGGCCACTGCATTGTTCTTCGCGACCGGCGCCTCCGCACAAACTGGCGGCAGCGTCGCCGGCATCGAAGCGGCGCAAGTCAACGCAATCTATCCGGACATCGAAAAGCTCTATATCGACCTGCACAGAAACCCCGAACTGGCTTTCCACGAGCAGCGCACCGCGGCGGCACTCGCGGTGCGCGTCAAGGCATTGGGGTTCGAAGTCACGACCGGCGTCGGCGGCACCGGCGTCGTCGCGATCCTGAAAAACGGGCCCGGCCCGGTGGTCATGCTGCGCACCGAACTCGACGCGTTGCCGAT
This sequence comes from Rudaea sp., assembly GCA_036496665.1. Lineage (GTDB taxonomy): Bacteria > Pseudomonadota > Gammaproteobacteria > Xanthomonadales > Rhodanobacteraceae > Rudaea. The sequence goes on along the minus strand of DASXKR010000032.1, from coordinate 29,271 downwards.
GCAGGAGAAAACCGGCTTGCCGTTCGCGAGCACGGCGACAACCAAGAACGACGCCGGCGAAACCGTGTTCGTATCGCACATGTGCGGACACGACCTGCACATGTCGGCTTGGGTCGGCACGGCCGAGCTGATGGCGCAGAACCGCGAGCGCTGGCACGGCACATTGATGCTGGTCGGCCAGCCGGCCGAGGAAATTGTGTCCGGTGCGAGCGCGATGATCCGCGACGGCCTGTTCACTCGTTTCGCGAAGCCCGGCTACGCACTCGGCATGCATGATGAACCATCGCTGCCGGCCGGCGTGGTCGGCTTTCATCCGGGTTACTTTCGCGCCGCAACTACCAATCTCGACATTACCGTGTACGGCAAGGGCGGCCACGGCGCCTATCCGCAGAGCACGATCGATCCGATCGTGCTCGCCGCGCGCATCGTGCTCGGCTTGCAGACGATCGTGTCGCGTGAAATCAATCCGGCTGATGCGGCAGTGATCACCGTGGGCAGCTTTCACGGCGGAACCGTATCGAACATCATTCCGGATCAGGTGAAGCTGCAGCTTACTGTTCGATCGCTCGATCCGGAGGTTCACAAGCGGCTGCTGAGCGCGATCGAACGACAGGCAAGAGGCGAAGCGCTCGCGGCAAACGCGCCGAAGGAACCGCTGATCGAGATCAAGTCCAGTACCGAATCGGTGTACAACGACCCCGAGTTGACGCAGCGCATGGTCGATGCGGCGCGCGCGGCGCTCGGCGCAGACCATGTCGTCGCGATGCCGGCGCAGATGGGCTCGGAAGACTTCTCGCAGTTCGGCCTCGCCGGCGTGCGCGCGGTGCTTTTGCATATCGGCGCCGTCGATGCGGCGAAACTCGAGGAATCACGCAAGTCCGGGGTGCCGCTGCCGGGCGTGCACTCGTCGTTGTGGGCGCCGGAGCGTGAGCCCACGATCAAGGCGGCAATCACCGCGGAGACGGCGATTCTGCTGGATCTGATGAAGCCAGGCTAGAAGACCCCAATCGCAACATTCTTGAGGCCATTCTGACGGATTCCTCAGTTCGCCTGCCGGCTCATACCCGCGTTGAGACAACAAACGTCATCCCGACTCCTGTCAGACGAGCCTGAACGATCGCCGGCGATGTCGGAGAGTGGACGCTGCGGTTGGGTGAACGCCATTGCGCGGCCTGAAGCCCGGCGCCACGGCCCGGCCACGTGCGGCACCGTGCGCGGTCGCTTTGCCTACGCTACGACGACGACGCACGACGCGAAAAGCTCCCGTACCGCTTTCGGATTTCCCTTGGAATTTGCACAGCCGCTCAATTCGCGGCTAAATTGTCGCGAGTTGTTCCGGCAAAATCGCGTGACGCACCTGTCCTGGCGGGAGGACTGCAAGTGAGCGACGTATCTTCTGGCGAAAACGCGACAATTCCGCACGTAGCGGGCACGCCTCATCACGAGCCGGCGCCGCCCTGGATAAGGCGCATGCGCAGCGATCTGGCGGGCGCAGTCGTTTCCGCGGTCGTCGCGCTGCCGTTGGCACTCGGCTATGGCATGTTCGTCTTCGTCGCGCTCGGTGACGCGTATTTCTCCAGCGGCGCATTGGCCGGGCTGATCGCCGCCTCGGTCGGCGGCATCGTCTGCGTACTGCTCGGCGAACGCGGTACGACCGTGTACGCGCCACGCGTCACGACGACCTTCTTCCTCGGCGTCCTGCTCTATTCGCTGGCGCATTCGGCCGAACCGGGTTTGCACGGCGCATCTCCGGTATTCACGCTGCTCGTGCTGTTCGTGATAATGATGCTGGCGGGCCTGTTTCAGGCGCTGTTCGGCGTGCTGCGTCTCGGCACCTTGATCAAGTTTGCGCCGCATCCGGTGATGGCCGGATTTCAAAACATGGCGGCGCTGCTGTTGTTCCTGGTCCAGCTCGGCAATGTGCTTGGCTACGATCACGTCGTACCGTTCACGCACGCGCTCGGCGAGATCCAGGCGGCCAAACCGCTGAGCATCGCGGTCGCGGTCATCACGTTCGGCTCGATGTGGTACGCGCGCCGGATCGCGCCGTCCGTGCCACCGTTGCTGGTCGGCCTTGCCATCGGCCTGATCGCCTACTATGCGCTGGCCTTGCTCGGCTTCGCCGCGGCGCTGGGACCGACCATCGGCACGCCGCCGGCGAGCGCCGTGGTGCCGCGGCCGTATGCCGAGCTCAGGCTTGCGGACAATTTCGGCCGCATCACCGAGCTCGCACCGACCATCCTTTCCGGCGCGCTCGCTCTCGCCATCATCTCCGCGATCGATGCGATGCTGTGTGCGCGCCTTCTGTTGCGGCCGGGCGATCGTCGCACCGACAGCAACCGCATGCTGCTGCGGCTCGGCATCGCCAACGTTGTGGTCGCTGCGGCCGGCGGCATCACTGCCGGTATCAATATCGGCGCCAGCACCACCAATCGCACATTCGGCGGGCATTCGCGCCTGTCGGCAATCGTCAGTTCGACACTGCTGCTCGCCGCTATCCTCGTCGTGTTTCCGGTTGTCGCGCATCTGCCGCGCGCGGTGCTGTCGGCGTTGATCATGGTCGTTGCGCTTCTCCACTTCGACCCCTGGAGCAAGCAGGCCGCGACGCGCCTTTTCAAGAAAGGCGTCAAGGCAAATCGCGCACTCGCGCTGGACCTCGGCGTCGCTCTGCTGGTATCGGTGCTGTGCGTCACGGTCAATATCGTGCTGGCGGTTTTTCTCGGGCTCGCGCTGGCCGTGTCGCTGTTTCTGCTGCGCATGAGTCGCACGAATGTGCGCCGGCTGTACCGCTGCGGCACGCTGCGTTCGCGCAAGGCCCGTGCCGACGATCAGATGAAGGCGCTCGAGCACCTTGGCGCCCAGATCCTGGTCATCGAATTGCAAAGCGCGCTTTTCTTCGGCAGTGCCGAGCGCCTCGCACAGATCATCGACGCCGAGACCGTGCAGCCGACGCGCGTGCTGATACTCGACCTGCGCCGCGTCACCGACATCGATTCGACCGGCCTGCGTATCCTCGGCGAGATCGATGCCGAACTGTCGCGCCGGGGTATTGCCTTGATCCTGGTCGTGCGCCGCGGCACCGAAACCGACGCGCACATGGGCGAGCTGATCGGGCGGCGACGCATGCCCGATCTCGATCGCGCGATCGAGCAGGCCGAAGACGGCGTGCTCGGCGTGGACTTCCCGCCCGACGAACCGCCACGCGAGCTGCCGCTTGAGAAGGTCTCTCTGTTGCGCGACTTCACGCCCGATCAGATCAACCGCCTGCTGCTGCACCTCGACCGGCAGGAGTGGGCCGCCGGCAGTTCGGTCTTCCGCCAGGATGACCCGGGGCATCACCTGTTCCTGGTCACGCGCGGTCGCGCGAGCGCCCGCCTGCTCTCGGCCGACGGCGGCATCCGCCTTGCCACATTCGCTGCGGGTACGGTTTTCGGTGAACTTGCGCTGCTCGACGGCGGCCCGCGCTCGGCGACGATGACCGCCGACGACGCCCTGACCACTTTCGCGCTCAGTGACGACAGCTTCAAGGCGCTGCAGGTGCGCGAACCGGACGTCGCCCTGAAGATCCTCTCGGCCCTCGGCCGCGAGATGAGCCATCGTCTGCGCCTGGCCAATATGACGATCCACCAGTTGGAAGCCTAGTGCCCGTTCCGCAAGAAACCTTGCATCGACATATTCCGCGTCGTCCCTCGCATGAGAGGGGCTCAAGGGCGATTCGTGCGCCTCTGAGTTATTAGCGGAACACGACACCAGACGCCGGAATGCAGTCCGTTCGAGCAGGAAGCGGTCGCGCCGGCGGTGCGTCTGGCCACGCGCAAGGCGACCTGAAGGACGTTTCCCCGGACCTGTGACCTCGACAATCCGGCGCGTATACTTCCTCCGGGTGCTGCGGTGGACGGATCCGATTCCAACTGCCGTCATATCCAGGTCGTGTTCGCCGACCGTCCTGCTGTCGGCGATTGCCATGAGGCACGATCATCCATGGCAACCGCGTTGGCAGGCCCTGCACTAGGCGGGAGCGTTCAACGCGCGGAGTCAGGTTTGTCGAACGGAACCTGATTCCTCGCGGTTTTCGTGGCTCGCGCCTGTTGCGCGCCTCGCGTCGCCGAAAAACGCACCCCGCTCGAACTGGAACCACACCTCGCAGTTATCGAAAAAACGACCTGCACCGACTGCTGCGCCGAACCGCCCCGACGGCACGACGAAACGAGTTACGTATCGGGCCTATGGGTGCGAGTATCTGTCCACCGTTCGTCATCCTTGAGGGATCCGTCATGCGTCTTGTAATTCCTGCAATCCTTATTGTTCTCGCCGTACCGTTCGCCGCTTCAACGGCTGTCGCCGCCGAAAGCAAGGGCGCCGCGCCCGCCTATATTGCCGCCGCCATGAACGACCCGGCGCGCAAGGAAGATGCCGCCAATGACAGCCGTCGTCATGCGGCTGCCGTGATCGCGTTCACCAAGGTCAGGCCGGGTGAGAAAGTGCTCGAACTGATTCCGGGTTCGGGCTACTGGACCAGGATTTTCAGTGGTGCCGTCGGACCGAAGGGACACGTCTACACGGTCTGGCCGAAGGAGATGGAAAAATACGCGGCGAAGAGCCTTGCCAACTGGCAGGAGCTGGTCAAGAAGCCGCCGTACACGAACGTTTCTCTGCTCGAGCAAACTGCGGCCGCGTTGAGCGTGCCCGAACCGGTCGACGTGGTGTTCACGTCGCAGAACTACCATGATTACCATGACAAATTCATGGGCCCGGTCGACATTGCCGAATTCGGCAAGCAGGTGCTCGCCGCGCTGAAGCCCGGCGGCGTGTTCGTCGTGATCGATCACACGGCACCGGCCGGATCGGGCATCGCCGACACCGACACGCTGCATCGCATCGATCCGGAGGTCGTGAAGAAAGAGATGACGGCGGCGGGCTTCGTGTTCGATGGTTCGAGCGACGCCCTGCACAACGCCGCTGATCCCCTCACCGCGAAGGTGTTCGATCCGTCGATTCGCGGACAAACCGATCAGTTTATCTATCGATTCCGCAAGACGGCGAAGTAGCCTGTCCGAGGCGACAGAGGCAAGCCTTCACTTGCCTCTGTCGGCCGGCGTTGCGGGCAGACTGCCGAAAATCGCTCCGTGGGGCATGCCAGTGCCGGGTCATCCATCCGACCACTTGAGATCGAAGTCGATTTCGCGCGCACCGGGAGTCAGTGCGCCACTCGACGTATCGATCGTCGCGAACAACACGTGCGTCGTCAGCCAGCCATAGCCGGTAATCACCAGCCGGTTGCCACCCGGCTCGTGCGCAATCCAGTGCGCCGCTTCGGCAAAACCGATCCGCAACATATTGCGACCCCGCCACCGGGCGGCAGTTCGTATGAGTCGATCCGTGCTGACTGGACTCTGGCGGATGGCGTCTACTTCAACAGCAGCGAGTTCGGCGTGCACGACGGGCTGGTCCGCATCCAGTCCCGTGCGGCGGCGCCACGCCGAGTGGCAGCGCGGGATTGACGCCCGGCCGGACCATCGCCGTCGCGGCCGGCTCGACGCACCTGACCCGAAACCCGAATTCCGCCACTCGATCTCATTCGTCGCGGAGTACCTTGAGCGGATTCACCTGCGTCGCGCGATATGCCGGCATCACGCTGGCCAGTACTCCGACCGCCGTCAGCAGCAGCGACACAGCTGCGAACGTCGCCGCATCGGTGGCTTCGACACCGAATACGAGCGTGCCGAGCACGCGGGTCAGCGCGAGCGCGACACCGATGCCGATCGCCACGCCGAGCAGCGTCGGCTTCAAGCCGTCGATCACGACGCGGCGCAGCACATCGGCCATCTTCGCGCCGAGCGCCATGCGCACGCCGATTTCGCGCGTGCGCTGGCGTACCGAATAGGCAAGAACACTGTAGATGCCGACACCGGCGAGCAGCAGTGCAAGACCAGCGAATGCGGCGAGCAGGAACATGTTGAAACGCTGCGGCGATAGTGTTTCGGCGACCACTTCCTGCAGCATGCGCACGTCGAGCAGCGGCGTGTTCGGTGAAACTTCGCGCAACACGCTGCGCAGCGACGCGCTCGCGCTGGCCGAATCGCTCAGCGTGCGCACGGCGATCTGCATCGGAAAGCTCTTGAACTTGCCGGCGCGCTCGGGCATGAAGAATTGCGCTACCGGCCAGTACAACGTCGAGACCGGATCGGACTTGTCGAGTCCGCGATCCTTCACGTCGCCGACTACGCCGACCACTTCGCGCACGACGCCGGGGAAGAATGTCAGCGTGAGACGCTTGCCGATCGGATCGTCGTTCGCCCAGAACTGCTTGGCCATCGCTTCGCTCACCAGCACGACCGGCAGCGACGTCGCCGTATCGCCATCGGTGAAGTCACGCCCGCGCAGCAGCGGCACGCCAACGGAGCCGACGAATCCGGGCGTGAGCATGCGCACCGATACTTCAGGCTGATGCGACATGTCGACTTCGGGCCGGCCCTCGACCGCCACCGGCTGCATCGAGCCGCCCTGCATCGGCAGGCTGTCGGTCGCACCGGCGGTCTGCACGCCCGGAATGGCGCGCACGCGGCGCAATACCTCGTCGACGAAGCCGATTTCCAGCGGCACGGTGGCGTAGTCGGTCGGCGCGACGCCGAGTGTCGCCGTGAGCACGCGCTGCGGATCGAAGCCGGGATTGACGCGGCTGAGGTTCCACAGTGTGCGGATCATCAATCCGGCGCCGACCAGCAGCACCAGCGACAGCGCGACCTCTGCGACAACCAGCACACCGCGCGCACCGCGGCTCGTGCCAGCCGAACCGCTGCGCCCGCCCTGTTTGAGCGCATCCTGTGGATCGGCGATCGACATGCGCCACGCCGGAACCAGGCCGGACACGATTCCGGTCAGCACGGCGATCGCGAATGTAAAGGCGAGCACCGGCAGATCGAGTCCGATCTCGCTGGCGCGCGGCAGCCCGGCGCCGAGAAAATTGACGACAAGCTGCGTGCCGAAATGGGCGATCACAAGTCCGAGCAGGCCGCCGATCACCGACAGCGCGACAGTCTCGGCCAGGATCTGGCGCACGATGCGGCCGCGTTTCGCGCCGAGTGCCGTTCGGATCGCGATCTCCTTGCGCCGGTCGAGTGTCCGCGCGAGGATCAGATTGGCCACATTTGCACACGCGATCAGCAGCACGAACGCAACCGCGCCAAGCAGGATCAGCAGCGGCTTGCGGAATTGGCCGATCGTCGTGTCGCTCAAGCGTTCGACCTGCGCACCCCAACCGGCGTCGTCGGCCGGATACTGGCCGGCAAGGTTGGCGGCAATCGCGTCGAGCCGTGCCTGCGCCTGTTCGATGCTGACTCCGGCCTTTAGGCGCGCGACTGCGGTCCAGTGATGTTCGCCGCGGATGGTCTTTTCGGCAGGATCCCAGACCAGCGGCGTCCACATTTGTGCGTAGCCTGGTTTCTGGAAGTCTGCCGCCATCACGCCGATGACTGCCCAGCTCTCGTTGTTCAGCACGACCGACTTGCCGACAATTTGCGGATCGCCGGAAAAGCGCGATTGCCACAGTCGATGGCTCAGCACGACGACGTGCTCGTTGCCGGGCCGGCCGTCGTTCTCGTTGATCACGCGCCCGAGCAGGATCCGGCCGCGCAGCACGTCGAAGAATGTCGTCTCGACGCGTACCGCCTGCAGGTTCTCCGGCTCGCCCGATCCGGTCAGACGGAAATCGGCCCCCGTGTAGATCGCAGATTTCTCGAATACGTCATTGCGCTGTTCCCAGTCGAGATAGTTCGCGGCCGACAGCGGGAACTGCTTGACGCCGGGAAACTGCTTCGGCGGCGGGGTGTGCCACAGATGCACGAGCCGGTCCGGCTGATCGAACGGCAACGGCCGCAGCAGTACGCCGTTGACGATGCTGAAGATCGCCGTGTTGGCGCCGATGCCGAGTGCGAGAACGACGATCGCGCCGAGCGAAAAACCCGGGTTCTTGCGCGCGTTGCGCAGTGCAAGCAGCAGTTCGCTGACAAGACCGGCCATCGAGCACCTCCATGAATCCGACCGGCGAGCCGACACGGCGCACTCGGTTGGACCAAGAAGCTGCAGGACACGTGCCACGCAGAGTTCGGCCCGGCACGTCGGCAATACAAGCGGTTACGCATGCGCCAGAGGCCTTGGCTGTTCGATTCGGGACAGACGATGTTCGATATCGGACAGCGGTACGATTTCGGTTCCTGTTCTATTTCAGCCGACGGCCACTGCAGGCTGCGAGCCAATGGCTGGCAGCCGACGGACGTGGCGCATAGAGTCGGCTGCTGGAACAGGATTCCGGCATAGGACAGCGACAGGAAAATGAGCGACCAAAATCCGCTGGTCGCGAAAATCGTCGCCGCCATGAAGATCGCCGCGCCGCCCAAACCTGAAACGCCAACGATGCGTCGACCCGTCGTCAAGCCGAACTTGCGCACGAGCCTGTCGCTGGCGACGCCACCGATGCCGTTGGCGCAGGCACCGACGATGTACGGCACGGTCGAAAACACGAGCGCGGCGGCTGTGAATCCGCGCCCCTTGACCAGGTAGGTCTGCAGCCACGATTGGAAGAAGCCGATCACGTACACATAGGATGCGCCAATCGCCGCGACGCGCCAGAACATGCCCGATCGCAAGGCGATCGCCCACGGCATGCCGCCATGATGCGGAGAAGATTCGGCGCCGATTTCATCACGTTCGGCCGCGGTGATTCCGTTCATCTGGTGCGGCGAATCGCGGAACCAGGCGTACCACACGACGCTCCATGCGATGCCCAGGATTCCGAACAGGTAGAACGACGCGCGCCAACCGTAATGGAGCTGGATCGGCACGACGAGCAGAGGCGCGATGGCTGCGCCGACCTGGCTTGTCATCCAGATGATTCCCCAGACGCTGGCACGCCTGCGTTGCGGAATCCAGCGCCCGATGACGATCGATGCGTTCGGATAGGCACCGGCTTCTCCGGCGCCGAAACAGAAGCGCACGAGCAACAGCAGCGGATAGCTCGACACCATGCCGGTCAGCGACGTGAACGCCGACCACCACGTCACGACGCGCGTCAGCACGCGGCGCGGACCGATGCGGTCGCCCAGCGCTCCGGTCGGAATCTCAAATGCCGCGTAGGAAAGGAAGAATGCGCTCGTGACCCAACCCCAGGCCAGCGGGCTGATGCCGAGGCTGTCCTGCATCTGCGGTCCGGCGACCGCGATGCAGATTCGATCGAGGTAAGTGATGATCGCCAGCAGCGACAGCATGCCGACGACGCGGTGCTGAAATTTCATGACGGACTCGGCCCCCCGCCGATCATTGCCCGTCAATTCCCCTGGGCAGGGTCCGATACTAGTCGAAGCTCCTCAAGACAAGCAATTTCTCGTCCGCGCAATGCCAGGCGTCATTGAATCGTCTCGTCGTAGGGGCCCGACCCTTTCTGCAACGGCAGGCCGGCCATGGCGTTATCGAACGTTCAGCGTTTGGCGACGCACAATGCCGAGCTTCAAACTAATTCATTCCAAGGAGGCGGCAATGACAAACACGATTTCCAAGGCACGCGCAGCGAGCGCATTCCTGGCAGTGGCCTTTGCTCTGACAATGGGTTCGGCCTGGGCCAAGGATGTCAGCGTCAAACTGAGCGGCGCCGAAGAGACACCACCGGTGACGACAATGGCGTCGGGCACGGGCAAGTTCACCATCGGCGACGACAAGTCCGTGACCGGCAGCGTAAAGACAACCGGCATGGAAGGTACTGCGGCCCATATCCATCTTGCCGCCGCGGGCAAGAGCGGGCCGGTGATCATCCCACTGATGAAGGGTGACAAGGACACCTGGAATGTTCCTGCCGGTGCCAAGCTGACCGACGATCAGTTCGCGAGCTTCAAGGCCGGCGACCTTTACGTCAACGTGCACAGCGACGCGCACAAGGATGGCGAGATTCGCGCACAGCTCAAACCGTAATTTTTTCGCGCGGAATTCAAAGGAATTCAATAAAAACCGCTGCCCGAGCGGCAGCGGGCATCTGCGTGTTCGTGCTGCCGCGGCTTTCGTTGGGTCGCGCCTCGCGCCCGGCGTTGCAGCGGCCACGAGCGCTGGTTCAAGCGGCGCGCGACGATGGTCGCTAATATCCGCCGCGCGTTCAACGCGGCGCTCGCCGAGCATCACGACATGAGCGGTCGCGACCTGATTCCGGCCGAACAGGCGTGGCTGGAGAAAGGGCTCACGATCACCGATCAGCTCGACAGCGAAACCCAGCGCACCGACTACGTATTCCCGAACATCACGTTTGCCGAGCACATCACCTTTTTCCTCGGCGGCAAGGAAATTCAGGTTCTGCATCCCGGAAATGCGCACACCGCGGGCGACCTGATTCTATGGCTGCCCCAGGATCACGTCGTTGCGACCGGCGACATCGTCACGGCGCCGGTTCCGCTGATGCCGAGCCCCTACACCCGCGACTATGCCGCAGTGCTCGGCCGGATCAAGGCGCTGGAGTTTGCGGTGCTGGTTCCCGGCCACGGCCCGGTCATGCGTGACTCCCGGTATCTCGATCTGCTGGCCGATACCTCGACACGGTCAACGCACAAATGAAGGAACTCGTCGCGCGAGGCACCGGCAAGGAAGACGCCGTCAAGAAAATCGACTTCTCCAAGGTCGAGGCGCGCTATACCCACGGCGATCCGTTCCTGAAAAACCGCTTCCTCGACTATGTCGCAAGCGATGTGCCGGAAGCAGCGTACCTCGCCGAGACCGGCAAGGTGCCCGAGGAAATCTTCTGAGTCTGCCGGCAATCCGCGACTTGCCCTGAAGAGCCGGCCTTTCCACCAAGGCGGTGTGGTCGCCCCGGGGCGACCACACGGAAGTTCGGGGCGTTCGATTCGCACCGAAACGCGATGGGCTATTGCGCGGCGTCGATACGACCATAGAGCCCGTGTTGTTCGTCGTCCGGTCCGGCGGCAAAGAAGAGCGCGGTTGATGGCTGATCCACGGCGTCGTTGCCGAATGCGATGCCCCACAGGCCGTCGATATGCAGCACGTGACCATCCTGGTCGTGCAACTGGCCTTGCGGCGTGAAGTTCTTCGTATCGTACGCGACGATCGAACCGTCGCCGAAGTTGCCGACGAGCAGGCTGTTGCTGAACTTGCCGAACCCGGCCGGAGCCAGCGCGACACCCCACGGCGCGTTCAACAAGCCACGCTGCGCAACTCGGCTGAGGAATCCTCCGTTCGCATCATAGGCGTCGACGAAGCCGAGACCCTGGCCGTGTGCCTCGTCATCGCTGCCGGCCTGTTGTTTGGCGTAGGTCACGAACAGGTTGCCGCCAATGGCCTGGATGCCGAACGGGGCAAAGCCGGGCGGCAGTTTCGGGTCGGTAAAAGCGTCGCTCGCCAGCGTCGTCACCGGAGCGAACGAGCTGTCGAACACGTCGATTCGCGCATTATGGAAATCGGTGGCGTAGAGCTGCTGTCCCGTGCCGTCGGCATTCAAGGCGACCAATGCCAGGCCCTTGTAGATGGCACCGGTGGTCATGGAGTTGTCGACGGCGACGAATGCCTGAGTACCTCCGGTCCAACCGGCAATCACGCCATCTTCCGTAGCGAAAATGAAATGGCTCGGACCGGACACAGGCGCCCCGGACGCGTCGGCACCCGAGACCACAAAGGACGTCGTCGAACCGTTGAACACGATGCCTGTGGGTGTGCCGCCGACGAGGTCGGTGGGCGTCGGGATCTGGACGATCAACGACTTCGGAACGCCGTCGCCACCATATACTGTCGCCAAACCGCTGCCGTTGTCCGCTACCCACATGGGCGAGGTGGCGCTCAACGCAATGCCCCAGGCATTGACCAGATTCGGGTCGGTATTGTCGGCCGCCAGGAATCCGTCGGATACCAGGTTATGCTGCACGTAGACGCCACTGTCGGCGTGCACGTTCATCGCGGCGGCGAACGCCAGCGCCAGTGCAAGCGACGCACCGAGACGCCGCGTGATGCGAGTTTCCGTTTTCATGGTTTTTTCTCCAATTGCCCAGGGGAATCAAAGCGCTCGTGCACGATGCGCGTGCAACAACCGCCGCTGGTCTATTCCGCTGGCAATGTCGGTGGTTCACCCTGCGCGCGTGTTCTGTCTGCGCCGTTCAGCATGCGTTTCGAGTCGCGCGAAATCTTAAGAATGTCTCGACAAATCGGAAACATTCGTGTTTGGCTCATGCCAAGTTACGGACGTCTGGTTGCCTGTACGTCCAGTTCACAGGTTGAGCGACGACGCGGGATTGGTCTTCGAGTCGACCGGGTGCGGGCACTGGGCTGCAGATCGCCATCGGACGTCGGTCATATGGCGTGGACTACGTGGTGCTCCGCCGCCGCCTTTATGCGAACGGCTACCTGTACCTGCCCGCAAGCTCCGGCTTACTCTTGTCGGTCGGAGTCGATACGTGCTCGAGCGATTCGACGTTGACCCGCCGAACATCGTGCTCACGTAGTCGGCGTAGAGGGATAACGGGACTGCACGTTGCATCACCAAGCCGCCAGGTGGTCCCCGATTTCTTGGACAGTTGGACAGCCGACGAAGGTCCGTTCGTGCACAACGCGAATGGCGTGCAACAACCGCTGCTGGTTTGTACCCCCGGCGATGTCCGAGGTTCACTCGGCGCACGTTCCGGCCTGCACCATCCGGCGCGCGTTCCGATATTGGCGGAATCTCAAGAAGGCCTCGACAAATCCCGAACATTTGCGTCAGGCTGATGTAAGGGTATGGACGTCTGGCTGTCTATACGTCCAGTCGTTCTTTCTTCCATGACCAAAGTCAGGTGACTTCAAATATCCGCGCTCAGCTGGCGTACTCCGATGCACAAGTTCGTTTTGACATCGTGAGCCGGCGTGCATCTTGCGTCCGGCGGTCGTGATCTTCCGTGGGTGTCGCCGATAAAACGGTAGTACGGCGTCACGAAGATTCAAGTGTCAACCTCACTTTGCGCGGCAACCACAACCGCGCATAAGTACGAAAGGACTTGCCAATGAATTGCAATGTACTGTCGAATCGGACCACCCGTCGTGTCATCCCAACCGCTTGCGCCGCCGCTCTCGCCTTGGCGTTCGCGGTCTCACTGCCCGCCCACGCCGGCAAAGTCAAAACCCCGCCCGTGCCGACCGGCCTCCAGGTGGAAGCGGGGAGCCATGCGTTCCTCGTGGGTCACGCCATCGGCACGCAGAATTATTTCTGCGCACCTTCAGCCACCTCGAATACCGGCGTTGCCTATGTACTGTTCACGCCGGAGGCCACGCTGTTCAACGACGATGGTGACCAACTCATCACCCACTTCTTCAGCACCAACCAGAACCCACTTGACCCCAACACGAGTGCAGCGGTGGTGGCCGATGGCGCGATTCGGGCCACGTGGCAGCACTCGCGGGACGGCAGCTCGGTCTGGGCCAGGTTGCACACCAATGGCTCCGTTGTCGTAAACCCAACTGCCATCGCGTGGCTGCTGCTCGACGTGGTTGGAACGCAAGACGGACTTGCCGGTGGCGACATACTGTCGAAGACCACGCAAATCCAGCGGCTGAACACCACGGGAGGCGTCGCACCGGCACACGGCTGCAGCTCGCCATCCGACGCCGGTAATACGGCATTTTCCGATTACACGGCCGACTACTTCTTCTACACGAACGAGTAAAGGCAACGTCGGCAACGACGTTCTGCACGCCAACATCCGACGCCCGTCACCGTCACGAAACGGCGGTGGCGGGCGCCGGGACGCGGCGCGTGGATGCGCCCGGTTGGAGACCTTGAACATATCCGTCGATGGATTCGAGGCCGATACCGACGCAGCGCGAGCGATTGATCCTGACGGAGCATTCGGCTCGAGGCTGTCGCATGAAGGCACGTTGCCCAGCCGGCTCCCGCCTTATTTTTTTTCAGATGGAGGGGATACTTGCTCGATCGGTTCGACGTTCACCCGCCCGAACATCGTGCTCATGTAGTCGGCATATTCTTCATCCATTTTCGCGTAGTACCGGGACCCATCGACTACCGTTCCGTCCATTTCGCAAACAGCACCGCCGCCGGCCATCTCGATCACTGCATTGCCCCGCTCGCGTTCGTACTTGAGTCTGGCGCGCCGTTGCGTTGTCGCCACTGCATAATCGCCCATGAACTGCCGCGAAATGCCGGCCGCGATTTGACGCTGCTCCCCGGAAAGCGCGGAATCGATTTCCTTGAGCGCCTTCACCGCATCGGATTGGTGGTATTGCGAAGCCAGTTTCAGCCAAGCTACGCCCCGAGGGACATCCACGGGAACCTTCGTTGCTCCGCGCAGGTACATCATCGCCATATCGTATTGCGCGTCCTTGTTGCCATAGTAAGCAGCGTGCTCGAACATGCTCAAGGCGCCCGTCGTGTCGCCCTTGTCCAGATAGGCGCGCGCCTTGATCTGGAAATATTTTCCCGGCAGGAAATTGCCGCCGCGCGGTTCGCCGCCAGGATCGATTACACGAGCGCATTTGGCGAAGGGAGAATTTCCGGGCATCAAACCCGACTGGGCAAACGTGCTTTGCGCTGCCACGAAAAGAAGGCAAGTGCAGATGGTTCCAGCGGCCAGGCGCAGCATGCCCATGCTTGTTCCTCCCAAACGAGAAAATCGGAGATAGCAGACTGCGCCAAGTCAAGCCTTCCCGGCTACACGCGCTTTTACCATTTGTCCAGTTTGGAAAATGAACCAGACCCCATGTCCATCTGCAAAAAGTCTATGCTGACGGTGTTTCGTTCTCTCGCCGGGTTCTGCGAAGCAAACGGGCCAAGGCATATTTTGCGCTTTGCTCTTGCGGTCGAGATTGCCTTGTCGGCAACTCCGTCCGCTAGCTAGCGCTGAATAGTCGGCGCTCACGCTGCCGGCAGCCCTCTTCGTGCCGCTTTCTCCCGCAATTTGCGTTTATCTGACAGTACGCGATCCGAATCTTCCTTGAGGTTCGGCGGCCGTACCGGCCAAATGGCCCCTGGCACCGACATAAGGAATTCACGATGGCCAAGCGACAGACAGACGCGCGCACCAGCGCTATTCGCGGAAGCCTGCCGTACTGCATTGCGGCGGCTGTTGCGGCGGGCAGCCCGGTGTCGGCATTCGCGCATGGCGCCGCTGCCTCGGCCGACGCTTCGCCGCTCGGCCAGTTCATGGCGAAGATGGCATCGCGTGCCCCGGTTGCCGCGCGTCCGGCAGCACAACCGGCGTTGACCACGGATATCGTCGTCAGCTCCTGCGCAGACGACGGCGGCTTCGACACCCTGCGTCACGCGGTGCTCGTCGCCAACCCGGGTGACACGATCGACATGAGCTCGCTTACCTGCAGCAAGATCACGCTTCAGTCTCCCGGCGCAATCTCGATCGGCCTGGACGACTTGACGATCGTCGGCCCCGGCGCGGACAACCTGACGATCGACGGCGCCGATGCGGGCCGCGTCTTCTTTCACGCCGGCATGGGTACGCTGACGCTGAACAACCTGACGGTGGCGCATGGCACTTTCGCTGCAGACAAGGCCTTCGGCGGCTGCATTTATTCGAAAGCCAACATCACTCTGAACAGTTCGGTGGTGACTTCTTGCACCGCGCACGGACAAAGCCTGTCCGCCGGCGGCGGCATCATCGCGTTCGGCGCCCTGATCCTGCATTCGAGCGTACTTGCGGGGAACACGGCAATTACCGACGTCGGCGCAGACGATGCGCTGTCCGCAACCGGAGGCGCCGCATTCTCGGTCGAGAACTCGCGACTTGTGCAGAGCATCGTCTCCGGAAACAGCGCGCATTCCGCGGCCGGAAAGGTGTATGGCGGCGGCATAGCGACATCGGGCCTTACCGCCAAGTATTCGACGATCACGGACAACCAGGCGGCGACATTGCCGCCCACGCTGACGAACTTCGGCAGCGGTGGAGGCATCGCGATGGCGTCGAATTCGACCATCTTCGCGAGCACGATCGACAACAATACCGCCGATGCGTCGGGAGGACTGGGGATTAGCGACGACGGCATGACGACGACGGCGATCACTCAGTCGACGATTTCGTCGAACGTCGGAACCCTGGGTATCGGTGCGCTGCAGGCAGCAGGCAAGATAACGATCCTCAACAGCACGATCGCGTTCAATACGTCCGGGCCGATCGTCGGCGTCAATGTGCTGTTCGACAGTACCGCCAAGGTGCAAGGCTCGATCATCGCCGACAACTCGCCGACCGACGCCGACGGCGGCGGCGCAATCACCGGGACCAACAGCCTGATCAAGATCATCGGGTCGAACATTACCCTGCCGATGGGCACGCTCAGGGTCGATCCCAACCTCGGCCCGCTCGCCAACAACGGCGGACTGACGCGCACGCACGCGCTCAACAGCGGCAGTCCGGCAATCAACGCCGGTGTGGCCAGCCCTGCTTACCCGAGCGACCAACGTGGCACGACCTATCCGCGCCTTGCCGGCAGCGCGACCGACATCGGCACATATGAGGTCGATACCGATCACATCTTCGGTACTGCGTTCGACTACGTGTACGCGTTCTGATCGCGTCAGGCATCCGCGGAGATGGCGATGCGGTAACGGGGCAGGCAAATTCGACCCGACTTCCCGATACGTTACTCTAAGACTCCGTCATTTCCGCATAGCGCCGCAAGTTCGTCGATGACGAGATCCGACGGACTTCCGGCATTGCCTTGAACGGATCTATCGACCCATCGCATTGCCCGGTCTCAGGGCTGCACTTCAACCGCTCCAATGTCGCAGTGTGCGCCCTGCGGTCGCACCACGCCACGCTGATCGCGCCCGTTGGCCGGCCCCGCGGTGCAGACAAAGTCCACGCCGCTGTCGATTGCGGGGCTGCCGATGCCTGGCAGGAATGTCGGCGTTGCACCGCCGTTGTTCTGCAGCGGGCCGAGCAGCGGGTTGCTGTCGAGGTTGCCGCCCTTGTCGACGCCGAATGCAAAATCCCAGGACGCGCTGCCGCCGGAGCCCATGACGATGCTGTTGGCGAACTGCGGAAGAACGTCGGCGACAACGATCAGCTCTTCGTTTCCGGCCGGGCCGGTGTCGCCCCAGAAGATCACATTGGCGACGCCGATCACCGGCCCGCCGCCGATGCCGATTTCCGCGATCGCGCCGCCGCCGAAAAGCGAAATGTTGGCGTTGAATGTCGAATTCGTCAGCGAAAGCGATCCCGAGCCGCTCTGGATCTGATGATAGAGCGCGCCGCCGTACCTGGCGTGATTGGTCGTGAACGTGTCGTTGACGTAGGTCGGGCTGCTCTCGCCGTCGCCGCTCATCCCGGTATCGTGACAGGCAGCGCCGCCGAGGTCCGCGTGGTTACCGAAGAAAGTCGATTCACGCACCAGCGGACTGCTGCCGCCGCCGTCGGTGCCGTCCGCGTACAGCGCGCCGCCAAAGTCCGCGGCGGAATTTCCGGCGAAGACGAGGTTGCTCAGGGTCGGATTGCAGGAATGCCCGGCGCCGGCGCCGTTGCAGTACAGCGCGCCGCCGCGATCGTTCGGAGGGGCGGCATCGCTCGCGTCGCCTGCCGTAATCGTGAGTCCGTCGATCTGTGTATCGAAACCGATGGTCGTCGTCGTGCCATCGAGCGTGACTACGTGATAGCTGTTGCCGCCGACGATGTGCGTCCAGTCGGTGACGACCCCGCTAACGGTCACGTCGTTGTTGTCGATATCACCGGACAGCACGGTCGCACGCAGCATCGGATCGCGGACCGTGCGGATGCCGGTGAAACCGCCGTAGGCGCGATCGCCGGCGGCGACGTGGAAGGCCGCTGTGCGATCGGTGTTCGCTGTCGGCTTGTAGATCCCTCCGGCCACGCGAATGTGCTTGCAGGCCGCATTGCCGAGTGCGGATTGCAGATCGGTGTACGCATCGGCCCATGAGGCGCCGCCGTTCGCGCCGGTCGCGCCGGCGCTGACGTAGCAGCCGTCGGCGAGCGCGAGATCGCCATCGAAATCGTTGCGCCGGATGCCGTCACACGCCTGGCCGTCGAGGCACAGGCCTGTGCCAACGGTCGCGGTTATGAACGGCAGTGCGGCATCGACGCGGGAGTAGGAACTGCCGGTCTGGCAGGTGCCGTCGCCGAACGAAGTCGTGGCGATCACGACCGGAAAACCGTCGCCGTCAAACACGAACACCGGCCCGCCGGAGTCGCCTCCGCAAGTGCCCGGTGTCGAGTCAGACGCGCCGATGAGGGCGCTGTCGAGGTGATCGATCGTGATCTGGGCGATGCGTTTCGTGCCGATGTCGGAACCGCCGCCGCTCGTCACGCCGTAACCCATGACGACGACGGAGCTTCCGACGATGTCCGTCGTGAGCGGCTTCGAATTCAGCTTGAGCGACAGCACCGGCAAATCGACGCTCTTGATGTGCAGCAAGCCGACGTCGTGGCCGTTCTGCAGGTGGCCCGGGTCGAACGCCGGATCGTAGACAGCATCGTCGACCGCAAACACGATCGCACTCGGCGCACTGACGTCCGGACCGACGATGAACTGGAAAACCGACGACGTGCCGATCGTGGCCGGGTCGACGCAGTGCGCAGCGGTCAGAACCCAACGCGGCGTAATCGCGAACCCCGTACATGTGCCGGCACGAGTATCTGTCGTAAACGACACTTCGCCAACGGCGGGCCCTTGCGAGCTCGGCTGCCCGCCGACGATGAGTGTTCCCGCCGATGCGCTGCCGGCTAGCACCAGCAGGACTCCCGCAAACCGGCGTGCGCGCGGGGCGGGCAGGATGCGATGCGTGGTCCGCTCACCTGGGTTCATGCGCGTCTCAAATAGGTACTCTGATCCATCGTTCAGCTGTACAGTGAGTGGGGGACGGAGTAATTATCGCCACCATGATTCCTCGTGACGGACAGCCATATCCATGCGCAGACTGATTGATGGTAGTACGGTTCTGATCCACGGCATTGTAGCTGTCGCGCTGGCGGCAGCCGCGTGCGACGCGCGCGCGACAGTGCGCTTGTGGCCCGGCGCATCGCCGTGCGATACCACGCTGCAGGCTTGTATCGACGGGTCGGCGAACGACGACACGATCCAGGTCCAGAGCAACGGCCCGATCCAGGAAGACCTGCAGGTCGGCAAGCCGCTCAGCCTGGTCGCGGCGGCAGGATATCGGCCGGTGTTCGATACCGGTTTCGGCATCTCGGCGTACTACAGCCCGGGCGCCGGCATCGCATGGAGCATGACGTTTGACGGCTTGAGCTTCCTGCAAGGCGGCATCGGCGTGCGCAGCTACAGCGGCGATGCGAACATCACGTTCAGCCGCCTCGACGTGAACGCCGTCATCGATTCCTATGTCGGCGGCGCGGTCGGCATCGACAATTTCGGTTCCGGGCACCTGACCTACACGATCCAGAGCAACCGGATCCGCCTGAATGAAGCGGTCGGGCTCGATGCCATCATCGTGACTTCCAACAACGGCAGCACATTCGACGGCAGCATCCATGACAACCGGATCGAGTCGACCTCCCCGCCGGACATTTCCGATTCGGGCATCGTGATCATCGGCACACAGGCGTTGGCGCCGGATGTGCGCGTCTATGCGAACCAGGTCACCGGCAATGTCGCCTACGGCATCTCTGTGTGGGTAAAGGGACCATCGAAACTGACACTGGTCGACAATATGCTGCGCTCGACGACGACGAACAGCTTCGGCATTCCACTGACGCTGACTGCGGGCGCCGGCATCACGCTCGATGCCGAGGTCTTCAACAACACGATCGCCGGTTTCGGCCAAGGCTTTCTCGGCAACGGAGCCGGCATTTCCGGCCGCCTGAGCGGCAACTTGTTTGCCTATAGCGCGACGTTGGCGATTCACCAGCAAAGTTCCACGCTGACCGAGGACCATTCGCTGTTCTTCGCCAACGGCGGCCCGGCGCCGGTGCTCGGCACCGGCTCGATGATCGCCGATCCCAAATTCGCGCGCGGCATCGACGACATGCGCCTGATCGCGGGATCGCCGGCAATCGACGCGGCCGACAGCGCCGCGCTGACGACGCTACTGGCGAACGAGTCGATCGGACAGATCGACGCCGATGGTTCGCGCCGCTTCAAGGGCGCGACGAGCCTTGCCGACATCGGCGCGTTCGAATTTGGTGACGGACGCCTGATCGAACTCGCAACGGACGCCAACGAGGGCCTGATCGACAACCCGCTGCTCAACGGCAACAGCGCGGCGCTGCCGCAACTCGTGCAGGATTTGAATCCGGATACGTATGTTGCGCCCGCTTACGACCCCGGCATGACGGCGCTGCTCTACAGCGGCAGCAATTTCGAAGTCACCGACGAGGACGGCACCGCGCCGACCGCCAATTCTGCCTACAACGTGTTCGCGCCGGCGAGCGGAACCGGAACGTTCCTGCACACAAGCGGTGTCGCCAACATACAAGGCTTCACGACGCGAGTGGATAACCCTTACCTCAACGGCCAGGGCGGCCGTATAGTGCTCGCAACACACCGCGCGACTGCCGGAACGTTATTCAACCATCCGCTTGGCATCGCGTTCGGATACGGCTACTGGTTCATCGCCCAACTCGATGGGCAAGAGGGCGTCGATTTTGCGAGCGGACTCGGCTTCGACGTCTATGCGCAGGATCCAAGCCTCAACGCGTTTGTCTGGACGGCGCCTGCGGCCGGCACGAGCACAGCGATCGATCACCTGCTGCTGAATGACGAACCGTGCGGCCGCGTCTACGTGACCAACGGCATTCTCAACCTCCATCCGATCGGCGTGAAATACGCACAGAACCGCTGGACGATCATCAACCTCGATCTTGGCAGCATGCCGCAGGGCGCGGAGTTTCAGGTTGTCGTCGACGAAGCGGCGACGCAGTTCTGCCGTTACGATCATCTGTACCACAACGGCTTCGACGGATCGTGACGATGCATCGGCGCTAGCAAGCCCGCATCTCTGAATAGCCAGCGTCACCGGCACACCGCGTTGCACCGATGCCGCCCTTCGACCGAGCCACAACCGGTTGATCCGCTCATCTGCGAGATCGTGAATCCATGCGCCCGTCGCGGCCACCTGGACGGTTCTCGTTTCCCACCCCGATTGCAATACCTGGCCAGCTCGCGTGACGCAATATTCCACCTTTTGGCGTTTGCTGATCCAGGAAAACACCGGGAACCGGCCATGACTGATGTTTGCGCGTCGAGTGCATCAAATCCAACCCGTTCGGGCCGCAAAGCCTTTACGATGGCGCGCGAATTTGCCGGCCCTGGCGGTCACCGCGCACGGCCCAAGGGTGCTCCCGGGGTTCCGAGCAGCCGCGCCTGGACGCGGTTCCTGGCGATTGTGCTTGCGCTCTGCGCCTGCCTCGCCGCGCCGCCCTCGCAGGCTGCAATGTTCACCGTCAACAGCACCGCTGACGCCCACGACGCCAATGCCGGTGACGGCATCTGCGAGACAGCGGCGGGCAATCATGTCTGCACGCTGCGTGCGGCGATCGAAGAGGCGAACGAACTCGCCGGCGCCGATACGATCGTGCTACAGCCGAACGTGACGTACACCTTGACCATGACCAGCACGCTGGACACTTTGACCTCCGACCTCAACGTCATCGACAGCGTAACGATAACCGGCAGCGGCCCGGACAGCACGATCATCGACGGCAATGGTGCCGTGACGGGTCATCGCGTCTTCGAGTTGTTCCAGTGTATCGACAACGCCATGGCCTGCAGCAAGGGCAATGTCTCGGTCACCATGTCCGGCCTCACGATCAAGAATGGTTTTGCGACCAATATAGCCGGCGGTATCTACAATACGGCAATATTGACCCTGGACAATGTCGCGGTGACCGACAACGCGGCCAATGGGCTCAACGACTGGGGTGGCGGCATCTTCAGCGCCGGTCCGCTGACGATGACGAACTGCCTTCTCGCCAACAACCAGACCGGCGCGCACAATGCCTACGGCGGCGGCATGTACAGCCAGGGCACGCTCACGATCATCGACAGCACGATCAGCGGCAACAGTACCTATAGCGGCCCGTCTTCTCCGGGCGAGGGTGGCGGATTGTTTCTCATCGGCTCCCCGACGACGATCCGCAACAGCACGATCAGCGGCAACCGCGCCGCGGTCGGCGGCGGCATCTATCATGGCGGCTACCCTGTGGTGCTGATCAACAGTACGATTTCCGGAAACACCAGCGACGGCAATGGCGGGGGGCTGCACAACGCGTCGGGGACGACCGGGTTGTACAACGTGACAGTGACTCAGAATATCGCCAACAACGATGCCGCAGGCTTCAGCTATGGCGGCGGCCTTTCGAATGCGACCGGAACCGTGACCGTCATCAACAGTGTCATCGCGGGCAACGAGGTCGTGATCCCGACCCTGCCGTTTCCGACGCTGGATTTCGACGAGTGCGTCGGAATCATCTCGAACCAGGGCTACAGCATCCTTCAGTATGTCGACACCAACAACTGCACGGTGGTCGGCGCTTACAGCACGGGCGACCCGCAGCTCGGCGAGTTGCAGTTCAATGGCGGCCCCACACAGACGCATGCGATCTCGCCAGGGAGCGCGGCAATCGATGCCGGAAACCCGGCCGGCTGCACCGATGACCTCGGCGCCACGATAACCACCGATCAGCGCGGAATCCATCGGCCTTACGGCAGCGCCTGCGACATCGGCGCGTTCGAGTACGCCGACATCATCTTCAGGAACGGCTTTGAGCCGCCGATCTGACACGATGGCAGTCATTACCCATCGACCGAAGCGCGCATAGCGGCGGGATCGTCATCGCCCGGAATGGACTGAAGATCTGTGATCCCGGAGCCGAACGAATTTGTCTCGTCTGTCGAATATTGGACTATGCAGAAAAATCTGACCCGGCTTTTGGTTACTGTTGAGCCTTGGGCAGCCTCATTTTGCATTCCACGCAAAACCCTAAAAATCTTTGTTTTTGGCGCAGCAGTTCACCGACATCTGCCGCCGCCGCAGCGCGCGATAGCACAGCAATGATGATCATGGTCGCGAGCACCACCGCCCGTACATATCGCGTGCTGCGATTAGTACGGTTCACGACCCAAGTGAACCTGTCACCGTTTCCAGGTCAGTTGACAGGGCATCCGCTGACAGTACTCTCGAAGCTGTCGAGGAAAATTGAATCGTCCGGATCGAGCACGGTGACGAGCAGCGATCCCGAACTGCTCGGAAAATTGGCGGCGTCGCCGAAGTAATCGGCAGACAGATCGTGGTGTCCCACGGCGAGGCTCGACGTCGCGCAATCGGCCGCACCGGCGCTGAGCGGAAGCGATGTACAGCCCGGGATCAGATTGTCGCCGTCGAAGAACGCGCTGGTGCCGGTGGGGCCATTGCCTGTCACCATGGCTCTGATCGTGAACAATTGACTGACGACGAACGTGGTCGGGCACGCCGTCGCCAGCGTCGTATTGCTCGCGGACTTCGCCGCTGGCGTGATATCGAGACACCAGCCGCTCGATACGCTGGTTGCGCTGCCATCGCCACCGGCGTTATGCAGGAACAGCGACCATGCGCCGTGGGCAGCTGCGCCGTTGAAGGCGGTCGTGAACGTCACCGAGCCTTCTGGCGCTGCAACCGAAAAAGTCGCCGGCACGTGCGGTGCGGGCACCGGCGGGCCGGGCGTGTAGGAATCCGGCGGACTGCCGTACGCGCTTGGTCCATACGTGCCGGCAAAGAGCGTGCCGGAACTCGGCAGTTGCACGGAGCCGTCAACGATCGCGTAGTTGCCGGGAATCGGAGCACTGGTGCCAGCGCGTTTCCAGAATTCATAGGCGTGCGTGCCATCGGGCGCCACCAGCAGGAAACCGACATCGTTGCTCGCCGCCGAAGTGAACGACTTCAGCGTGACCGAGATCGTCGAGACCGCAGTCGTGATATCCGTGTTGACACCATCGCCGACAAAGATCACCGAGGGATACGGGACCGTGTGCGAATAGGCCAGATCCGAATGGCCATCGTTGCTGATCGCGCCGGCATTGCAGTACGTGGTTTCGAAATTGGTCGCATGCTTCTGGACAAACGCGTTGGCCGTGCCCGAGCTGCCAATGAACGTGGCATCGCCGGAATAAATCGCGGAAAGCACGTGGATGCCCTCTCCGGAAAATGTCGTCGCGCAGGTGGCCATGCTGCCGCTCAGGGCCGCCGGATTGCTGCCGTCGCAGCTCAGGCTCGTGCTGCCATCCTTGAACGTCACCGTGCCGGTGGCTCCCGACGTCACCACAGCCGTGAGGGTCACCGAACTGTTCGGTGCGCTCGTATACGCGGTCGTCGGACTCGGCGTCAGCGTGGTGGTGCTCGGCGTAGAGGCTGTCTCGGTCCCGGCCCATGCGGTCGAGGCAGCGAAGCATGCGAAACACAGAACGAGCCGGGAGACGGATCGAAGCATCGTCGAAGTTTCGATCAGTCGCGATGAGCGCGTCAACCGCCCGCGGCCCTGCCTGCGTCGCCTGAGTACATCCATTCCATCAACCGCGGGTTTCAGGGACTGGCCCACGTCAAACGTTGACCACACGCTCGGCGAAAAAACGGCTTTGGGTTTCCGCCGCTGCGTCACGGACTGGCCTCGAAGCCCGCGGCGAAGATGCGGTCGCCGAGATATTCGAACGCGCCGATGTCGACCGAGGCGCCGGCCATGCGGGCGAAGCCGAGGCCACGCTGGTCGGTGGTCAGCGCCGCTGCAGCGCTGTCGCTGCCGGCATCGATTGCCGGGCTGCCGGCAAGCAAGGCGCGTGTATCCGTCGGCCCGCCGTTGTCCTGCAGCGGCCCGAGTCCCGGTGTGTCGGCGAACAGGTTGTGGTTGCCCGAGTCATTCAGCGGCGCCGCGTTCAGTGCGCTTCCAAACAGGTTGTTGCTGCCAGTGGGTACCGGGAACGTGCCGCCGATGTCGTTCGCCGTGCCGGCCGTGTTGCCGCTGAAAATGTCGTTGGAGAAGGCGAGCGTCGTCGTGCCGTAGTTGCCATCGGCAGTGAAAAACAGGCCGCCGCCATTGCCGGCCGTGTTGCCGGCAATAGTGACATTGGTCAGCGTCAAATGCGGATACTTGTGGCCGTAGACCGCTCCGCCGGTGCCGGTTGCGGAGTTGCCGGCCACGGTCGAGTTGTTCATCACGAGCGTGCCGCCGGTGCTGGTGCCGATCGCGCCGCCGTTCGCGGCCGAGTTGCCGCTCAGAGTCGATTCGTCGATCGTCACCGTGCCGTTGCTGCCGCCGAACGTGATCGCGCCGCCGAACGTCGAGGCAACGTTGTCCATCAGCACCGAACCTGCGATCTGGACCGTGCCGCTGTTGCCGATCGCGCCGCCGGTGCCCGCACTGTTGCCCACGATCAGGCAGTTCGTCACGACCAGCGAGCCGCCGTCGACCTCCACCGCACCGCCGGTGTTCTGCGCGCCGTTGTCATGGATCGACGTTCCGTTCAGGGCGAGCGTGCTGTTCTGGCCGAAGATCGCGGCGCCGGAGTAGGCTTGGTTGTCGTGCAGGTTCGAATCGTTGAGTACGAGCCCTTGGCCGGAGACGACAGAAAACGCCTCGATGGCGCCGCCGTTGCCACCCTGGTTGTTGCTCATCTCGACGCGGTTCAACTGCATCGTGCCGCCGGTCACGTTGATTCCGCCGGCCTGATACGCATTGGCGCCATTGCGAATGAGCGCGTCGTTCAGCGTCAATCCCGCGTACTGGACATACATCGCATTCGACGCATGGTTGGCGTCGATCGTCAGGTTATGGCCTTCGATCGTCACCGGCTTGGTGATCGTCAGCTGACCCTGACTCAGCGTGACAGTGCTGCCCGTCAGACTGGCGAAGGTGACCGTGTCGTTGCTGCCGAAGCTGCCCGTGGCGCGCACCGCGCAATCTGCCACCGCCGCGGCGGCGTTGACCGACGCCAGCGCCTTGCGCAGGTTGCAGGCGGTGGACGAGGCGCTGTCGTCGCTGCTGTCGACAGCAATGGTCGCCGCCCGCGCCGGCGGCGCAGCGATGGCAAAGGTGATCGCTACGAACAGCGCGCGCTGCTGGAATGGCGTGCCGGCGTGTTTCATCGGCTTTTCCTCCGATCCTCGTGATGGCTACAGACGCAGTGGCTGAGCAGGTCCTGCCCTACCATCAACGCCAGTGCACCTGATTTTGCGACTTTGCTACTCGGGGGCCCTTCGTTCAAGTCGCAGGTGTTTCACGAGTCGACGTTGTTCAGCTTTCTTGTTCGCTATATCCGGCGAATTTTGACGAAAGCCGCGCCGTTTAGCGGCGCGAAGATCGACGATACGCGACCGGAGGCTCTTCGATGAGCAGGAAGGCCTCAACGGCGACAGAACGTTGGTCAACGTTGGACGTCGAGCTGATCCGCTGGCACGATTCCGGTAAGGGTACTCGCCCTTCCCGCTATCAGCCGACGCACGAACATCGCGCTTGAATGCTTCCGATCCCTGGTCAACCAACGAGGGGGCGATTGTGTTGCGAAACTCTTCATCATGAACGTCACGAAACTCAAACAGCACTGCCGCAAGTTCACCGGGGCCGTCGAAACGCTCCACGGTCATCCCAGCAATATTCTCGTGTACGCCGTCGGTGGGAAAACATTCGCCTACTTCAAGACCAGCGAGCCCGAGCGTTGGCGTTTCAGCTTCCGTGTGACGCCGAGCCGATTCCTGGAGCTGACCGACATGCCCGGAGTCAAACCGGCCCGGTACATGGGGCGATTCCATTGGGTAACGATCGTGAAGGTTGACGCGTTCCCTTCGGCCTATCTCGTTGAGCTGGTTGAAGCGTCCTATCGTCGCACGCTGGGATCACTCAGCAAGGCGAAGCAGCTTGGTATTGCCGGGCGAAGCAGCCACGTTTAGGTGATCAGCAATCTGCTGTTGTCAGCGCCGAAGCGTGTCTTGAATATCGAACGAGGCAGCCACCTTTCCTAAGCCGAATTGTGCGGCCTATTGGAAAAGGCGCTTTGACCCGTTGCCAATCGCGCTTGCATGCAACCCGCCACAGCGCGACCATCAGCGATCGCGTCCACTACGATCCGCTGCGAGGTGACGCATGCAACGCCGAATCGATCGCACTTGCAGGTGTTTGACAATTGCCGCCGCCGGCACGACGACAGGCCGGCGCCGCGGCATTACCGCCGGATTGGCCCTGGCCACCCTGGGCTTGATGTTTGCAATTGCGCCCGACGCGCAGGCGACAACGATTACCGTCGGCACGCTCGGCGATCCCGGCCCGAGTCTGCAGTTGAGCCTGCGCGAGGCGGTGCTGATGGCCGGCAGCGGCGACACGATCGATTTTGCGCCGGATCTCAACGGCACGATCACGCTGCTGCACGGTGAGATTTCGATCACGCAGGCGCTCACGATCCAGGGGCCACGGTCAAATCTGATCAGCGTCGACGCCGACCAGAAGTCGCGCATCTTCAATATCAGCAACGCGAGTGCCACGGCGATCGACGTGACGATCGAGGGATTGACGCTGACCGGTGGCAGCGTCACCGGCGACAACGGCGGCGCGATCCTCAGCAACGGTGCAAATCTCACGATCAGTAGTTGCGCGATCGTCGGCAACAACGCAAGCGGCGCCGG
Source organism: Rudaea sp. (assembly GCA_036496665.1). Lineage (GTDB taxonomy): Bacteria > Pseudomonadota > Gammaproteobacteria > Xanthomonadales > Rhodanobacteraceae > Rudaea. The sequence continues at coordinate 1,682 of DASXKR010000032.1, read as the reverse complement.
CGGCGGGCTCTCGATCGGCGGCAGCAACTGGACGGTCACCGGCACCCTGGTGAGCGGCAATACCAGCGGCAGCAATGGCGGCGGCTTGAGCGCATTCAATGCGTACAACGGCATCGCCGCGTCGAGCGAAGTGATCGAGGCTTCGAGCTTCATCGACAACAGCAGTGGCGGCAGCGGCGGCGCCATTGCGCTATCGCTCGCGCTGATCCCGGGCGATCCACCGATCGGTCCGGCAGCAATCGCCCTCACCAACGTCACGATCGCCGCCAACACTGCAAGCAGTCCCGGCGGCGGCGTTTACGCCAACAGTGGCGCGAGCGACGTGCTGACGATTGCCAGCAGCACGATCGTCGACAACTCCGCGGGCACTGCCGGCGGCATCGATGTCGCCGGCACGGCAACGCTGGTCGACTCGATCGTTGCCAACAATCCGGTCCTCTCCCTGAGCGGCGGCGATCTGGCCGGCACATTCACGGCAAACTACAACCTCATCAAGACACCGGCGACGGCGTCACTGACCGGCGCACACAACATCATCGGTGTGGACCCGCTGCTCGGCGAGCTCGGCATGAACGGCGGATCGACTCCAACGCTGCTGCCGATCCCGACGAGCCCCGTGATCGACGCCGGCGATCCGGCGTTCGCGCCACCGCCGATCTACGATCAGCGCGGCCTGCCACGTATCGTCAACCTGGTCATCGACATCGGCGCGGTCGAGCGTCAGGCTGTCGAAGATGATGTGTTCCGGGATGGGTTCGAGGGCGGTTGACACCGACAACGGCAAGTGCCGCGTGCGATATTCGCCGTATTATTGGCTGGGATTGCCTGCGAGAATGGCGCCAGGCTTATTGCCCTGACTGGGCAAATGAAAAATGAACCCGACCCCTTTTTATCCTGGCGGCATCGATGTCGCGGGCACGGCAACGCTGATCGACTCGATCGTTGCCAACAATCCGGTGCTCTCCTCGAGCGGCGGCGATCTGGCCGGCACGTTCACGGCGAACTACAACCTCATCAAGACACCGGCGACGGCGACACTGACCGGCGCACACAACAGCATCGGTGTGGACCCGCTGCTCGGCGAGCTCGGCATGAACGGCGGACCGACTCCAACGCTGCTGCCGATCCCGACCAGCCCCGTCATCGACGCAGGCGATCCGGCCTTCGCGCCCCCGCCGCTCTACGATCAGCGCGGCCTGCCGCGGATCGTCAACCTGGTGGTCGACATCGGCGCGGTCGAGCGGCAGGCTGTCGAGGATGATGTTTTTCGTGATGGGTTTGAAGGCAATTGAGACCGACGATCGCGCGCACGGCACTCGCTGTCCCGCAAGCCTGGCTTAGCGCGGTCATCGAATTGGCCTCCTCTGACCCCTCTTTTTTTGTGTAAGTTGACTTTCTTTAGTCCAAAACCTCCACATCCACTGCGCCCGGCCCAAAAAAAGAGAACCCTAGATTCAAAGCGACCCTCTTTCCAGCCACGGGCAACTCAACCGCCGGTCGCATTGACTTTCCGTCGAAGTAGCAATTGATGCGAAGATGATCTAGCAGGCTGTTGAGAAAACCCGCTCGTCATACCTTTTGATTGACCGCATCAATGCTTCGAGACGTGAAAGAGGGCGCGATTGCGGGCGTTTCCGAATTTCGGAGGCACGTTTCCTCAGGTCGGCGATGGTTGCCACCAG
>DASXKR010000031.1:0-165347 GCA_036496665.1 Rudaea sp. | reverse complement strand
CGACAAAATCGTCTGGAACGATTTTGGACAGCCGCAGGGCTGGCCCGGAGCGCGCAGCGCGAAGGGTGAGTCTCATGGATGAGACGAACATATCCCTCCCGAACTTCAGAAATTGGATTGCGTCAACTACACTAGCGAATAGTCGGAGAGGTGCCCGAGAGGCCGAAGGGGCTCCCCTGCTAAGGGAGTATAGGGTCAAAAGCTCTATCGAGGGTTCGAATCCCTCCCTCTCCGCCAGCGCATTTCATTTACAGAAACTGGCGTCCTTCGCGCCTGACACTTGTTCCACGTTCGGGGTTGACGAAAATCGCGTCGCCCTGAATAATTCCGCTTCTTCGCGCCCGTAGCTCAGCTGGATAGAGTACCAGGCTACGAACTTGGTGGTCGGGAGTTCGAATCTCTCCGGGCGCGCCAGATTGGCGAAGGGTGCTTTATGCACCCTTTTGTTTGTATTGACGTCGTCCGCGTGGCGGGTGGCGTTCTTCAAGTGAGGTGACGTTCGAAGCGGCAAGCCGCGTGGCAAATCGTCGAATTCCGTGTCGCGTGCTTTCGGATGCACCGCGACCGGAATATGCTGGTGTCGGCGGGGTATAGCTCAGCCTGGTAGAGCGCCAGCTTTGGGAGCTGGATGTCGAGAGTTCGAATCCCTCTACCCCGACCACTTCGATCGGCGCGAGGGCAACGTGCGGATGAACAGGGATTGGTGCGCTAGACTTGTCGGCCACGCGCCTGTAGCTCAACCGGATAGAGCACCGGCCTTCTAAGCCGGCGGTTGCAGGTTCGAGTCCTGTCGGGCGCGCCAAGCACGATGTCGCTGAACATTTACAATGGTGGGCGTAGCTCAGTTGGTCGAAGCCTGAGCGCTTGTGCGATGCGTTGAGCGCATCGCACGCGAGGGCTGAGGATGAGGCAGGATGCCGAATGGCGATCGCTTCACGGACGAACCGAAGCGACGGCGTCGGACGATTTACAATGGTGGGCGTAGCTCAGTTGGTTAGAGTACCGGATTGTGATTCCGGTTGTCGTGGGTTCGAATCCCATCGTCCACCCCACATGCCGATGACGATGAGGCAGGTACTGCTCGTCGGCGCCGTTCCTGCAACAGTGCGCGGGGCGGCAATGATGGTCGCACTGGGTGCGTGGTTTTGTCAGTTTTTATGTGAATACGGGCCGTTAGCTCAATTGGTAGAGCAGCAGACTCTTAATCTGTTGGTTCTAGGTTCGAGTCCTAGACGGCCCACCATTTCGCAATTCCCCACGATGACTTCGCTTTCCCCCCGCCTGTTTGCTGCGCCAACCCGCAGATTGGAGCTGACGCGCGCCGGCACATCGCGTCGCAGGCGGCCGGGCATTGCTATCATGTCGGAGTAAGCTGCTGCGATACAGGGCGGCTGCCGGGCAGGCGAAAGTGGCGGAACTGGTAGACGCACTGGATTTAGGTTCCAGCGGGGTAACCCGTGAGAGTTCGAGTCTCTCCTTTCGCACCAGGTAAGCGACCGGCGGAACAAATTGAACAGCCAGCTCGGCGGTCTTGGCCGCAGAGCAGATCGGATTTCGAGGAGCAACCATGCAAGTTTCGGTAGAGAATGTCGGCAAACTCGAGCGCAAGCTGACGGTGCGCATACCGGCCGGCGACTACGAGTCCCAGGTCAAGGCGCGCCTTGCCGAGGTTGCGCGCAATGTGCGTCTGAAGGGATTTCGCCCCGGCAAGATTCCGCCGAAGGTCATCGAGCAGCGCTTCGGATCGCAGGTTCGCGGCGAAGCGATTTCCGAACTGATCCGCACGAGCTTCCAGGAGGCCGTCGGCCAGCAGAACCTGCGTCCGGCGATGGCCCCGGAAATCAACACGACGGGCGAGCCGGCCGATGGCCAGATCGAATACACGGCCACGTTCGAGGTACTGCCGGACGTCGGCCAGGTCGATGTCGCCAAGCTCGCGATCTCCAGGCCGGTCGCGCAGGTGGCCGACGGCGACGTCGATGCAATGATTGAAACGCTGCGTCAGCAGCGCCGTGCCTGGACTCCGGTCGAGCGCGCGGCACAGACCGGCGACATGATCCTGTTCGAGTACACGGCGCAGGCCGGCGACGTACGCCACCCGGCCGAAGGTGCCGATCGTTCGGGCACGATTCTCGGCTCCGGTGCGATGACTGCCGAACTTGAACAGCAGCTCGTCGGTCATGCGCTGGGTGAGCAACTGACGTTCGAGATGACATTCCCGGCGAATTTCCGCGTGACGGCTCTGGCTGGCCAGCCGGCACACGTCGACGTCCGCATCTCGCGTATTCAGGAATCGCGCCTGCCTGAGGTCGACGCCGCGTTCATCGCCATGTTCGGCATCCAGGACGGCGGCATGGACAAGTTCCGCGCAGACGTGCGGGCGAACCTGGAGCGCGAGCTCAAGGGCGTGCTCACCCAACGCCTGAAGGGCGACGTCGTGCAGAAGCTGGTCGACGCCTATCCCGGGCTCGAGCTGCCGCAGCGCATGGTCGACAACGAGGCGCGGGCATTGGCCGAGCAGGCCAAGGCGCAGGCTGCCCAGCAGGGCCAGGTCACCGTCGCCACGCTACCGGATTCATTCCTGATCATGGCGCGCCGCCGCGTCGCCGCCGGCGTGCTGGTCGGCGAAATCGCGCGCCAGAACGGCGTTCGGCTGGACAACCGTCGCGTCGCTGAAGCGCTCGCATCGATCGCCTCGACCTACGAAGAGCCGCAACAGGTGGTTGAACTTTACCAGCGCGATCCCAACCTGATGAGCAGCCTGCAGAACCGTGTACTCGAAGACCAAGTCGCCGACTGGATTGCCGAGCACGCGCAGACAACCGAGCAGCAACTTACCTTCAACGAAGCAATGCGGCCCAACGGCTGAGTCGGCAAGTGACACGAGGACAGACAAACGATGAACATCGAACCGATCCGCAATCTCAACCTGGTACCGATGGTCGTCGAGCAGACCTCGCGCGGCGAGCGTGCCTACGACATCTACTCTCGCCTGCTCAAGGAGCGCGTCGTATTCATGGTCGGCCCGGTCGACGACTACATGGCCAATGTCATCGTCGCGCAACTGCTGTTCCTCGAGTCCGACAATCCGGACAAGGACATCAACCTGTACATCAACAGCCCGGGCGGTTCGGTCACCGCGGGCCTGGCGATCTACGACACGATGCAGTTCATCAAGCCTGATGTCAGCACGATCTGCGTCGGCCAGGCGGCGAGCATGGGGTCGTTCCTGCTCGCGGCTGGAGCCAAGGGCAAGCGCTGCTGCCTGCCTAACTCGCGCGTCATGATCCATCAGCCGTCCGGCGGATTCTCCGGCATGGCCTCCGACATCGCGATCCACGCGAAAGAGATTCTGCAGATCAAGGGCCGGCTGAACGAGATGCTGGCCAAGCACTGCGGCAAGACCGTCGAGCAGGTCGAACACGATGCCGACCGCGACTATTTCATGAGCGCCTCCGAGGCGCAGACCTACGGGCTCGTCGATGCAGTGCTCGAAAAGCGGCCTTCCGACACCGTAAAGACCGCCTGAAGCGTCGCCGGCGGGGCTTTCCCGACCAGCGGGCGGGCGACCGTGTCCGTGCCGCTGGATTTCGCCGGCGCTGTGCTATTCTCCTACTTGACATGTACTTGCAACCTACCCGAGGTTTGGCATGAGCGACGACCGGCAAAGCCGATCGGGTGACAGCAACAAGATCCTGTACTGCTCGTTCTGCGGGAAGAGCCAGCACGAAGTACGCAAGCTCATTGCTGGCCCCAGCGTTTTCATCTGCGACGAATGTGTCGAGCTTTGCAACGACATCATCCGTGAGGAACTCGAGGAAAAGGCGGCCGGTGCGCGCAGCCACCTGCCCAAGCCCAAGGAAATCATGGACGTACTGGACCAGTACGTCATCGGGCAGACGCGCGCGAAGAAGACACTCGCGGTCGCCGTCTACAACCACTACAAGCGCATGGAATCGCGCTCGCGACAGGATGAGGTCGAACTGGCCAAGTCGAACATCCTGCTGATCGGGCCGACCGGTTCGGGCAAGACGCTGCTGGCCGAGACGCTGGCGCGCCTGCTCAACGTGCCGTTCACGATCGCCGACGCGACGACGCTGACCGAAGCCGGCTATGTCGGCGAGGACGTCGAGAACATCATCCAGAAGCTGCTGCAGAAATGCGACTACGACGTCGAGAAGGCGCAGACCGGCATCGTCTATATCGACGAGATCGACAAGATTTCGCGCAAGAGCGAGAATCCGTCGATCACGCGTGATGTTTCCGGCGAAGGCGTACAGCAGGCACTGCTCAAGCTGATCGAAGGCACGGTCGCCTCGGTGCCGCCGCAGGGCGGGCGTAAGCATCCGCAGCAGGAATTCCTGCAGGTCGACACGAAGAACATCCTGTTCATCTGCGGCGGCGCGTTCTCGGGTCTCGAAAAGGTCATCCAGCAGCGCTCGGAGTCGACCGGCATCGGATTCGGCGCCGAAATCCGCAGCAAGGTGAACCGCAGCAACGTCGGCAAGGTACTGGCCGATGTCGAGCCCGAGGATCTGGTGAAGTACGGCCTGATTCCCGAGTTCGTCGGCCGCCTGCCGGTTGTCGCGACGCTCGAGGAACTCGACGAGTCGGCGCTGATCAAGATCCTGACCGAGCCGAAGAACGCGATCGTCAAGCAGTTCAAGCGCATGTTCGAGATGGAAGGGGTCGAACTCGAGTTCCGCAATGAAGCGCTCGGCGCCGTTGCGCGCAAAGCCCTCAAGCGCAAGACCGGCGCACGCGGCCTGCGAACCATCCTCGAACAGGTGCTGCTCGACACGATGTACGAACTGCCGTCGCTCGAACACGTCAGCAAGGTCGTCGTCGACGATGCCGTCATCAACGGCAACGCCGAGCCGTATCTGATCTACCGCGGAATGCAGTCGCGCGCTGTCGCCGAATGACACCTGCTTTGGCCCTCCCCTGAGGGGAGGGCCGGGTGAGGCAGAGCCTCTCCACACCGAACTCGTCACTATTTTTTGTTCGTCATTCCTGCGCAAGCCGGATCGCGGAGGCAGGATGCCGGGGCGAACATTCGCGCAGCGAACGGCCCGTAGGGCGCGCGGCAGGAGTCGCGCGTAATCCAGCTCATCGCTTGTCTTCTTATTCAATCTTCTCAATTGCAGAGCTTCCGCTCGCCTGCGGCGAGCGGCCTGCTTTTGGCATGACTTCGGGCATCCTGCCCTTCGCCGCACTGCCTCGACGAGTAGTTCACGCTAGCGGTTACTTCTGCGGCAGGATGCCGCCCAAAACGGGGTCCCCCCTGAGGCGCGGCGAGGGCGCGCAGGAAGAGTCCGGAGGAGGGCGCACACGATGTGCGTCCGTTCGCTGAATGTACATCGACGTACATCCAGCGAACCCCGGAGCACCCTCGCGGACCTGCAGGGCAGGATGCCCGGAAGGCGAGCGGTCGGGGCGTGTTTCTTTGGTTACCTTTCTTTGCACAAACTTATTTGCACAAACACTGCGCCGCAGGAGCGACGCGAACAGCGAAGCTGGCGGCAGCACCGCGAAGGGCAGGATGCCCCGAGTCAAGAAAAGTAACCCGCTCACCTTCAGGTGAGCGGAAGTTTTGCTCTCAAGAGCCAAGCGCACGCGCCGAGAGTTGTCATGAACCTTGCAAACCCCGTCACAGACCTCACTTGACGATCAAGCCTCGTGCGATCACGCTGCGAGCGTATCGCACGAATCCAGATAGCAGTTCAGGAACCGGAATGGAAAAAGCCGCAAAAACCCAATCTGCCGCGAGCAACGACATCAGCGAATTGCCGGTGTTGCCGCTGCGCGATGTCGTCGTCTATCCACACATGGTCATTCCGCTGTTCGTCGGCAGGGAAAAGTCGGTGCGTGCGCTCGAGATCGCCATGGAGGGTGACAAGCGCATCCTGCTGGTCGCGCAGCGCAGTCCGGATGTCGATGATCCGCAGGCGGGTGATCTTTATTCGATCGGCACGGTTGCCACCGTGCTGCAGCTGCTCAAGCTTCCGGACGGCACGATCAAGGTGCTGGTCGAAGGCGCTTCGCGCGCGGAAATCGTCAACGTGACCGATCGCGAAGGCCTGTTGATCGGCTTCGTGCGCACGCTCGACGCGGCGTATACGCGAGAATCGCGCGAGATCGAGGTCGTGTCCCGTTCGCTGATGTCGATGTTCGAGCAGTTCGTGAAGTTGAACCGGAAGATACCGCCCGAACTGTTGACGACGCTGGCAGGCATCGACGACGCGAGCCGCCTCGGCGATACGATCGCGGGGCACTTGTCGATCCGCCTGCAGGACAAGCAGCGCGTGCTGGAGACCGTCGACGTCGGCGATCGCCTGGAGATGCTGCTCGGCTTCGTCGACGGCGAGATCGACGTGCAGCAGATCGAAAAGCGCATCCGCGGACGCGTCAAGTCGCAGATGGAGAAGAGCCAGCGCGAGTATTACCTCAACGAACAGATGAAGGCGATCCAGAAGGAACTGGGCGAGAGCGAAGACGCGCCGAACGAAGTCGAAGACCTCGGCAAGAAGATCCAGAAGGCCGGCATGCCGAAGCCGGTCGAGGCCAAGGCCAAGGCGGAGCTGAACAAGCTAAAACAAATGTCGCCGATGTCGGCCGAAGCGACCGTCGTGCGCAACTACATCGACTGGCTGGTCGGCGTGCCGTGGAAGAAGCGCAGCAAGGTACGGCGCGATTTGAAGCAGGCCGAAGTCGTACTCGACGAAGATCATTTTGGCCTCGAAAAGGTCAAGGAACGCATCGTCGAATATCTCGCCGTGCAGCAGCGCGTGAAGAAGATGAAGGGCCCGATCCTGTGTCTGGTCGGGCCGCCGGGCGTGGGCAAGACCTCGCTCGGCCAGTCGATCGCGCGCGCGACCAATCGCAAGTTTGTGCGCATGTCGCTCGGCGGCGTGCGCGACGAGGCCGAAATCCGTGGCCATCGCCGCACCTACATCGGTTCGATGCCGGGCCGCATCGTGCAGAACATGTCGAAGGTCGGTACGCGCAATCCGTTGTTCGTGCTGGACGAGATCGACAAGATGTCGATGGATTTCCGCGGTGATCCGTCGTCGGCGCTGCTCGAGGTGCTCGATCCCGAGCAGAACCACACCTTCAACGACCATTACCTCGAGGTCGATTTCGACCTGTCCGAGGTCATGTTCATCGCCACCGCGAACTCGCTGAACATCCCCGGTCCGCTGCTCGATCGCATGGAAGTCATTCGCATTCCCGGCTATACCGAGGAAGAAAAGATCAACATCGCCCAGCGCTATCTGATGAGCAAGCAGATCAAGGCCAATGGCCTGCGCGCCGCGGAGATCCACGTCGCAGAATCGGCGATTCGCGACATGATCCGCTATTACTCTCGCGAATCCGGCGTGCGCAATCTCGAACGCGAACTGGCCAAGATCTGCCGCAAGGTCGTCAAGGAACTGACTTTGGCTGCGGACAAGAGCAAGGCGACCGGCAAGGCCATGAAGCGCGGCAAGGCGTCGATCACCAGCAAGAACCTCGAACACTACCTTGGCGTGCGCAAGTTCACCTATGGCCGCGCCGAGCTGCAGAATGAGGTCGGCCTGGTCACGGGCCTGGCCTGGACCCAGGTCGGCGGCGATCTGCTGAGCATCGAGGCGACGGTCGTGCCGGGCAAGGGCAAGCTGATCCACACCGGCCAGCTCGGCGACGTGATGCAGGAATCCATTCATGCCGCGCTGTCTGTCGTTCGGGCGCGCGCGGACCGGCTCGGCATCGACCCGGAATTCCACCAGAAGCACGACCTGCACATCCATGTGCCGGAAGGCGCCACACCGAAGGATGGCCCGAGCGCCGGTATCGCCATGTGCACCGCGCTGGTGTCGGCCCTGACCAAGGTGCCGGTGCGTTCCGAGGTGGCGATGACCGGCGAGATCACGCTGCGCGGCCGCGTGCTGCCGATCGGCGGCCTCAAGGAGAAGCTGCTGGCGGCCCATCGCGGCGGCATCGAGACCGTGATCATTCCCGACGAGAACGTCAAGGACCTGGCCGACATTCCGAAGAACGTCACCGAGTCGCTCAGCATCCGTCCGGTACGCTGGATCGACGAGGTGCTCGACATCGCACTCGAGCGGCCGCTGACGCCAAATAGTACAAAAGTGGAAGATGCGGCAAAAGCGGCGTCGGATGCACCGAAGGAACCGGTCGCGCCGACGCCGGTTCGGCCGCATTGATCTTCACGAACGCGGCGAGCCCGGCTCGGGTCACGCCTCCGCATCCTCGGCCTCTCTCGTCCGCGAGAGAAGTCCGTTGCTGTTTTGGCGCTGCAAGCGCGCTCTGTCATGAAGACAGGCGTGCAACTTTCCCACCTGCACACCGTTCAGGTGGCCACTGCTTCCAAGGAGCCTTGATCGCGGTCCCGCTGACGATCAGTCGTCGCGGAAGTCCAATGAGCCAGATCAAAGGCCGGAAGCTGGCGAGCATCCCCGCTCCTTGCACGAGCCTTGGCGAAGAGCCAATACCAGAAGGCAATCATGCATCCATTCATGCGGCGGCGTGGAAGAGTTCCGGGATTGGCCGCGTTTTTCCCGGCGGTCATTGCATTGTCTGTCGCATCACATGCCGGTCCGGCCAATACTCCAGGTCTGGTCGAGAAAGTGGACGCGATTTTCTTGAAGTGGAACAAACCGGATGTACCCGGATGCGCCTTGGGGATTCAGCATCAGGGCGCACCGCCCCTTTTCCGGGCGTATGGCAGCGCCGATCTTGAGCATGGCGTGCCAATTGACCCCACCACAGTGTTCGAAGCCGGGTCGGTGTCCAAGCAGTTCACCGCAGCCTCGACGTTGATCCTGGTTGAGCAGGGAAAGCTGGCATTCGACGACGACGTGCGCAAATACATTCCGGAACTGCCCGATTACGGAGCTGCCATCACCATCGCGCAGCTGCTTGGCCATACCAGTGGTCTGCGGGACTGGGAAGGAGTGGCAGACATAGCGGGATGGCCGGTCACCACGCGCGTTTATGCTGTCAAGGATGTGCTGGAGGTGACGGCACGCCAGAAGAGCCTCAACTATCGGCCCGGCACCGCATTTTCCTATACCAATACGGGATACATTCTTCTGGCGACCATCGTTGAACGGGTGAGCGGCGAGCCGCTTGCCAAGTTCAGCAGCGAGCACCTATTTGAACCGCTGGGGATGACGCACACGCAGTGGCGCGACGACTTTCGCCGCGTGGTGAACGGACGTGCGGTGGCCTATGACGCCAACCCGGGCGGCTACCACCAGCTGATGCCGTTCGAAAACGTTTTCGGAGCTGGTGGCCTGCTCACGACAGTTGGCGATCTTCTCAAGTGGAACGACGCGCTGGATGCCGGCGCACTGGGAAGATTCGTCACCACGGAATTGCAGCGCGAGTCCACATTACTCGATGGCCAGGCGATTTCTTACGCACGCGGCCTCTACGTGGCCAACTATCATGGTGTTCGCAAAATCTGGCACACGGGCGAAACAGCCGGCTACGAGGCATTCCTCGCCCGCTATCCTGACCAGCACGTCTCCATCGCGCTGCTTTGCAACACGGGCCCGGAGGCGAACATCGATTCGCTGGGCGACAGGCTTGCAGACCTTTTTTTACCTACGCCCGGCGCGCCGCCACCCGCTAACCAGGCGCCGGCCGGCCTTAACCTGACCGTCGAGCAACTGGCGCCGTATGCCGGACTGTATTTTGATGCGCGGTTCGTGGTGCAAATGCAGTTGGAAGTAAAAGACGGCGTGTTACGGCGTGTTACGGATGGGCTGGTTTTGACACCCATTGCGCCGGGGGAGTTCAGAACTACCATTTCAACAGTACGCTTCAGCGGCATCGATCGTGTCGTGCGCGAATTCGATGACGGCCGAAGGTGGGAATTCCGGCGGATACGACCGTGGCATCCGGGAATCCCGGAATTGTCGGAATTCGCCGGTCGATATCGCAGCGACGAAGCACAGGCCACCTACGAGGTGAATGTCGTGGGCGGGCACTTGGTCATCGGCCTGGACGATCGCCGCTGGGATACGGCGTATCTCGATTCGGTTTCGGTAGATACGTTTACCAAGCCGCACCACGCATACCACTTTATTCGCGATGCAAATGGCCGGGTGTCCAGTATAGAGATCAGCAATGGCTGGGAGCATGTGTATGCGTTGTCGTTTCAGCGCGTTGCTGACGTGCCTGAATTGCAGCGAGCCCGTTAGGCTAGACTAGAGTGCAGCATCTGCAGAAAGAACGGCCGCGTTGGCGGCGGCCGAGCAGATCTTGCCCGATGGCAGGTCCCGCGGGCCAACATTTTTGCGACCGTACTTCGGATCAAGACTGCGACGCGACATCACAGTCCGGTGGTGCCCTGGAGTTGGCGCGGCAGCGACACTTCTGTGCAGCAGGATTCCGATCATGATCGGTCGCGTGATCTAGGATTGCTGATCTGGCCATTCCGGAAACTGATCACGGCATTCCGGTACACGCCACCACCACAGTGTCGAGGTGCGAGCGCCCGATTTGCCGCAGGTATCGACAAGTAGAAAATGCCTGCAGCCCGCGCCACGCTTGATGTTGCGCCCGATGGAGGGGGCTGGTATAAAGTCTGCGCCGCGATCCATGAGGGCGACAAAGCCCGGGCGATCGCGGGGTAGCGAGGCAGTGTCATCAAGCTCGCGCAATGCATAATTTCCTGCGTCGCAAAATCCACAACGCTGTTGCGGTCGCTGATTTCCAGTCGGGAGACATAAATGAACAAAAGTGATTTCGTTAGTGCCGTGTCCGATGCCGCCGGTATGAGCAAGGTCGATGGCGCCAAGGCCGTGGAAGCCTTCATCGAAACCGTCAAGAAAGCATTGAAGAAGGGAGATAGCGTTGCGCTGGTCGGTTTTGGCACGTTCGTTGTCCGCAAGCGCGCTGCCCGCACCGGTCGCAATCCGCGAACTGGTCAGCAGATCAAGATCAAGGCCTCCAAGAATCCGTCTTTCAAGGCTGGAAAAGCGCTCAAGGATGCAATAAACTAGTGCGCTTTCGTCTTGTTGGGTGCTTAGCTCAGCGGTAGAGCGTCGCCCTTACAAGGCGAGGGTCGGGGGTTCGAAACCCTCAGCACCCACCAATCGTTGAATGCGGCAAGTAGCACGAGAAGTCCGGCCAATAACCTGACTTTCGATTACTCCGCAGAAAGCACGGCCGACGCTGGCGCGCTTTTGCTCGAGGAAAACGCGGAGTGGTAGTTCAGCTGGTTAGAATACCGGCCTGTCACGCCGGGGGTCGCGGGTTCGAGTCCCGTCCACTCCGCCACGATCCGAAAGGGCGCCGTAACAGGCGCCCTTTTTTTTCGCGATTTCGAACTCCGCTGTCGCGATATGTGTAGAAATAGATAAGTATAAATTATCAGGCGCTTGCCGGCGCTTCAACGAAACTGGATTGCGGGCCTCCCATGTTGCAGACACTTCACGACAGGTTTTCGGGTGTGATCGCCAAGATCGTGCTTGGCGTCATCGTCATCGTGTTCGGCGGATTCTTCGGCATCCAGTCATACATGAATCCGCGCACCGAGACTTACGTCGCCCGCGTCAACGGGCATGAAATCTCGCAGGACGAGTTCCGCGAACGCTACAACCAGTATCGTTCGCAGATGCAGCGCATGTACGGCAAGCAGTTCGATGCGCTCGCCTTCGACACGCCCCAGCGCAAGCGTGAGATGCTCGACCAGATGGTCAACGAGCAGCTGATCCTCGACGCGAACGAGAAGATGGGTGCTGCCGTTGCGCCGGCGCGCATCCAGAGCACGATCATGCAGGAGCCGAGTTTCCAGGTCGACGGAAAGTTCGACAAGGAACGCTATCGTCTGATCCTCGCCGCCAGCCAGAAGAGCCCCGAGTGGTATCAGGAGCAGGTGCGTCGCGACCTGGCGGTTCGCCAGGTTCCGCTCGAGCTGACGCGCAGCAGCGTCGTCACCGATGCCCAGGTCGATGCGTACCTGCGGCTGCGCGACCAGACACGCGACTTTCGTTTCGTCAAGCTCGACAAGCCGACCGCCGACGTCAAGGTCGCCGATGCCGATATCGAGGGCTACTACAAGGATCACGGCGACGAGTTCATGACGCCGGAGCGCGTGGCGCTGGAATATGTCGAGGTCGACGCTGCGAAGATCCAGGCGGACGTCAAGGTCGACGACGCCACGCTGAAGCAGAAGTACGACGAGCAGAAAGCTCGCTTCGTGTCCCCGGAGCAGCGTCTGGCTTCGCACATTCTGGTCAAGGCCGATGCGAATGCCGATGCCGCCGCCCAGAAGGCGGCTCTCGAGAAGGCGCAGGCGATCGCGGCCGAAGCGAAAGGCGGCAAGGATTTCGCTGCTCTGGCAAAGGTCGATTCCGCCGATCTTGGCTCGAAGGCGCAGGGCGGTGATCTCGGCTGGCTGGAAAAAGGCGTGACCGAGCCGACCTTCGAGAGCGCGCTGTTCGCGCTGAACAAGGGCGACATTTCCGATCCGGTAAAGACCGACGAGGGCTATCACATCATCCAGCTGCGCGATGTGCGGCCGGAAAAGGTGCGCCCGTTCGACCAGGTGAAGGCCGAACTGAGCAAGCAGTACGTCGATTCGGAGCGCGAGCGGCTGTACAGCGAGACCTCAGGCAAGCTGATCGATGCGGTCTATCAGGATCCGACGTCGCTGGCTGCGGCAGCCAAGAACCTCGGACTGCCATTGCAGAAGACCGGACTGTTCACGCGCGCCGGCGGTGAAGGTATCGCCGCGAATCCCGCCGTCGTCAAGGCTGCGTTCTCCAACACCGTGCTGACCGAAGGCAACGCCTCCGATCCGGTGGAACTGGGTCCGAATCACATCGTCATCGTGCGCGTTGACCAGCATGAGAAGTCGGTGGCAAAGCCGCTCGATCAGGTGCGCGACCAGATCAGCAAGAAACTCGTCGACAAGCAGATCGCGGCGCAGGCGAAGGAACAGGCCGGCGTGTTGTACGCGCGTCTGACAAAGGGCGAGACGCTGGAGCAGATTGCCGGTCCGCTCAAGCTCAAGGTCGAGCCGGAAAAAGACATCGGCCGCAGCGCGGTGAACCTGGATCAAGTGCTGGTTGCGGAGGTGTTCAAGCTGGCTCGTCCGCAGGAAGGCAAGGTTTCCGCGGCGCAGGTAGCGCTCGCGAACGATGCTTACGCCCTGGTCACGCTCGACGCGGTCAAGGACGCCGATCCGGCCAAGCTCGACGCCAAGTCACGCGAGGCGGCACGCAACCAGTTGACCCAGAGCGTCGGCGAGGAAGCGGTGCGTGGCTACGTCGACACCCTGCGCAAGAGCGCGAAGATTGAAATCGCCGAGGATCGCCTGCAGTAAAACCTGCCCAATAACCTGCTGCGCTCGGCAGCTTGCGCGCCGTCGGAATCCTCATGTACACCTGAGTACACTCCGGTTCCTGCGCGCTGCCGACGCGCCTGATCCTGGATGGAATCAGGCCTTCGCTCGCTACGGTTCCTGAGCAGGTTTCTCAACACCTGCCGCTTCAAATCCCCGTCATGCCCAGCGTGTTGTAGCCGGCGTCGACATAGGTGACTTCGCCGGTGATGCCGGACGCAAGATCCGAGCACAGGAATGCCGCTGCATTGCCGACTTCGTCGATGCTGACGCTGCGACGCAACGGCGCGTTGTGCTCGACGTGCTCGAGCATCTTGCGAAAATTGGCGATGCCGGCTGCGGCGAGGGTCTTGATCGGCCCGGCCGAGATCGCGTTGACGCGCGTGCCCTCCGGACCGAGATTGAATGCCAGGTAGCGCACGGCGGCTTCCAGACTCGCCTTGGCCAATCCCATCACGTTGTAGTTGGCCAACGCGCGCTCGGCGCCGAGATAAGTCAGTGTGAGAACCGCGCCGCTGCGTCCCGTCATCATCGGTCGCGCTGCCTTGGCCAGCGCCGGCAGGCTGTAGGCCGAGATATCGTGAGCGATGCGGAAATTCTCGCGCGTCAGGCCGTCGAGGAACTCGCCGGCCAGCGCGTCGCCCGGTGCAAAGCCGATCGAGTGCACGAGAATGTCCAAGCCGTCCCAGTGTTTGCCCAGTTCGCTGAACAGGGCCGCGATCTGCGTATCGTCGGTCACATCGCACGGCAGGACGATGTTGGAACCGAAACTGTTCGCCGCCTCGTCGACGCGTGGTTTGAGCTTGTCGTTGACATAGGTAAACGCCAGCTGCGCGCCTTCCCGATGCATGGCGTTGGCGATTCCCCAAGCGATCGAACGCTGACTGAGGATGCCGGTGATCAGAGCGCGCTTGCCGTGCAGAAATCCCATGGTGCCTCCGCGGTGAACTTGTCGTCGGCGCGTTGGCGCCGGAAGCGGGATATTTTAGCCGAGATCGTCGCCGGCACGCTGGCGCCGCGACGCTCGATGGCTGCGGCGATCAGCGCCGACCTTCGTTGTCGGGTTCGTTCAACAACAGATGCTGGCCCAGGCGCAGCGTCGAATTTTTCGTGAGTCCGTTCCAGCGCAGAAGGTCGTCGACATGCAGGCCGTAGCGATGCGCGATGTCCCACAGCGTGTCACCGGCATGCACGACGAGCGAGTCGGGCAGTTCAGCCAATGCATCGTCGGCAGGCGGCGACGCGGGCTCGGCAACGGCCAAGTCCGTATCCTTGGCCAATCCGGGCAGCAGCAGGCGTGTACCCGGCGGCAGCGGGGCGTCGCCTTTGACTCCGTTGACCGCGGCCAACGCCGCCGGATCGATGTCGCCGAGCATCGCGAACAGGTCGACCGTTTCGGTCTGCCTGAGCACTACTTCGTGCCAGTTGTGCCAGACGTATTGCGGCAGCTTGCCGAGCGTCTGCTCGACTGCCAGGCGCCGCGTGGCCGGAACGAGCAGCTGAAACGGACCATTGGCCGGCATGTGTCCGCGCAGGAAGCCGGGATTCAACTGGCGCAGCTGCGACAGTTCGATGCCGGCGAGGCGCGCAGCGAGCTGCAGGTCGACCTGAGCGGGCAGGTCGAGCACGACGACCGGGTCGTCGATTTGCGGCTCGGGCAGGCGCACGTGAAAGCGCGCCGGGTCGGCGACGATGCACGACAACGCCAGCAGCTTGGCCAGGTGATCATGCGTGCCGGGGTTGACGGCGAGGCGCCCCAGTTCGCGCGCCGACCAGCTGTCGTGTGGACGTTTGCCGATCAGCGCGCGGACCTTGTAGAGGCCTGCATTGAAGGCCATATCGGCCATGCGCCAGTCGCCGAACTCGTCGTGGTAGCGGCGCAGCAGGTCGATCGCGGCGAGCGTCGAGGCATGAATGTCGAGGCGACCATCGTAGTCCGGCGCGATGTGCAGGCCGGCTTCCAGCGCCGTGTCCGGCATCAGCTGCCATATTCCGGCCGCACGATCCCCGCTCGAAGCGATCGGTGTGTAATTGCTCTCCAGATACGGCAGGAAGGCAAACTCGCCCGGCAGGCGATGCCGTTCGAGCTGGTCGACCACCAGCAGCAGGTAAGGCATGGCTTCGGCGAGCGAGTCGGAAAACTCGCGCGGGCTCTGCGCATACATTCGTGTCCAGTGCTGAACCGCTGCGTTGTAGTCGCAGGCCGGGATCTCGAAGGTTGCGCGCAGTCGGGGCCAGGGCGACGTCGGCGCAGGGGGCAGTGCGGCGGGCAGGGTCGGTTCCGGTGCCGGTGCGGGCGTCGGTGCGGGCACCGTCGCCGGTGGGAGAGCGGTTACCGGCTCAACGCGGGGAGCGTTGCCTGCGCAAGCCGCCAGCAGCAGGCAGGCGCCGCCCAGCGTCGTGCAGCAACCGCCGAACACCGCCAGGCGCAGATCGCGCGCCCTGGAGCCCCCGATGAACCGCGAACGCCTCACGTCGAGGCGGTCGCCGATGCAGTTGGAGCGCACGTTCGCACACCATGCTGGCTGCGTGCACCGCGTACGCGGACGCTGTGAAGTCGGACCATGCGGCTGACACCGTCGCGGCATGGCTGCCAGCCGCAGGGGGCGGAACTATATCAGTTTGCCCCCAGCAGACGCCTGTGACTGCTGACGCACCGCAACAACGGCTTAACCTTCTACGCCGTTTCCCGCACAATCCGTGCTCCGACGCTCAGGCCGTGCTGAATGACGCCCGATCAATCCCGCCCCTATGCACGGGGACCGCTTGCGACCCTCTTGCGGCGCGAGTTGGCGCTGCTCGAATCGATCCTCGGCGGTGTGTTCGGCGTATGGGGGCTGCACATGCGGCCGCACCGCGAGGCGCCGACGGGTCTGCCGCCGCATCTGCTCAGCGCAATCAACGAGCTGTCGGTGGCGGCCGACGGGACGTTGGAAGGCGACACCCGCTGCGAACCGCAGCGGTTGCCGTTCGCGAACGAGAGCTTCAAGCTCGTCATCGCACAGCACGTGCTCGAGCAGACCGCTGCGCCGGAGGAGGTCGCCGGAGAGATCGCGCGCGTGCTGGCGGCGGAAGGCATCGCGCTGGTATTCGGCTTCAATCCCGCGAGCCTGTGGCGTCCTTGGCTTGCGCGACGGCTGCCCGGCAATTGGCAGTTCCACGCCGCCTCGGGCTGGCGTGACGTGCTGGCCCGCGCCCGCCTCGATGTGCTGCAGGTGCGCTATTCCGGCTTGTGGAGCCCCTGGGCGGTTGGCGATGGGCCGGTAAACGAAACTGCGACGCGCTGGCAACGTCCGCTCGGTCGGTTTTGCGGCAGCTGGCTGCTGCTCGCGCGCAAGCGGCATAGCGCGCTCACGCCATTGCGCCTCGCGGCGGTTCGATCCGACCTCAAGATGAAGCCGAGCTTCGTGCCCGGGACGCGCCGGGAGTGCGCATGACGGCAGCATCCGCGCCGTCGGTCGAGATGTTCACCGACGGCGCCTGCCTCGGCAATCCGGGTCCGGGTGGTTGGGCGGTCTTGTTGCGCTACCGGACGGTCGAACGCATCCTGTCCGGGGGCGAGCCTGAAACGACGAACAATCGCATGGAGCTGATGGCTGCCATAGCCGGGCTAGAGGCGCTGAGGAAGGCGTCGAGCGTACGCTTGACGACCGACTCGCAATACGTCAAGCAGGGCATCGAACTGTGGGTGCCGCGGTGGCAGGCCAACGGTTGGCGAACTGCCGATCGCAAGCCGGTCAAGAACCAGGATCTGTGGCTGCGGCTTAGCGCCGCGGTGAGAGTGCATCATGTGACGTGGCACTGGACGCGAGGCCATTCGGGCCATGCCGAGAATGAGCTGGTGGACCAGCACGCACGCCAGGCGGCAGAGCGTGCGGCAGCGGCACGGTAAGTCGGATCGAGGCATCGGTCGGCGTTTGCGAAGTCTCTCAATGAGGTGGGAATGCGTCAGGTCGTGCTCGATACGGAAACCACGGGGCTGGAAGTCGGCAAGGGCCATCGCCTCATCGAGATCGGCTGCATCGAACTGCTCGAACGTCGTCCGACGCAGCGCCGCTTTCATCGCTATCTCAATCCGCAGCGCGCGATCGACGAGGGCGCACGGGCGGTTACCGGCATCAGCGACGAATTCCTGCTCGACAAGCCATTGTTCGCACAAGTGGCCGCCGAGTTGCTCGAGTTCATCGGCGACGCCGAGCTGATCATTCACAACGCCGCGTTCGATCTGGCGTTCCTCGACGCGGAGTTGGTTCTGGCCGGGTTGCCCGATTGCCAACTCGGCGGCCGTCAACCGGTGCTCGATACGCTGGCGCTCGCGCGCGAGAAATATCCGGGCCAGAAAAACAGCCTCGATGCGCTCTGCCGGCGGCTGGAGGTCGACAACACACACCGCGAATTGCACGGCGCGTTGCTCGACGCCGAATTGCTTGCCGACGTGTATCTGGCGATGACGACGGGGCAGGGCGACCTGGGTCTTGCTGTGGCCAGCGCTATTACACCTATTCGCGAAGCCGTTCGCGCGACCGCACGCGCCGCGCTGAAGGTGCTCGTCGCGACGGCCGACGAAGTTGCCGCACATGCCGCGCGCTTGAGCGCGATCGACGACACCAGCAAGGGACGTTGCCGCTGGCGCCTGTCGTAAGCGCAAAGCCATTGCAATTTTGCGCGCCGTGGCGGGAAAATGCATTCCCGCAGGGATCGTGCGGTGGACCAGCCAGACTGGGGAGTATGGCAATGAGAGCGCTACTCGGTTCCTTGTTGTTGCTGGCCGCGGCCAGCGCCTGCGCCGAAACGGCGGTCGAAGCGATCGCGGCTCACAAGCACATGGGCGTGGCCACCTGCAGCAACAGCGTCTGTCACGGCGCGTCGCAACCGTTTCGTGATTCCGACGTGATGCAAAACGAATTTGCAATCTGGCAGGAATTCGATCCGCACGCCAAGACCTATGCCACGCTGTCCAAGCCCGAGGCCAAAGCGATCACCGCCAAGCTCGGACTCGGCGATCCCACCCAGGCGAAGGTCTGTCTGGATTGCCACAACGACAACCAGCCGGCCGACCGGCGCGGCGAGCGCTTCCAGGTTTCCGACGGTGTTGGCTGCGAAGCCTGCCACGGTGGCTCAGAGCTGTGGCTCAACTCGCACGCCGACCGCAGCGTGACGCATGCCGACAACCTCGCCAAGGGCATGTACCCGACCGACGATCCGATCAAGCGCGCCGAGTTGTGCCTGTCATGCCACATGGGCGAGAAGGAACGCATGATCACGCACCGGATCATGGGTGCCGGTCATCCGCGCCTGTCGTTCGAGCTCGATACGTTCACCTGGCTGCATCCGCACTACAAGATCGGCGACAAGTGGATCAAGCGCAAGGGCGAGTGGAACGGCGTGCGCGACTGGGCCGTCGGCCAGGGCGTGGCTGCCGAAAATCTGCTCGACCTTTTGCTCGATCCGAAGACCGGGTCGAATGGTCTTTTTCCTGAACTGGTGCTGTTCGATTGCCATGCCTGCCACAAGCTGATGCAGGGGAAGAAGTGGGGTCCGCGCCAGGGCACGGGCCTCGGTCCCGGCGTCGTGCGGCTGAATGATGCCAACCTCGTGATGTTCCGCTACGTGCTCGCTCCGGTCGACAAGTCGGCGGCGCAGCGCGTGCTCGACGAGACGCGCGCGCTGCACCGTGCGACGACCGAAAGCCGCGACGCAACATCGGCCGCCGCGCGCCGGCTGCGCTCGACGCTGGCCGAACTGCTGCCGCGCGTCGCCAAATACAACTATGATGCCGCATCGCTCGACCAGATCCTGGCCGCCGCGACCGCCGATGCCGATCGCGGCGAATTCCGGGACTTCGCGTCCGCCGAGCAGGTTGCGATGGCGGCGCAGTCGGTCGTCGTCGCATTCGAGAACGACGGCAAGCTCGACAAGGACCGCGCGGTGCGACTGCACGCCAGGCTCGATGCGCTGTACGACACGGTCAAGGACGAGAACAACTACGCCATGGCCCGTTTCAATGGTGCGCTCAGGGACCTGCGCACGGCAGCGCCGTAGTACGATTCTGCGCTCGAGATCGCGGGATCCCGGCGCTCGCCGGGACAGCGCTTCACCGTTGCCGGCCCACGATCGAAAACGCACGACCGACAGAATGTGAGCGACGACGTCCGGATCCCTGGTTATCGCGTGCAGCGGACGCTCGGCGTCGGCGGCATGGCGACCGTATACCTGGCCGAGCAGCAGTCGCTCGAGCGCGAGGTTGCGCTCAAGGTCATGGCTCCGGCGCTCGCGGCCAGCACCGACTTCTGCCAGCAGTTCCTGAAGGAAGGCCGCATCACGGCGAAGCTGAGCCATCCCAACTTGGTCACGGTTTACGACATCGGCTCGCACGACGGGACCTACTACATGGCCAGCGAATATCTGCCGGCCGGCTCGTTGCGGGAACGTCTGGACGCAGGGCTGAGTGTCACGGATGCATTGGAAATCGCTCGCGATATCGCGTCGGGGCTGAGCTACGCGCATGAAATGGGCTTCGTGCACCGCGACGTGAAGCCCGGCAATATCCTGTTCCGTACCAACGGCTCGGCTGTGCTGGCCGACTTCGGCATTGCCAAGGCGATCAAGTCGGTCAGCACGATGACGATGGCGGGAAATGCCATCGGCACGCCGGACTACATGAGTCCCGAGCAGGCGCAGGCGAACCTCGTCGATGGGCGCACCGATCTGTACAGTCTCGGCGCGGTCCTGTTCGAGATGTTGACCGGCAGCAAGCCGTACATCGCCAAGGATCCGTACGCGGTCGCACTGCGCCACGTCACTGACCCGGTACCTTCGCTGCCGGATGCTCTGGCGTGGCTGCAGCCATTGATCGACATGATGATGGCGAAGGATCGCGACCGGCGTTGCCCGACCGGCGAGGTGTTCATCGCCGCCTGCGACGAGTTGCTCGGCGGTCACCCGGAATACACCTTGCGGCAAAAGAGCGTAACGCCGCCGCCGCAGCCGCCGGAATCCCGGCCCCAAGCGAACAAGAGCCGGCTCGTCGCCCTGGCAAGTCTGGCCCGGATCCGCCGCTTCGCACCGTTCGCGTTGCTGGTGCCCGTAGTAGCGGTCGTACTCGTCTGGCGCACGCGTGCACCCGACATTCCGGCGGTTCCGGTTGCGACCGAGACGCCAGGCCGCAGCCCCGTGCTGCCTGCCAACTTGCCGCCCGCACCGCCAATCCAGGCCGAGCCGGCCGTGCCGACTACCCCGACTGGGTTGGAACGGATCGACACGGCGACGCTGCTGGCGCGTGCCAGCGGCTACCTCGACCTGGGCTTCGCCAGCGGCGACGGCCGCCGCTTCGCTTTTCCGGACGGTGACAATGCGATCGACCTGTTCCGTGAGGTGCTGCGGCGTGATCCAGCCAATCCGGTGGCGGCGCAGGGCCTTGCGCGCCTCGTTGCGTTCTATCAGACCAACGCGCAGAGCATGCTGGCGCGTGGCCTGGATTCGACCAGCGCCGACCTCGTCGAAAAGGGACTGCGCGCGCAGCCGGACAATGCCGCGCTGCTGAAACTGAAGGCCGATCTGGCCGCCAAGGCAGCGGCGCAGGGCAACAACTGACCGCAACCGCCCGTCAGCGGTTGCGCACCAGGATCACCGTGACGTTGTCCGAGCCGCCGCCATCGAGCGCGGCCAGAATCAGATGGTCGACGCATTCCTGCGCGGAGAGATCGCTGCGCGCCAGGACCGACGCGATCTGGTTGTCGTCGACTTCCTCGGTCAGACCGTCCGAGCAAAGCAGGATCTGCATGCCGGTGCCGAGCGTGCCGCGGATCGTCTCGACGCGCAGACTCTGCGGATCGGTGACGCCGAGCGCCTGCGTGACGACATTGCGGTGTGGGTGGGTGCGCGCCTGCTCGTGCGTGATGGCGCCCTGCTGGATCAATTCCTGCACGTAGGAATGGTCCTGCGACAGCTGCTTGAGCGCGCCGTTCCACATGTATACGCGGCTGTCGCCGACCCAGCAGACCTCGTAGTCGGTGCCGCGCAGGCGCAGTGCGGCGATCGTCGTGCCCATCGGCAGCGCTTCGGCTTTCTTGCTGGAATGGTGGATGATTTCCTCGTCGGCGCGCTGCACCGCCTGCGCCAGCGGCACGTCTTCCTTGATCTCGTGGACCAGCGTATCGCGCGCCAGCGCGCTGGCTACTTCGCCGTGTTCATGCCCGCCCATGCCGTCGGCGACGAGCCACAGGCCCAGCTCCGAGTCGGCATAATACGTATCTTCGTTATGCTCGCGGCGCAGGCCGACATGGGTGTTATGTCCGAACTCAATCATGCGTCGACCGATATCCAGCGGAGTCCCCACGGGCCCGCCACGCTGAGCCGGCAGGAGCTATAGCATGCCGTGCCGCCCGGCACGCGCGCAAGCGGCAGCGCGCAACACGCACTACCGCCGACGTGATCAGAATTCAATGCGGAATCCCGCCTCGAACCGATTGAGGTGCCCGCCGGTCAATCCGCCGACATACTCGTAGGCCAGGTATCCCGACCTTCCCTGCGGCCAGAGGGCGTTCAATCCGAAGCCGGCGTTGTAGAAATTGTGATCCAGCCGGGGGTCGGTGACGACGATCTCGGTCTGCGTCGGATCGGACACGAAGCGCGACACGACCACCTGTGGGTCGGTCTTGAAGTCGTGGTTGAACTCGAGGCGCGCGTTCGGCACCAGCACGCCCCAGTTCTGGCTTGCCGTGTAGGAGAACAGGGCGCCGATCACGCCGATCTCATTCGTGCGCGAGCGCGAGTCGACCTCGGTCGCCAGGCCGAAGCCCGGCGCACCCGAAGCGATCGACTCGGTGAAGCCGTCGAGGCTCAGGTGCGACCAGGTGCCGCGCAGATAGGGACTGAACTGCAGCGCCCCGCTGTTGAAGTCGCGGCCCAAGGTCAGGCTGAAAGACTGCTGGTCGCCGCCCGGCGACGCCTTGGCGACCTGATTGATCGAGGTCGTGCCGCCGCTGCCATCGATCGCCGCGATCTGGTAGATGATGTTGCGGCTCAGATCGAAGTTGAGCTGGTTGAATTCGAGCGACCCCTGCAGGTAGAAATCGTTGCCGTGGTACCAGACGAAGTAGCCGTTGATGCTGTAGCCGTCGACGTCGAGCTTGCCGGCGTCGAGGTCGAGATCGGACGAGTCGTTGTTGTAGCCGAGCGCAACGCCGGCGACGAAATTATCGTTGAAGCGGTAATCGACGCCGGCGGTCAGCGAGGCGCCGTCGAAGTTGAAACCGGGCCGCGAATCGTTCGCGGCAAACGACCCGCGCGTGATCATGCCATTGGCGAAGAAACCCCAGCGGCTGAAATTGGCGCCGGCCTCGGCATCCTGTCCCGGATCCTTGCGAAACACATCGCCGAGCGTTGCCAGCGACAGCGCTCTGCCGTCGTTGACGATGCCGACGCCGCCCAGGCTGATGCCCTGCACGCCGGCGCGCAGCGCGCTCATGCGTGCGGTCAGGTTGGTCGACTGGGACGACTGGACGTTGTTCGACATCTGGCTCTGCGGCTGTGTCTTGTTGTTCAACATCGCTTCGAGTGCTGTCGGGACCTGGCTGCTGCTGGCTCCGACCACGATTTCCGAACAGCGGTTGAGGAAATCCTTCTGCGGATCGCTGATCGGCGTCGACGCTGTTGCCAGCGTCGGGCATGCAACGTCGATCGCGTGCGCGACGGCGTTCTGTCCCGGCGTCAGCGCACCGAGGTTGGCAACACCTACGTTGAACGAAAACGTGGCGCTTGCGCCCGAATTCGAGTCGATGATCTGTGCCGTCAGGGTGTAGTTGCCCGGCAGGATTGCGGTCAGGCGGTTCGTACTCTGGCCGGCGCTGTCGGTCTTGCTCGACGTGGCGAATGATGCCGTCGCATTGGGGCTCGACCAGCCGATTGCGGCTCCCGACAGGGGTACCCCCTGGGCGTCGCGCGCCTGCACGGTCAACACCTGCGAAGCCTCGTTCGGCACGAGCGACTGGTTATTGCCGGAAACGATGCTGAGCGACTGCGCGAACACCACAATCGGTGCGAGCAAGGTGGCAGCGACAACGAGCAAGCGGAAACGTTTTGCAGCCCCGCGGCGCGGGACATCGGCATGGTGCCTCATGATGCTCTCCCCAGAGTGCGCTTGTACCCGCCTAATCTATAGCAAACGTTGCTGATTGGCATTAGTCTTGGTTTGGAAGGCATGACGCAAAACTCCCGGCTTCGGCGTTGATCCGCTTGGCGCGCGGAGCATCCGCACGGCGCAGCTGACAGGGCAGGAACGTCGTTCGGCACCGGTTTGCGTCATCGCCGACGGGGTCATGCGTGGGAGAGGATGAATGCTCCAGTCTGCATACCGGGAAAGCCGTCTGCGATTGCATCCGGCGCGGTCGTTCGCGGTCGCCGCAATCGCTGTCGTGGCGGGCGTGCTGGCGCCCACTCCGCGCGCCTCGGCGGTAGCGCAGCGCAATCCGGAAGACCTGCTGATTGTCGATTGCCTGTTGCCCGGCCAGGTGCGCAAGCTTGGCGCCAGCTCGGTGTTCATGAGCGCGCGCCGGCCGCTGCGCACGACGCAGGCCGAGTGCGAGATTCGCGGTGGCGAATACGTCTCCTACGATCGCGCCAATTACCAGACGTCGTTGAAGGTATGGCAGGGGCAGGCCGAAAGCGGCGACTCCGAGGCGCAGAACTATGTCGGCGAGATCTACCTCAAGGGACTCGGCACGGAACCCGACTATGCGCGTGCCGCGCAGTGGTTTGAAAAGGCTGCCGCGCAGGGCTCGCGCCGCGCGCGCATCAACCTGGGCTACATGTACGAGCAGGGTCTAGGCGTGTCGCAGGACACGGCGCGGGCGCTGAACCTGTATCGCGACGCTTCCGGCATCAGCGGCGACAAGCTCGTGTTCGCCTCGTCGGTCACAGCCGAGGTGCGGCAGGCACACGCCGAAACGCAGGCGGTGCGCGAACAGTTGTCGGGCGAACAGCACAAGTCCGAGCAACTGCGTAGCCAGGTCGAGAAGCTGCAAGGCGAGCTGCGCCGAAAGCAGCAAGGCTATGACAAGTCGCAGCGCGAGCTGAACGATGTGCGCGGCAAATTCGACGCCGAACAGAAAAAGCTCGGCGTGGACACCGATCCCGGTTACACGAAACTCAAGGCTGATCTCGAGGCGCGCGAACGCGCCCTGGCCGACCAGCAACGCGACCTGGAAAAGGCTCGGCAGGCCAGCTCGAAGCAGCAGGCGGATGCCGAAGTCGAAGCGGCGCGCCTGCGTGGGCGCGAGAAGCAGCTCGCCGGCTCCAGGAGCGGTGCCGATACGAAGGAATTGTCGGCGCTGCGCGACTCGGCGACGAAAAACGAAGTGGCTCTGACGCTGGTGCGGGCGCAGATGAGTCAGCTGCAGCAGCAGCTCGATCAGAACGAACAGCAACGCCAGGACGCGCAGGCGCGCTTCGACGGTGCGCGCATGCAGCTGGCGAAGGAACGCGTGCAGAACGAGGACAGCAGCCGACTGCTGAAGCTGATGGAGGGCGAACTGCGCGAAAAGCGCCAGGAGCTTTCTTCGCAACGCACGCAGATGGCGGCGCTGCGCGCGCAGCTCGATACCAGTCCGGCCGCCGACACGTCCACGGCGTTCGCCACCGCCAGTGTTGGCGGCGGCCTGCGTGTCGAAATCCTGCAGCCGACGCTGACTGTCACGCGCGGATCGAGCAAACCCGCAGCGTCGCTTTTGCCGGCGCTGAACAGCATGGATGTCGTCGGCCGCGTGGTGGCGCCAGCCGGACTGATGACGCTGAGCATCAATGATCAGCCGGTAACGACCGATGCCGCAGGCACGTTCACCAGCAGGATTCATGCTGCCGGCGACAGCACTGCCGTGCATGTGGCGGCCCTCGACCGCCGCGGCGAGAAGGCCGTGCTCGACTTCGTGCTGCTGCCGGCGCCGGGGGGCTCGGCAAACGCCGCGCAGCCGCGCGTCCAGGTCGTGAATGCGCTGCCGCGCGGCGTCCAGCTCGGCAAGTATTACGCTCTGGTCATCGGCAATGACGTCTACCAGGCCTACCCCGCGCTGAAGGGCGCGGTATCCGATGCCACGTCGGTCGCTGGGTTGCTGAAGTCACATTATGGCTACGACACACGCCTGTTGACCAATGCAAACCGGTTCGAAATATTGTCTGCCCTCAATGATCTGCGCGAACAACTTAAGGAAGAAGACAACTTGCTGATCTACTACGCCGGCCACGGCGAGGTCGATTCGACGAAGCAAGGTTACTGGCTGCCGGTCGATGCGCAAACGGAGCAGGCGGGCAGCTGGATTTCCAATCGCGCGGTCAGCGATATCCTGACCACGATGAACGCCAGACATGTGCTCGTGATTGCCGACTCGTGTTATTCCGGAACGATGACGCGTACCTCGCTCGCGACGTTCGGCGGCGGCATGGCGGCCGATTCGTGGGGCGACTGGGTCAAGACCATGGTCTCCGGCAAGTCGCGCACCGCGCTGACGTCGGGTGGCGTACAGCCCGTTGCCGACACCGCGCGTGGCGAGCATTCGTTGTTTGCCGGTGCGTTGATCGGCGCGCTGAGCGACAACAATCAGCTGCTGACCGGGCAACGGCTCTATCGGGAGATCGCGGCGAGCATGGCGCTCAAGAGTGCCAACGCCGGCTTGCAGCAGATTCCCGAGTATTCACCGATCCAGTTCGCCGGACACGAGGCCGGCGAGTTCTTCTTCATGCCGAGATCGTGAGGCCCAACGCGGTCCTTCGCTGACCTTCGACTGCTCGGCGTCGTTTGACGCGACCTGCGGAGCGACTTTCCGTTCTGACCGCTGGCGCAGCCCCGGGGTAAGACGCTGAACAGGAGGTTGTTTCCTCATCGACGGGCACGTATCATGCGCGGCCCGGACGGGCGCCAACGCAGACGAGGTCTGACGTTCTGGAGAGTTGGCAGAGCAGTCGACAAAATCGCCGGGAGCGATTTTGGACAGCGAAGCTGGCCCGCAGCGCGCAGGCGCGGAGGGCGAGTCCCCAGGATGGGACGAGCATATGCGCCGGACGGCCGCTACGTGCGGACGACGTCCGAAGTTTTTGGAGAGGTGGCAGAGTGGTCGAATGCGCCGGATTCGAAATCCGGTGTACGGTTTTACCGTACCGTGGGTTCGAATCCCACCCTCTCCGCCCGGAAACACAAACGGCCCTTTTGGGGCCGTTCGTGGTCGGGATCCTCGCCGGCCCGATCCGAGTTCGCCGCCGACTTTAGGTCGCCTTGATCGCGTCCTCGCTGCCACTATCATTGAGGGCATCCGGCGGACTTTCAGTCCGTTGCAGCGACGTTTCCCGTTTCCGGAGTCATCTCATGAGCCATAATTTGCCACCCGGCGTCCAGATCAACGCGACGCTGCACCCGCGCTTTGATGAGATCCTGAGCGCCGACGCGCTGGCGTTCGTAGCGAAACTGCACCGCGCGTTCGAAGCGCGCCGCCAGACGTTGCTGAAGGAACGCGCCGAGCGCCAGAAGCGCATCGACGCCGGTGAGATGCCCGACTACCCGGCCGGGACGAAGCACGTTCGCGACGGCGACTGGAAGATCGCTCCGTTGCCGAAGTCGCTCGAGTGCCGGCGCGTCGAGATTACCGGGCCGGTCGAACGCAAGATGATCATCAACGCGTTCAACTCGGGCGCCGATTCGTACATGACCGACTTCGAGGATTCGAACAGCCCGAACTGGTTCAACCAGATCCAGGGCCAGGTGAACCTGAAGGATGCGATCCGCGGCACGATCACTTTCACCAACGAGGCGGGAAAAGTATACAAGCTCAACGAGAAGATCGCGACGCTGCAGATCCGCCCGCGCGGCTGGCACCTGGACGAGAAGCACGTCACGGTCGACGGCCAGCGCGTCTCCGGCGGTGTCTTCGATTTTGCTCTGGTCTTCTTCCACAATGCGAAGGAGCAGATCGCGCGCGGTGTCGGCCCGTTTTATTACCTGCCGAAGCTCGAGAACCATCACGAGGCGCGCTTGTGGAACGAGATCTTCGTCATGGCGCAGGACGAACTCGGCATTCCGCAGGGCACGATCAAGGCGACGGTCCTGCTGGAAACAATCCTGGCGACGTTCGAGATGGAAGAGATCCTGTACGAACTGCGTGAACATTCGGCCGGACTCAATGCCGGACGCTGGGACTACATCTTCAGCGCGATCAAGAAATTCAGGAACAAGCCGGGCTTCTGCCTGGCCAATCGCGTGGCGATCAACATGGAAGTGCCGTTTATGCGGGCTTACGCATTGGCCCTCGTCAAGGCTTGCCATCAGCGTGGCGCACCGGCGATCGGCGGCATGGCGGCGCTGATTCCGATCAAGAACGATGCCGAGGCGAACGAAAAGGCGCTGGCCGGCGTGCGTCACGACAAGAAGCGTGACGCGAACGATGGTTTCGACGGCGGCTGGATCGCGCATCCGGGTCTGGTCCGGATTGCGATGGAGGAATTCACTCGAGTGCTCTGCGACAAGCCGAACCAGTGGAGCAGGCAGCGAGACGAAACGTTCAAGGCGAGCGACTTTCTCAACTTCGTACCCGAGCAGCCGATCACCGAAGCGGGCCTGCGCTACAACATCAACGTCGGCATTCATTATCTGGGCAGCTGGCTCGCGGGCAACGGCTGTGTGCCGATCCACAATCTCATGGAAGATGCGGCGACTGCCGAGATCTCGCGTTCGCAGGTATGGCAGTGGGTCGTCAGCCCGAAGGGTGTGCTCGACGACGGACGCAAGGTCGATGCGGCGCTGGTACGCGCGATGATTCCCGAGGAACTCGCGAAGGTCAACGCGGATGCCGCTGCCGGCGGCGAACCGCTCGGCACCTACGAGCAGGCTGCGAAGATCTTCGAGGACATGTCGCTGGCGAAGGACTTCCCGGAATTTCTTACGTTGCCGCTGTACGAGACTATGGCCTAGAAACAGGACCGCGCTCACGCCGCAGGAACACAGGCTGCTGCATCGGCAATCCGACTTGCTTGCCGGAGGTGTTCTGCACCGGGCGTTTCGTCCTGCGCAGACACTCGATCAGCATCGGATCGCGTCTCGGTCCGGGCGCGTCGTGTGCGATTCGGCCCATGCGATCAGCCGGAGCGGACCGCGGACGGGTCGGCATTGTGCTTGCGCAGTCCGACGGTTTTGCCGACACTCGATCCCCGAAAGCCGGCTTGACCGGCAGGGGAGTCCGGCAAAGCATGACGCGCAGCCTGTTCTCTGAACTCAAGCGCCGCAATGTGCTGCGCGCGGGCGCGTTCTACGTCGCGGCGGTCTGGGCGCTGGCGCAGGGCATTGCCCAGCTCGGCCCGGCGTTCGGAATGCCGGACTGGGGCACGCGCTGGTTCGTGATCGCCGGGGTGATCGGCTTTCCGCTCTGGATCGCGTTCTCCTGGTTCTACGAGTTCACGCCCGAGGGTTTGAAGCGCGAGAGCGAGGTCGAGCCGCACGAGTCGATCACCCACCTCACCGGACGCAAACTCGACTTCGCGATCATCGCCGTGCTCGGCATTGCGGTCGTGCTGCTGTTGACCGACCGCTTCGTTCTGCACCACGGCATCAACGAGGATGTCGCGATTGCCGTGCCGGAAAAATCCATCGCGGTGCTGCCATTCGCCGACATGTCCTCGGACAAGGACCAGGAGTACTTCTCCGACGGGATCTCCGAGGAACTGCTGAACCTGCTGGCCAAGATCCCGCAGTTGCAGGTGACGGCACGCACCTCGTCGTTCTCGTTCAAGGGCAAGGAGATCGCGATTCCGCAGATCGCGCGCCAGCTGCATGTGGCACATGTGCTCGAAGGCTCGGTGCGCAAGGCGGGCAACGCGGTGCGGATCACGGCACAGCTGATCGATGCAGCGACCGACACACACCTGTGGTCGCAGACCTACGACCGCAAGCTCGACGATATCTTTGCGATCCAGGACGAGATCGCCGCCGACGTGGTCAAGCAACTCCGGGTCACGCTGCTCGGCACGGCTCCCAAGGCGCGCAACACCAACTCCGAGGCCTACGCGCTCTACCTTCAGGCCATTCAGCTGGGTCGGCAGTTCACGGCCGACGCGTTCAAGCAGTCCGATGCACTCTACCGCAAGGTGCTGGCGATCGATCCGAACTATGCGCCGGCCTGGGACGGTCTGGCGCGCAACTCGACCAACGAGGCGAACCTGAGTCTGCTGCCCAGCAGGGAAGGATTTTCCCGCGCGCGCGAGGCCGAGTTGAAGGCCCTCGAGATCGATCCCGAATTTGCTCCGGCCCACGCCAGCCTGGGCTGGATCGAATTGTATGGCGAGAACAATCTTGCCGCGAGTGCGCGTCGTTTCGAGCGGGCGCTCGCCATCGATTCGACGGACACGCGCGTGCTCGGCAGCAGCGCCGCGCTGCTTCAGGGCCTGGGTCGTCTGGACGAGGCGCTCGCGCTCGAAGCGGCGGTGATGCGCCGCGATCCGGTCAACGTGACAGCGCTGTCGAATCTCGGCTACGACCAGCGCTGGGCGGGGCGGTTCGACGAAGCCGTCGCGACATTCCGCACCGTGTTGAGCCTGAGCCCCGGCTATGGCGGCGCGCATGCGCAACTCGGCTACACGTTGTTGCTGAAGGGTGACGCCGCGGGGGCGCTTGCAGAGATCGAGCAGGAGACCAGCGAAACCTGGCGCATGATCGGCCTGCCGATGGCCTACCACGCACTCGGGCGCAAGCTCGACTCCGACGCGGCGCTCGCCGCGCTGATCGACAAGTATGAAAAGGACTCGCCGTGCAACATTGCGTATGTCTATGCCTTCCGCGGCGAGGGCGATCGCACATTCGAGTGGCTCGACAAGGCGGTCGAGTACGCAGACCCCGGCGTCTCTGAGGTAGCGACGGAGAACCTCTTCGCCAACGTTCGCGACGATCCGCGCTGGCTCCCATTTCTGCGCCGGATCGGACGGGCGCCCGAACAACTGTCGACAATTCCGTTCAAGCTGACGTTGCCGACCAGCGTAGCGATGGGCCGTTAGGTCGGCAAGATTCGGACACAGTCACCGTTCGTCTTCGATCAGTGCGAGTTCCAGACTTCGAATCGTGTGAAGTCCTAGCCGATTTCGGCCTGGTCAAGGCGCCGGTCGACCCACTCGATCCAGTGCCGGACTGGCACTTCGGCGCCGCTGTCGAGATGCGCGATGCAACCGATGTTCGCGGACAGGATCATTGCCGGCCTTTCACGCTGCAGGTTTTCGAGCTTGAGCGTGCGCAGTTGCAGCGACAGGTCGGATTGCAGCAGCGAGTAGCTGCCGGCCGAGCCGCAGCACAGATGCGCATCGGCAACCGGTACGAGCTCGGCCCCGAGCGCCGTGAGAATTGCCTCGACGGTGCCGCGGATTTTCTGCGTATGCTGCAGCGTGCACGGTGGATGGAATGCGACGCGTCCCGGCGCTGCAATGGCGGCGACTGCGCCCGAACCCTTCGCGGCGAGTGCCTGCTGCATCGGCGCGAGGAACTCGGCCAGGTCGAGAGTCAGCGAAACGACGCGGCCGGCTTTTCCCGCGTAGACCGGATCGTCGCGCAATACGTGCGCGTATTCCTTGACCATTGCGCCGCAGCCCGAGGCATTGATCACGATTGCTTCGGCGCCGCGCTCGATATGCGGCCACCACGCATCGATGTTGCGGCGCGCCGAAGTTTGCGCAGCGGCGAGTGCCGCCAGGTGATAGTCGATCGCGCCGCAGCAGCCCGAGCGCTCCGCGACGATCGCTTCGATGCCGAGAGCGTCGAGCACGCGGATCGTCGCGGCATCGATCGCCGGCATCAGCGCGGGCTGCACGCAGCCGTTGAGCAGCAGTACCTTGCGTGCCTGTGATCGGCGCGGCACAACGCCGGCAGTGCGGGCCAGCGGCAGCTTGTTGCGCAGCACGGATGGCAGCAGCGGTCGCACCAGTCGACCCAGGCGAACAGCCGACGTGAACAACCAGCGCGTGGTCAGGGCTGTCCGCAACAGCGCACGCTGCCAGCGCTTTCCTGCGGGGCGCCGCACGCGCTGCTCGACGATCGTGCGGCCGATGTCGACCAGGCGCCCATAGCGCACGCCGGAAGGGCAGGTCGTCTCGCAATTCATGCAGGTCAGGCAGCGGTCGAGATGCAGTTGCGTCGATTCACCCGGTCTATGACCCTCCAGCACCTGCTTGATCTGGTAGATGCGCCCGCGCGGTCCGTCGAGTTCGTCGCCGAGCAACTGATAGGTAGGGCAGGTCGCGTTACAGAATCCACAATGCACACAAGCGCGCAAAATGGATTCTGCCTCGATGCCGTCCGCTGTGCTCTTGATCCAGTCGGCGAGATGCGTTTCCATTACAAGCCCCTGACCAGGCGCCCGCGATTGAAAATGCCGTGCGGATCGAACTGCCGCTTGAGCCGCTGGTGCAAGGCGAGAGTCGCCGGTGCGAGCGGATGAAACATCGTCGCGTCATCGTGACCGCGCCACAGTGTCGCGCTGCCGCCGATTTTTTCCACACGCGCACGCACCGTGTCGGCCGGCAGGTCGCTGACCATCCAGCGCAACGCACCGGACCATTCGAAAAGATCCACGGCAGAAACATCGAGCGGTGCCGCAGGCGGCACCGACAACCGCCACAGGCGCTGGCCCGGAGCTGCCGCATCGGAAAAGAAGGCATGTGTCTGGTTGCGTAGTGCCTGCCACCACGTCTGCGCCGCATCGTTGTCGAGCATCGCGCCGCCGAGCGACTCGCGCGCGGCGCGAAGCGCGCTCGGCGATCCGGACAGGCGGATATGGACGATGCCGTCGTGCCAGCAGGTCGCGGATATCGGCAGCGGGCGCGAGCGCAGTCGATTGAAGCTGTCGAACGCTTTGCCAGCATCCTGCTCGAACCGCAGCGTGGCCTCGGCACGCGGTTTCGGCAGTACCTTGAGCGACACCTGCGTGATCAGGCCGAGGATGCCGAGCGAACCGCACAGCAGGCGCGACACGTCGAAGCCGGCGACGTTTTTCATGACCTGGCCACCGAAGTGCAGCAACTCGCCGTTTGCGTCGAGCAGCGATGCGCCGAGCACGAAATCGCGCGCGGCACCGGCGAACGCGCGACGCGGCCCGGAAAGCCCGGCTGCGATCACGCCGCCGATGGTCGGATCGGCACCGAACGCCGGCGGCTCGAATGGCAGGAACTGGCCGCGTTCGGCCAGCGTGGCTTCGATCACCGACAGCGGTGTGCCGCAACGGACCGTGATCACCAGTTCGGTCGGCTCGTAGTCGATGATGCCGCTGTGGCAGCGTGTGTCCAGCGGCTCGCCGGCGACCGATTCGCCGTAGAAGTCCTTGGTGCCCGCGCCGCGCAGGCGCAGCGGGGACTTCGCCCGGTGCGCGGCGACAATGCGGTCGCGCATCTGCGCGAGTGCGGCTTCCATGGTTTTCAGAAGCGCGGCAGGTCGGCGAACGGCAACTGACCACGATGCACATGCATCCTGCCGTATTCGGCGCAGCGCGCCAGCGCCGGAATCGCCTTGCCGGGATTGAGCAGTCCGCCAGGATCGAACGCGTGCTTCACGGCAAAGAACGCATCGCGCTCCTGCGGCGAGAACTGCACGCACATCGAATTGATCTTCTCGATGCCGACGCCGTGCTCACCGGTGATCGTGCCGCCGAGTTCGACGCACAATTCGAGAATTTCCGCGCCGAACTGGTCGGCGCGCTGCCACTCGCCGGGTTGATTCGCATCGAAAAGAATCAGCGGATGAAGGTTGCCGTCGCCGGCGTGGAACACGTTCATGCAGCGCAGACTGTATTTTTTCTCCATGTCCTCGATCGCGCGCAGCACGCGGCCGAGGTGCTTGCGCGGGATCGTGCCGTCCATGCAGTAGTAGTCGGGCGACACGCGCCCGGCGGCCGGGAAAGCGTTCTTGCGTCCGGACCAGAATCGAAGGCGCTCGGCTTCCGATCGCGACACGACACACTGGGTCGAGCCAGCCGCCCTGACGACCTGTTCGAGCTGCGTGATCTCATCGGCGACCTCGCCCGGCGTGCCGTCCGATTCGGCCAGCAGGATCGCCTCGGCGGTCAGGTCGTAGCCGGCCTTGACGAACGGTTCGACCGCGTTGGTCGCCTTGCGGTCCATCATTTCCAGGCCGGCCGGAATGATCCCGGCCGCGATGATCGCCGCGACCGCGTCGCCGGCCTTTACCACGTCGTCGAACGAAGCCATGACGACCTGCGCCAGTTTCGGTTTTGGAACGAGCTTGAGCGTGACTTCGGTGACCACGACAAGCAGCCCTTCGGAACCGATTGTCAACGCGAGCAGATCGAGTCCGGCAGTGTCGAGCGCCGCGCCGCCGAACGCGAGCGGCTCGCCGTCGATCGTGTAGCCGCGCAGGCCGAGCACGTTGTGCACGGTCAGGCCGTACTTCAGGCAGTGCACACCGCCGGAATTCTCGGCAACGTTGCCGCCGATCGTGCAGGCGATCTGCGAGGACGGATCGGGCGCATAGTAAAGGCCATACGGCGCGGCTGCCTCAGAGACGCCGAGATTGCGCACACCGGGCTGCACGCGGGCGATGCACGCGACCGGATCGATTTCGAGAATGCGGTTGAGTTTGGCCAGCGACAGTACGATGCCGTCGGCGCAGGGCATCGCGCCGCCGGACAGTCCCGTGCCGGCGCCGCGCGCAACCACCGGCACGCCCGACTTGCTGCACAACTGGAGGATCGCGCGCACCTGCTCCTCGGTCTGCGGCAGCGTGACGGCCAATGGCGCCTGGCGGAACGCGGCCAGACCGTCGCAGTCGAACGGCGCGGTTTGCTCGCGTTCCGACAACAGGCTGTCCAGCGCCAGGATGCGGCCGAGAGCGGCCAGCAGGTCTCGGGTCTTGGCGGGCTCCTGCGGCGTTGCGGGGACTGCTGACATCGTGGCTCGATGATGGCCCGTGGGACAGGAAAATGCCGGCTCGGCAACTCGTCGGGTCATGATATGCCGCCCGCGCAACGCGGACATGTTAATGATTGTAGGTATTCGACTAAAGGCTAATGCCTTTGCGTTGTGGGGTATCCGGCGCCGTGCTAGTTTCGGCCATTCGCAGTGCATGCAGCAGCCTTGGGGAGCGAGTCGTACGAGGAAGTGCGCCCGCGAGTAACCGCACTATGCAACGTAGTGACAACGCGAGCGAGCCGCCAGGCATGCGCCGTGGCCCGATCGCAACAATAAATTATCTGAGGGAGAGCCCATGTTCACCCAATTGATCGATCCGCTGAACAACCTGACGCTGACGTGTCTGGTTGCGCTGGTCCCTGTCGTGTTCCTGCTCGTGCTGCTCGCGGTGTTTCGTGTTTCGGCATGGCTCGCCGTGCTGCTCGGCTCGATTCTGACATTCATTCTCGCAGTCACGGTATGGAAGATGCCGTTCGACGTCGGCACGCAGGCGTACCTCAACGGCTCGGCCACCGGTGTCTGGAACGTCGACTGGATTACGTTCTGGGGACTGATCCTGTTCAACACGCTGAATGTCAGCGGCGTATTCGAAAACTTCCGTCGCTGGCTGATCGCCCAGGGCAGCCTCGATGTGCGTGTGCAGACGATGCTGTTCGCGTGGGCGTTCGGCGCGTTGCTCGAGGGCCTGGTCGGCTTCGGTTATCCATGGGCGGTCGTTGCGCCGATCCTTATTTCGCTCGGCATTTCCGATCTGAATGCAATCCGCGTCGCGGCGATTGCCAACAACGCGCCGGTGTCGTACGGCGCGCTCGGTGCGCCGATCATCGCTCTGGCAGCGATCACCGGCTATCCGTTGCTGGCGCTGTCGGGGTCTGTCGGCACCGTCGTTGCGGTGCTCGCGCTGCTGCCGCCCTGGGTGCTGCTGTACCTGGTTTCCGGCAGACAGGGCATGCTCAGCGCATGGCCGCTCGCCGTCGTCGGTTCGCTCGGTTACATCGCCGGCCAATACCCGGTCGCCCTGTACCTCGGGCCGTACCTGCCGGACGTGACCGGCTCGATCGTGTGCTTCATCGCCCTGCTGACGCTGCTCAAGGTGTGGCAGCCCAAGCAGACGCTCGGCTACGGCGGCGTGCCGATCGATGCCGCCACCGCGCAGCAGAACCGCGGACACGGATTGAGCCCGGCGCAGGTGCTGCAGGCCTGGATGCCATTTGCCGTGCTGCTGGTCGTAGTCGCCGCGTGGACCGGTCCGTGGTCGCCGCTGCCCAAGGTCAGCTGGTTCAAGACGGCGGCCATGGCGTGCTCGTCGTTGGCGAAAACCTGCGATCCGGCCAAGCCCGATGTCAGCGCGGTGTTCAATTTCGCGCCGTACGTCGGTGGCAGTGCGATTCTCGCGTCATGGGTCGTTGTCGCGGTGCTGCTGATTGCGTTGGGCCGGCTCAAGGGCGACCAGATCGGTGAGATCTTTGGCAAGACCTTCAAGCAGATGTGGGGCGCGCTGCTGGTCGGAGTGTTCATCTTCGGCCTGGCCTACGTGTTCAACTATTCGGGCATGGCCTCGTCGCTGGCCAAGGGGTTCTCTTCGTTCGGCACGGCGTTCGTCATCGTCGCACCGATCCTCGGCTTCATCGGTGTCGCGCTGTCCGGATCGAATACGTCAACCAACGCGATGTTCGGCAAGTTCCAGGCACTGGTCGGCGTGCAACTCGGCTTTCCTCCGCTGCTGCTGCCGACGCTGAATTCGGTCGGCGCCGAGATCGGCAAGCCGATCGCGCCGCAAACCGCGAGCGTCGGCGTATCGACCAGCAAGTTCGTGCGCAATGAAGGCGAAGTGATCCGGCACAACATGGGCTGGACCTTCGTGCTGCTCGCGTACCTGATTCTGATCGCGATTGTGTTCTACTGGCTGCAACCGGCGGTCATGACCTTGCCGCCGGGTCCTGCCGCAGGCTAGCTGACGGGTGATTCGCAAGGCCGCGCGCCCGCCGATCGGCGGGCGCTTTTTTGGCTGGCCTGCCGGACGTCGGCTATCATGTGGAACGTATGAGTGAGCTTTCCGTACCGATTTCCTGCGGCGAATTGATCGACAGGATCACGATTCTCGAGATCAAGGCCGAACGCATCCGCGATCCGGCCAAAGTCGCCAATGTGAGGAACGAGCTGGATCTGCTCGTAGCGACGTGGACCGGTCACGCCTGGTCGCGTATCGACATTGCCGGCGAGCGCGGCCGGCTCAAGGCCGTCAACGAAGCCCTGTGGGAGATCGAGGACCGCATCCGCCTCAAGGAAAAAGCACAGGCGTTCGACGCGGAGTTCATCGAACTGGCGCGTGCGGTCTATTTCCGGAACGACGAGCGCGCTGCCGTCAAGCGCGAGATCAATCTGCGCGTCGGATCGACATTGGTCGAAGAGAAATCCTACCAGGACTACCGTGTATCGCAGCAAGCCTGATCACCGCAGGTCGGACTGCCCGCTGCCGGTGGTACGATACTCGCCGCGCCGAATGCGCAACGCCGGATATCAACGTCCCGTAGCGGGATCGAATCGTGCCGACCACCGCTCACGCGCATAGTCGCACGGGCAGCCTGGCGCTGGTCGCGATCGTTGTGATCTTGCTGCTCGGCTTGCCTGCGGCGGTCTGGCTGGACATTCGCAATCTCAGCGAGCATGCCCTGCGCCGTCAGGCAGACGATCTCAATTCGGTCATCAGCAGCGTGCGCAGCTACTACGCCAAGAACGTCGTCAGCCGCGTTCTCGCGGCGCACGAGTCGGCTACCCAGGTCAGCGACAAATACGCCTCGATTCCCGGAGCGATTCCGATTCCGGCAACTCTGTCGCTGGAACTGGGCAAGGTGATCAGCGAACAGCAGCACAGCATCACCTACCGTTTTGTTTCGGACTACCCGTTTGCGAACCGGCCGCCGCACGATCTTGATGCGTTCGAGCGGCAATCGCTGGCGACATTGCGCGTCGACCCGCACGCGCAGTTGCGCGACGTACAGGCTTCCCTGACCGGCGTTCGCGTCCGTGCCGTCGAGCCGATCGTGATGGGCGAAGCCTGCGTGGCGTGCCACAACTCGCACCCGGAAAGTCCCAAGCGCGACTGGAAGGTCGGTGACGTTCGCGGCATTCAGGAAATCAGCATCGCCCAGCCAATCGCCGCGAATATCCTGTCGTTCAAGTACCTGCTGCTGTACTTCTTTCTCGTGGCCGGTACCGGCGTGACGTTCCTGCTGTTGCAGCGCCGCCAGTCCACCCAGATTGGCGTCATGAATCGCGAGCTGGAGACGACCAACGATTTCCTCGCGTCGCTGTCGATCAAGATTTCGCGCTACCTGTCG
This sequence comes from Rudaea sp., assembly GCA_036496665.1. Lineage (GTDB taxonomy): Bacteria > Pseudomonadota > Gammaproteobacteria > Xanthomonadales > Rhodanobacteraceae > Rudaea. The sequence goes on along the minus strand of DASXKR010000031.1, from coordinate 127,709 downwards.
CCGCAGATCTACAAGAGCATCTTCAGTGGTGAGCGCGACGTGGTCGTACACACCGAGCGCAAGAAGCTGACGATCTTCTTCTCCGACATCAAGGATTTCACCGGCACGACCGAGCGGCTGCAACCCGAGCAGATCACCTACCTGCTCAACGAATACTTCACCGCGATGTCGGCGATTGCGCTCAAGTACGGCGGCACAATCGACAAGTTCGTCGGCGACGCGATGCTGATCTTCTTCGGCGATCCGGAAACGAAGGGCGAGGCCGAGGACGCGATGGCCTGCGTGCGCATGGCGCTCGACATGCAGCGTCGCGTGGCCGAGCTGAACATGAAATGGCGAAACGAAGGTATCGAGCATCCGTTCCGTGTGCGCATGGGTATCAACACCGGCTACTGCAACGTCGGCAACTTCGGTAGCGCCGATCGCATGGACTACACGATCATCGGCGCCGAGGCCAATCTGGCGGCGCGCCTGCAGCAGATCGCCGAGCCGGGCCAGATCATGCTGCGCTACGAGACCTATGCGCTGGTGCGCAGCATCCTCGTCGCGCATCCGTTGCCGCCGATCACGATGAAGGGCATCAGCCGCGAGATCATCCCGTACGTGGTCGAGGGCCGCTTGAGCGCCACCGGCAAGACTATGGCGATCTTCAGCGAACACCGCAGCGGCCTGGACTTCTACCTCGACCCGACCATGATCGAGGCGGGCGATTCGGAGCATATCCGCAGCATCCTGCAGCAGGCGCTCGACACGCTGCCGACGCGCAAACCGCAATAGGTTCGACGTCGCGACGCGGCGGGTGCGCGGTGATGAATGGCCGGGAACGGGACTCATTCACCGTGTTGCAGGGCAAACCGGTCGAAGCATTCGATGACCGCTTCGGTTTCGATCAGGTCCATCACGCCCGGATATTCGAGCTTCGTTCCCCACGGCAGTTCTGTCGCCGGCCTACCGCGAAACTTGCGCGCCGCGGCATCGAAACGATCGACGCACCAGCGGCGATCGGAATAGGGGCCGGATCGGTGCGGGTTGCTGGCAGCGTGCAGACCGAGAACCCTTGTCCCGACCGCGTTGGCCATGTGCATCGGTCCGGAATCGGGCGTCAACACCAGATCCGCCCGCTGCGCCAGCGCGAGAAACTGCTTCAGCGTGTCCTTGCCGATCAGGTCGAGCGGCGCATTCGTGCAGCCTGCGGCGATCGCATTGCCGAAGTCGCGTTCGTATGCGCCCGGGCCGCCGCACAGGACCACGCGCCAGCCGCACCGCGCGGCATGGTCCATGACGGCAGCGTATCGTTCGGGCCGCCAGTTGCGCGCACGATGGCTCGAGCACGGGCTGACCAGCAGCGTCGGCACGCTCCCCGGCAGGTGACGCGCGGCAAATTCGATGGCTTCGGCCGGAACCGGAATATCCCAGCGCACTTCGGTCTGCTTGAGTCTCAGCGGCTCGAGAAAACTCGCCATCGCATCGAGTACATGCTCGCCGCTGCGGGCTTCGATGCGCCGGTTGACGAACAGCGCGTGCAGATCCTTCGAACGTGCCGGATCGTAGCCCACACGCAGCGGCGCCCTGACCAGTGCGCTCAGCAGATTGGCGCGCAGCGCAACCTGCAGGTGCAGCAGCACGTCGAAGTGCCGGCCCGACAGGCGCTTGCGTACCTCGCTGAACGCGGCCACCCCCCTGGCCTTGTCGAAGACGATGAACTCGACGCCCGCGATGTCGCCAACGAGTCTGTGCTCGAGCTTGCCGACCAGCCAGGTCAGGCGCGTCGTCGGCAATCCGGCCTGTAAAGTGCGCAGCAGCGGCACCACATGAGTAACGTCGCCCAGCGCGGAGGTGCGGATCAGGCAGATGGAAGCCGGGGTCCGCGACGATGAAAACGCATTTCCCGGCATTTTCGTTGTTAAACTTCCGGTGGTGGGTGGGGTCGAAGTCACGCGGATATGATGCTCGAACATGGCGCTTGCGACGACAATCGATACCAGGCTGCAGGCCACCGACGACGGCGCGATTCTGTTCGATGCCGGCGCCCTGGCACAAGTCGGTAGTACGCATTTCGACCCGGCCTGGTTCGAAGCAGAGCATTGGCGCGCGCGCGGCCCGGTCGCAGCGCTGGGCGCGGGACGCGGGACCGCCTTGCATGTTCCGCTGCCGGGCGGTGACTGGGCGCTGCGCCATTATCGTCGCGGCGGTCTCGTGGCGCGCGTTCTCGGCGACCGCTACCTGTGGAATGGCGCCGAACGTACGCGTGGCTTCGTCGAATTGCGTTTGCTGGCGGCGCTGATGCAGCGCGGACTGAACGTGCCGGCGCCGGTCGCCGCGCGCTATCGCCGCAGCGGTGCGCACTATCGCGCCGACCTGATCACTCGCTGGATCGACGGCACGCAAACACTGGCCGAACGTGTCCGGGCCGGCAACGCGGATGGTGCCGATGCGGCGCGCGTCGGTGCCAGCATCGCCGAATTCCACGCCGCGGGTGCGTATCACGCGGACCTGAACGCACACAATATCCTGCTCGACGCGCAGCGTGTCTGGCTGCTCGATTTCGATCGCGGCGCGCTGCGCGCTCCGGCGCGTTCCTGGCAGCTCGCCACGCTTGCGCGCCTGCGCCGTTCGCTGGTCAAGCTCGGTGCCGCACGTGACGGCGAGGCTCACTTCGATCGCATGTTCTGGAGCCCGCTGATGGCGGCCTATGAACGGGCGCTCGGGACTTTCGCTGCACAAGCGGCGTCAGGCAGCGTCCACGGATGAGCCTCGTGTTGCATTTTCTTGGTGTCGGCTCGGCGCAGGCCGTCGAACTGGGCTCGTCGGGCGCCGTGCTCGAGCGCGACGGCGCGCCCCTGCTGCTGATCGATTGCGGGCCGGAAACCCTGACCCGCTATCTCGAGGCCTATGGCTCCGTGCCGCGGGCGGTGTATGTCACGCACACGCACATGGACCACGTCGCCGGACTCGAGCGCCTGTTCTATCGCGCCTATTTCGATCCGGCGCTGAAGGGTGCGGTCAGGATTTATGCGCATGCTGCGTTGCTACCGTACCTGCAGGCGCGTGTTGCCGACTATCCAAGCGTCATCGCCGAAGGCGGCGCGAATTTCTGGGATGCATTCCAGCTGATTCCGTGCTCGCGCGGCTTCTGGCACGAAGGCCTCTGGTTCGACGTGTTTCCGACACGGCATCACGCACCGAATACCTCGTTCGGCATCGCCCTGCGGGGAGCCTTCGCCTGGACCGGCGATACGCGGCCGGTACCGGAGCAGCTTGCTCAGCACGCCGGGACACGCGCGATCATCGCCCACGACTGCGCTCGGGTCGGCAACCCGTCGCACACGGGACTGGACGATCTCGAGCGCGAATATCCGCGCGAGCTGCGTGACCGCATGATCCTCTACCACTACGGCAGCGCCGATGACGGTGCGGCGATTGCCGCGCATGGCTACCGGGTCGCCCGGCGTGGCGAGCGGATTGCGCTGCCGGCAGTCGACCCGGCTTCGACGACCGTACCGCAGCCGGCGCTGGCGGTCTGATGGGCGGGCCGATTCCTCTGCAGACGATCGAAGGGCCGCGCGACGCGCTGGCGCGCCCGCTGCGCGACCTGCGCATATCGGTGATCGACCGCTGCAATTTCCGCTGCCCGTACTGCATGCCGGAAGACCAGTTCGCCGACGACGCGGTTTTCCTGAGCAAGGCCGAAAGGCTGCGCTTCGAGGAGATCGAGCGCATCGCACGCGCTTTCGCCAGCCTCGGTGCGCACAAACTGCGCCTGACCGGCGGCGAGCCGCTGCTGCGCCGCGACCTGCCGCAACTGGTGCGCATGCTGCGATCGATACCGGGCGTGGAAGATCTGGCGTTGACGACGAACGGCGTGCTGCTGCCGCGCCTCGCCGCGGCACTGCGCGAGGCCGGATTGATGCGCCTGACTGTCTCGCTCGACACGCTCGATCCGCAGACATTCCGCAAATTGTCCGGTGGCCGCGGTGAAGTCGAAGAAGTCCTTGCCGGCATGGTCGCCGCCGAGGCCGCGGGATTCGAGCGCATCAAGCTCAATTGCGTCGTGATGCGTGACGTCAACGACGCGCAGGCGATCGATCTGCTCGAGCGCTTCCGCGGCAGCGGGCATATCGTGCGCTTCATCGAGTACATGGATGTCGGCACGGTGAATCACTGGAAGAGTGAACTGGTCGTGCCGAGCGCGGAACTGATCGCGCGCATCGAACGTCGCTGGCCGTTGCGCGCGCTCGAACCGAACTATCGCGGCGAAGTCGCCGAACGCTATGCGTTCGCCGACGGCGGCGGCGAGATCGGCTTCATCAGTTCGGTGTCGCAGCCGTTCTGCGGCGATTGTTCGCGCGCGCGCCTGTCCGCGGATGGGAAAATGTATACTTGCCTGTTCGCGCGTGAGGGCCATGACCTGCGTACGGCGCTGCGCGCCGGAAGCAGCGACGATGCACTGGCAGCGAAGATCGCCGGCCACTGGTCCGGGCGCATCGATCGCTACAGCGAACGGCGCGCCGAATTGCGCGCCGGCGGAGACGGCCGCAAGGTCGAAATGTTCACCATCGGGGGCTGACTTGAAGGCGAACGAGGGATCGAAAGCGCGGGGGCTGAGGGCCGAGGGCCGAAGGCCAAAGAGCGAGATCGCCACCCTCACTCACCTCGATGCCGTGAATCGGCCGCGCATGGTCGATGTCGGCGCCAAGGCAGTGACGGCGCGCGCGGCCAGTGCCCAAGCGATCGTGCGCTTTCCGCTGCGCGTTGCACGCGCCTTGCGCGCCGGCGGCATGCGCGCGAAGAAGGGTCCGATTGTCGACACCGCGATCATCGCCGGCACACTGGCGGCCAAGCGCACGCACGAGTTGATTCCGTTCTGCCACCCGCTGGCGATCGAGCGCTGCGAATTGCAGGTCGATTTTGCCAATGACACCGATCTGCATATTCGTTGCGAAGTGGCGATCAGTCACAAGACCGGCGTCGAGATGGAGGCGCTGACCGGCGCGACGATCGCGGCCCTCACCGTTTACGACATGTGCAAGGCGCTGTCGCACGAAATCGAAATAACCGACGTACGGCTGCTGGAGAAATCCGGCGGCAAACGCGAAATACGCGAGGGCAGGGTGATTCGTTGAAATATCGCATTTTATACTTCGCTTCGTTGCGCGATGCAGCCGGCCGCGATGCCGAGGTGATCGACTCGGAGCATGGTGATGCGCGTCTTCTGTACGGCGACCTGCGAAGGGTGCACGGCTTTACATTGCGGCAGGAAAGCCTTCGTCTTGCCGTGAACGGCGAGTTCACGAGTTGGGATCGCGCCTTGGCCGAGGGGGACGAAGTTGCGTTCCTGCCGCCGGTCAGCGGAGGTTGAGCGTGGCACGCTTCGTTGTCACCGCCAGCATCATCGACGCGGCAGCGCTTACGCGCGATCTCGCCGACGCAGACGCCGGGGCGTGCCTGACGTTCGAAGGTCGCGTGCGCAACCGCAACGCCGGTCGGGCCGTGCAGCGGCTGGACTACCAGGCCTATGCGCCGCTCGCGCAGTCCGAGGGCGACAGCATCCTCGCCGAAGCAAGGCAGCGCTTCGCCATCGTCGACGCAAGGTGCGTGCACCGAATCGGTTCACTGGCCATTGGCGATCTGGCCGTCTGGGTCGGGGTAAGCGCCGGCCATCGAGACGCGGCGTTCGCTGCTTGCCGGTACATCATCGACGAGGTCAAGCAGCGCGTGCCGATCTGGAAGAACGAGCACTACGCCGACGGCGAATCCGGCTGGCTGCATCCGGACAACACACCGGTCGAAGGCTCCGGATAGCCGGGCGAGCATTGCAGCATGCGTGGAAGGGGTGGCGGTCCCGCCAGCCACATCCCGGCGCCCGAATCGTTCACTACCGTTGCTGCCTTCCGGCCCTGGCGGGATTTGCAAACTATCGTCGCGGGAGAACCGACGGGACCACCATTGAACTTCAGTTGGGCGATGTACTCGGTACATCCTGTACCTCGCCCTGCGGGCAGCTTCGCTGCACAAATCGGCTTCCTTCCGATTTGTCGAACCCGACATGTCTATTTTCGCGGGTTCGATTTCCGCCTTCAAACACTTCACGCCAGACAAGTGGCGGAGAGGGCGGGATTCGAACCCGCGAAGCGGGTATAAGCCGCTTACACACTTTCCAGGCGTGCTCCTTCAACCGCTCGGACACCTCTCCGCACGCAAAGCAAAATCTTTTCCTTCGTCACACGCCGGGCGGGATTGTTCGGCCCGTCCTGGGCCTCACCCCTCGCCTGCGCTCGGGGCCAGCCCTGCGGCTGTCCAAATTCGTTCCCGACGAATTTGTCGAACCCGCGAAGCGGGTATAAGCCGCTTACACACTTTCCAGGCGTGCTCCTTCAACCGCTCGGACACCTCTCCGCACGCAAAACCAAAGTCTCTTCTGCCGCACAGTTCGGCGGGGCGGCCCGGTCTGGGCCACGTTCACTTTCTGTGCCCGGCATCCATTATCCCGGATTCATCCCTGCCGTGCAGATACCGCGCCGGCAGTTCCAGCTTCCGGCAAGGGCGCGCGAGAATACCGGACGCGGGCGGTGCGCACAAGCAAGGCAACGCTGGCTCCCGAGGCGCCAACTTGGCACAATCGACACCTGCTCCAGCGGATGTTCAGATGTCGTATCAGGTACTCGCGCGCAAGTGGCGGCCGAAGCGGTTCGCCGAACTCGTCGGCCAGGAACATGTCGTACGCGCGCTGAGCAATGCGCTCGATTCCGATCGCATGCATCACGCCTTTCTGTTTACCGGCACACGTGGCGTCGGCAAGACCACGATCGCACGGATCTTCGCCAAGTCGCTGAACTGCGAGCGCGGCCAGTCGTCGACGCCATGCGGCGAGTGCGCCGCGTGCCGCGACATCGATGCCGGCCGCTTCGTCGACCTGCTCGAAATCGATGCAGCCAGCAACACCGGTATCGACGATGTGCGCGAGGTCATCGAAAACGCGCAATACACGCCGGCGCGCGGCCGCTTCAAGGTCTATCTGATCGACGAAGTACACATGCTGTCGAAGAACGCGTTCAACGCGTTGCTCAAGACTCTCGAAGAACCGCCGCCGCACGTGAAATTCCTGCTCGCGACCACCGACCCGCAGAAGCTGCCGGTCACGGTGCTGTCGCGCTGCCTCAAGTTCAACCTCAAACGCCTGCTGCCCGAACAGATCGGCGGCCAGATGAAGCACATCCTCGAGGCCGAAGGCGTCAGTTTCGAAGCTGATGCATTGGCCGAGATCGCGCGTGCCGCCGACGGTTCGCTGCGCGACGGACTGTCGCTGCTCGACCAGGCGATCGCCTATGGCGCCGGCAGCGTTCGTGCCGCCGACGTGCGCGCGATGCTCGGTACGATCGAACGCGGCCGCGTATTCGCCCTGCTCTCGGCGATCGATGCCGGCAATGGCGCGGCGCTGCTTGCCGAGATCGAGAATCTGGCCGGATTCTCGCCGGACTTTTCCGCTGTGCTCGATGAAATCGCCGGTGTGCTGCATCGCGTGCAACTCAAGCAGTTGGTACGTGGTTACGATTCGGTGGAAGCCACCGACGATGCCGGCATCGCCGCGCTGGCGGCGGCGTTGACATCCGAAGCAACACAGCTGTACTACCAGATTGGCGTGACCGGCCGTCGCGATCTTCCGCTCGCGCCGACGCCGCGTGCCGGATTTGAGATGACGATGCTGCGCATGCTGGCGTTCCGTCCAATCGTTGCGGGCGAGTCGGAGGTGCCGAGGGCGACGGCGACGGCGACCGCGACGATGCAGTCTTCCGCGCCAGCCGTCGCCCCTGTGCGAATGGCGCGCGAAACGCCCGTTGCCCCGGTGTCATTCGGCTCATCGACCGCGGCTGCTCATGCCGCCGGCCCCAGGTCTTCGGCCGTCGTCAGCGAGCCGGCCATCGATGCCGGAGCCGCCAAGGTCGTGGCGGGCGCTTCCGCCGCCCTGGATCTGAACCATTGGCCTTCGCTGATCGATGCGGCAGGTTTGAAGGGAACAGTCGGCCAGCTTGCCCAGCATTCGAGTCTGATTGCGGTCGAAGCCAGCGTCGTGCGCCTCTCGCTGAAACCGATGCACGAACATTTCAACTTGCCCGCGGTGGCAGCAACGCTGGAACAGAAACTCTCCGCGCTGCTTGGACGCCCGCTCAAGGTTCGCTTCGAGAAGATTTCCGTAGCGCACGAAGTACCGGCCGAGGCAGCGCAGCGCGAACGCTCGGAGCGTCAGCTGGCAGCCGAGGAATCGCTGGCCGGCGATCCGGGCGTGCAGAGCCTGCTGCGCGAGTTCGGCGGACGCCTCGTCGGCGAGTCGATCCGTCCCGAAGCCAATGGCAAGACCATGGAGAAGTGACATGCGTGGAGGAATCGGACAACTGATGCAACAGGCCCAGCGCATGCAGGAGAATCTCAAGCGGGCGCAGGAGGAAATCGCCAGGATCGAGGTGACCGGCCAGGCCGGCGGCGGCATGGTCAGCGTCACGATGAGCGGTCGCCACGAAGTGCGTCGTGTCGCGATCGACCGCAGGATCCTGGCCGACGATCCGGACATGGCCGAGGATCTGGTCGCTGCGGCGTTCAACGACGCGGTCAACAGGGTCGCTGCGGCGAGCCAGGAACGCATGGGCGACGTCGCCGGCGGCATGGAACTGCCGCCGGGATTCAAGTTGCCATTTTGAAAGCAGGTGCTGAGGGCAAGGGCTGCAGATGCGGAGCCCGCCCTTGATCTTCATCCCTCGGCCCTCAGCCCTCAGCTCTCAGCCTCAGCCCTTGCTCAAATGTCTTCTTCGCCGCTCCTCAACGAATTGATCGACGCGCTGCGCTGCCTGCCCGGTGTCGGCGCGAAGACGGCGCAGCGCATGGCCTTCCACATGCTCGAACGTGATCGTCCCGGAGCAAGGCGCCTCGCGGAGAAGCTCGCCACGGCCATGGAACGCATCGGCAACTGCACTCGCTGCCGCACCTTCAGCGAGACGCCGGTATGTGCGGTCTGCTCGAACTCGGTCCGCGATGCTCAAACGCTATGCATCGTCGAGACGCCGGCCGACCAGGTTGCGATCGAGCAGGCGACCGGATTCCGCGGGCGCTATTTCGTGCTGCTCGGACGACTGTCGCCGCTCGACGGCCTCGGGCCGAAGGAACTCGGCATGGATGTACTCGCGGCGCGCCTTGCAGAAGGCGAAGTGCGCGAACTGATCGTTGCGACCAATTCAACCGTCGAGGGTGAAGCAACGGCCCATCTGCTTGCGCAGATCGCGCGCCAGGCTGGCGTGCGCGCGACGCGGCTCGCGCACGGCGTGCCGCTCGGCGGTGAACTCGAGTTCGTCGACCGCGGTACGCTGGCGCACGCGTTCGGCGGACGCCAGAACCTGTGACACGCAACGCCTGAGAGGACCTGATATGGCCGACACGCTGTTCGGAAAAATCATCCGCCGCGAAATTCCTGCGGACATCGTCTTCGAGGACGATGATGTGCTGGCATTTCGCGACGTCAATCCGCAGGCGCCGGTGCACGTTCTGTTCATTCCGAAGAAGGCGATCGCGACGTTGAACGACGCCGCTGACGACGATGCCGCGCTGATCGGGAAGCTCGTCCTGGCCGCGGCACGCTGGGCGAAGGGGCAGGGGCTCGGCGGGGACGGCTATCGCTGCGTGATCAACTGCAACCCGCATGGCGGGCAGACCGTGTTTCACCTGCACCTGCATCTGCTCGCCGGCCGCCAGATGCATTGGCCACCCGGCTGACCGTCGAAAGGCTCAGCAAGCCGCCAGTGCATTTCTTGCCGCCAGTCAATGATGACGGTGCACGATCACAACCGGCGCTCCCCACCAACCCCAGCCGCCACCCCAGTACGGACCCCAAAACGGATCGTAGTACGGGTTCGGGCCGTAGTAGCCGTCCATCTGCACGCGTTCAGGCCACAGATAGACCTGGTCGGCCGCTACTTGTGGAAACGTATAATTGTACTCGCCGACCTTGTGCTGCTTGATACCGTTCAGGCTGCCGGTGACGGTCAGGTCGCGCCCCTTGGTGTAGACCGCCGGATCGTAGAAGCCCTTGCTGCAGGCGATGAAGCGCCCGTCGCTGCGGTCGTGGTGGTTGCTCGGGCGCGCATCGGCGTACAGCTCGCGCGACAGGACTTCGAAGCAGGTGGCGTCGGCGCGCGGCTCGACGCGGATGATTTCACCGCCCCAGCGCACGCGCTGGCCGCCGCCATTCTGGCTGACCGCCTGCTGCGGCGTTACGGCGGAGAAATTGTCGCCGGCGATCGGCTGCGGAACCGTGGCGCAGCCGGCGAGAATGGACAATGCAAAGGCGAGGGACAAGTGTCGCATGGCATTTCTCCTGATACGTAAATTCGGACGTCGCGCCGGGGTATTTCGTTGCAGTCTAGCGGGTTCCGCGCGCGCCATTTCGGTAAATTCTTGCAAATGCTCCGCCGACGCGCAGCGCCCGCACCGAGCCGGCGAAAGCGCGCACGGCGCCCGTATCGGGTAACGCGTGAGCGTAACGCAGGCCGACATAGCGGCCGATCAGACTCTGCACCGCCGGCGTCGCTGCCACGTCGTTCACGCGGATCGCGAAGGCCACGGGCCCTTCGTTGGCCGCGCGGGGCAGGCCGATCCGTTCCAGCTTCCGGCACAACCGCGCATAGGCCGCGTCGAGTGTGTCGCCCCGGTCGCGTGGGCGGCGCAGCACCCACCAGCAATACAGCGCCAGCACCAGCATGCTCGATCCGATCAGGACCCGGACCAAGTCGTAGTACTCCGCCTTGTCGATGCCGAACGGCGTCAGCAGGCTTTGCTGGCGCAGCGCATTGAACTGGACGATCAGGCTGTTCCAGGCGCGATTGACCAAGTCGAACCGATTGCGCAAGGCCAGCACCCAGTTCGCCTGGTACCACGACGCGCTCGCGCCGGCTGCGGCGCGTGCGCCGAGTTCGACGCGTTGCGGGCTTACCGCGCCGGTCGGATCGACACGTACCCAGCCGCGCCCTTCCAGCCAGACTTCGGACCAGGCGTGTGCGTCGGACTGGCGCACGACGAGATAGTTGCCGACGGAATTGAAATAGCCGCCTTGGTACCCGGTCACGACGCGAGCCGGTATTCCCGCCGCGCGCATCAGGAACGTGAATGACGACGAGTAGTGCTGGCAGAAGCCCTTGCGCGTTTCGAACAGGAAATCGTCGACCGCATCGCGACCCAGCTCGGGCGCCGCCAGCGAATAGAAGAAGGCGTTGTCGTGAAACAGCGCGAGCGCCGCGTGAATCACCGCGTTGTCGTCGCCCAGGTCCTTGCGCCATTGCGCCGCGCGCGCGCGCGCGCGCGGGTTGAGTCCGGCGGGAATAGCCAGGTCACGCAGCCGTTCGCGTTCGCCCAGCTGTGCGCCGAGTTCATAACGCAGCGCGGAACTGGCGCGGTAGCGCAGCAGCTGGTCGACCGGACGTGTCGCGACCAGGCTCATGTCGGCGCCGCGGACCGCATTCTCCGGCGCATGCAGCGGAACGTCGAGCGCCAGCAGCCAGCGCCGGTCGGATGGCTCCAGCGTGATCTCGTAATCGACCACGTCGGCGGTCTGGCCGAGCGGATCGCGCGCCTGCTTCTCGCCGACGTGGTTGACCCGGCTCCACACCTGGCCGTCGAATCGCGTCAGCACCGGCCCGCGCCAGTACAGTTTCGACCGGTCGGGTACCGTCCCGTCGAAGCTGACGCGGAACGCCGGGCTGTCATCGATCAGCAGCTCCTGCACGCTGGCCGGATCCATGCTGTCGCCGAGGCCGCTGCGTGCGACCGACGTATCGGTCGGTGCGCCCCACAGCGGCGAGCCGAGCCGCGGCAGGAAAATGAATACGCACAACGTCAGCGGAATCGCCGTGAGCAACGACACGGCGGCACTGCGCAGGGCTCGACCCAGGCCCGCGCGCCATGCGTGCGGTCGCGCTGAATCCGCTGGCTGCAGTTCGAGCTGGAGCAGCGTCGCCAGGAACAGGGTCAGCGCCGCGCACAGCATCAGTGTGAGGCCCATGCTGTTGTCGAACAGCAGCGCGCTCATCAGCACGAAGCACGAGAACGCAATAGCGGCGCGCGCATCGCGGCGGGATTCGGTCTCGATCAGTTTCAACGCAAGCATCGCGCACGCCAGTGCGCTGCCGGGTTCGCGGCCGAATACGTTTCCATAGTGGATGACGACCAGCACCGGAACCAACAGGACCAGCGGCAGCTTCAAGACGGTTGGGATGCGTGCCCCACCGAGGCGGCGCTGAATGACGCGGCCGATCAGCAGGCCGACGATCAGCAGCGAGAACGACGTCGGCAGGCGCAGCAGATGCGGCAGCACGGCAGCTGTAACGCTTGCCGCGGTCAGCATGAATTGTTGTGGCGTCAGACGTACGGCGGCGTTGCTCACCGCACGACCCCCGGCAACAGGGCCAGCGCGCGCAGGCAGGCGTGGCGGTGATCACCGCCGAGGCCCGGTCCGACGCGCTGGTCCGGCAACTGCAATAGGTAGCCGTGGCGCAGTGCTTCGGCATCGTCGACCCAGCGTGTCAGGCGCGAGATGCGCGCTTCATGGGACAACGCGGACGTCGCATCCCAGTCGAGTACGATCTCGCGTCCGCGGCGCTGCTCGAACTCCTTGACCAGCAATGCGTCATGGCGTGCACTGGCCTTCCAGGCAATTGCCCGGCGTGCGTCGCTGGGATGGTAATCGCGCAGCATGGCGAACTCGTCGCCGGTTCGCCGCATCGGCAGGGCCGCCGCGTCGTCATTGGTCCGCGGCAGCGGCACCGACGGATCTTCGCGCCGTGGGTAGACCAGCGCGGAAAAATCCGGACTGAGCCAGCTCCACACCTGGAACAGGCCGAACGGATATTCGCAGTACAGTCGTACGTGGCCGCTGCGTTGCCAGCCGCGCTGCGGCGCCGGTACGCCGACGCGAACGCGCGTGTCGTTGCCGGCCTCCATGTCGAACAGGGTTTCGACCGCGTCGACGCCGGCGCGCAGGCTGTAGCGCGGCCGGCCGGGGCCGCGAAACGTCAGCGTGAAGTAGAGCACGTCGCCGGCATGGCACGGCTCGGCCTGCAGTGAGCGCAGTTCGACACCATTGAGGGTGCGAAATGCCTGGAACACGCTCTGGAAACACGCGGCGCCAAGCAGGCAGGTCAGCAGCAGCGCAGGATTGTTGTTGTAGTTCAACGCACCGAGCAGCATCACCAGCAGCACGGCCGAAAACAGCAGGCCGAAGCGTGTCGGCAACACGTAGATACGGTGTCGATGCAGCGTGATCGGCAGCGCTTCGGCTTGCTTGAGGCGGGTCAATGCCGGCAGGCGCCGTTCGGCAGTCGCGAGCAGGCGCGAGCGCAGCGAGGCAAACGTGCCGGACGCGTTCACCAGGGCGCTCAACGCACCGGCGTTGAATCCAGCAGTTTCTGCGCGAGCTGGTCGCGCGAACGATGGCTCGTGCCGCCGGGCGTCAGGCGATGTGCGGCAGCGGCCACGAAAACCGCCTGCACGTCCTCGGGCAGGCAGAAGGCCCGGCCATCGAGCAGTGCATTGGCCCGCGCTGCGCTGAGCAGGGCCAGACCGGCGCGCGGCGAAAGGCCGACGCGAATTTCTGGATCGACGCGGCTTGCTGCCAGCAGCGCCTGTACGTAATCGATCAGCGCCGGGCTGGCCAGCACGTTGCCGACGGCCGCGCGCACGCGGCCGATCTGCAGGGTGTCGAGGCACGGGTGCAGGTGCGCGATCACTTCGCGCCGGTCGCTCGCCGTCAGCAGTGCACGCTCGGCATCGCGGTCCGGGTAATCGAGGCTGATACGCAGCATGAAGCGGTCGAGTTGCGAATCCGGCAGCGGATAGGTACCGGCAAGGTCGAGCGGATTCTGCGTTGCCACAACGAAAAACGGCGCCGGCAGCGCGCGGCTCTCGCCGTCAACCGTGACCTGTTGTTCGGCCATCGCTTCGAGCAGAGCGCTCTGTGTTTTCGGCGTGGCGCGGTTGATCTCGTCGGCCAGCACGAGTTGCGCAAACAGCGGCCCCGGGTGGAACTTGAATTCGCCACGCTCGCGCTCGTAGACGCTGACCCCGATAATGTCGGAAGGCAGCAGGTCGGACGTGAACTGGACGCGCTGGAAGCTCAGGTCCAGGGTTGCCGCCAGTGCGTGCGCAAGCGTCGTCTTGCCGACTCCGGGCAAGTCCTCGATCAGCAAGTGACCGCCGGCGAGGAAACAGGCGAAAGCCAGGCGCACGCGCGGACTCTTGCCGAGGACGACGCTGTTGACCTGTTGCTGAGCACGGGTCAGTGCGGCAGCCAGCGCCGGGTCGAGCGCTGGAGGGGCATCGGGGACGGGCGAAAGGCGCATGTTCATGGGGTCGAAATCTGCATGGTCAGGAGTATAGCGAGTGTGACGGCGTCCGGAATTTCCAGCGCCCGCGACTACGCCTCGCGCTGGCGAATGACATTCTGGATGGTTTGGGCGCTGCTGCTGATCCTCAAGATCGCGCTGGCGGCAACCCTTGCCCCGTTCGGCGACGAAGCCTGGTATTGGCAGGAGAGTCGCGCGCTCGATTGGTCGTTCAGCGACCTGCCGCTGGCGACTGCCGCGCTGATCCGTCTTGGTGAAACACTCTTCGGTCATGGCGTGCTGGCGATGCGTGCGCCGTTCCTGCTTCTAGGCGCCATGGTCCCGCTGGTCCTCGTGCAGACCGGTACGCGTCTGTTCGGCGTGCGTGACGGCTGGTTCACCGGGCTGATCGCACTGGCATTGCCGCTGCTCGGCACGTTGGGCCTGTTCGCGTTGCCGGATGTGCCGCTCACGCTGTGCGCGGCGCTCGCCTTCGATGCATTCGAGCGCGCCGCACGCACGCGCAGTTTGCCCGACTGGTGCGCGCTCGGCCTGGCGCTCGCTGCGGCCTGGCTCAGTCACTATCGGGCCGCCATGCTGCTGCTGGCCGGCCTGGCTTTCCTGCTGCTGACGGGGCGCGGCAGGCTGCTGTGGCGAGATCGGGGCTTGTGGGTCGCCGTGGCGATTTCGCTGCTCGGTCTGGTTCCGTTGCTGATCTTCAATCTCGAACACGACTGGGTCGCGCTTTCGTTCCAGGTATTCGAGCGCAATCCGTGGGCCTTTCATGGCGACGGGCTCGTGCAACCGCTCGAGCAGGCGATCGTCTGCACACCGTTGTTCTATCTGCTGCTGATCTGGGCGGCGTGGCGTTGTGTGCAACGTTGCCGTGCGGGCGCTCCGTGGGATCTGCTGGCCGCCTGCAGTGCCGTGCCCTGGATTGCCTGGTTCGTGCTTGGCTGCTTCGCCGACGACACGCGCCTGCGCCTGCACTGGCCGCTGCAGGCCTATCTGCCGCTGCTGGTCGCGCTGCCGGCGCTGCTCGAACCGGCGCACGCGGTACGCGGACTGCGCAAGTCATTGTCGATTGCCGCATTTGTCGTGCTGGCGGCAGGTTGCGTGCTGACCATTGCGTACTTCGCGGCCGCGGCCGTGCCGGGTGGCGCAACGTCACTGGCGCGGTTCAAGGCTTTCCCGGAGCACTGGGTCGGCTGGAACGAAGTCGCCGCCGAGACCCGGGGCCTGCTGGAAGAAGAGCGTTTCAGCGATGCCACGCTGGTTGCCGACAATTTCATGCTGGCCGCCGAGCTGGACTTTGCCCTCGCGGCGGCGCGACCGGTCTACTCGCTGGACCATCCGATCAACACCAAGCATGGCCGCGCGCCGCAACTGGCACTGTGGCGGCGTGATGAACGGGCGCTGCGCGATCTTGCGGCGGGACGCTTGCTCGTCGTGATCGAGCCGACCGCGCGACGCGAGCGTGAGCGTGCGCCCTGGCTCGATCGCGTCTGCTCGACGCTCAAGGCGCCGCAAGTCGTCGGCCGGCTCGATCTGTACGGCGGACGCAAGCGTTACCTGTTCGTGGCCGCCGACGGACTCGCCGATCCAACCCCAGCCCCGGTTCCGGGCGGCGCATGCAGTGACTTCAGATGATCTCGATGCCGGATTCACGCAGCAACCGGCACAGTGCGATCAGCGGCAGACCGATCAGCGCAGTCGGGTCATCGCTCTCGATCCGCTCGAACAGCGCGACGCCGAGCGCTTCGGCCTTGAAGCTGCCGGCGCAGTCGAGCGGCTGTTCGCGTCCGATGTAGCGCTCGATTTCGCCGCGCCGCAAGCGCCGAAAATGCACGTGCGTGCGATCCGTCGCCTGGGCGACTATCGGCCGCGACGGCCGCGTATCGACCAGGCAGATCGCCGTATGGAACGTCACGATCCTGCCACTCGCCGCCAGCAGTTGTGCCAACGCGGCGGCGACCGTGCCCGGCTTGCCGAGTATCAGGCCATCGAGTTCGGCGGCCTGGTCCGAGCCGATCACCAGCGTGCCGGGCTCCTTCGCTGCCACGGCCTGAGCCTTGGCCTGCGCCAGGCGCACGACCAGGTCCGCCGCGCGTTCATCGGGCTGCGAGGTTTCATCGACGGCCGGAGCGAGCTGGCGAAAGCGTGGCGCAACGCGCGCAAGCAGATCGCGACGATAACGCGAGGTCGACGCCAGGATCAGATCGACCTGGCCGAGCGTGGTCATGGCGTGCCGTTGCGGCCGCGCGGTGCGACCGATCGCGCGCTCGATTGCGCCGCAGCCAGTTCGCCGGTGATCGCATCGAGCCGGGTCAGCTGCGCCGCCAGAACGTCGCGAGACTGGTCGATTGCGGCGCAGGCCGCGTCGAGCTCCGCGCGCCGGGCGGTCTCTGCGTGCTGCTTGATCCAGAGCCGGTGTGCGAGCAGATCACGCAGTCCGGCCTGCACCTTGTCGTCGGCCGTCAACGCCGTGTTTGCGTCGGCGCTCATCTCCTCGGGCAGCGCGACCAACATGTTCCTGAGCTGGTGCATGCGCGCGCGGCATTGCAGCAGCTGTTCCTCGAGCGCATCGGCGCCATCGAGCAAGCGCCGCATCGCGCGGTGACGCCTGCTCAGCGCATGCTGGCGAATTGAAGCGTACAACAGCAGCAGCGATGCTGGCGCCGCGATCAGGATGAAGTAAGACACAGCGATTCCGCCCCTGGTTCCCGTTCGCAGTCTGCCGTATGCGAACAATTTCGTAAAATGTAGCCGGGTCGGGCAATTCAGGAACCAGGCGCACCGCACAGTTTGCGGCGAATTCAGCCATTTGGATTGACTTTGTGCAGTGCGGAAACTACCATCGCGCGCGCCATGTCCCATGCCCTGCCAGAAACTGTCGACGCGTGGCGCATGGTGCAGGCGCGGCGCCGGTTTGAGGGTAAACTGCCGCTCGCCGCGCTGCCGCGACTTGCAGTCGACTTGGCCCAGCCGACCGGCGATGTGGTGTTCGTGCTGGATTTCGACAAGGATGAACTCGGCGTGGCGTATCTGCACGTGCGCGCCGATGCGGCGTTGCCGTTGATCTGCCAGCGCAGCCTCGATCGTTTCGAGTTGCCGGTGCATGTCGACACGCGGCTCGGGTTGATCACGCGCGAAGCGGACGAGTCAGGATTGCCGGAAGGCTACGAAGCCTTGCTGACGGCCGACGGCGTGCTCCGGCTCGCCGACGTCGTCGAAGACGAATTGATACTGGCAGTGCCGGCCATACCGGTGCAGCCGGGCAGCGACTATGTAGAGCGCACATGGGGCGAGGCGGAAGACGAGCCGGCGGCGGCATCGCGCGAAAACCCGTTCGACGTGCTGAAAAAGATCAAGGTTTCGCGGTAATCGGGTTGCGCGCTCGCGCGGTTCCCAAGGCCGCGTTCGTACGCAGGCAGTACGCAGAATTTTCTGGAGAAGTGAAATGGCTGTTGCAAAGAGTCGCAAATCCCCATCCCGCCGCGGCATGCGCCGCGCCCATGACGCGCTGAGCGCCAAGCAGCTCGGCACAGACCCGACTTCGGGCGAAGTGCACGTGCGCCACAACGTGACCAAGGACGGCTACTATCGTGGCCGCAAGGTCATCGAGAGCAAGACACCGGTTCGCGACGAAGATTGAGGCGCAGTCGCTCCGCGACATCCTCTACGGGTCAACAACAAGCGCAAGCAGTCATGTGCCGTAGCGCCATGGCGGGCTCCAACGCGGCGGATGCTGCGCGAGCCAATCGCTGGTACAGGGGTTAAGTCTTGATCTATTCACGCATCGCCGGCACCGGTAGTTGCCTGCCGGAAAGAGTCGTCACCAATGCCGATCTGGCAAAGATGGTCGACACCAGCGACGAATGGATCGCCGCTCGCACCGGCATCCGTCGGCGCCATCTTGCCGCGGAAGGCGAGACCACCTGCGACCTGGCCTTCGGTGCGGCGACTGCCGCGCTGCAGGCGGCGGGCGTCAACGCCGGCGACGTCGACCTGCTGATCGTCGGCACCACCACGCCGGACCTGATTTTTCCGTCGACTGCGTGCCTGCTGCAGGATCGGCTCGGTGCGAACGGCTGCCCGGCGTTCGACGTCAATGCGGCGTGCTCGGGTTTCATCTATGCATTGACCGTCGCCGACAAGTTCATTCGCTCCGGCAGCGCCAACACCGCTCTCGTCGTCGGCGCAGAGACGCTGTCGCGCATGATTGACTGGTCGGACCGCGGTACCTGCGTATTGTTCGGCGACGGCGCCGGTGCGGTCGTGCTCAAGGCCTCCGAGGAGGCCGGCATTCTTTCCACGCACGTGCATGCCGACGGCGCCTACAAGGAACTGCTGTGGAATCCGGTCGGCGTGTCGGTCGGTTTCACCCACGAGCACAACCACGGCGTGCGTGTCGTGATGCAGGGTAGTGAAGTCTTCAAGGTCGCGGTAAAGACGCTCGACCGCGTCGTTGAAGAGACGTTGGCTGCCAACGGCATTGACCGCCACGCGATCGACTGGCTGATTCCACACCAGGCAAACCTGCGCATCATCCAGGCAACGGCCAAACGCCTCGACATGCCGATGGAACGCGTCATCGTCACGGTCGACAGGCACGGCAATACCTCGTCGGCCTCCGTGCCGCTGGCGCTCGATCACGGCATCCGCTCGGGCCGCATCCAGCGCGGCCAGTTGCTGCTGCTCGAAGCCTTCGGCGGCGGCTTCACCTGGGGTTCGGCCTTGGTGCGGTACTGAGGACGGTCCGACTGGGGACTCGGTCGTACCGGGTCGCGCTGAGCGACATTTGACAGAATATTGACGATGAACGGAACTGTACCTTCCACCGAATCCCGAGTCCGGAGTCCCGAGTCCCGAGTCCCGAATTTGGCTTTCGTCTTTCCCGGACAGGGCTCGCAATCGCTTGGCATGCTCGCCGAACTGGCCAGCGAATACGCCATCGTCAAGGAGACGTTTGATGAAGCATCTGCCGGAGCCGGTGTCGACCTGTGGGCGCTGTCGCAGAATGGGCCGGAAGAACTGTTGAACCGCACCGACAACACGCAGCCAGCGTCGCTGGCTGCCGGCGTCGCGGTATGGCGCGTCTGGCGCGAGCAGGGCGGAGCGATGCCGGCGCAACTCGCCGGCCACAGCCTTGGCGAGTACTCGGCGCTGGTCTGCGCCGAGGCGGTTTCGCTGCATGACGCGGCCGCGGTGGTCGCCGAGCGTGGTCGGCTGATGCAGGCCGCGGTGCCGCAAGGCGTCGGTGCGATGGCGGCAATCCTCGGTGGCGACGATCTGCAGATCGCGCAGGTCTGCGCGGAAGTCGCGCAGGGCCAGGTCGTCGCTCCGGCAAATTTCAATGCGCCGGGCCAGCTCGTGATCGCCGGCAACAGCGAGGCGGTCGATCGTGCTCTGGCGCGGTTGGCCGAGCTCGGTGTGCGCAAGGCGGTCAAGCTGGCGGTCAGCGTGCCGTCCCACTGCCTGCTCATGCGCGAGGCAGCCGACACGCTCGCAGCGCACCTCGAAACCGTCTCATGGTCGGCGCCGAAAATTCCGGTGATTCAAAACGTTGAGGCCAGCTCATACGACAGCGTCGAGCGCATCAAGCAGGCCCTGGCGCAGCAGCTTTATGCGCCCGTGCAGTGGACGGCCTGCGTGCACGAACTGGCTGCCCGCGGCGTGACGCGCGCTGCCGAGTGCGGCCCGGGCAAGGTGCTGGTCGGGCTGCTCAAGCGGATCGAACGGGCCATCGACGGCCGCGCCATCGGCGCGCCGGCCGAACTGGCGCAGGCATTGCTGGACTGGAAAGCCTGACGCGATCAACGCGGGTGAGAACGGTGTGAGCGACGCTCCGAACGATCTTCCGATCTACCGTATATTGACCGGTCCCGATGACGACAGATTCTGCCGGCGGGTCAGCGAGGCGCTCGCGCTCGGCTATGCGCTGTACGGATCGCCTTCTGCAACATTCGACGGGAAATCGGTGGTCGTCGCGCAGGCTCTGATCTGGCCGTCGGCGGTAAAGACATCTGAACGGAGCAAGCCATGAACGCAAACCTGCAGGGTGAAGTCGCCCTCGTCACCGGTGCCAGCCGCGGCATCGGCGCGGCGATCGCCGACACGCTCGCCGCAAACGGCGCGAAGGTCATCGGTACGGCGACGACCGATGCCGGTGCGCAGGCGATTGGCGAGCGGCTTGCCGCCCACGGTGGCGTCGGGCGATCGCTCAACGTCACCGACGGTGCCGCCGTCGAGGCACTGGTCGAGGCCATTGGCAAGGAGTTCGGAACGCTGACGATCCTGGTCAACAATGCCGGCATCACGCGCGATCAGTTGCTGATGCGCATGAAGGACGACGACTGGCAGGCGATCCTCGATACCAACCTGAGTTCCGTTTATCGAACGTCGAAAGCCGCCATGCGCGGCATGATGAAGGCGCGCAAGGGCCGGATCGTGAACATCGCATCGGTGGTTGGCGTGACCGGCAATCCGGGCCAGTCGAACTATGCGGCGGCGAAGGCCGGAATCATTGCGTTCTCCAAATCGCTCGCGCGCGAAATCGGCTCGCGCGGCATCACGGTCAACGTGGTCGCACCCGGATTCATCGATACTGACATGACACGCGCGCTGAGCGACGACCAGCGCCGGGCGTTGCTCGGACAGATCGCACTCGGGCGCCTTGGCGCGGTGCAGGACATCGCGCAGGCCGTGCTGTTCCTGGTTTCACCGGCGGCCGCCTATATTACCGGCGAGACTATGCACGTCAATGGCGGCATGTACATGCCGTGAGACTCCCGGAAGCCGGTAGCTGGTAGCCGGAGAGCAGGACCTGCAGGCTTTCCCGGCTCACGGTTGAGCGTGGGCAGCCGCACGCCGGCTCACGGCTTTTCAACGGGCTCACGGTTGAGCGAGCGCCGGCTGACGGCTCTTCGTGAAACGCCCGTTTGCTGGCGCGCAGGCGAAGCATCCACTACAATCCGCCGCTTTCCGGTAGCGGTCCAGAATCTACTTCCAGCGTGAGGTCCAACACATGAGCACCATCGAAGAACGCGTCAAGAAAATCGTCGTCGAACAGCTTGGCGTCAAGGAAGATGAAGTTACGCCGAACGCATCGTTCGTGGACGATCTGGGCGCGGACTCGCTCGACACGGTGGAACTGGTGATGGCGCTGGAAGAGGAATTCGAGTGCGAGATCCCGGACGAAGAAGCCGAGAAGATCACGACCGTGCAGCAGGCGGTCGACTACATCAAGGCGCACGTCAAGGCCTGAGCGAATATTCCCGTCGTTCCACCGGCTGCGCCTGCGGGCGCAGCTTGCGTTTTCGGCCGGCGCCTGATTGCTTCGAAGGAGTGAGGCGTGAGACGTGAGATGTGAGAGGCCGAATGTGCGTGGCTTTTGAGTCTCACCTCTCACATCTGGTGGTAGCGAACACATCATGAGTAAACGGCGTGTAGTGATTACCGGGCTCGGTATCGTCAGCCCGGTCGGCAACGATGTCGCGACCGCGTGGGGCAATATCCTCGCCGGCAAGAGCGGCATCGGACCGGTCACCCATTTCGACGCGAGCACGTTTCCGACGCGCATCGCCGGCGAAGTTCGTGATTTCGATCCGGCGAAGGTCGTCGCGCCGAAAGACGTCAAGAAGATGGATCCGTTCATCCACTACGGCATCGCGGCGTCGATCGACGCACTGGCGGATGCCGGCCTGCATCCGCACGAACACGATGCCGAACGCATCGGTGTCGCGGTCGGTGCCGGCATCGGCGGCATCCACACGATCGAGCGCACCAGCATCATCTATCACGAGCAGGGCCAGCGCCGGATCTCGCCGTTCTTCGTGCCGAGCTCGATCATCAACATGGCCTCGGGCAACCTGTCGATCATGCTCGGGCTGAAAGGCCCGAACATCGCCTGCGTCACGGCCTGCACGACCGCGACGCACAACCTCGGCCTGGCCATGCGCATGATCCAGTACGGCGACGCCGACGTGATGGTCGCCGGTGGTGCGGAATACGCAACGACCGGAGTGGCCATGGGCGGATTCTGCTCGGCGCGCGCGATGTCGACGCGCAACGACGAACCGCACAAGGCGAGCCGGCCCTGGGACAAGGACCGCGACGGCTTCGTGCTGTCCGACGGCGCCGGCGTGCTCGTGCTCGAAGACTACGAACACGCGCGCAAGCGCAACGCGCGCATCTACTGCGAACTGGTCGGTTTCGGCATGAGCGCCGATGCGTTTCACATCACTTCGCCGAGCGAGGATGGCGATGGCGCTGCGCGCTGCATGAGCTCGGCGATGAAGGATGCCGGTCTCAACCCGGATCAGATCGGCTACATCAACGCGCACGGCACCTCGACGCCGGCCGGCGACCTGGCCGAAAGCCAGGCGATCAAGCGCTGCTTCGGCGAGCAGGCGACAAAGGTCATGGTCAGTTCGACCAAGTCGATGACCGGGCACCTGCTCGGCGCCGCCGGCGGCGTCGAAGCGATCTTCTGCGTGCTGGCGATGCGCGACAGCGTCGTGCCGCCGACGATCAATCTCGACCAGCCCGGCGAGGGCTGCGATCTCGACTATGTGCCGAACACGGCGCGCCAGGCCAAGGTCGACATCGCGTTGTCGAACTCGTTCGGGTTCGGCGGCACGAACGGCACGCTGGTATTCCGCAGCATCTGACGTAGCGCCAGGCGCGGAGCGCCGCTGATGCCGGACAATTGCCGCACTGTCGTGCGTTCGCTCCCCGGCGTGCGCGATCTGCTGCCGCTTGCGGCTGCCGACCCGCAACGCTACCCGGGACTGGTCGAAAGCGCGGCGCAGGGACCGCACGCCCGCTACGACATCGTGTTCGCCTTCCCGCGCGACGCGCTGATCCTGCATCGCGACGGACGCGTCCGCGATGCGCGTGGGAACGCCCTCGGCGCGAAATTCCTCGATGTGTTGGATGCGGCGTGGCAGTCTGAGCGCACTGCCGCGGCCAGGGAACGCGTTCCAGCCCTCAGCCCTCGGCCCTCCTCAGCCCTTCCTTTCACCGGCGGCTGGCTGCTGTTCTTGAGCTACGAACTCGGCGCGGAGATCGAACCGCGCCTGCGATTGCCGGCGGCACCGGATGCGGCGTTACCCGTAGCCCTCGCGCTGCGTTGCCCGGCGGCAATCGTCGTCGACCGTGTCGATCGGCTTACCCATCTGATCGTCGAACAAGGCGCGGAGACACTGCTCGATGTGCTGCAGTCCGATCTCGATACGGCACCGGTCTCTTCCCCGGGGCCGCTGCCGCGAATCGCGATCGATGAGGATGCGCCGCACAGCTTCCTGGAAGGTGTCGAGGCGGTGCAGGAATATCTGCGCGCCGGCGACGTGTTCCAGGTCAACCTGTCGCGCGAGTGGCGTGCGCGCTTTGCCGGCGCGGCTTCTCCGGCCCGCGTGTTCGCCAGCCTGCGCCGCGCCAATCCTGCGCCGTTTGCCGGACTGTTTCAGTGGCAGGATTGGGCGATAGTCAGTTCATCGCCCGAACGGCTGGTTGAGGTGCGCGGCAATCGAGTATCGACGCGGCCCATTGCCGGCACACGTCCGCGCACGGGCGGCGACGACGATGCGGCGCGCCTGCGCGAGTTGATCGGCCACCCGAAGGAACGTGCAGAACACGTCATGTTGATCGATCTGGAACGCAACGACCTCGGCCGTGTGTGCACGCCCGGCAGCGTCGTCGTCGACGAGCTCATGACGCTGGAAAGTTATGCGCATGTGCATCACATCGTCTCGAACGTCAGCGGCAACCTGCGCGCCGGCACGAGTCCTGGCTCGGTCATCCGTGCCGTGTTTCCGGGCGGCACGATTACCGGTTGTCCAAAAGTACGCACGATGGAGATCATCGCGGAACTGGAGGGCGCCGGGCGTGGTGCGTACACCGGCTCGCTGGGCTACCTGGATCGCGACGGCGACCTCGATCTGAATATCCTGATCCGCACCCTGACGATGTCTGGCAGCGCCCTGCGCTTTCGCGCCGGGGCCGGCATCGTCACCGATTCCGTGGCAAACCAGGAACTCGAAGAGACACGGGCAAAAGCGCGCGGCCTGTTGCGTGCCCTGGACGATGGTGCTTGACCGGCTTGCGGCGCGGACCGCTGATGCTTCAGGCACAATGCACCCTTGAGCGGTTGACTGCGGGGCACAGGTTTGGCGCGAAGAGCTGGAAAGAAACGTGGCCTCGGCGGCATCGTCGTGTTCCTGTTCCTGCTGGCGGCCGGCGCCGCCTTCTGGGGATACCAGGACTATCGGCGTTTTGCCGATTCGGCGCTCGGCCCGCTGGCCGAGGCAACGACGATCGATGTTCCGCTCGGTGCGCACTTGCCGGGCGTGCTGCGCCTGATCGAGCAGCGCGGCGTGGCCACCCGCAGTCCGCTCTACTGGCGCCTGCTCGCGCGCGAGCTTGGCGTCGCTGGCAAATTGCATGCCGGCGAATATGCGCTGGCGCCGGGGGTGACGCCGACCGAACTGCTGAAAAAAATGGCGGCCGGCGACGTCGTCCAGAATCATTTTACCATTGTGGAAGGGTGGACATTTAAACAACTGCGCCTGGCACTGGCACAGGACACAGGCCTGCAGCAGACGCTGACCGCGCTGGATGACAAGGACATCATGGATCGGCTTGGCGCGCCCGGGGCGCTGGCCGAGGGCTGGTTCCTGCCGGAGACCTACAGCTACGTCAAAGGCATGAGCGACTTCGATCTGCTGCGTCGCGCGTACGAGGCGATGCGCAAGCTGGTCGACACGCTCTGGACCGGGCATCCGTCCGCGTTCGAACTCGACTCGCCCTATCAACTGCTGACGCTGGCGTCGATTGTCGAGAAGGAAACCGCGCGTGGCGATGAACGCCCGAAGATCGCTGCCGTGTTCCTGCACCGGCTGCGCATCGGCATGCGCCTGCAGACCGATCCGGCCGTCATCTACGGGCTCGGCGCGCAGTATGACGGCAGGATTCACCGGCGCGATCTGGACACCGACACGCCGTACAATACTTACACCCGGCCCGGATTGCCGCCGACGCCGATCGCGCTGCCCGGAAAGGCTTCGCTCGAGGCAGTCATGCATCCGGCCGTGACCGATGCGCTGTATTTCGTAGCGCGCGGCGACGGCACTCACGAATTTTCGGCAACGCTCGACGCGCACAACCAGGCGGTCACGCGCTATCAACTGCAGCATCAGAATAGATGAACGGAAAACTGATCACGCTGGAAGGCGGCGAGGGCGCCGGCAAGAGCACGGTGCTCGAAGCGGTCCGGGCGCAACTGGCCGAAAACGGCATCGACGTACTGGTCACACGGGAGCCGGGCGGTACGCCGGTCGGCGAGGCGATCCGTGCCGTGCTGCTGGATGCGAAGCTGCGCGGATTGTGCGCGGAGACCGAGCTGCTGCTGATGTTCGCCTCGCGCGCGCAGCTGGTGCGTGAAGTCGTTGTGCCTGCGCTTGCCGCGGGACGCTGGGTTTTGTCGGACCGCTTTACCGATGCGAGCTTCGCCTACCAGGGCGGCGGCCGCGGCCAGCCGGTCGAGCGTATCGCCGACTTGGAACGCTGGGCGGCTGCGGGCATCCTGCCCGATCTGACCCTGTTGCTCGACCTGCCGGTTGCCGATGGCATGCGTCGCGCCAACGGCCGTGGTGCCGCCGACCGTATAGAAATGGAAAATGCCGAGTTCTTCGAGCGTATACGCGCCGCCTATCGCGCGCGCGCTGTGGCGGCGCCAGAGCGTTTCCGCGTCATTGACGCCAGACAGCCCCTCGGCGCGGTGCTCGGCGCCGTGCACACGCGCATTGCCGAATTTCTCGACACCAACGGCGTGCCGGCATGAGCGTCGCGCCGTGGCAGCTTGAAATATGGAATCGGGTCGTCGCGCGGGCCGCGAAGGGCACTCTGCCGCATGCGTTGCTGCTGACCGGGCCGCCGGGCGCCGGCAAACGTGCATTCGCCGAACGCCTTGCGGCATTCCTGCTGTGCGACAACCGGGACGATGCGCCGTGCGGCCGCTGCCGGTCGTGTCAGCTGTACGCGGTGCGCGCGCAGCGCGATCCGGAAGAGACGCGGCCGGGCGGAAGCCTCGCGCAGCCGGACGGTTATCCGGGCCACCCGGACGCCAGGTTCGTCGGTTTCGCCTTTAACGACAAATCGAAGAAGATGTATGGCGAGGTTGTCGTTGACCAGATTCGCGAGTTGTCGGCGTGGCTTGCACTGACGCCGCAGATCGGACGTGCCCAGGTGGTTTTGATCGAGCCGGCGGATGCGATGAACAACGCGGCTGCGAACGCGTTGTTGAAGACACTGGAGGAACCGAACGCCGCGCGCTATCTGCTTCTGGTCAGCGCGCATCCGGCGCGTTTGCCGGCAACGATCCGCAGCCGCTGCCAGCACATCGGATTTTCATTGCCGCCTGGCGACACTGCGCTGGGCTGGCTGCTCGAGCACGGCATCGATCGTCCGGCAGCGGAAGCGGCGCTCGAAGCGAGCGCCGGAAATCCCGGGCTGGCGCTGATCTGGGCACGTGAAGGCCGCGCCGCCCTGCGCGACGAAGTGGCTGCGCATTTGCGCGTCCTGCAGCAAGGCAAGGGCAACGCCGCCGAGATCGCAGGCATCTGGGCAAGGAATGACAGCGACATGAGGCTGTGGTTCGCCACGATGCTCGTTCAGGCTGAAGCCGCGGCGTCGGCCTCGCGCGTGCGCGGACCGCTTGCCT
This sequence comes from Rudaea sp., assembly GCA_036496665.1. GTDB lineage: Bacteria > Pseudomonadota > Gammaproteobacteria > Xanthomonadales > Rhodanobacteraceae > Rudaea. The sequence continues at coordinate 100,631 of DASXKR010000031.1, read as the reverse complement.
TGACCGGCGATGCCGATTTGACCAAGCTAGCGGCCTGGTTCGACCGGGCCAACCGAGCGCGTGATCTGCTGCGTGGTCCGTTGCGCGCCGAACTGGTGCTGCTGGAACTGCTGGTCGAATGGAAGGCAGCGGCAGCGCCGCGGCGATCGCGCGTAGCCTGACCGGAGTTTTCTTGCATGTCGGAGGATAGGTAATGTCGGGAACCATGGGCGCAATGCCGCGGCAGGGCATCCTTTCGCTTGCGATCAAGGACAAGGGTGCGCTGTACAACGCCTACATGCCGTTCGTGCGTGGCGGCGGCCTGTTCGTGCCGACCGCCAAGCGCTACGGCCTCGGCGACGAGGTGTTCATCCTGCTCACGCTGATGGAAGACAAGGATCGCCTGCCGATTGCCGGAAAGGTCATCTGGGTCACGCCGCCCGGTGCGCAAGGCAACCGCACGGCCGGTATCGGCGTCCAGTTCAACGAATCGGCTGACGGCGAGACGGCGCGCGTCAAGATCGAAGCGGCGCTGGCCGGCATCATCAACGCCGACCGGCCGACTCACACGATGTGACCCGTGCCGCAGGCAGACCCAAGATCCAAAGCCGCGACACGGAGAACACGGAGAACAGCGGGAGAACACGGAGAAGAGCATTTCGCGAATCGTTGCTCATGCTGTCGTGCTGCTGCTTCTCTCCGTGTTCTCTGTGTCCTCCGTGGTTCAATCTTGTTTCACTAGATATTCACCTTCTCTAGATTGGCCGGCGAATGACGGGAAAGAAATACTTCGGTACCGACGGCATTCGCGGCCGTGCGGGCGAACATCCGATCACGCCGGAATTCATGCTGCGCCTTGGCCGCGCGATCGGGCGTGTGCTCGGCGACGGCGTGCGCCCAACGGTTTTGATCGGCAAGGACACGCGCGTCTCGGGTTACATGCTCGAATCGGCGCTCGAAGCAGGGCTGGTGGCAGCCGGTGCCGACGTGCGACTGCTCGGCCCGATGCCGACGCCGGCCGTCGCGCAGCTGACACGCGAACTGGGCGGCAGTGCCGGCATCGTCATCAGTGCTTCGCACAATCCGTATCAGGACAACGGCATCAAGCTGTTTTCGGCGCAAGGCGAGAAACTCGAAGACGCCGTTGAGCTGGCGATCGAGCACGAACTCGATGCCGCTTCGAACACGCAGGCGCCGGCGCGCATCGGCAAGGCCGCGCGTGTCGACGATGCCGCGCAGCGCTATCTCGACTTCTGTCTCGGCGTGGCACCGGGTCTGAACCTGCGCGGCCGCAGGATCGCCATCGATTGCGCGCACGGCGCCACCTACCACATCGCGCCGAAGCTGTTCGCTGAACTCGGTGCCGACGTCGCGGCGATCGGTGTGCAGCCGGACGGTCTGAACATCAACGCCGGCTGCGGCGCGACCGACCTGCGCATGCTGCAGCAAGCGGTGCGTGGACAGCGTGCCGATCTTGGCATCGCATTCGACGGCGACGGCGATCGCGTGCAGATGGTCGATCGCGACGGCGCGGTCGTCGACGGCGACGACCTGCTCTACATTCTTGCGCTCGACCGCCATGCACGCGGCGAACTGCGCGGGCCGGTGGTCGGCACCTTGATGACGAACTATGGCATCGAGCAGGCCATTGCCGGGCTCGGCGTCGAGTTCCTGCGCGCCGATGTCGGCGATCGCTACGTGCTGCAGCTGCTCAAGCAGCGCGGCGGCTTGCTCGGCGGCGAGGCGTCCGGTCACCTGCTGTGCCTGGACAAGGCCAGCACCGGCGACGGCATCGTCGCGGCGCTGCTCGTGCTCGACGCGCTGCAGCGACTGGGATTGAGCCTGGCGCAGCTTCGTGCGAACGTGCACCGGGTGCCGCAGACGACGCTCAATGTGCGCGTCGGCGGTGCCGCCACCCTGATTGCTGCCGAATCGGTGCAGCGGGCGCTGTCGCGTGCCCAGCTGCAGTTGCGCGGGCGCGGGCGCATCGTGCTGCGGCCGTCAGGCACCGAGCCGCTGGTCCGTGTCACGGTCGAAGGGGAGGATGCCGATGAAATCGGCGCGCTGGCCACGTCCATGGCGGACGCCGTAAGATCCGCCTCCGGGCAGACGGCCTGAGCAAGGCGATCGCGACACATGACAGCGCAGATTCCCACCCTCGACATTCGTCGCTACGACAGCGATCGGGACGCATTCGTCGCCGAAATCGGCGCGGCGTACCGGGAGTGGGGTTTCGCCGGCATCCGCGGCCATGGCATTTCGCAGGCACTGATCGACGGCGCGTACGATGCATTCGTGCGTTTCTTCGCGCTGCCGGCCGACGAGAAGATGCAATACCACCTGAAGGGCAGCGGCGGCGCGCGCGGCTATACGCCTTTCGGCATCGAGACGGCGAAGGATTCGCGCTACCCGGATCTCAAGGAGTTCTATCACATCGGCCGCGAGCTGCCGCGCGATTCGAAGTTTGCCGACATCATGCCGCCGAACATCTGGCCTGTCGAAGTCGATGGCTTCCGTGAAAAGGGTTACGCACTGTACAGCGCACTCGATGCGCTCGGCACGCGCGTGCTGCGCGCGCTGGCGCTGCATATCGACCTGCCGGAGGAATTCTTCGACGACAAGACCAACGTCGGCAATTCGATCCTGCGCCCGATCCACTATCCGCCGATCACCGCGCCCGACATTCCGAACGTGCGCGCCGGTGCGCACGAGGATATCAACTTAATCACGCTGCTGGTCGGCGCGAGTGCGGCCGGCCTCGAAGTGAAGTCCCGCGCCGGCGAGTGGGTGCCGTTCACGTCCGAAGCCGACACGATCGTCGTCAACATCGGCGACATGCTGCAGCGGCTGACCAATCACGTCTATCCGTCGACGACACACCGTGTCGTCAATCCGCCCGGCGGGCAGGCGCGCAAGCCGCGCTACTCGGTCCCGTACTTCCTGCATCCGAATCCCGACGTCGTGCTGGATCCGCTGGCATCGTGCATCACGCCCGACAATCCGCGCCGCTACGACACGTCGATCACGTCGCACGAATATCTGCTCGAACGCCTGCGCGAGATCAAGCTGATCTAGCCCTTTGCGCGGTCGCTATCTCACTCGAACGCGTTGTGGAATATGCGGTCGATCGTGTCGCGCAAGCCTATGGCCCACAGTTCGCGGCCATGCGCGCCATCGTCGGCAGTGAAGTAGATGTAGTCCCCAGCCGGCGTGATCTGGTCGGGACTCGAACTGGCCGCGCCCGGCGCGAGGTCGACGATCGCAGCGTCGAGCGCCAGTGGTCCGGAACGAAACCGACACAACTCGCGGCCCTTCGCCGTTGTCCAGCACGACATCAGGATGTCGCCTCCGGGGAAAACGCGCAGCGCCTCGATTGCTGCACCCGTCCCGAAAGAGATGAAGCCGGTGCCTGTGAGGTCCTCATGGCCGGGCCGTACGTCCTGCAGACAGACCGCGCCTTCGCCGGCAGTGCACGGGAAGTAGATCACATTGCCTATGTGTTGCAGCGGCGGCGGGTTCGGCGTTCCACCCTGCAGATTTTCCGCGAGGTAGTCGCGCACCAGATTCGTGCCGGTATCGAACGCCGTGAATGCGATCGTGCCGTCTGCGCTACCGTCGCTGCGCCAGATTCGGCGTCCCAGCGTCGGCGAGAATGCACTGAACAGCAGATAATTGCCGACCCCGGTCAACGAAAGAGGCAGCGAGCTGTCGGTACCGGGATTCAGGTCGCCGAGCGGCAACGTGCCCTGCGCCGTACCGTCGCTGCACCACGGCTCCACGTCGACATCCCCGTAGAATCCACCCTGGCCCACGGAAAAACACGCACGAGTGCCGATCGACACGAAATCATTCGGAGATGAACTGTCCGCTTCGTCGGGACCCGGCACGATATCGCGCACCAGCGCGGTGCCGCCTTCCGTCCCGTCGCTGCGGAACAATTCGTAGCCGCGCGTCTTGTCCCGCGCCTGGAACAACACCTTGTTGCCGGCGCTGGCGAATCCGTTGCCGAGGCAAAAAGAACCGTTGTCGATGCCGCCCGGGTTGATGTCGTGCGTGCCGGCGGCGGTTCCATCGCTGATCCACGGCCCGATTCCGTTTGCGGTTGAATCGTCGCCGTTGAAATAGAGGCGGTCGCCGGCGACGCTGAGGCAATTGAAATACACCAGCGTGTTGTCGGGCCCGAGGTCCTTCAACGGATGCGTTCCGTCTGCGGTTCCGTCGCTCACATAGATCTGCGCGGGGCCGGTATCCGGCCGGATGGAGAAGACAAGCTTGCCGTCGAACGCGTTCAGCTCCTGCGGGTTGGAGTTGCCGGCCCCCGGGGCGATATCGGCAACCAGCACGGCGCCGGCCACCGGGTCGACAACTTTCCACAATTCGCGCCCGGTGGTTTCGCTGAACGCACTGAAGAACAGGGTGCCGCCGACGTCGGTCAGCTCTTGCGGGTCGCTGTAGCCCAGATCGGGCGCGATGTTCTTGAGCAGGCTGATGTTGCCCGCGTTGGGACCGGCGATGTACGGCTCGTTGCCGACGAAGCCGTCGTCCGCGCCGATGATCACCCTGTTCGTGCCGACCGGTCCAAGCGCGTTGCGCATGGACACGAACTCGTCCCCGCCGAAATCAGCAACGAGAATCGTGCCACCGGTGGTACCGTCGGTGCGATACAGCCTGAGGTTGGTATTGTCCGTGAAGTAGGCGAGAGTGCCACTGACGGTGAATCCGGTGACGTTTACCGTTTCGAGACCGAATATAGGGACGGTTCCGGTCGGAGTTCCGTCACTGACGTAGACGGAAGGCGTTGCGCCGGACGTGGATGATGCGAAGAACAGCAGACGCGTTCCGAGCGCGGTGTTCAGCGTAGTCAGCGAGCGTGGATTGCTGCCGCACGATCCGGCACAGATATCCTTGAATATCGCCGTGCCTCCCGTGGTAGCGTCGGTGCTCCACAGCTCGGTGTTGCCGAAACCCGAGCTGCCGTCCGCCGAAAAGAAAATGCGCCCGCTGAATCCGGTCAGGAAGCTGGGTGTTGAGGAGCTCGAGCCTGTCGCGATGTCCTTGAGCAGCGTGGTGCTCGTCGCCGAGGTAATCCAAAGCTCGAAGCCGGCGACGCCGTCGCTGGCCGAGAAGATCATCGTGTCGTTGAACCATTCGATCAAATTCGATGGCGACGAGCTGCCGGGCCCAGGCTGGATATCGGCGCGAAGTACCGTGCCGGAAGCCGTGCCATCGCTCATGAACAGCTCGCGACCGGTATCCGGGGTCGATGCGTCGAAGTACACGCGGTTGAGACCCTCGCCGAAACAACAGATGAAGGATCCCGTCCCGCCCGGATTGATGTCTTTCACCAGCACCGTCCCTGCACTGGTACCATCGGTCTTCCATAGTTCGCCGCCGCTCGCGGCACTGCTCGCGGAGAAGAAACCGATGCCGGGCAGGTTGGAGACGAATGTCATGACACTCGGGTTCGAGCCGAGTGCATCGGGATTGATGTCCTTGACGAACGATACCGTGCCGGCGCTCGTGACTTTCCACAACTCGCGGCCGCGTGCGCCGTCATCGGCCGAGACGTAAAGGACGCCGAGTGCGATGGCCTTGTCGCGATTCAGTGGAATCGGGTCGCCGCTGCAGACGCCTGGGCAGAAGTCGAACAACAGATGCGTGCCCGCTGCCGTCCCGTCGGTGATCCACAGTTCGCGGCCGTGGATCGCGTCGGTTGCGCTGAACACCGTCTGCGTTGCGGTCAGACGTGCGTAACTTCCAGGGTCCGAGCCGGTAACCGGACCGTTGCCGGTGTTGATGTCGATCAGGATCGGCGTGGGCGTGCTGGCGCAAACGTCGTCCTCGAAAGCCGGCAGCATCGCCGCGAAGACGACAGCAAGGTTGAATAATTTCTTTGCATACATCGCAAGTCTCCTTCGGCAGAACCCGGGGCGTTCTTGCTCAGCCCGGATGAATTCCGACGCGGATCGCCCGATCAGTCTGCTTCGAACCCGTCGCTGAAGATCGTGTCCTGCGTCGAGCACACGGAAAATTCCGAAGTATTTCCGGATGGATCAGTGGCTGTCGCCGTAATCACGTGCCGGTCGGCCGGCACGGCGAAGTCGAGCGGTCCGAACGCAACATCGTTTGGGCTGGTGCCGGCGTCCGCGTGACCGAGGAATATCTTGCCCTCGCCGTTGTGGCTGCTGTCGCAGCTCGCGTTTGCAAAGAATTCCAATCGATACGTCTTGTTCGCCTCGCTGTTGAGCGATCCGGAGACATGCACCATCGTCTTGGGACTGACCGTCACGGTGGTGATGACCGGATAGTTCTGCAGATTGTTCGGCCCTGTGTCGGCGTCGCCGTCGTCATTCGGTGTCGGCACGCCACCACCGCTCAGCGATATGCCGAGACTGCCGTTGGCGTAAATGTCGTTGCCGAGAATCGCAACCACGCTGTTGCTGTAGGTGACGCTGACACCCAACGAACTGTTGAAGGCAATGCGGTTGCCGGCGCCCGCTGCAGTTCCACCAATCAGGCCGGCGGACACGTCTTGTGCCGAGATGCCGTTGAGGTTGCCCAGCGGCAGCTCTCCGGTGATGTCCGTGCCGATGAGATTACCCTGGACGACCAGATCTGGCGACGTATCAAAATAGAGCACCAAGCCGAAGCCGTCGCCGTTGGTAGCCCCATTGATCAGATTGCCTTCTCCCGCAGCGGCGCCACCGATCTTGTTGCCCGTGCCGCTGCCTTCGTAATAATTCACGCCCTCGAAGCCGCCGCCCAGGAGGGTTGTCCCCGTCGCATCGGTTCCGATCCGGTTGCCCTGGATCAGGTTGTTGTTGCCGCTGCCTTGAAAAATTATTGCTATGGCAGCCCACGTACCGATGACATTGCCGGCGCCCGGCGCCGAGCTGCCGATCAGGTTGCCGCTGCCGGCGCCAACGTCAATTCCTCTCAGCGCCGCCACCAGTGGCACTGCGCCGTCCTTGTCGATGTTGATGTAGTTGCCCTGGATGACCGCGTTGTTGCAGCCCGACACGGTAATTATCGTGCCATTGCCTGACAGCACGTTGCGCGCGGCCGGCGTTGTGCCACCGATCGTGTTTGCGTTGCTGGCCGACTCGACGTCGACAGCAAACGCAGTGCCTACGAATGAAGAGGCCGTAGCCGAGACGTTTACGCCAATGAAATTCCCGGCAATCGTGTTATTGCCGCTCCCATCGGTGATGAGGATGCCCACACCGGCCAGATGCGTGATTGCGAGCCCTTTTATCGTCGAGCCGAGAATCGTCGGTCCCTCCAGACGAAACGCCGGACTGACATTCGTTGCGTCCAGCTCGATCAGCAGCTTCGCATCGTCGCCGACGAGCAGAGTGTTCGGACTGCTGCCGGTCTGCGAATAGCCGTCTATGGTCAGCTGGCTGGTTATGTTGTCGAACAGAGACGCGGGCTTGATCGTGCAGACCTTGGTCGTGCTGTTGCAACCGGCGTCGCTGTTGGCGTCGATATTGAATGCGATCGTGTCCGACCCCGAGGCGCTGTTGGCATTGATGATCGCCTGGCGCAGGCTGCCCGGGCCGGAATCAAGCGTGTTGGTCACGGTCAGGGGCGTATTCGCGCAGGCAACTGAGGCCGTCAGGCCAAGAAGGAGTGCGAGCGGCGCCGCGACGGCGGTCGTCATCGGGCTGGAACTGCGGCATTTGGCAGATCGGTTCATGACTCTCTCCCGCGTGGCAACCCGAGGCAGAAATCTGCAGGCTGCGCGGTGCCAAGGCGGCTACCGTCGGCGCAGCATTGAGCCAATCGCGCGTGTAAGTCCTGACGCCTTCGGGAAGGATTCGGGAAGAATTTATTCCGGCGCCGGGCGGCGCACAGCGAACTGGAGCAGTAGAATGCGCTTGCTGATGGAGCAGGGGTGCCATGAGTGCGAGCGCCAATACGCTGCCGCCGTCGCCCGGAGATTCCCCGGGCATCTGGACGTTTGGCCGCGCCGAGCTCGACGATCACCGGCACGAACTGCGTATCGACGGTCACGCGGTGGCGCTCGAAGCAAAGCCTTACGCGCTGCTGCGGCTTCTGCTGCAACGTGCCGGCGAGACTCTGTCCAAGGATGAACTGATCGACGCGGTCTGGCCGGGGCGCGTCGTGACCGAAGGCGTGCTGGCGAAATGCGTCACCAAGCTGCGCAGCGCGCTCGCCGACGATGACCAGGCCATCATCAAGACCGTGCACGGATATGGCTACCGCCTGTCGGCCGCGGTCAGTGCGCGCACGGTGGACGCGTCTGCAGCGAAATGGGCGCCGCAGGCCGGCGAGGCCATGCCAACGCGCCCGAACTGGCACTTCGTCCGCGAGCTGCGCGGCGGTGGCTTCGGCCAGGTCTGGCTCGCCGAGCAGACGAAGACTCGCGAACAACGCGTATTCAAGTTCGCGGTCGATGGTGCGGAACTGCATGCGCTCAAGCGCGAAATCACGCTGTACCGGCTGCTGCACGACAGTCTCGGCGAGCGCGCCGAAATCGTCCGCATCATCGACTGGAACGTCGATGAGCCGCCGTACTTCATCGAGTCGGAATATGTTTCCGGCGGCAACCTGATCGAGTGGTGTGAAGCGCGCGGGGGTTTTGCCGAGATTGCGAACGACGTGCGCATCGAAATCATTGCGCGCATTGCCGATGCCTTGTCCGCGACGCATTCGGTCGGCGTGTTGCACAAGGACCTCAAGCCGGCCAACGTGCTGATCGTCGCGGATGGCGAGTTGGCGCCGCCGCGCATCCGTCTCGTCGATTTCGGCAGCGGCCGGGCACTCGAACCGGAAAGGCTGGCCGCGCTCGGCATCACGCGGCTCGGCATGACGCAGACGCGCGTCGACGGCGATTCGACCAGCGGCACGCCGTACTATCTTGCGCCCGAGCTCATCGCCGGAAAAGCGCCGACGGTGCAGGCTGACGTCTATGCGCTGGGAGTCATGCTGTATCAGTTCCTGGTTGGCGATTTTCGCGCACCGCTGGCGCCAGGCTGGGAACGCGATATCGACGACGAACTGCTGCGCGAGGACATCGCCGCGACCGCGGACCTCGATCCGGACCGCCGCCTCGGCGATATCGGCGAACTGGCGCGGCGCCTGCGTGCGTTGCCGGCACGTGCCGCGGAGCGCGCGCGGGAACGCGTTGCGCTGGCTCAGGTGCAACGGCAACAGCAGCAGTTGTTGCGCTGGCAGGCGAGCCGGCGCTGGCTGCTGGCGTTGTGCGCCGTTTTCGCGATCGCGGCGGCGGCCGTCGGTTCGCTGTACCTGCGCGAGCAGCGCGCGGCGGCGATGCAGCGGGATGTGAACAGCTTCCTCAACGACGACCTGCTGGCGGCGGCCAATCCGTATGCCACGCAGCGCAGCGATCTACGCGTGCGCGACGTGCTCGATCGCGCGCGTGGCGCGGTGGGCGAACGCTTCGCCGGAAAACCCGCCGAGGAAGCAGCGATCCGCACGACACTTGGCAACAGCTATCGCGGTCTCGGCGACTACACCGAGGCGGGCAAGCAATTCACGCGTGCGCTGAGTCTGCTTGCCGCGAGTGACGGAGAGCGCAGCGTCCAGGCGATCGCGCTGCGTCGCGCAATCGCCGATGACGAAGTGCTCGAAACGCGTTATGACGACGCCGACAAGGTGTACGCGAGTCTTCTGGCGGACCTTGCCGCGGCCGACGGCGACGCCAGCGACGCCGCGCTCGAACTCCGCGTCGCCCAAGCCCATCTGGAACTACGCCGCGGCCACGATGAAGCTGCCGCGAAGGCGCTCGAATCTCTGCTACCTCGCCTGCGCGAAAGCAAGGGCAACGACGATGACGCAACGCTGAGCGCCTTGAGCGACCTGGGCCAGGCGTATCGCGGCATGGCGCACTTCGACCAGGCCGAGGCGGTCTATCGCGAAGTCTACGATGCACGTCAAAAGCGCTTCGGCGATGCCCACTCGAGAACGCTCGAAGCACTGCAGGATCTGGCCCAGCTCGAACGTTCGCGCAGCCATCTGGACAACGCCGTCGATCTCGAGCGGAAGGTGGTCGCCGGCCGCGAAAAGACCTTCGGGCGCGAGCACGAGGAGACCCAGAATGCGCTCAACGAGCTGGCGAGCATGTACCAGGATCAGGGCAAATTCGACTCGGCCGAGCCGTTGTTCCGCGAAGTGCTCGCAGTGCGCGAACGCACGCTCGGAGAGCGTCATGAGCACACGCGCAACAGCATGAACAATCTCGGTCTCGTCCTGTCACTTCAGGGCAAGCTCGACGAAGCGGAGGGATACTTTCGCCGCGTTCTGGCGATCGAGACGGAAATGCTCGGCGCAGACAACCTGCAGGTGCTGATCCTGATGCACAACCTTGCGGACCTGGAACGCGATCGCAAGCGCTACGACGACGCCGAGGCGCTGCATCGCGAGGTCATCGAACGCGTCTCGCGCACGCTGGCGCCCGAGAGGCCGGAGCGCGGTCTGTTTCTCGCCGGATTTGCCAGGACGCTGCAGGCGCAGAAGCGCTATGCCGAATCCGCCGATGCATTCGCGCAGGCGCGCACGAATCTGGTCGCCGCCTACGGGCCGACGCATGCGCGCGTCGTCAAGCTCGATCAGATGCGGGTCGCCCTGTACCAGGAGTGGGGACGGCCGATGCCGGTGGAGTGACCGGCCGGGATGCGCCTGAAGGTCGAGAACGAGGCGCCGATTTGCGGCTCCATCGCGCTGACGGAAAATCGACGCCTACTGACCGCGAAAATTCTTCGAACGCTTCTGCATCGTGCGCAGCGCGAAGCGGTCCGGCACCATCTTCAACAACGACTTGACCGCGCGGTTGACGCGGCCGGTAACCCAGACTGCTTCGCCGCGCTCGACCGCGTCGATGCCTTCGCGCGCGACCTGGTCGGCGCCCAGCCACATCCATTTCGGCATCTTCGAAACGATCGGCCGGGTGCCGGTGACATCATGGAATTCGGAGTAGGTGAAGCCGGGGCAGAGCGCGCAGACATTGACGCCGCGCGTCGCGTTCTCGAGCGCGAGCGACTGCGAGAACTTGATCAGGAACGCCTTCGACGCCGCGTACAGCGTGTGGCCGGCCGACCCGGGAATCAATCCGGCGAGCGATGCGACGTTGACGATGCGCCCGTAGCCGCGCTGCTGCATGGCGGGCAGCAGGCGCCAGGCCAGTTCGCAGGGAGCGGTGACCATGACCTGCAGGAATGCTGCATGCACCGGCCAGGGTTGGGCCGGATAGTGGCCGGTGACGCCGTAGCCGGCATTGTTGACGAGGATGTCGACGGCAAGGCCGCGCCGCTCAAGCTCGCTGCACAAGCGTTCCGGCGCATCGTTGTCTGCCAGGTCGGCGGCAATGCACTCGGTCGCGACCGCGTACCGCTGCGACAGCTCGCGCGCCACGGCTTCCAGGCGGTCGGCGCGCCGCGCCGTCAGGAGGATGTCCGCGCCGCGGCTGGCCAGTTCGCGCGCGAGCGCCGTGCCAATGCCGGCGGAGGCGCCGGTGACCAGCGCCCAGCGCTGCGCGAGGGTATTTTGACTCATGCCTGAATTCTAGCGCGTTGCATCGCGCGGGCGTGGTCGATATCCTCGCCGCCCCGCAATCGACTGGACCCGCCATGCGCCGCAAGCTCGTCGCCGGCAACTGGAAGATGAATACGACGCGCGCCAGCGCGGCCGAACTGGTTCGTGCAATCGCGAGCGCCGGCATCGGCGGAGCCGATGTCGCCGTTTTTCCGCCCTATGTCTACCTGGCCGAGCTGATCGCGGCCAATCCGGGCGGATCGATTGCCTTCGGCGCGCAGGATGTGAGCGAACATGCGCAGGGCGCCTACACCGGCGAGATTGCCGCACCGATGCTCCGCGACATCGGCGCGACACATGTACTGGTCGGACATTCCGAGCGCCGCCAATACCATGCCGAGTCGAACGCCGGCGTGGCTGCCAAGTTCATGCAGGCCCAGGCTGCTGGTCTGGTTCCGGTGCTGTGCGTCGGCGAAACGCTGGAGCAGCGCGAGGCCGGCACCACGCAAGCCGTGATCGCGGCGCAACTCGAGGCAGTGATCGAACGCGGCGGCATCGGCGCATTCGCCAATGCCATCGTTGCCTACGAACCGGTCTGGGCCATCGGGACGGGCCGAACGGCGACCCCGGAGCAGGCCCAGGCCGTTCATGCCTTCATCCGTGGCAAATTGGCCGCCCTCGATGCTACAATCTCCAGTTCGCTGCGCATCCTGTATGGCGGCAGCTGCAAGCCGGCCAACGCCGCCGAACTGCTGGCCCAGGCGGACATCGATGGCGGTCTCATCGGCGGGGCTTCGCTGGTCGCGGCGGAGTTCCTCGCAATCTGCGTCGCGGCGCAAACTTGAACCGCGGAATTCGATAAAATCGGGATTCGATAAATGTTGCTGACCATCTTCAATGTGATTTACGTACTCGTCGCGCTTGGCATGATCATCCTGATCCTGCTGCAGCGCGGAGCCGGTGCAGCGGCCGGTTCCGGCTTCGGCGGTGGCGCATCCGGCACAGTGTTCGGCGCGCGCGGCGCGACGACGTTCCTTTCGCGCAGCACGGCCGTGCTGGCCGGCCTGTTCTTCCTGCTCAGCCTCGGCATGGGTGCTTTCCTCGGCAACCCGGGCGTCAACAAGCAGGCCGACGATCTGGGCATCATGAGCGGCGTCGAGACGCCTGCTCCGAAGGCGCCAGCGGCGCCCGCGGCTGGCGGCGATGTGCCGACGCCGGCGGCCGGTGCAGCGGCAACAGGCGGCGGTGACAAGCCGGCCGCGGTGCCCGCCCCGGCTGCGCCCACTCCGGCGACCCCCGCCAAGGGCAGCGACAGCAAGGGCAAGCCGGCCGAGCCGGAAAAGCACTGAAGCTCGATTCGAATACAGCCCAGGTGGCGGAATTGGTAGACGCACTACCTTGAGGTGGTAGCGCCGTAAGGTGTGGGGGTTCGAGTCCCCCCTTGGGCACCATACAACTTCGACGCAACAGCCAGCGTTTACGCGGGCTTTTCGTTTGTGCTCGTCTGATTCGGCACGATGTCAAAGACAACACTGCGCAAGGCGTGACGGCCGCGTCGGAGGTCAATGCCGCATTGCGCAAAGCCGCAGGCACGTGAGAAAATCCCGCGGCTACGCAGTCCTGCAGCAAGTCCGAGGTTTTCTGTTCCGTGCTGGCCGAGTACCTGCCGATTTTCCTGTTCCTGGTCGTTGCCGGCGGCATTGGCGTGCTGCTGCTCATGGCGGGTTGGTTCCTCGGGCCGCGCAAGGCGGACGATCGCAAGGCCTCGCCCTATGAGTGCGGCTTCGAGGCGTTCGAGGACGCGCGCATGCAGTTCGACGTGCGCTACTACCTTATCGCGATCCTGTTCATCATCTTCGATCTCGAAATCGCGTTCCTGTTCCCATGGGCGGTCGTATTCAAGCAGATCGGCATCGTCGCGCTGGTCGAGATGGGCATGTTTCTGCTGCTGCTGCTTTTGGGATTTGTGTACTGCTGGAAGAAGGGTGCGCTGGAATGGGAATGATCAATGAAGCGCACATGGCGCGCACCCTTTCCCTCACCCTTTGCCCTCTCCCGCGAGCGGGAGAGGGGAACATTCTGTATCGCGCTGCGCGCGACGGCCTGATTTCATTGAAGCGGGGTGCGCTGGAATGGGAATGACTGATCCGCCGAGCACGCAGAGCACTTCGACGAAGCACCTCATGCACAATCCGGTGCCGAGCGGGCCGGTCGACGACATCCTGCGCCCGGGCGGCGACAATCCACTGCTCGATCGCGGATTTCTGACGACCAGCGCCGACGCGCTGATCAACTGGGCGCGCACAGGTTCGATGTGGCCGATGACATTCGGCTTGGCCTGCTGCGCGGTCGAGATGATGCATGCCGGTGCGGCGCGCCTCGATCTGGACCGCTACGGCGTCGTGTTCCGCCCGAGCCCGCGCCAAAGCGATGTCATGATCGTCGCCGGCACGCTGGTCAACAAGATGGCGCCGGCGTTGCGCAAGGTCTACGACCAGATGCCCAACCCGAAATGGGTCATCTCGATGGGCAGCTGTGCAAATGGCGGCGGCTACTACCACTATTCATACGCCGTCGTACGCGGATGCGATCGGATCGTGCCGGTCGACATCTACGTGCCGGGCTGCCCGCCGACGGCCGAGGCCCTGATCTACGGCATCCTGCAATTGCAGAAAAAGATCCGCCGCACCAATACCGTCGGCAAGGGCGGCGCCGAGAAGGGCGCGCTGGCATCCAACACGTTCAGGCGCTGATCAATGACAGCCGCGGATACATCGACGCTCGCGCAACGCATCGGCGTCCACTTCGGCGACAGGATCGCCACTGTCGTCGAGGCACATGGCGAGACCACGGTCGAAGTGCTGCCGGAAAACTGGCTTGCCGTCGCCGAGCTGCTGCGCGATACCGGGGAATTCCGCTTCGAGCAGTTGATCGACGTCAGCGGCATCGACTACCTGAGCTATGGTCAGGTCGAGTGGGACACCACCGACGCCAGTGCGCAAGGCTTCTCGCGCGGCGTCGAAGGCGAGGGCGCCGGGCGTTTCGACTGGTCTGACCGACCGCGCACAAGAGCCGGACATCGGCGCTTTGCTGCCGTGGCTCACCTGCTTTCCGTGCGGCACAACCGGCGCCTGCGCATGCGCTGCCACGCCCAGGATGATGCGCTGCCGGTCGTGCCGTCACTGACCGGCATCTGGCCTGGCGCCAACTGGTTCGAACGCGAGGCATTCGACCTGTTCGGCATCATTTTCGAGGGCCACCCCGACCTGCGCAGAATTCTGACCGACTATGGTTTCGTCGGACATCCGTTTCGCAAGGATTTTCCGCTGATCGGTAACGTCGAAGTGCGCTACGACGAGGCGCAACAGCGCGTGATCTATGAGCCTGTCACGTCGGTCGAACCGCGCGTGCTGGTACCGCGCGTGATCCGCAACGACTCGCGCTACGACCAGGCCCAGGCCGAGTCGGCACAGAAGAAGTGAAGCTGTTTTTTGACGCGGATTTCGCGGATTAACACGGATCAAGGCGGATTGAGACGATTTGTTCCAGGAAAAAGCAGATGCGACATTCAAAAATAGAATTCTTGTCCGCGTTCATTGGCTCCTATCCGCGTAATCCGCGTTCAGGGCTCTAGATCTACATGCAAGAGATCAAGAACTACACGATCAACTTCGGCCCGCAGCACCCGGCGGCGCATGGCGTGCTGCGCCTCGTGCTCGAGATGGACGGCGAGGTGATCCAGCGCGCCGATCCGCATATCGGCCTGCTGCATCGCGGTACGGAAAAGCTGGCCGAGTCCAAGCCGTTCAACCAGTCGATCGGCTACATGGACCGGCTCGACTACGTGTCGATGATGTGCAACGAGCACGCCTACGTTCGTGCGATCGAGCGCCTGCTCGGCATCGAGGCGCCCGAGCGTGCGCAGTACATCCGCACGATGTTCGACGAAATCACGCGCATCCTCAATCATCTGATGTGGATCGGGTCGAACGCCCTCGATCTTGGTGCGATGGCGGTGTTCCTGTACGCGTTCCGCGAGCGCGAGGAACTGATGGACTGCTACGAGGCGGTCAGCGGCGCGCGCCTGCACGCGACCTATTATCGTCCG
Source organism: Rudaea sp. (assembly GCA_036496665.1). Taxonomy (GTDB): domain Bacteria; phylum Pseudomonadota; class Gammaproteobacteria; order Xanthomonadales; family Rhodanobacteraceae; genus Rudaea. The sequence goes on along the minus strand of DASXKR010000031.1, from coordinate 85,027 downwards.
GGCGGTGTCTATCGCGATCTGCCCGAGCAAATGCCGAAGTACCGCGAATCGCACTGGCACAAGGGCGATGACCTGAAGCAGCGCAACGCCTGGCGCGAAGGCTCGATGCTCGACTTCATCGATGCGTTCTGCAGCGATTTTCCGCACAAGGTCGACGAGTACGAGACGCTGCTCACCGACAACCGCATCTGGAAGCAGCGTACCGTCGGTATCGGCGTCGTGTCGCCGGAACAGGCATTGGCCTGGGGCATGACCGGACCGATGCTGCGCGGCTCGGGCATCGAATGGGATCTGCGCAAGAAGCAGCCTTATGCGATGTACGACAGGATGGACTTCGACATTCCGGTCGGCGTGAAGGGCGACTGCTACGACCGCTATCTGTTGCGCGTCGAGGAGATGCGCCAGTCGAACCGCATCATCCAGCAATGCGTGCAGTGGCTGAAAGCGAATCCCGGCGAAGTCATGCTGAAGAACTTCAAGGTCTCGCCGCCGACACGCGAAGAGATGAAGGAGGACATGGAAGCGCTGATCCATCACTTCAAGCTGTTCACCGAGGGCTATACGGTACCGGCCGGCGAAGTGTATGCCGCGGTCGAAGCGCCGAAGGGCGAGTTCGGCTGCTACCTTGTTTCGGACGGCGCGAACAAGCCGTTCCGCGTCAAGCTGCGTGCGCCCGGCTTCGCCCATCTGTCGTCGATCGACCAGATCGTGCGCGGTCACATGTTGCCGGACGTCGTCGCGATGATCGGAACGTATGACGTCGTCTTCGGGGAGATCGACCGGTGAAGGTAGTGAAGGGGAAGTGTTTTTTTGCTCGTCATTCCGGTGGCTTTCAACAGCGGAGCTGGTCAAGCCGGAATCCAGTTTGTTTTTTGCCGTCAGGATCAAGATGGATCCCGGTTTTCGCCGGGATGACGGCTTGTGAGGCGTTGCGCCGATGAAGGCGACGGGACACTACAATGAGGTGAGGGATGTCGACCCGCAGGTCGCGCTGACTGCGCGTACACGCGAGCACATCGACCACTGGGGCGCGAAGTTTCCGCCCGAGCGCAAGCGCTCGGCCCTGATCCAGGGCCTGATGGCGGCGCAGGAGCAGAACCAGGGCTGGCTGAGCGACGAGCTGATTGCTGCCGTGGCGAAATACCTCGATCTGCCGGCGGTGTGGGCATACGAAGTAGCGACTTTCTATTCGATGTTCGAGACGCATGCGGTCGGGCGCAACAACGTCGCCGTGTGCACGAACATCAGCTGCTGGCTCAACGGCGGCGAAGACATCCTGCGCCACTGCGAGAGGAAGCTCGGTATCAGGGTCGGCGAGAGCACGGCCGATGGCCGCGTCTATCTGAAGCCGGAAGAAGAATGTCTGGCGGCATGCTGCGGTGCGCCGATGATGGTCGTCAACGGTCACTATCATGAGCATCTGACGACCGAAACAGTCGACCGGATTTTGGACGAATTGAAATGAATCAAGAGCGAATTGAGAAAAAATGTCCGTCATTCCCGCGAAAGTGGGAATCTATCTTGATCGTTGTGCTTGAAAAGCAGAATGGATTCCCGCTTTCGCGGGAATGACGGAAGTGGAAGGCGCGTCCTGAAACGGTTATTTGGAACAAGTATGGCAGTGGGCCCCGCACCTCAAGAACATCAAGTCGTGTATACGACTCTCCACTTTGACAAGCCGTGGAGTCTTGACAACTACGTCAAGGTTGACGGCTATGCGGCGTGGAAGAAGATTCTCGCCGAGAAACCCGATCCGGCAACGATCGTCGATGAGCTGAAGAAGAGCTCGCTGCGCGGCCGCGGTGGCGCCGGCTTCCCGACCGGCCTGAAGTGGAGCTTCATGCCGAAAGGCACGATGCAGAAGTATATTTTGTGCAACTCCGACGAATCAGAGCCGGGCACCTGCAAGGACCGCGACATCCTGCGCTTCAACCCGCATGCGATGATCGAAGGCATGGCGATCGCCTGCTATGCAACCGGCTCGACCGTCGCCTACAACTACCTGCGCGGCGAATTCCACCACGAGCCGTTCGAGCACTGCGAAGAAGCGCTCAAGGAAGCCTATGCAGCCGGTCTGCTCGGCAAGAACATTGGCGGCAGCGGCATCGATGTCGAAATCTACAACGCGCTCGGCGCGGGTGCCTACATCTGCGGCGAGGAAACCGCACTGATGGAATCGCTCGAAGGCAAGAAGGGTCAGCCACGTTTCAAGCCGCCGTTTCCGGCCGGCTTCGGCCTGTACGGCAAGCCGACCACGATCAACAACACCGAAACCTATGCTTCCGTGCCGGCGATCCTGCGCAAGGGTGCGACGTGGTTTCTCGAACAGGGCAAGCCGAACAACGGCGGACCGAAGATCTTCTCGGTGTCCGGCCACGTCAACAAGCCCGGCAACTACGAGATCAAGCTCGGCACGCCGTTCTCCGAACTGCTCGAGATGGCCGGTGGCGTGCGAAACGGCCACAAGCTCAAGGGCGTGATTCCGGGCGGATCATCGATGCCGGTGCTGCCGGCGGATACGATGATGGCGGTCACGATGGATTACGACGCGCTGCAAAAGGCTGGTTCGGGCCTCGGCTCCGGCGCAGTCATCGTGATGGATGAGACGACTTGCATGGTGCGCGCCTGCCGTCGCATCGCGCGTTTCTACTTCGCCGAGTCGTGTGGCCAGTGCACGCCGTGCCGCGAAGGCACCGGCTGGATGTACCGCGTGCTGACCCGCATCGTCGAAGGCAACGCGACGATGAAAGACGTCGAGATGCTCAAGCAGGCCGCCGGCCAGATCGAGGGCCACACCATCTGCGCATTCGGCGAGGCCGCCGCGTGGCCGGTGCAGGGCATGCTGCGCCACTTCTGGCACGAGTTCGAATATTTCATCGCGCACAAGCGCTCGATCGTCGATGCGCTGTCTTCGTCATTGGAGGTCGCGGCATGAAGATCAAAAGACTGAACCACGAAGAACACGAAGAACACGAAGGAAAAGCCACGAAGAAGAGCATTATGAATTTGCCTTTCTTTTGTCCTGTCGCTTTATCCGAAAGGGCTTCTCTTGTTGAAGCTCTTCTTCGTGTTCTTCGTGGCTCAATCTTCGGCTCCGGCTCTGCCGGCGCCGAGGTGACGGCATGAGCGCACAGCCGGGCGTGCCGGCCGCGCCGCCGGACATGGTCAACATCGAGATCGACGGCAAGCCGCTGCAGGTGCCGAAGAACTCGATGATCATCGCGGCCGCCGACAAGGCTGGCATTGCGATACCACGCTTCTGCTACCACGACAAGCTGCCGATCGCGGCGAATTGCCGAATGTGCATGGTCGAGACCGAGATGGGCGGCAAGCCGATGCCCAAGCCGCAGCCGGCCTGTGCGACGCCGGTCATGGAAGGCATGAAGATCTACACGCAGTCGCAGCGCGCGTTGTCGGCGCAGCGCAACGTGATGGAATTTCTGCTGATCAACCATCCGCTAGACTGCCCGATCTGCGACCAGGGTGGTGAGTGCGAACTGCAGGACCTGTCGATGGGCTACGGCCGCTCGGTGTCGCGTTTTGCCGAGCGCAAGCGCGTCGTGCCGGACGAGGACTTGGGTCCGCTCATCTCGACCGAGATGACGCGCTGCATCCAGTGCACGCGCTGCGTGCGCTTCATGACCGAAGTCGCAGGCAGTCCCGAACTGGGCGCCATGGGCCGCAGCGAGATGCTCGAGATCGGCACCTATATCGGCAAGACAATCGACAGCGAACTCGGCGGCAACATCATCGACGTCTGTCCGGTCGGCGCGCTGACCAACAAGGTGTTCCGTTTCAAGGCGCGCGCCTGGGAACTGATCGCGCGCGAGTCGATCGGTTATCACGACGCGCTCGGTTCGAACCTGTGGCTGCACGCGCGTCGCGGCGAAGTGCTGCGCACGGTGCCGCGCGACAACGAGGCGATCAACGAGTGCTGGCTGTCCGACCGCGACCGCTATTCGCACGAGGGGCTGTATTCGAATGACCGCGCGACGAAGCCGCTGATCCGCAAGGACGGCGAACTGGTCGAAACGTCGTGGAAAGAGGCGATCGCGTTCGTCGCCGATGGCCTGAAGAAGCACGCCGGCGACGAACTCGGCGCGCTGGTTGCGCCGCTGACCTCGAGCGAGGAAGGCTGGCTGCTGGCGAACATCGTCCGCGCGCTCGGCAGCGACAATATCGATCATCGCCTGCGCACGCTCGACTTCGCCGATGGCGCGCCGTCGTCGGTCTTCGAGATGCCGCTGGCGCAGATCGAGAGGGCCAAGACGATCCTGCTTGTCGGCAGCAATCCGCGCCATGAACAGCCGCTGCTGGCTCATCGCATACGCCAGGCGTGGAAGCGCGGCGCGAAGGTATTCGCGATCAACCCGGTCGATTTCGATTTCAACTTCGTGCTGGCCGGCAAGACGATCACGACACCGGCCGGCATGGTCGATGCGCTGTTGAAGCTGGCCAGAGCGGGCAACGACGATGGCAATCTGCCGGATTCCGATGGATTGGCCGCCGCGATCAAGCCGGTTGCCGCCGACGACGGCGCGCGCGCGCTGCATGCGGCATTGAAACAGGGCAATGCGGTCGTGATCTTCGGCGACTGCGCCGTGCAGCATCCGCAGGCCTCGCTGCTGCGTGCCGCAGCGCGCTTCGTCGCGAAAGCGGCCGGTGCGGCGTACAACGAACTGCCGCCCGGCGCCAACGCGATCGGCCTGGCTCGCGCCGGCGTGCAGCCGCAGACGACGGGCCGTAACGCCGCCGGACTGCTGGCCGAACCGGCAAGGGCCTTGATCGCCTATCACCTCGGCTCGCAGGACACGTCGTCATCGGTGGCCTACGATGCCGCACGCAGCAACGCCGACTTCCATGTCTATATCGGTGCCTACGCCTGCACCGGCGTCAGGCGCACGGCACATGCCGTGCTCCCGGTCGGCCTGCCGCCGGAGATCGACGGCACATACGTAAACGCCGATGGTTCGATCCAGACAGTCGCCGCAGGTGCGAAGGTTCCGGACGAGGCGCGTCCCGGCTGGCGCGTACTGCGCGCATTGGGTGCGGCGCTCGGACTGCCGGGATTCGATTTCACCGAAATCGGCGAATTGCGCACGATGATGCAGGCCTCGCTCGCCGGCAAGTCCACGAACGCGCAAAACGCAAACCTCGCGCCGGTTCCCCCTCAGCCCTCAGACTTCAGCCCTCAGCCCTCGTTGATCCGGATTGCCACGGTGCCGATTTACCGCAGCGACGCCGTCGTGCGTCGTGCTCCGGCATTGCAGGCACATCCGCTGACCGGCCATGCCGCGGTGGCGATGCATCCTGAAGACGCGCTGGCGCTCGGCCTTGCCAGCGGCGCTCAGGCGAAGATTGCAAGCGCCGATACGGAGATCGCCTTGCCGGTCGTTGTGACGCGGGCCGTGCCGCGCGGTGCGGCCTGGATCGAAGCGACCTGGCCCGAAACCCGAGCGCTGCCGCCGACCGGCACTGCTCTGACCGTGACGAGGGCCTGATTGCGATGATGGCTTTTCACGACTGGCTGCTCGGCTTCGGCGTATTCGGCCTGCTGGTCTGGCTGGTGCTTTGCATCGTGGCGATTGCGGTGCCCGTGATTCTGGGCGTCGCGTTGTACGTCTGGTGGGAGCGCAAGGTGCTCGGCTGGATGCACGTGCGCATGGGCCCGAACAGTGTCGGGCCGTTTGGTCTCGCCCAGACGTTCGCCGACGTGTTCAAGCTGCTGCTGAAAGAAACTCTGACGCCGGCAAAGTCGAGCAAGGCCCTGTTCGTCATGGCGCCGCTGATCGCACTGGCGCCGGCATTCGCCGCCTGGGCCGTGATTCCGTTCGATGACAGGGTTGTGCTGGCGAACGTCAACGCTGGTCTGCTGTACCTGCTGGCAATGACGTCGATGGGCGTCTACGGAATCATTCTGGCGGGCTGGTCGTCGAACTCGAAGTACGCGTTCCTCGGTGCGATGCGCTCGGCCGCGCAAGTCGTGTCGTATGAAATCGCGATGGGCATGGCGCTGGTTGGTGTGCTGATCTGCGCCGGCAGCCTGAACATGTCCGATATCGTGCGCGCGCAGGCCGGGCATCTGGGCGTCTTCAACTGGTTCATGTGGCCGCTGCTGCCACTGTTCGTGATCTACTTCGTTTCCGGCGTGGCCGAGACCAATCGCGCGCCATTCGACGTTGCCGAAGGCGAGTCGGAAATCGTGGCCGGTTTTCACGTCGAGTATTCCGGCGCACCGTTTGCCGTATTCTTCCTTACCGAATACGCGAACATGATCCTGATCTCGTTTCTCGCGTCAGTATTGTTCATGGGTGGCTGGCTGTCGCCGTTTGCGGCTTCCGTGCCGCTTCTCGGTGCCGGCGGCTGGTGGTGGCTGTTCGCCAAGGCGTTCTTTTTCGCCTTCATGTACCTGTGGTTTCGAGCTGCGTTTCCGCGTTATCGCTACGATCAGATCATGCGCCTGGGCTGGAAAGTATTCATCCCGATCGCGATCGTCTGGATTTTCGTCGCCGGCTGTCTCGTCTTCTTCGACGTGATCGGCCCCGGCATCGCTTCAGCAAAGGTTGCGTCATGAATCGCGTCGGATGTTATTTCAGGAGCCTGCTGCTGATCGAGCTATTCAAGGGCCTGGGCCTGACCATGAAGTACATGTGGAAGCCTAAGTACACGATGCGCTATCCGATGGAGAAGATTCCGCAGTCGAACCGCTTCCGCGGTCTGCACGCGCTGCGCCGCTATCCGAACGGCGAGGAGCGCTGCATCGCCTGCAAGCTGTGCGAAGCGGTGTGTCCCGCGCTGGCGATAACGATCGATTCGGAGCAGCGCGCCGACGGCACGCGCCGCACCACGCGCTACGACATCGACCTGTTCAAGTGCATCTATTGCGGCTTCTGCGAGGAAAGCTGTCCGGTCGACTCGATCGTCGAGACCAACATCCACGAATACCACTTCGAGAATCGTGGCGAGAACATAATGACCAAGCCGAAGCTGCTCGCCATCGGAGACCGTTTCGAGAAAGACATCGCGGCGGCGCGCGCGCAAGACGCCGCGTTCCGCTGATGAAAACAACGAGACGAGAATGACTCTGCCCTGGGACCTCATCTTTTTCTACGCGTTTGCCGCGGTACTCGTGCTCGCCGCGCTGGCCGTGATCAGTGTGAAGAACTCCGTGCACGCGGCGCTGTTCCTGGTGTTGACGTTCTTCACCAGCGCCGCGCTGTGGCTGCTGCTGCAGGCCGAATTCCTGGCGATCGCGCTGGTGCTGGTTTATGTCGGCGCGGTCATGGTGCTGTTTCTGTTCGTCGTCATGATGCTCGACGTCAACACCGAATCGACGCGCGAGGGCTTCATTCGCTACCTGCCGGTCGGTCTGCTCGTCGCTGTCGTCATGCTGGTCGAGATGCTTGCCCTGATCGGCATGAAGCAGATGTCGGCGCTGGCAGCACCCGCCGATCCGGGTGGTACCTCGAACACGGCCTGGCTTGGCAACGCGCTGTTCACGAATTACCTGCTGCCGTTCGAGGTTGCCGCGGTGATCCTGACCGTCGCAATCATCGCAGCCATCATGCTGACGCTGCGCCAGCGCATCAACACGCGCAAGCAAAATCCAGCCCTGCAGGTTGCGGTGAAGGCCGGAGACCGCGTCCGCATCGTCAAGATGGCGAGTGCGGCAAAGGAGACGCCGACGCCATGATCGATGTCGCACACCTGACGCTCGCGCACTACATCGGCCTCGGTGCGATCCTGTTCTGCATTTCGGTCGCCGGCATCTTCATCAATCGCAAGAACGTGATCGTGCTGCTGATGGCGATCGAATTGATGCTGCTCGCGGTGAACATGAATTTCGTTGCGTTTTCGCGCTTCCTCGGCGACGTGTCCGGACAGATTTTCGTTTTCTTCATCCTGACCGTCGCCGCCGCGGAGTCGGCGATTGGCCTGGCGATCCTCGTGGTGCTGTTCCGCAACCGCGCGACGATCAACGTCGGCGAACTCGACTCGATGAAGGGGTGAGGCCGAGCGCTTGCGCGATGCGTTGAAGCGCATCGCGCGCGAGGCCGAACGACCAGCCAGGGACGGCTGGGCCGGCGCCACGCACCAGGGATGGTTCACTGGAGGAAAGTCATCTTGTGATTGACGAAAACGTTCTTCTCATCATCGCGGTCGCGCCTTTGCTCGGTGCGATCGTCGCCGGTCTGTTCCGCAACCAGATTGGCCGGGTTGGTGCCCACTCCATAACGATCGGTGGCGTGGCCGTGTCGTGCGTGCTGTCGTTTTACGTGCTGTACCAGATGCTGTGGGACGGTGCGGAGACCTACAACCAGGACGTCTACACCTGGCTCCAGGTGGGCTCGCTGCAGATGCACATCGGTTTCCTGATCGACCGGCTGACCGCGATGATGATGGTCGTCGTGACGTTCGTCTCGCTGATGGTCCACATCTACACGATCGGCTACATGGCCGACGATGACGGCTACCAGCGTTTTTTCAGTTACATCGCGCTGTTCACGTTCTCGATGTTGATGCTGGTCATGAGCAACAACTTCCTGCAGCTGTTCTTCGGCTGGGAAGCGGTTGGACTGGTTTCATATCTGCTGATCGGCTTCTGGTTCAAGAAGCCGAGCGCGATCTTTGCCAACCTCAAGGCATTCGTGGTCAACCGCGTCGGCGATTTCGGCTTCCTCCTCGGCATCGCCGGCGTGCTGTATTTCTTCCACACCCTCGACTACAAGACCGTGTTCGATCACACCGACATTCTGACCGGCAAGACGCTGGAGCTGTTCTCGGGGCACCCGTGGTCGGCGGCGACCGTGATCTGCCTGTGCCTGTTCGTCGGCGCGATGGGCAAGTCGGCACAGGTGCCGTTGCATGTCTGGCTGCCCGATTCGATGGAAGGTCCGACGCCGATCTCGGCGCTGATCCATGCCGCGACGATGGTGACTGCCGGCATCTTCATGGTCGCGCGCATGTCGCCGTTGTTCGAGTTGTCGGATACCGCGTTGAGCGTCGTGCTCGTGATCGGCGCGACGACCGCGTTCTTCACCGGCCTGATCGGCATCGTGCAGAACGACATCAAGCGCGTCATCGCCTATTCTACCCTGTCGCAGCTCGGCTACATGACGGCGGCGCTCGGCGCGTCGGCCTACTCGGCTGCGATCTTCCATCTCATGACGCATGCTTTCTTCAAGGCGCTGCTGTTCCTCGGCGCCGGTTCGGTCATCATTGCGATGCACCACGAGCAGGACATGCGTTACATGGGCGGCCTGCGCCGCTACATGCCGATAACGTTCATCACCGCATGGATCGGCACGCTGGCGCTGACGGGCATGCCGGGCTTCGCCGGTTTCTACTCGAAGGACTCGATCATCGAGGCAGTGCACGAATCGCAGCGCTGGGGCTCCGGCTACGCCTACGGGTGCGTACTGCTCGGCGTGTTCGTCACTGCGTTGTACAGTTTCCGCCTGCTGTACCTGACCTTCCACGGCCGCGAACGATTCGTCATCGAGCATGGCGTGCAAGGCCATGACGATGATCATCACCATGAACCGGGACACCTGGCGCACGCGCCGCACGAATCGCCACTGGTCGTCACGCTGCCGTTGATCCTGCTGGCGATCCCGTCGGTCGTGATCGGCGCGATCGGAGTCGGTTCGATGCTGCACGGGGATTTCTTCGGCGAAGCGATCCGCGTCGCACATGAAGGCGAGGGCGGTCAGGAGTTCGGCGGATGGCTTGCCACGATGCTCGAAGGCTTCCTCGGTGCGCCATTCTGGTTTGCGTTCGGCGGCTTCGCTGTTGCCACGTATGTCTACCTGATTAATCCGTCGATAGCGGACCGGATCAAGAAAGCGCTGTACCCGCTCTGGAACCTGCTCGACCACAAGTACTGGTTCGACGAGGCCTACCAGGCGATTTTTGCGCGCGGTTCGCTGCTGCTTGGCCATGGCCTGTGGAAGGGCGGTGATGTCGGCGTCATCGACAACGTGGTGATCGACGGCTCGGCTGCGGTTGTCGGCCGAACCGCAGCGCTGGTGCGGCAAGTGCAGTCCGGCTATCTGTATACGTACGCGTTCGCGATGATCCTTGGTCTGGTCTGCCTGCTCGGCGGCCTTTGGTTCGTAATGCATCAGTAGGGCTGGCGAGACAACAAGAATGACATCAACCTGGCCATTGCTCAGTCTGCTGATCTGGCTGCCGATCGTCGGCGGTGCGCTCGTGTCGCTGGTCGGCAGCGAGCGTGCAACCACCGCGCGCTGGCTCGCGCTCGCCGTTTCGCTGCTCGTATTCCTCGTCAGTATCCCGTTGTTCACCGGTTACGATGCTGCCAGCGGTACGCTGCAGTTCATCGAAAATCATGTCTGGATCGGCGCGATCGGCGCGAATTATCACCTCGGCGCGGATGGCATCTCGATCGCCCTGATCGTGCTGACGACCTTCACGACCGTGCTGACGCTGCTCGGCGCCTGGGACTCGGTGCACGACAAGGTCAACCAGTATCTCGCCGCCTTCCTCGTGCTCGAGGGTCTGATGATCGGCGTGTTCGCGGCGATCGACGCGCTGCTGTTCTACGTGTTCTTCGAAGGCATGCTGATCCCGATGTTCATCATCATCGGCATCTGGGGCGGCCCGCGCCGTGTCTATGCGACGCTGAAATTTTTCCTGTACACGTTCTTCGGCTCGATCTTCATGCTGGTCGCGCTGATCTGGCTGTTCCTGCAGGCACACAGCTGGGAAATTGCCGACATGGCGAACCTGCGCCTGAGCGCAACGGCGCAGGCCTGGCTGTTCTTCGCGTTCCTCGCCGGCTTCGCGATCAAGGTGCCGATGTGGCCGGTGCACACATGGTTGCCGGACGCGCACGTCGAGGCGCCGACCGGCGGCTCGGTCATCCTTGCAGCGATCATGCTGAAAGTGGGCGGCTATGGCTTCATCCGCTTCTCGCTGCCGATTGTGCCCGACGCGTGCCAGGAGTATGCATGGTTCATCATCGCGTTGTCGCTGATTGCCGTGATCTACATCGGTTTCGTCGCGCTCGTGCAGGAGGACATGAAGAAGCTGATTGCCTATTCATCAGTCTCGCACATGGGCTTCGTCACGCTCGGCCTGTTCATCGCAATGGCGCTGGTGCGCAAGGACGGCAATCCGGAAGCCGCCTACCTCGGCGTGTCCGGCGCGATGGTGCAGATGATTTCGCACGGCTTCGTCTCCGGCGCGATGTTCTCGTGCGTCGGCGTCCTGTATGATCGCGTGCACAGCCGCATGATCAAGGACTACGGCGGCGTCGTAAACACGATGCCGTGGTTCGCCGCGCTATGGGTATTGTTTTCGATGGCCAATTGCGGCTTGCCCGGAACGAGCGGGTTCGTCGGCGAGTTCATGGTCATCCTGGCGAGCTTCCAGATGAATGCATGGGTGGCGTTCGCTGCCGCTTTCACGCTGATCATCGGCGCCGCCTACACGCTGTGGCTGGTCAAGCGCGTGATCTTCGGCTCGGTGGCCAACGATCATGTCGCACATCTGAAGGACATCGATGGGCGCGAGGCACTGGTGCTCGGTGCGTTCGCTGCCGGCGTGCTTCTGGTCGGCGTGTGGCCTGCGCCGCTGACGCACCTGATGGATGCGTCGGTCAAGCACGTCGTCGACCAACTGATGCAGAGCAAGATCTAAAGAAGCAGGAACGATAAATGCCCTTCAATATTCACGATATCGTCCTGCTGCTGCCCGAGGATTTCCTGCTTGGTGCGGTCTGCGCAATCCTGCTCGTCGATCTGTTCCTGAAGCCGGCGCAGCGCGGAATCACGCACTGGTTGTCGGTCGCCGCATTGTTGATCACGATCGCCCTGATTCTTGCGGATACCGATCCCGCCACGATTGCGTTCGGCGGCATGTATGTCCACGATGACGTCGCCGCAGTACTCAAGATATTCATCCTCGGAACGACCGCCGCCGTGTTCGTCTATGCGCGCGGCTACCTGCGCGACCGCGGCCTGTATGTCGGCGAGTTCTATCTGCTGTGCCTGTTCGCGACGCTCGGTGCAATGCTGCTGGTTTCGGCCGGCAGCCTGGTCATGGTTTTTCTCGGCCTCGAACTCCTGACGCTGTCGTCGTATGCGCTGGTCGCGCTGAACCGCGATTCTCCATTGTCGTCGGAAGCGGCGATGAAGTATTTCGTGCTCGGCGCGCTCGCGTCGGGCATGCTGCTGTACGGAATGTCGATGATCTACGGCGCCACCGGCACGCTCGATCTGGCACAGATCCAGAAGCTCAGCACCTTCGTGGCGGGCGGTGCGGCGGAGCATCAGGCGCTGCTGCTGTTCGGCCTGGTCTTTCTGGTGGTCGGCATCGGTTTCAAGTTCGGCGCCGCGCCGTTCCATATGTGGATTCCCGACGTCTACCAGGGTGCCCCGACCGCGGTAACGTTGTTCATCGGCTCGGCGCAGAAAATTGCCGCGTTCGGCATGGCCTATCGACTGCTGGCCGGCGGCCTCGACGGCATGCAGGACCACTGGCGCGAAATGCTGGCCGTGCTCGCGGTTGCATCGCTGGCGATCGGCAACGTGGTCGCGATCGCGCAAACCAATCTCAAACGCCTGCTCGCCTACTCGACGATCTCGCACATGGGTTTCCTGCTGCTCGGCCTGCTCAATGGCACGCCGTCGGGCTATGCCGCCGCAATGTTCTATGCGATCGCCTATGCGATCACGACCACGGTTGCCTTCGGCCTGATCCTGCTGCTCTCGCGCTCGGGTTTCGAGGCCGAGGAGATCGACGATTTCAAGGGCCTCAACCAGCGCAATCCGTGGTACGCGTTCATCGTCATGCTGACCATGGCATCGCTGGCCGGCGTACCGCCATTGTTCGGATTCTTCGCCAAACTGCTGGTCTTGAAAGCGGCCATCGACGCCGGCATGTTATGGACAGCGATCGTGGCGATCGTGTTTGCCATCATCGGCGCGTTCTACTACCTGCGCGTGATCAAGGTCGTTTATTTCGACGTGCCGGATGACAAAACCGCGCTTGCGCTGCCGGCAGACAAACCGTTCCGCTGGCTGCTGTCGCTCAACGGCGTCGCGCTGCTCGTTCTCGGCCTGTTCTGGGGGCCACTGATCGGCTGGTGTTATCGCGCACTCGGTTTGTAGGCTGGCGGCGCCGTGAGGTGCTGTATGCATGGGTCCTGAATCGAATTCAGGTTGCAACACGTCGCCTTGGTCAGCTAAAATCCGCGTTCGGCTGATGCGGGGTGGAGCAGTCTGGCAGCTCGTCGGGCTCATAACCCGAAGGTCGTAGGTTCAAATCCTACCCCCGCTACCACTTCTCTGGTGAGGCAGTTCATACGCTTCCCGGGAAGAACTTCAGTCAAAGCGCAGGATGCGCGTTGCCGGTGTCTGGATACGAAACAACGGCGGACTATGGAATGGGCCTTGTGCCCATTTTTTATTTGTGGATTTTGCAACGCTTTCTGATCTTCGCGATTAGGGATGTTCGCAAGGGTGCAACATGCGCAACGAGGAACTCACGGTATTGCTGTCGCCCGTCATTGCGGACCTCGGGCTCGAATGCCTGGGTGTGGAATACAGTCCGTCGCACGGCAACAGCCTGGTCCGCGTGTACATCGATGCGCCGAAGCGGCCGGTGACGGTCGACGATTGCGAAGTGGTGAGCCGGCAGGTGTCGGCGACGCTCGACGTGCACGATCCGATTCAGGGCCGCTACACGCTCGAAGTGTCGTCGCCGGGCATCGACCGGCCGCTGTATACGCCGGAACAGTTTGCGCGCTTTGCCGGCCATTCGGCGAAGCTCGAGGTGAACCTGCCGATCAACGGCCGGAGGCGGTTCCAGGGACCGATTCGTGGCGTCGAGAACGGCACGATCAGCCTCGAACAGGACGGTGTCGTGGTCGCGATCGCGCATGCGAACGTGCACAAGGCCAAGCTGGTGCCGGAGTTGTCCGAGGCGCCCGGCAAGGCGAGCAAAGGCAAGAAGGTTAGGAAGAGTTAGGAGTCGGGAGTTTGCGGAAGTGCGTGTGGCGCGCGAAAGCGCGACTTCCTCACTCCTCACGCCTCACCATTTTCGCAAAGAGAGTTGAGTAATGAGCAAAGAATTGTTGTTGGTTGTCGATGCGGTCGCGAATGAAAAAGGCGTCGACAAGGACGTGATTTTCGACGCGATGGAAGCGGCGCTCGCCTCGGCGGCGAAGAAACGCTATCCCGACCTCGATGTCGCGGCGCGCGTCAGCATCGACAAGCACAGCGGTGAATACGAGACCTTCCGTCGCTGGGAGGTTGTGGCCGACGACGTCGTCATGGAATCGCCCGACCGGCAGATCCGCCTGATGGACGCGGTCGACACCAAGGCCGACAGCCAGGTCGGCGACTTCATCGAGGAGCCGATCGAGAATCCGGAATTCGGGCGTATTGCCGCGCAGGCGGCCAAGCAGGTGATCGTGCAGCGCGTGCGCGAAGCCGAACGCGCGCAGGTCGTCGAGGCGTTCCGCGACCGCGTCGGCGAACTCGTCACCGGTGTGGTCAAGCGCGTCGAGCGCGGCAGCCTGTACCTCGATCTCGGCGGCAACGCCGAAGCCTACACGCCACGCGACCGCGCGATTCCGCGCGAAGCCGTGCGTGCAGGCGACCGTATCCGTGGTTACCTGTACGAGGTGCGCGCCGAGCAGCGCGGGCCGCAGTTGTTCGTGTCGCGCACCGCGCCGGAGTTCATGATCGAGCTGTTCCGTCTCGAAGTGCCGGAAGTCGGCCAGGGTCTGGTCGAGATCAAGGGCGCCGCGCGCGATCCGGGCGACCGCGCCAAGATCGCCGTCATCGCGCACGACAGCCGCACCGATCCGATCGGCGCATGCATCGGCATGCGCGGTTCGCGCGTGCAGGCCGTGTCGAACGAACTCAACGGCGAGCGGATCGACATCGTGCTGTGGAACGACAACCCGGCCCAGTTCGTCATCAACGCGATGGCGCCGGCCGAGGTGCAATCGATCATCGTCGATGAAGAAAAACACTCGATGGACATTGCTGTTGCCGAGGACAAGCTGTCGCAGGCAATCGGCCGCGGCGGGCAGAACGTGCGCCTCGCCAGCAAGCTGTCCGGCTGGCAGCTCAATGTGATGACGCAGGACCAGGTTGCGGCGAAGTCCGAAGCCGAGCAGGAAACCGCGCGCGCCCTGTTCCAGGAAAAGCTCGAGGTCGACGCCGAGATCTCTGCGATCCTCGTGCAGGAAGGTTTCACCACGGTCGAGGAAATCGCCTACGTGCCGACCGCGGAACTGCTGGCGATCGAAGGTTTCGACGAAGACATCGTCGAAGAGCTGCGTGCCCGCGCGCGCGACGCGTTGCTGACGGAGGCGCTGGCCGTTGAGGAAGACATCGACGAGCACAAGCCGGCCGATGACCTGCTGCAGGTCGTCGGCATGGACGTATCCACCGCGTTTGCGCTGGCGCAGCACCGCATCGTCACGCGCGAGAATCTTGCCGATCTTGCGACCGACGAGCTGATGGAACTGGCGATCGACGGCATGGACGAAAGCCGTGCCGCGAATCTGATCATGGCGGCGCGCGAAGAAAAGGCCGCCTGAAGAATGCAAGAGCACGGTTCGAGGAGTTCCTAACACAATGTCGGAAACAACCATCAAGCAACTCGCCGGTGTGCTCGGCATGGGCGTCGACAAGCTGATTACCCAGCTTGCCGAGGCCGGTATGACTTTTTCGAGTCCGGACCAGGTCGTGTCGAGCACCGAAAAGGTCAAGCTGCACGGCTTCCTGCGCCGCACGCATGGCAAGGCCGAGAAGGAGGCGACCGACAGCGCGCCGCGCCAGGTCACGCTCAAGCGGCGCACGGTCAGCGAACTGACGGTCAACCAGGGCGCCGCGCGTGGCAAGACGGTCAACGTCGAGGTGCGACAAAAGCGCACTTATGTAAAACGCAGCACGATGTCCGACGGTTCGGAAGTCATCGATGCCGAGCGCGAGGATGCGCTGCGCAAGCTGCAGGAGTCGCAGCTCAAGCGCGAATCCGAGGAGAGCGCGCGCCAGGACCAGGAACGGCGCCGCCAGGAAGAAGAAGCCAAGTTGCGCGCCGCCGAAGAAGCCAAGCGCCAGGCCGAAGAAGCGCGCCAGCGCGCCGAGACCGACGCCAGGCAGGCTACGCCGGATGCGCCCGCGGCGAGCGCCCCGGCTGCCAAGGACGAGCGTCCGGCTGCGCGCAAGCCGGCGACAGACGCGCGTCCGGCACCGGGCCGCGCCCGCACGGCAGCCGAAGAGGCGCCGCATCGTCATGCCAAGGCCAAGCACGGTTCGCATCAGATGCCCCAGGAAGGCGACGAAGCGGACGGCGCGGCGCGTTACTTCGGCGCCGAGCTGCATCTGTCGGATGCCGGGCATGCGCGTCGCGGCGCGATCAAGAAACGCCCGCGCAAGCAGATCGAGCCGGCACGTTCGCCGAGCGGCGGACCGCACGGCTTTTCCAAGCCGATGGCGCCGGTCGTCCGCGACGTCGCCGTCGGCGAAACGATCCTCGTCTCCGAGCTTGCGCAAAAGATGGCGGTCAAGGGCGCGGAAGTCGTCAAGGTATTGTTCAAGATGGGCGTAATGGCAACGATCAACCAGGTTATCGACCACGACACCGCCGTGCTGGTCGTCGAGGAACTCGGCCACAAGGCCGTCAATGCCGAGGAGAAGAACGCCGAGACCACGCTGGCCAAGGTCGAGGTCCAAGGTGAGAGACTGCCACGCCCGCCGGTCGTGACGATCATGGGTCACGTCGACCATGGCAAGACCTCGCTGCTCGACTACATCCGCCGCACCAAGGTCGCAGCCGGCGAAGCCGGCGGCATCACGCAGCATATCGGCGCGTATCACGTGAAGACCGACAAGGGCGTGATCTCGTTTCTCGACACGCCGGGCCATGCCGCATTCACGGCGATGCGCGCACGCGGTGCGCGCATCACCGACATCGTCATCCTGGTCGTCGCGGCCGACGACGGCGTCATGCCGCAGACGATCGAAGCGGTGCAGCACGCGCGCGCCGCGCATGTGCCGCTGATCGTCGCAATGAACAAGATGGACAAACCCGAAGCCAACCCCGACAACGTCAAGCAGGGACTGGTGCAGCACGAGGTCGTGCCGGAAGAGTGGGGCGGCGACGTGCAGTTCGTGCCGGTGTCAGCCAGGACAGGCGATGGTGTCGACAACCTGCTCGATGCAATCCTGCTGCAGGCCGAGCTGATGGAACTGACTGCGGTCAGAGACGGCCTGGCCAACGGTGTGGTCGTCGAGTCGAGCCTGGACAAGGGTCGTGGCCCGGTCGCGACCGTGCTCGTGCAGCAAGGTACCCTCAAGAAGGGCGACTTCGTGGTCTGCGGTGTCGAATACGGCCGCGTGCGTGCAATCATCGACGAATCGGGTCAGCAGGTCGACAGCGCCGGTCCGTCGATTCCGGTGCAGATACTCGGGCTTTCCGCCGTACCCGACGCCGGCGACGATTTCGTCGTGGTGCAGGACGAGCGTCTGGCCAAGCAGGTGGCGTCGGAGCGCCAGGCCAAGCGCCGCGAAACGCGCCTCGGCAAGACCGCCATGCGCAGCATGGAAGACGTCATTTCGTCGATGGGTCAGACCGATGGCCAGCGCGTGCTGAACCTGGTCGTCAAGGCCGACGTGCAGGGTTCGGTCGAGGCGCTGCGCGATGCACTGACCGCGATCGGCACCGACCAGATCAAGGTCAACGTGATCGCATCGGGCGTCGGCGGCATCACCGAGTCCGATGCGACCTTGGCTGCCGCGTCCAAGGCCATGGTGATCGGTTTCAACGTGCGCGCCGACGCATCCGCGCGCAAGGTCATTTCCGACGGCGACGTCGACTTGCGCTACTTTTCGATCATCTACGATGTGATCGACCAGGTGAAGCAGGTGGCAACCGGCTTGCTCGGCACCGAGATCCGTGAGGAAATCATCGGCACCGCGCAGGTGCGCGACGTATTCCGCTCGTCGAAGTTCGGTGCGATCGCCGGCTGCATGGTCATCGAAGGCACGGTCAAGCGCCACAAGCCGATCCGTGTGCTGCGCGACAACACCGTGATCTTCCAGGGCGAACTCGAGTCGCTGCGTCGCTTCAAGGAAAACGTCGATGAAGTGCGCAACGGCATGGAGTGCGGCATCGGCGTCAAGCAGTACAACGACGTCAAGCCGGGCGACCAGATCGAGTGCTACGAGCGCATTGAGGTGGCGAGGACGCTGTGAAGCGCGTGAGACGGGAGACGTGAGAATGATGGAGCCAATGCGCTCGC
Source organism: Rudaea sp. (assembly GCA_036496665.1). Classification (GTDB taxonomy): domain Bacteria; phylum Pseudomonadota; class Gammaproteobacteria; order Xanthomonadales; family Rhodanobacteraceae; genus Rudaea. Next base: position 66,741 of record DASXKR010000031.1, on the reverse strand, counting down.
CGTCAGCTGCGCGTGCTTTTCACGTCTCGCGTCTCACATCTCACGTCTCACATTCCTGATGCCCTCCCGCGACTTCACCCGCTCCGATCGCATCTCCGCCGAGCTGCGGCGCCTGCTAGGCGCCATGGTGCACGAAGCCGTGCGCGACAATGCGCTGCCTTCGGTCAGTGTGTCCGATGTCGAAGTCACGCGCGACTTCGATTTCGCCACGGTGTTCGTTACCGCGCTTCAGCCTGAGACATCGAAGGATGCGGTCAAGGCGCTCAATGAAATGGCGAAGGAATTCCGCCGAGAGTTGTCGAAGGTGATGCGCATGCGGCGCGTGCCGGAACTGCGCTTCAAGTACGACGATTCGGTCGACCGCGGCGCGCGCATCGACGAATTGTTGCGCGCAGATCCGGGTTTCGGGACCGGGGATACGGGACTGGGGAAAAAGCGCTAGCGCATCGCCACGCGCGCCGGCCTCCGAAGAATGCGCCTGCAGGTAGGCATGCCTTTTCAACAATCCCGAGTGCCCAGGCCCCGACGCCGCGAACTGACCGGAATCCTGCTGTTCGACAAGTCGCAGGGCTCGAGCTCGAACCAGGCGTTGCAGCAAGTCCGTAGCCTGTTCAATGCGCGCAAGGCCGGTCATACCGGCAGCCTCGACCCGATGGCGACCGGACTGCTGCCGATCTGCTTCGGCGAGGCCACCAAGATTGCCGGTCACCTGCTCGGTTCGCGCAAAGCCTACGACGCCGAATTGCTGTTGGGGGTGACGACGACGACCGACGATGCCGAAGGCGAGGTCGTTGCGACTCGGTCCGTGCCCGACTTGGCCGATGCGGTGCTCGATGCGGCGCTGAGTACATTGCGTGGCCGCATTACGCAGACACCGCCGGCCTACTCGGCGATCAAGCAGGGTGGCGTCGCGCTGTACAAGCGTGCGCGCCGCGGCGAGGTAGTCGACGTGCCGACACGCGAGGTCGATGTGTACCGGCTGGAATTGACCGGCCGCGACGGCGACAGGTTGCGCCTGCATGTCGAATGCGGTTCCGGTACGTACGTGCGCAGCCTGGCGCGCGACTTCGGTGAACGCCTCGGCTGCGGCGCCCACCTGACCGCGTTGCGGCGCCTCTGGGTCGATCCATTCCGTGCTCCACGAATGTGGACTCTTGCGCAATTGCAGGAGCGCGCCGACCTGCGTGGCCTTGCTGATCTGGACAGTCTGCTCCTGCCACTGGAGCAGGGCCTCGAGGCGCTCCCGGCGCTGCACGTCACGGCGGAGCAGGCGCTGCATCTGCGGCAGGGCAAGCGCTTTACACAGGGCGCGCTCGGGAGCGAGCCGTCTTGCCGCGCGATCGATGCCGATGGCCGCGTCGTCGCGCTGATCCGCATAGATGCGTCCGGCGAGGTCAGCGTCCTGCGCGGCTTCAATAGCGGCGCGTAGAGCCGAAGTCGACGGGTCTCTAAAACGTCGCAGAGTCAATTGGATGGCGGTCGAATCTCAGGGAATTTCGGGCCGGGATCGCGGCTCGGCAGCGAGCTGGCGCCGCACGTCGTTTGCGAGTACCGGGGCGGTTTGAAACTGTGGGCCGTTCGCCCCCGGATCGAGTCCGGGGCAGGCTCTGAGGCATCGAAGAGTGAAGGGCTTCGCCCGCCGCCGTTCATAGTTCGATACCTCACCACGAATGGCTACGTTCGATTTCAGTGGCCCACTACCGTTTGGCGTCTTCTGGCTCCTTTTGGACTGAAAACCGGTTACAATAAGGGGCTTTACTACCGCCCTTCGGCGGGTTCCACTAACGCGGATTGCGCTTTGGCGCCCCAGCGCCGACCAAGGCCGAACCGCGCCGTACGAAACATCAAAGGATCACACCATGTCTCTGTCTGTCGAACAAACCAACAAGGTCATTGCCGACTATCGTCGTGCCCCGAACGACACCGGTTCGCCGGAAGTCCAGGTCGCGCTGTTGTCCGCGCGCATCGAACACCTGTCGAAACATTTTGCCGATCACGACAAGGATCACCATTCGCGTCGCGGTCTGCTCAAGATGGTCAATCAGCGCCGTCGTCTGCTGAACTATCTCAAAGGTTCCGACAACGATCGTTACAAGACGCTGATCGAACGCCTCGGTATCCGCCGCTAACAGGCGCCCCGGAACCGGCCATCCTGCGGGTGCATCAGGAATCGGTGCTCCGCCGGTGAACGCAGGATTACGAATACGAAGTGGCTGTACATGGCCGCACTTTTCAACACTGCGCGCCTTCGGGCGCACCTCAAATCATTAGGAGCCACAACGTGGCGAAAGTAACCAAGTCATTTCAGTACGGTAATCACCAGGTCACGCTGGAAACGGGTGAAATCGCCCGCCAGGCGTCCGGGGCCGTCGTGGTCAGTGTGGCCGGCACGGTCGTGCTGGTTACCGCCGTCGCCGCGACCAAGATGCGCGAAGGCCAGGATTTCTTCCCGCTGACGGTCGACTACGTCGAAAAGTTTTATTCCGCCGGGCGTATTCCTGGTGGTTTCTTCAAGCGCGAAGGCCGGCCGACCGAAAAGGAGACGCTGACCTCGCGCCTGATCGATCGCCCGGTGCGCCCGCTGTTCCCGGAAGAATTCAAGAACGAAGTGCAGGTCATCGCCCAGGTGATCTCGCTCAATCCTGAGGTCGACGGCGACATTCCGGCGCTGCTCGGCGCCTCGGCGGCTCTGAGCCTGGCCGGCATCCCGTTCAAGGGACCGATCGGCGCAGCGCGCGTCGGCTACGCCAACGGCAAGTACCTGCTCAATCCGACCTCCACGGAACTCAAGACTTCCGACCTCGACCTCGTCGTCGCGGGCACCAACAACGCCGTGCTGATGGTCGAATCCGAAGCCAAGCTGCTCAGCGAAGACATCATGCTCGGCGCGGTCATGTTCGGTCACCGCGAAATGCAGGCGGCGATCCGCGCGATTGCGGAGCTGGCCACGGAAGCGGCCAAGCCGTCGTGGAACTGGCAGCCGCCGGCGCGCAACGAATCGCTGGTCGCCGTGCTCAAGGGTGCGGTCGGCAGCAAGCTCGACGAAGCGTTTCAGGTGCGCGACAAACTGCAGCGCCGCGACGCGATCTCCGCGATCAAGGCCGACGTGCTGGCCTCGCTCAAGGGCGAAGCCGAGCAGAAGGGCTGGCAGGTTGCGGATCTGGGAAAGGAATTCGCCGAGCTCGAATACCGCTCGCTGCGCGACAGCGTGCTCAAGACCAAGGTACGCATCGACGGGCGTCAGCTCGATGATATCCGCCCGATCAGCGTACGCGTCGGCGTGCTGCCGCGCACGCATGGGTCCGCGCTGTTCACGCGCGGCGAGACCCAGGCGCTGGTCGTCGTCACGCTCGGCACCACGCGCGATGCGCAGATCATCGACGCGCCGGAGGGCGAGTCCAAGGATCCGTTCCTGTTCCACTACAACTTCCCGCCATTCTCGGTCGGTGAAGCCGGCCGTTTCGGCGCGCCGAAGCGTCGTGAGATCGGCCACGGCCGCCTCGCCAAGCGCGGCGTGATGGCGGTCAAGCCGAGCATCGAGTCGTTCCCGTACGTGCTGCGTGTCGTTTCCGAGATCACCGAGTCGAACGGCTCGTCGTCGATGGCGTCGGTGTGCGGTTCGTCTCTGGCAATGATGGATGCCGGCGTGCCGCTGAAGGCGCCGGTCGCCGGTATCGCGATGGGCCTGGTCAAGGAAGCCGACCAGTTCGTCGTGCTGTCCGACATCCTTGGTGACGAAGATCATCTGGGCGACATGGACTTCAAGGTCGCCGGCACCGCCGACGGCATCAGCGCGCTGCAGATGGACATCAAGATCGACGGCATCACCGAAGAGATCATGAAGGTGGCGCTGGCTCAGGCACAGCGTGGCCGTCTGCATATCCTCGGCGAGATGGGCAAGGTCATCACGACCGCTCGCGCCGAAATGAGCGAGTACGCGCCGCGTCTGATGACGATGAAGATCCATCCGGACAAGATCCGCGAAGTCATCGGCAAGGGCGGCACGACGATCCGCTCGATCACCGAAGAAACCGGCGCAACGATCGACATCAGCGACGATGGCACGATCATCATCGCCTCGGTCAGCCGCGACGCCGCCGATGCCGCGAAGGCGCGCATCGAGCAGATCGTTTCCGACGTCGAGCCGGGCCGCATCTACGAAGGCAAGGTTGCCAAGCTGATGGACTTCGGTGCGTTCGTCACGATCCTGCCAGGCAAGGACGGTCTCGTCCACGTGTCGCAGATTTCCAACGAGCGCGTCGAGAAGGTTTCCGACAAGCTCAAGGAAGGCGACATCGTCAAGGTCAAGGTGCTCGAAGTCGACAAGCAGGGCCGCATCCGCCTGTCGATGAAGGCCGTTACGGAAGAAGCGCCGGCCGCCTAATACTCATTGAAACGTGCGGCCATGGATGGCCGCTTCGAGCTCCTCGCAATCATGGAAGATTGCACAAATGCAGCGGGCCTGGTGCCCGCTTTTTTTCTGTCTGCGCGGGCAATCCGGCGCTGCAACGCGCGCGTCGTATTCGACCATGGATGCACGCCGATCACGATACTCAGGATCGTGGAAGCGATGCATCCCGCGGACAAGCGCCGCTGCGTCTCGCGCTGTATGGTTTTTTGCGGTGCAGCAATCGCGCATGTTAGGATTTCTCCCTCTGCGGAGGTAGCGATGAGCGACACGAACGGCGGTCACGACTGGTCGAAAGATTGGCAGGCGTTGCAGAGCCAGTACTGGAGCGCGTGGACGGACCTGACGCGCAATCAGGCGGGCGTCACGCCGGATGCCGCGACACCCTGGCACGAGGGGCTCGAGCAGTGGTCGCGCATGTTCGGCAGCGCCGGCAAGCAGAGCGATGCGGCCGAGCGGCTCATGTCGAGCGCGAAGGACTATCTCAACCTGATGCAGTCGATGATGACGTTCGCGTCCGGCAAGGGCGGCGGGCCGATCAACGCGCAGTCCTGGCTGGAGACGCTGCGCGGTGCCTTCAACATGCCGGGCGTCGATCCGGGTCTGATGAACAATCCGCTCGCGAAGATGCTGCGCGACATGTCGGGCAACGGCGTCAGGAGTTTCGAGCAACTGGCTTCCGGCGCAAAACCGATGATCGAGCAGATGCAGCAGGAAGGGCTTTCCTGGTTGCGCGCGCCGGCCTTCGGTTACGCGCGCGAGCATCAGGAACACTACCAGAAGATGCTGCTGGCGTTCGCCGACTTCCAGGAAGCGGTGAAGCAGTACAACGCGCTGATGATGAAGGCGAGCCAGCGCAGTTTCGAGATTGCCGAGGGAAAAATCGCCGAGCGCTCGGAACCCGGCCGGCAGATCGACAGCGTGCGTGCGCTCTACGACCTGTGGGTCGATGCCGCCGAAGAGGCATACGCCGAGGTCGCGCTGTCGGAAGAATTCCGCAAAGTCTACGGTGATGTCGTCAATGCGCAGATGCGCGTGCGTTCGCAAATGCAGCAGGAAGTCGAGCGCATCGGCGTCGACCTCGGCATGCCGACGCGTACCGAACTCAACAACGTCCACAAGCGCCTGCACGATCTGCGCCGTGAACTGCGCGCGAGCCAGGAGGCGCAGCGCGACGCGGGCCATGACGGACGCGATGCCGAAATCGCCGCGATGCGCGCCGAGATCGACGACCTGCGCCGCCTCGTCTCGAATTCTCCGACAGCTCCGGTGCTGCGCACAGCGGCACCGCCGAAGGCGGGAGTGCGGCGCAAGCGCGCGCCGGTACGTCGCAAGCGCGCCGCAAAGCGCGCGCACGTTGCGACCAAGTCGACGCCGATCGTCAAACCAGTGCCAGTGGCGATCAAGCCGGTTGTGGTTCGTGTCCAGCGCACGGCCGCGGCGCCGAAGGCCAGACGACGCGACGCGAGGCGGCGTCTGGCCGGCCGTGCCGCGCAGGCATCGCGTGTCATTCCGGCCGCGGCAAAATCCGCAGCGACGGCAAGGCCCGAGCCGAAAGCCGCGTCGTTCCGTGAGGCGATCGCCGCGATGCGGCAACAAGTGTCGCGACAGAAGAATGGCAAGAAGAAAGTGAAAGCGGCGCGATTCTCACTGCCGTCGAGAACGTCTGCGCCCAACGCGAGATTGAGGCGGAGTAAATCATGAATCCGATCCGCATAGAACCGCAGAAAGCGCTCGATGAAGCGGTGCGCTTCAACCAGAAGCTCGCCGCAGGTCTGAAAACCCTGCGGAACATGGATGAAGTCGAGTACGGCGCAACGGCCAAGGAAGAGATTTACCGCGAGGACAAACTCGTTCTCTATCGTTTCAAGGGACCGCACGCGCCAACCGCGAAGACACCGCTGCTGATCGCCTACGCGCTGGTCAACCGGCCCTACATGGTCGACCTGCAGGACGACCGCTCACTGGTCAAGAACCTGCTCGCGCTCGGCGAGGATGTCTATCTGATCGACTGGGGTTACCCGGACCAGTCCGACCGTTACCTGACGCTCGACGACTACATCAACGGCTACATCCGCCGTTGTGTCGATGTCGTCGCTAAGCGCCACAAGGTCGGCAAGATCAACCTGCTCGGCATCTGCCAGGGCGGCGCATTCAGCCTGTGCTTCGCCTCGATCTATCCGCAGAAGATCCGCAACCTGATCGCGATGGTCACGCCGGTCGATTTCCACACGCCGGACAACATGTTGTCGCACTGGACCCGCGGCATGGACGTCGACCTGTTCATCGACACGCTCGGCAACGTGCCGGCCGACCTGATGAACTGGTGCTACCTGACGTTGAAGCCGGTGCGCCTGTTCCAGCAGAAATACATCGGCATGGTCGACATCCTCGACGACAAGATCGAGATGGAAAACTTCCTGCGCATGGAAAAGTGGATCTTCGACAGCCCGGACCAGGCCGGCGAAGCATTCCGCCAGTTCGTCAAGGACTTCTACCAGGGCAACAAGCTGGTCAATGGCGGCCTGATGATCGGCGACAAGAGTGTGAGCCTGAAAAAGATATCGATGCCGGTGTTGAACATCTTCGCCGAGCAGGATCACCTCGTGCCGCCGTCGGCGTCGCGTCCATTGCAGGGCCTCATCGGCACCAAGGACTACACGCAGCTGGCGTTCAAGGGCGGGCACATCGGCATCTATGTGTCCGGCCGCGCACAGCGTGAAGTGCCGGGCGCGATCCATGAGTGGCTCGCGCAGCGTTGATCCTGTTGACGGTCGCTCGACAGCGGGTCCGCTATCGACCCCGAAGGCGACTCCCGCCAGCGTCCGCTATAGAGCAGTGAATATTTTCGCGCGGCGCGCGATCCGCAGCGAGCTACTTATTGGAGCCGCCGCTCGTCGTGGCGCCTTCCGCCTGCGGCAACACCACCTTGAACTCGATCTTCGCCAGCTGCTCCGGTGCCTTGCCCACCTTGCGCAGGAACGCCAGCCAGCGCGGGTCAGAGTGGATCTTGTCGAACAGGTTCTCCGTCACCATCTCGCCGAGGCCGGTGTCGCCGTACTCGACCGCCTTGTCGAGCCACGCGAACGCCTTGTCAGGTTCGCCGCGGTAGGCGTAGACGTAGGCGATGTTACAGGACGATTCCTTCTCCCACTTCGCGATCAGCGCGGCCAGCGCGGCGTCCGAGTCCGCCTTGCGCCCCAGCGCGTGGTACGCCAGCGGCAGGCCGATCATCTTCCAGTTCTCGCTCGTCTCCTGCTCGATCTCCGCCAGCGCGCCCTGCGCATCGCCCTTCAGCAGCAGCGCTATGCCCAGGTTGAAGCGTGCGCCGCCTCGATTGGGGCTCAGGCTCAGCACGGTGCGGTACGACGCGATCGCCGCGTCGTACCGGCCGGCAAAGCGCTGGTCGCCGGCCAGATTGAATAGCGCCGTCACGTTCACCGGGTCGCGGCGGACGACGGCCTCGTCGAGCGCCAGCGCCTCGTCCAGGCGGCCGAGAGTCCCGAGCAGTCCGGCGCTGTTGCGCAGCACGTCCAGATCTGACGAATCGAGCGCCAGCGCGCGCTTGAAGTGCTGCGCGGCGCCGGCGAGGTCGTTGTCGCCGAACATCGCGATCCAGCCGAGATGGGCATGGGCAGGTGCATACTCCGGATCGATCGCGAGCGCCTTCGTAGCCGCCTCGCGGGCTTGGGCGTGCCCCTCTTTAGTGGGCAGCAGGCCCTGGACCGCCGCATTCGTGAAGTTGCGAGCCAGCCCGGACCATGCAGGCGCGTAGCGCGGATCGATCGCCAGCACCTTGCGGTAGAGCGCGTCTGACTGCTTGTACGCCTCGGCGGTGCCCTGCCGTCCGAGCTGGACGGCCTGCAAGTAGAACGCATACGCCTCCGGATCGGTCGTGCGCACCGTCGGCGCCGCGCCGAGCAGCGTAACTTTCAGTTGCTTGACCACGTCGGCCGCGATCTCGTCCTGGATGGCGAAGATGTCATCGAGCTTGCGATCGTAGGTCTGCGACCATAGGTGCGTGTCGGTGCCGGCACGGATCAACTGCGCCGTGATCCTCACCGCGTTGCCGGACTTGCGCACCGAACCTTCGAGCACGGTCGCCACGTGCAGCACGCGCGCGATCTCCGGGATGCCGGTCTCCTTGCCCTTGAACGCGAACGATGACGTGCGCGCTGTCACCTGCAACTGCGGAATCTTCGCCAGCAGGTTGAGCAGTTCCTCGGAAATGCCGTCTGAGAAGAACTCGTTCGACTTCTCGTCGCTCATGTTCACGAACGGCAGCACGGCGATCGACTGCGCCGACACCGCGATCGAAGCATCCGCATTGACGCCGTGGTGCAGTACGAAGCGATCGGTAACCAGTAACACGATCGCCACCGCCATGATCGCGATGATCGCGAAATCAAGTTTGCGCCCGGTGTGACGTGTGATCGACTCGTCCGGCTCGACCTCGCTCTCGCGCTTGATGCCTTCGGGCGTGAACTCGAAAAACCAGGCGAACGCAATCCAGAATGGAAAGCCGATAACGGCGGCGACGAGGAACCAGCGAGTAGCCCAATCGGGCAGTCCAAGCGCCGGACTGAATTGCGAGAGTCCTTGCCCGAACGCCCACACTGCGGCGATGTAGAAAGCGCCGGCACGAAACACGTTGCGGCGCCGCAGTTCGGCGAACAGGCTCCGCTTCATGATCGGAACGCACTCCCCCTGTGCCGGTGGCATTCCGGTCGCGGGCGAGTGTCAGTGATTGCGTCAAAATGCGCAAGCGTGGCTACGTAACCGCAACATTAGCGTCCGGTTTTCGGAAGTTAGTTGCAGGCATCGGGTGTCCGGTTCGGGCCGACAGCAGTCAGCCGTTCGTCAATCAGTTTGTCGCGTCGAGCAGCTCTGCGAGCGTAGCCGCCACGGTCTTCGTCGCGCGGCGCAGATCCTCAAGTCGCAGGTTCTCGTCGGCGGCATGGCCGTTGGCCTCGGCCAGTGTGCGCGGGCCGGCGCCGTACAGCACGGTCGGAATGCCGGCAGCGGTATAGTGGCGCGCATCGGTGTAGATCGGGACGCCGTGTTCGCCGATTGGAGTGCCGAAGAAATGCTCGCCGTAGCGTTGCAGGACTTCAGTCAGCCGTTCGGCGCCCGGCAGCTTGACCAGCGGCAGCGCCAGCAGGATGCGGCGGATCTCGACGCGGATACCGGGAATCTGCGCCGCGGTCGTTTCGATCAGGCTGCGCAATTCCGCTTCGGCGGCCTGCGGCGATTCTTCCGGAACGATGCGGCGGTCGATGCGGAAACTTACGCGATCCGGCACGACATTCGTGTTGATTCCGCCAGCGATCAATCCGACGTTGAGCGTCGGGTGGGTGATGCCGGGCGTTTTCGACACGCGTGTCTTCAATGCCTCGCGTGAGGCATACAGCGCGGTGAGGATCTGCGTCGCGGCTGCGAGCGCGTCTATGCCGCGTTCTGGCATCGCGGCGTGGCCCTGCCTGCCTTGGACAACGACTTCGAGATGCAGGCAGCCGTTGTGCGCCGTCGTGACGGCGTAGGAAAAGCCGGCGCTCAGCGCCAGGTCGGGTTTGCTCAGGCCCTGTTCGAGCAGCCAGTGCGGACCGATTTCTCCGCCGGCTTCTTCGTCGTAGGTCAGGTGCAGCTCGACGGTCCCACGCAGTGATACTCCGTGTGCGGCCAGGTCGCGCAGCGCCAGCAGGCAGAACACATACGTGGCAAAGTCGGACTTGCTGACCGCGACGCCGCGACCGTACATCGTCGCGCCGTGTACCGGATCGTCGACGACTTCGGCGCCGTACGGATCGTGCGTCCAGCCCTCGCCGGGTGGAACGACATCGCCGTGCGCGTTCAGTGCGATCGTCCGGCCGCCGCTGCCGAAGCGCTGGCGCACGATCAGGTTCGTTGCCGAAATCATGCCGCAGGCGCGAACTTCCTCTTCCGGCACCGGATGCGCTTCGACCCTCAGCCCGAGCGCCTCGATCAGCGCCTGTGCGCGGCGCGCGTGCGGCGCGCAGTCGCCGCGCGGATTGTCGCTCGGTACCTTGACCATTTCGGCCAGGAATGCGCATTCGTCGGCGAATCGGGCATCGACAAGACGGCTGATCTCGGCGGAATCTGCGGCAGGATTCATCATTGGGACACCGGCCGGAAGGCGAGCAGGAATTCGATGAAGGCGCGCGCGGCAACGTCAGCGTCGGCCGCGCTGAGAATCTCGTCCGGGTGATGACTGATGCCGCCGTTGCCGCAGCGCACGAACAGCATGCCGATCGGCGTGATCGTTGCCATCTTCATTGCGTCGTGGCCGGCGCCGCTCGGCAGATGCAACGGCGCAGGTTCGCCGGTCGCACGCGCGATTGCCGCAGCCAGCTGCGCCTGCATCGCCGCCGAGCAGGGCGCGCAAGCCGCTTCGAGGACGCGGCGCGCACTGGCGCGCACCCGGCGCCGTGAGGCGATGTCCTCGATTTGCGCGAGGACATCGGCGACCGCCGCGTGGCGCACCGCGTCGTCGGCCGCGCGGATGTCGATGCTGAATTCGCAGCGGCCGGGAATGACGTTGATCGCACCGCTCGGCACATCGAGCTTGCCAACCGTGCCGACCAGGCCCGGCTGGCGGCTGCAACGCTGCTCGACAGCGAGCACGATCTCCGCGGCCGCGGCCGCGGCATCGCGGCGCAGTGCCATCGGCACGGTGCCGGCGTGCCCGGCCAGGCCTTCGATCGTCACCAGCATGCGCATGCTGCCGGCGATCGACGTCACCACGCCGAGCGGCCTGCCGGCCTCGAGCAGGACCGGTCCCTGCTCGATGTGCACTTCGACGTAACCGGCGACGGTCGACGGATCGCGTGCGATCGTGTCGATCGCGGCAGGGTCGAACCCGGCCGTGCGCATCGCTGCGCGCATCGTCACGCCATCGCCGTCGCTGTTGTCGAGCACGCGTTGGTCGAAACTGCCGGCCAACGCACTGCTGCCGAGAAACGTCGACTTGAAGCGAACGCCTTCCTCTTCGGCGAACGCGACGATCTCGAGGTCGTACGGCAAGAAAACGCCGCGCTGGCGCATTTCAACGACGCAGGCGATCGGCAGGAGGATGCCGAGGCGTCCGTCGTAGCGCCCGGCATTGATCACGGTGTCGTAATGCGAGCCGGTGATCAGCGTCCTGGCGTCGCCTTCGCCGCAGCGCCAGCGCCCTACGACATTGCCGACCGCGTCGATGTGCGTCTCGAGTCCCGCGCCGAGCATCCAGTCGAGGATCGCCGCCGCCGTGGCGCGATGCGCGAGGCGCAGATAGGTGCAGGTCAGATTGGCCGGATCGTCGCTGTACTTGGCCAGGCGATCGTGCATCGCCATGATCTGTGCGCCGTGCTGCACGCGGATGCGTTCTGCAAGGCGGAACGCGGCGATGCGATCGATCTGCGCCAGCGACTCGCGCCGTTCCGCGTCGATACTGTTCGTGAGGCGCTGCGCAAGCGCGGCAATGATGGAGGTGCGGTCGTGGCCGCGCACGGCAAGGATGAATGGAAAACCGAAACGGGCATCGTAGGCCGCGTTCAACTGCTGCAGGCGGGCGAACTCGTGTGGAGTGCAGGCGTCGAGCCCTGCGCCTGCCTGTTCACGCGTCGACTCGGCGGTGATTTGCCCGCGGATCGCCGCGCGTCCGGCCAGTTCGGGATGCGCACGAATCAGGGCAAGTTGCTCGGAGCGTGGCGCGGCGTCGACAACGGCGACGAGCGCCGCGTGCAGGTCCTCACGCGACGAGAACGGCCGCGATACGGCTGCGCGCTCGGCGACCCATGGGGAATGTTCGAAGATGCCGTCGAGCAGTTCGACGAAGCGCGCTGGCGATGCAGCGTTGAGTTCCGTTATCGAGATCATGGGCGGCTTCATTCTCCCTCTCCCCCATTGCTGGCGATGGGGGAGAGGGCAAGGTGAGGGGTCAGCGCATGCCGTGCGACGAGGCTGTGCAATCGCCATGCTGCATATGCGAACCGCGTTGTCGAGGCCGCACCGTCAACTCTCGATGTGCGCGCCGAATACTGAGTCGAATTGACGCGCTGCCCCCTCACCCAATCCCCTCCCCCGACGCAGTCGGAGGAGAGGGCTTTTTGTACGGGTGCGCCGTGATCCAGTGCCGGGCGATATCGATGCGCCGGCAGATCCAGACGTGCTCGTGCGCGAGGACGTGATCGAGGAAGCGCTCGAGCGCGGCGATGCGCGCCGGCCGGCCGACCAGGCGCGCGTGCAGCCCGACCGACAGCATCTTCGGCGCATCGAGCCCGGCCGGGTCGCCTTCGCGATAGAGCACGTCGAACGCGTCCTTCAGATAATCGAAGAATTGCGTTCCGGAATTGAAGCCCTGGGCGGCCGCAAAACGCATGTCGTTGCTGTCGAGCGCGTACGGAACAACGAGATGTGGTGCGGTCTTCGGCGTCGTGTCGCGTGCCAGGGCAACCTCCGTCCAGTACGGCAGATCGTCGGCATACGAATCGGAGTCGTACAGATAGCCGCCGTGTTCGACGACGAGGCGCCGCGTATTCGGGCTGCCGCGCCCGGTATACCAGCCGAGCGGCGCGGCGCCGCACGATTGCGCGAGGATCGCCGTCGCCTCGGCGATGTGGGCGCGTTCGGTCGCCTCGTCGATGTTCTGGTAGTTGATCCAGCGCAGTCCGTGGCAGGCGATCTCGTGGCCCAGTTCGCGATAGGCCGCGAGCGCCTCGGGATGACGCTGCAGCGCCTGCGCAACGGCAAAGATCGTCAGCGGCAGGCGGCGCGACTCGAACGCGCGCAGCACACGCCAAAGTCCGGCGCGCGCGCCGTATTCGTACAGCGATTCCATGCTCATGTGGCGCATGGGAAACGCCTGCGCGCCGATGATCTCCGAGAGAAACGTTTCCGAGGCGGCATCGCCATGCAGCACGTTGTTCTCGGCGCCTTCCTCGTGGTTGAGCACGAATTGCAGCGCGATGCGCGCGCCGTTCGGCCAGCGCGGGTGCGGTGGCACGCGACCGTAGCCGGCCAGGTCGCGCGGGTACTCGTTCGCCATCAGTGTGGCGCTCCATCGCTCAGCCACGCGATCATCTGCCGGCGTTCCGCATCGGTCATGTGAGTCAGGTTGCCGAGCGGCATCACGCCGGTGCTCAGCTGCGTCTGCATCTGAACCGTGTGCGCAAGCAGGCGTTCCGGCGTGTCGAGGAGGACGCCGTTCGGCGCGGTGCTGAATCCGGCCAGAGCCGGCATTGCGGAATGGCAGGGCACACAGCGCTGGTCGACGATTTGCCGGATTGCGGCGAAGCGCGCCTCGACGGCAGCGCGGTCGCCGGCGACAACCGACGACGGAATCGCGCGGCCGGCCGGCGCCAGGGCAACTCCGACGCCAGCAAGCAACAGCAGACCGATGCCGAGCGCGACCGGCGAGGTGCGGCCGCCACGCTCATGCGCCTTGTGGCGAGCGACGAACCAGGCGCGGATGCAGGCGCCGGCAAGGCTCATCGCCATCAGCACAAGCGCGTTGTGCCTTGCGCCATAGGTCAGCGCGTAGTGGTTGCTGATCATCGCGAACAGCACCGGCAGCGTGAAGTAGGTGTTGTGCACCGAGCGCTGCTTGCCGCGCAGACCGTGGACCGGATCGGGCGTGCGTCCCTCGGTCTTGGCGCGAACCAGTTCGCGTTGGCCCGGAATGATCACGAAGAATACGTTCGCGACCATGATCGTGCCGAGCATCGCGCCGAACAGGATGTAGGCGCCGCGCCCGCTGAACAACGCGCACAGGCCGTATGCGGCGGCAGAGCACAACCCCGCGATGACGATCGCGAGCGCGCGTTCGTTGCGCGCGAGAGGCGAGCGGCAGAGCAGGTCGTAGATCAGCCAGCCTGCAACGAGGAACCCGAGTGCGATGCCGATCGCGGCCGGTTTGCTGAGCGCGGCGACTGCCGGATCGATCAGATAGACCTCGGCCTGGCCGAAGTACAGCAGGCACAAAAGGAAGAACCCCGACAGCCAGGTCGAATACGCTTCCCAGTAGAACCAGTGCAGCGGCTCGGGCAACTCGGCCGGTGCGACCTTGTATTTCTGCGCGTTGTAGAAACCGCCGCCGTGCACCGCCCAGACCTCGCCGCCGACGCCGGCGTCGAGCAACTCCCTGCGCCGTGGCGGCAGCAGGCTGTTGTCGAGCCAGACGAAGTAGAACGACGCGCCGATCCAGGCAATGCCGGTGATCACATGCAGCCAGCGGCCGAGCAGGCTGGCGATGTCGAACAGATAGGGAGTCATGGCACGCTGACGCGCGTGCCGCGGCGATCGGTGCGGCGGCGGTTCTTGTCCGGTTCCGCCAGCGGCAGCGCGCGGAAGTCGAGCCGGTCGATCGCCGTCAGCACGGCTTCGGGCGTCGCCGGCGCACGCAGGTCCGGCAGTTCGCGCGCGTCGGGTGCGCAGGCCGCGATCGCGTCGCGGATGGCGAGAAATGTCGATATGCACAGCATCAGCGGCGGTTCGCCGACCGCCTTGGAGCGATGGATCGTGTCCTCGCGGTTCGGTTCGTGCTCGAGAATGCGGATGTTCGCCTGCAGCGGCCAGTCGCGCACGCTCGGGATCTTGTAGGTCGAAGGCGCGTGCGTCTGCAATTGGCCCTTCGCATTCCAGCGCAGCTCTTCGCTGGTCAGCCAGCCGACACCCTGCAGAAAGCCGCCTTCGATCTGGCCCAAGTCGATGGCCGGATTCAGCGACACGCCGACGTCGTGCAGGATGTCCAGGCGCAGCAGCTGCGTCTCGCCGCTGAGCGTGTCGACCGCGACTTCCGATACCGCCGCGCCGTAGGCGAAATAGAAAAACGGACGGCCGTTGAAGCGGCTGCGATCCCAGTGGATCTTCGGCGTCGAATAGAAACCCGTGCTCGACAATTGCACGCGCGCCAGATACGCGTCGCTGACCAATTCCCTGAAAGACAGGTCGTGCTTGCCGATGCGGACGCGGCCGGCGGCGAAAACCACCTCGCCGGGCGCGACCGCGTGCTTCGCACTGGCGTGCGCGACCAGGCGCTTGCGCAACACCCGCGCGGCGGCCTGCGCTGCCTTGCCATTCAGGTCGGCACCGGAAGACGCCGCCGTTGCAGAGGTGTTCGGCACCTTTGCCGTGTCGGTGGCCGACGTCCGCACGGCCGACAGCGGCAGTCCCAGCTCGTGGGCGACGACCTGCGCCACCTTCGTGTACAGGCCCTGACCCATCTCGGTACCGCCATGGTTCAGCAGCACCGTCCCGTCGGTGTAGATGTGGACGAGCGCGCCGGCCTGGTTGAAATGCGCGGCATTGAACGAGATGCCGAACTTGACCGGGGTCAGCGCGATGCCGCGCTTGACCACCGGGCTGGTGCGGTTCCATGCAGCGAGCGCCGCGCGCCGCGCGCGATAGTCGCTGCTCGCCAGCAGCTGGTCGGTGATCGCTTCGAGTATGTTGTCCTCGACCCGTTGGCCGTACGGCGTCGTGTCGCGTGCGCCGACCCCGTAGTAGTTGATGCGGCGGACGTCGAGCGGATCCAGGCCGAGCGTGCGCGCGATGTCGTCGAGGATGCGCTCGATCACGAGCATGCCTTGTGGCCCGCCGAAACCACGGAACGCGGTGTTCGACACGGTGTGCGTGCGACAATGGTGCGCGATGATCTCGACGTGATCGAGGAAGTAGGCATTGTCGACATGGCACATGGCGCGGTCGACGACCGGCCCCGACAGGTCGGCGGAGTAGCCGCAGCCTGCGGCAAGCATGACCTTCAGGCCGAGCAGGCGGCCGCGGTCGTCGAATCCGACCTCGTAGTCGGCGACGAAGTCGTGGCGCTTGCCGGTGATCTGTATGTCGGCGTCGCGGTCGAGGCGCAGCTTGACCGGCTGTCGCGTCTTGCGCGCAAGGATCGCCGCGGCCGCCGCGATCAATGCCGGCTGGCTTTCCTTGCCGCCGAACGCTCCGCCCATGCGGCGGCACTGCACGTTCACCGCGTGGGCGCTCAGCCCCAGTGCGTGAGCGACGACGTTCTGCACCTCGGTCGGATGCTGGGTCGAACAGTGCACTTGCAGCGTGTCGTCCTCCTGCGGCAGCGCGATGGCGACCTGGCCCTCGAGGTAGAAATGATCCTGCCCGCCCATCGTCACGCTGCCGGCAAGACGGTGCGGTGCCGACCCGATCGCGCCAGCCGCGTCGCCGCGTGCGATGCGCTTGGATGGCACGACGAAACTGCGCGCGGCGAGTGCGCTGCGCACGTCGAGCAGCGCCGGCAGCTCGTCGAAGCGCAGATTCGCGCGCAGCACCGCGCGTCGCGCTGCGGCGCGCGACGTTGCCGCAACGGCAAACAGCGGCTGGCCGGCGTACTGCACTTCGCCGTCGGCGAAGATCGGATCGTCGTGCAGGATGCCGCCGTAGTTGTTCTCGCCCGGCACGTCGGCTGCTGTCGCGACGGCGACCACGCCCGCTGCCGCGAGAACGGCAGCCAGATCCAGCGCGACGACGCGGCCATGGGCAATCGGACTGATGCCGAACGCGGCATGCAGCGTGTCGGCCGGGACGGCGATATCGTCGGTGTACGGCGCCGCGCCGGTGACGTGCAGGTGCGCACTTTCGTGGCGTACCCCGGCGCCGACGACCGCTGTGCCGACGCCGGAATTCGCCCCGGCATGGCGTCGATGTCCAGCCCTGTTCATGCGACCTGCACCTGCGTTGTGCGCAGCAGCGGCGGCGACGCCGAACGTTCGAGGAAGAAGCGTCGCAGCATCTGGGCGGCGGCACGCATGCGGTAGTCGGCGCTGGCGCGCATGTCGCTGATCGGCGTGAAATCACGGGCCAGTGCGGCAACGGCCGCTTCGATCGTGTCCCGGCTCCACGGCAGGCCGACCAGTATCGCTTCGGCGTGCCGCGCCCGCGCCGGCACCGCCGCCATACCGCCATAGGCAATCCGTACCGAAGCGACGCGGCCGTCGTCGATGCGCACGGCGAATGCGGCGCAGACGGCGGAGATGTCCTGATCTATCCGCTTGGACCATTTGTAGCTGGCCACTGCGACATCCGCATCGCGCCCCGGAACGATGACGGCGGCGACGAACTCGCCCGCTTCGAGCGCGGTGCGCTGATAGCCGAGATAGAAGTCTTCGAGCGGCATGTCGCGCACGCCGTTGCCGCGGCGCAATTCGATGCGCGCGCCGAGCGCGATCAGCGCCGGCATCGCATCGCCGATCGGCGAGCCGTTGGCGATGTTCCCGCACAGTGTGCCGGAGTTGCGCACCGGCGGCGAAGCGAAGCGTTGGGCGAGCTCGGCCAGCTCCCGATGCTGCTCGACAATGGCGCGCCAGGCATCGGTTAGCGACACGGCCGCACCGATCAGCAGGAACCCTTCGTCGCTTTCGATCTGGCGGAGTTCGGCGACTTCGCCGAGGTAGATCATCGGCGCGAGATCGCGCAGATGTTTCGTGACCCAGAGGCCGACGTCGGTTCCGCCGGCTAGCAGCAGCGACTGCGGTGCGTCGCCGAGAGCGGTAGTGAGTTCTTCGACGTTGCGCGGCGCCAGGAAGCCGGACAAATGCAATGCGTCCGTGCGTTGTATCGAACGCAGCAGCGCGGCCCGCGCGGCGAGCGCCGCATCGGCGCGGCTCCAGCGTGCCGGTTCCGGATAGGTTCCCATCGAGCAGCCGGCGTCGATGATCGGGCGGTAGCCGGTACAGCGGCACAGATTGCCTGCCAGGCATTCGATGACGTCCTCGCGGCGCGGTGCGGCGTTTTCGAGATACAGCGCGAACAACGACATCACGAAGCCTGGCGTGCAGAAACCGCACTGCGAAGCGTGTTTGTCGACCATCGCCTGCTGCACAGGATGCAGGTTTCCATCCGTGTCGGCCAGACTTTCGACTGTCACCAGTTCCTTGCCGTCGATCGTTGCCAGGAAGCGGATGCAGGAATTGATCGCGCGATAGCGCACATGATCGTCGGTGTCGAGTTCGCCGAGCACGACCGTGCAGGCTCCGCAGTCGCCTTCGGCGCAGCCTTCCTTGGTGCCGCAACGGCCGAGATGCTCGCGCAGGTAGTCGAGCACGGTCAGTGCGGGCGGCACGTCGAGGACGCTCATGATGCGGCCGTCGAGTACAAAACGGACTTCGTCGGTCGCCGCGCCGGGTGCGAGGGGGGCATCAGCCGTGTCGGTCGCTGCGTTCATGTGCGTCGAAGGGCCGCCATCAGCTGCCGCGGTAGGTCGAGTAGCTCCACGGCGAGACCAGCAGCGGCACGTGGTAGTGCTGGGCCGGGTCGGCGATGCCGAAGCGGATCACCACCTCGCCGAGGAACGGCGGATCGGGCAGCGCCGTTCCGCGTGCGCGGAAATAGTCGGCGACGTGGAAGGTGAGGGAATACTCACCGGTGCGCAACGCCTCGCCTTCGAGCAGCGGTGCCGCAACGCGGCCGTCGGCATTGGTTTCGAAGCGCGCCAGGGGTATCGCAGGCGATCCGGCATCCAGCCGGCGCAACTCGACCGTCATGTTGTGCGCGGGAACTCCGGACGCGGTGTCGAGTACGTGTGTGGTCAGTCTGCCCATATCGCCTTGCCGGCGGCCATCCGCCGGTCTTCGCAGTTCATTCGCAATATGGCATGGTGTACAAAATACGGCGTCCAAGCGCAAGCACTTTCCATCTGGAACCTTCGATGACCACCTCCCTGGAATCGTACATCCGCGGCATGCCCAAGGCCGAGTTGCATCTGCATATCGAGGGTACGCTCGAACCCGAGCTTATGTTCGCACTCGCCGCCAGGCACGGTGTCGGGCTGCCATACGCGTCGGTCGAGGCGCTGCGCGCGGCGTATCAGTTCGACAGCCTGCAATCGTTCCTCGACCTGTATTACGCCGGTGCTGCGGTACTGCGCGACGAGGATGATTTCCACGCGCTGACAATGGCCTACCTGCGCCGGGCGCATGCCGACGGCGTGGTGCATGTCGAGATTTTCTTCGATCCGCAGACACACACCGCGCGCGGCATCGCGTTCGCCACGGCGTTGAACGGCATTTGCCGTGCGCTGGCCGACGGGGAAAGCGAGTTCGGCATCAGCTACCACGTCATCCTGTGCTTCCTGCGCCACTTGAGCGCCGACGACGCGATGCGCACGCTGGAACAGGCGCTGCCGTACAAGGACGCCATTGTTGCGGTCGGCCTCGATTCGTCCGAACGCGGCCATCCGCCGTCGAAGTTCAGCGCCGTGTTCGATCGTGCCCGCGGTGAAGGTTTCCTCACGGTAGCGCACGCCGGCGAGGAAGGACCGCCGGCCTACATCGTCGAGGCGCTGGACCTGCTCAAGGTTGCCAGGATCGATCACGGCGTGCGCTGCGAAGAGGATCCGGCCGTGGTCGAGCGGCTGGTCCGCGATCGCATTCCGCTGACCGTGTGCCCGCTGTCGAATGTTCGTCTGTGCGTTTACAAGAACATCGAACAGCACAACCTCAAGCGCCTGCTCGACCGTGGCCTCTGCGTGACCGTCAACTCCGACGATCCGGCGTATTTCGGCGGCTATGTGGTCGCCAATTACCTGGCCGTGCAGCGCGGCCTCGGGCTGTCGAAGCGCGACGTGGAGATGCTCGCGGCCAACTCGATCGAAGCGTCGTTCCTGCCGTCGGCCCAGAAACAGGCCCTGCGTGAGCGGCTCGACGCCTACATAGCGGCAAACTGAACAATGTCGGTGCCGATGTCGTTCAATCCGGATCGTTACGATTCCATGCTCTATCGTCGCTGCGGTCGCAGCGGCTTGCGCCTGCCGGCGATCAGCTTCGGTCTTTGGCAGGGCACCGGCAGCTATGTCGACGACGCTGCGTCGCGCGACATGGTCCACACAGCGTTTGAACTCGGCATCACCCATTTCGACCTGGCCAACAACTACGGCAATCCGGCCGGCGCCAGCGAAGAACTGTTCGGCCGCATCCTTCGTGGCATGCCACGCAACGAACTGCTGATCTCGTCCAAGGCCGGTTACGCGATGTGGCCCGGCCCGTATGGCGAATGGGGCAGCCGCAAGCATCTGATCGAAAGCTGCGAGCAGTCCCTGCGTCGGCTCGGCATCGATCACGTCGACATCTTCTATTCGCATCGGTTCGACCCGGATACGCCGCTCGAGGAAACGCTCGGTGCGCTCGAAACCCTCGTGCGCCAGGGCAAGGCGCTCTACGCGGGAATTTCGAGCTACCCCGATCCGCACTTCAGTGATGCGCTGCGTATCGTGCGCGAGCACGACTGGGCGCCGATCACGGTCCACCAGCCACGCTACTCGATGCTCGATCGCAGCGCCGAACGCGAGGTCCTTCCAACTGCGGCAAGAGAAGGCGTTGGCGTGATCGGTTTCTCACCGCTGGCGCAAGGCCTTCTCACCGGAAGATATCTCGACGGCATCCCCGGCGATTCGCGCGCCGTACTCAACCAGGGCAACGGTGGTTTGTCGGCAGACAGGATAACTGCGGATCTGATCGGCAAGCTCAGGGCGCTCAACCGGATCGCCAGCGAACGCGGCCAGACATTGGCGCAGATGGCGCTGGCCTGGCTGCTCAAGGATGAGCGACTGACCTCGGTTCTGATCGGCGCCAGCAAGCCGCAGCAGATTGCCGAATGTGTCGCCTGCCTGCGCCAACCGTCGTTTGCGCCGGCGGAACTCGAATTGATCGAGTGGACGTTGACTGCGGCATGACGAACGTGTGTTTCCGTGATCGGATGACGGACCGCTTTCGTTGCATCGATCCGCGACCGGCGTCTCTTTCCGGGCTATGAAACTGCCACCCGGCTCGTGCTAAGGTTGCCTGCATACCATTTGTCGAAAATGATCTTGCCTGGCAGATCAGGACCTGCTTCGGCAGCGTCGACCGGGTCGACCTGCGCGTCAACATGGTCGGCGCGGCGAAGCCGGAGAATGCCGTCGCCGACTGCGAGTGGACCGCGCTGATGACGGATATCCCGCGCCTGCACGCCGGCCACGTTGGCGGCCAGTTCTGGTCGGTATGGGTCCCCCCGGAACTGAGCGGTCTGGCGGCCGTAAAGACGACGCTCGAGCAAATCGACTTCGTGCACGCGTTGGCCGCGCGCTACCCGGACGATCTGCAGATGGCCTACACGGCGGATGACATCGTCCGGGTCGAGAAGGCCGGGCGTGTGGCCTCGCTTATCGGCATCGAAGGTGGCCACCAGATCGACAATTCGCTGGCTGTGCTGCGCCAGATGTACGCGCTCGGTGCGCGCTATATGACGCTGACGCACACGCTCAACAATGACTGGGCCGATTCGGCGACCGAAAATCCGCGCCATCACGGCCTCACCGCGTTCGGTCGCGCCGTCGTCCACGAGATGAACCGGCTGGGCATGCTGGTCGATCTCAGTCACGTCTCTCCCGAAACGATGAAGGCTGCACTTGCCGCCACGCAGGCGCCGGTGATGTTCTCTCATTCCGGGGCGCGTGCACTGGTCGATCATCCGCGCGATGTGCCCGACGACGTGCTGGCGCTGGTCAAGCAGAACCACGGTATCGTCATGGTGAATTTCTATCCAGGCTATGTTTCGGCAGACGTCGCGCGCTGGAGCGCGGACCGCTCGGCAGAGACGGCACGCTTGAACTCGCCGCCGTACGATGGCCTTTATGTCGGCCAGCCGGAGCGGGCGAAAGCGGCGCTGGCGGACTGGAAGAAGGCGCATCCGGCGCCGGCCACGACCATCGCGATGGTTGCCGACCACATCGACCACATACGCGAGGTGGCGGGCGTCGACTGCATCGGCATCGGTTCCGATTTCGACGGCATTCCGAATACGCCCGTCGGCCTGGAGGGCGTGGACAAGTACCCGGCGCTGCTCCAGGAACTTGCAGGTCGCGGCTGGAATGACGCCGACCTCGCGAAGGTCGCCGGCGGCAACATCCTGCGCGTGCTGCGCGTGCTGCGCGTGCTGAGGCTACGGCGAAACGTCTTCAAAAACAGGAGGGCCCGTCGTTCGCCACGATCGCGACCCTCGACGCGCCGGCTGCGAAGTAGCCCTGTTAAACACCGCTCGCGGAGGTGATATGGGTACAATGATTTTCGGACGCCGTCTCCGCTGATATGGAAGTCTGGACGCTTCGCCTGCTGCTGACCGGGATTCTCGTCTTCCCGGCAGCGTCGATCGCGGCCGCTGATTCCGCTGCGCCACCCGGCCTGCAGAAGAACGTCAGATTCGCGGAATACTCGCCGCTGTCACGCGCGTCCGAACTCGAGCGGCGCTTGTTCAGTCCGCTGCAGGCGCTGCGCGCGAACGAGGATATCGCGCAATCCGGCCACGAAGTGCGTGAGCAGTCGATCGACCTGGCGCAGGAAGAATTCACGGTCTACGTTCCGCCGGCCATGCCCGGGAATGGCTACGCGCTGCTGGTGTTCGTGATGCCGTGGGCGAGTCCGGCCCTGCCGTGGCGGCGGACCGAGGGACTCGACAAGCATGGCATGATCTTCGTCATGGCCGCGCGTTCCGGCAACGACGCCAACGTGCTTGACCGCCGCGAGCCGCTTGCGCTGCTCGCCGCGCACAACATCATGCTGCGCTATCGCATCGATCCGGCGCGCGTGTACGTCGGCGGTCTCTCGGGCGGGTCGCGCGTCGCGATGCGTCTGGCGCTTGCCTACCCGGATCTGTTCCATGGCGCGCTCCTCAACGCCGGCAGCGATCCGATCGGCACCGCGCAGATCCGCCTGCCGCCGGCCGACCTGATGCACCAATTCCAGGAAGCGTCGCGTCTGGTCTATCTGACCGGCAAGGACGATGTACTGAACCTGGACCTGGACATGCACAGCCGCGACTCGATGCAGGACTGGTGTGTATTCGACGTAAGCACACTGACGATCGCGTGGACCGGCCACGAAGTCGTCAACGCCGTCGCGTTCAGGCGCGGTGTCGATGCGCTCGAAGCGCATGACAGGCCTTCGCCGGAAAAGCTCGCGTCGTGCCGCCGCCGTTACCGGCAGGAGCTGGATGAAAAACTGCACGAGGTCGAGCTGCTGCAGGCGGGCGACAAGATGGATCAGGCCGCTGCATTGCTCGATGCGATCGACCAGCGTTTCGGCGGGCTGGCCGCACCGCGCAGCCTGGAACTGGCGCAACCCCACGACCGATAGGACGCGAACCATTGGCGCAAGGCGCCGCGCGTGACGGTAGGGAACCGGTCAGGCTGCTACCGCGAGCCCGACGCGGCCGGCTGCCGCGGGTTTCAGGCCCGGTCGCGCCAGCGTCGCATGGCCAGCCGCAGCGTATCGAACTGCCGCGACACGTTCGTGCAGGCATCGCAATAGAGCAGGTGCAGGCGCAGGCGCACGCGCTTGCCAAATGGCAACGGTTCTTCCTGCTTCTGCGACAGGAGCCGTGATGCCTGTTGACATGAGATTCGGAGCATCGGGTGTCTAGCCAGGCTGAGCATTGCCGAAACCGGTCTTTTCGAGGCAGGTTCGCAACATCATGCGCGCCCGATACAGTTGTACCCAGACGTTGGACGTGGTCATGCCCAGATCCTTACACAACTCTTTCGTGTCGCTGCCGAGCACCTCGTGCAGCACGAATACCTGGCCGATGCGCTTGGGCAACTGGTCGACGCAACGCTGGACCGCCGCCAGGAATCCGTCTTCCTGGCATAGTTCGGCCGGATCGCGCACCTGGCTCGGCATCTGCGCGTAGTGGCCGCTCTCGTCGAACAGGTTGTCGAATTCCTGCTCACCGGAGGGGGATTCCTCCAGCGGCTGCTCGCGCCACTGCTTGCGCAGCAGGTCGATGATGCGGTTCTTGAGAATCGACGTCAGCCAGGTACGCAGCGACGAGTCGCCGCGAAACTTGGCGCGATGTTCGTAGGCCTGGGTCAGCACGTCGGACACGCAGTCTTCCGCCGCGTGCTCGTCGCGCAGTTCGATGCGCGCGACTTTCATCAGGTAGGCGCGCTGCTCTGCGAGCGCTTCGAACTCGATTACGGTCGCGCTGCTTGTGGTCGCCATGGACGTTCCCTGGGTGCTCGACCGGACTTGGCGGCCGCGTCACGCTCGAATCAGATTGCGGCGCATGATAGCGGTTTGCAAGACGAGGGGCAGCCTGCGCACAACATGTCGCATCTGGTCGAGCGGTCGTCCTGCGTCGAACGCGGCGTCAGGATGCCGCAGCCGGCCACACCGCCAGGTCGAGCGGGCTGGCAACACCGGCGACGGTCCGATCGCCGCGAATCTCGAAACCGCCAGCCGTCGGCACGGCGCTTTGCTGCGTGGCCAGTTCGATCAGGCTCGCCGTCGCGCAGGCGGTCGCGGCTTCAGGCTTGTTGTGCTTTTCGAGCTTCGCGGCGAGGTTGACCGGCTCGCCGATCACGGTGTATTCGAGCCGCCGTTCGACGCCGATGATGCCGAACACGAGCGGCCCGTGCGCGACGCCGATGCCGATGCCGAGCGCCGGCAGACCACGGCGCGCGCGATCGGCGGCCCATGCGTTGGACGTCGCGAGGATCGCGCCGATGCAGCGCAGCGCATCGGCCGCGTAGGTGGTCGATACGTTGACGGCGCCGAAGCTGGCCAGGATGCCGTCGCCCATGAACTTGTCGATGTTGCCGCCGTGGGCGCGCACGACCGGCAGCACGACGTTCTGGTATTCGCCGATCAGCGCGATCAACTCGGCCGGCGACAACGTCGCCGACGCCTTGGTAAAGCCGCGCAGGTCGGTGAACATGACGGCGGCGTCGCGCAGCATGCTCTGTCCGGCCATCGGCGCCAGGTCTGTGGTCGTGATCTGCGCGGCGACGTCGCTGTCGAAGAACTGCGACAGCGCATCGGCCGACTGGCTCGACTGCACCGCGCGCGCCAGCGTCAGCCGGGCACGCGCCAGCGCCGTCGCCAGCACGGCCGTCACGATCAGGATCACGGCGATGCGGATCGCTTCGTCGTGCACGTCGATGCGCCCGGTGGATGCGGCAACGACGAAGTCCATGGTTTGACCGCCGGGACCGGCCTGGCGCCATGCAAAAAACGCGAGCAGCGTCCAGCCGATCGCCGCGGTCAGGCCGGAAAGCCAGACCCAGACCGGCTCGAAGCGCAACGCGCGCAACGCGATAAGCACGAAGATAGAGACGAACAAGGCATTCTTCAGCGCGATCGGCAGCGTCGTTTCATATTGCGGCGCAAAGCCCCAGAGGATAGCGAGCAGCACCAGCATCTCGGCGACCACCGATGCGGCCAGCACCGGGCGACCGAGCTGGCCGCTCCAGGCAAACCACGCGCGCAACGCGATCAGAAGAAACAGGGCGACTATACCCAGCGGCACCGCCGCGATCGGCGCATCGGGACTGAATCCACGCGGCGTGAACACATAGGCGAGCGCCGCAGCCGAGATGACGACCACCTGCGCGGCGCTGACCCAGATTTCCGATTCGCGCTGACTGCGCGCGATTTCCTCGGTGACGCGCGCCGGCTGCGCGCTGCCTGCTCCGCGCACAAGGCTGCGCAGAGCCGCAAGCGCTCCACTGCTCATCGACGGATCGCTTTCACGGCATGCTCTCGCTGATGCCGCTGCCGGCCAGGCGCACGCAGGTACCCTTGGGCACGGCGATCCACTCGCTCTGTTCGGCGTCGGCCTTGGCCTGTTTCGCGCACGAATGGACAGTATTGGCGCAGTCGTTTTGCCCGGCTTTCGCGATGCCGTAGCAGCGCTCGCGCGCGACCGTACCCTGGCCGTCGCGGCGCACGCTAATCGAGACCGCGGTGATCATGGCGCCGGCCACGGCAAGCAGAACTCCGGCATTGATGGCGTCACGTGTGTTCATGGCGTCGATTCACCGTTTGAAAGTCATCCATTCGCGACCGCGTCGTACACGAGGCGGCCGTCTGCCGTCCCCGCTGCGACCGCCGCGTCGTTGCTGCGCAAAGCGGGCCGATCGATTTGCCCAATCATGCCGCGCGCAGTCCGTGAAGCGGATTCTGCGCGCTTTCACCTTCCTTCAGGTAATCGTACAACACGCGGCCGTACGGCAAGGTCAGGTTGGCGATGAAATGCCGGCCTTCGGCGACGCGACGCACCGGAAAGTCGGCAACCGGTGCGTTCGCGTGCGGGATCAGGTGCAGGCGGGCAGGAGACAGCCAGCCACCCTTGATCGTGATGTCCTCGAGGTTGTAGGCGACCAGCTGTGCAATTGCATGCGTTCCGTCGACGTGCGGGATCAGTTTGAGGTTGACCTGCGTCTTGCCGAGCTTGTGTTCGAGCGCGTGGAAGTCGCACTGCGCGTGATCCTGCGGACAATGGCGCAGGCTCCGGTGCTTGTAGGCCATCGTGGCGATTGCAACCGGCTGGCCCGAGAACTCGAGGCGCCCGGTCAAGGTGCCGTTGGAAACGCCGAGCTTCGGCGCTGCGAGTTTCTTCGGAAAGCCCCAGATCTCGCGGCCGCCGGCGATCGACGGGTCGCAGTCGAGGTACATCTGCGCGGTGAAGTTGACTGATTCGCCGCGGAATTTCGCCGGAATGACGATGCCCGATTCGGTGTAGTCGCCGAAGCCGCTGGAATCAGGCATGCGGATGAATTCGTACAGCACGGTGTTCGAGCCATCCGGTTCGAGCGGCTCGGGCAGTGCATCGCGGATCGCCTGCGGATCGGTTTCGTAGGTGATGATGAAGTATTCGCGATTGACGAAACGATACGGCCCGCGCGGGTAGCTCGGGCTGGCCGGCGGCATCGAACTGCTGGCGAGGATCTGGTCACGGTTCACGTGTGCTCTCCGGTAACGAGTTGAAAATAGAAAGAATCTGCAAAGGCTGGACTAATACGCTCGTCATTCCGGCGAAAGCTGGAGTCCTTCGCGCCATTGGAATGGCGCTGGGTCCCGGCTTGACCAGCTCCGCCATTGGAAGCCGCCGGGACGACGAGAAATGTACGCGTCGCGTCTACAAGAATTCAGCCTCGAGGTCTACCGACGAACGCTCGCCGATATCCCGATAGTGCGTGCGCATCCAGCGTTGCGTCACCGCACTGCCGCTGTCGCGCAGCGCACTCAGGAATTGCCAGTCCGGGCTCAGCTTCGAGGCCACCGAATGCGCGGTCATCGCTTCGTCGTCGCGGATCGAGTGGATCAGCATCTGCTTCATTTCCGAGGCTTTCAGCTTCTTCTGGCTGATCAGCTTCGTGACGAAGGCGACCGCGCGCATCTCGCGCATCAGCGAGGAGTTGAAGCTGATTTCGTTGATGCGGTTGAGGATTTCAGGCGCGGTCTTGGGCACGCCGTGACGCACGATCGGATTGATGTGCACGATCACCACATCGCAGCTCCTGGAGCCGTAGATCAGCGGGAAGATTGCCGGATTGCCGATGTAGCCGCCGTCCCAGTAGTTCGAGCCCTCGATCTCGATCGTCCGGAACAGGAAGGGCAGGCAGGCCGATGCCAGTACGGTGTCGACCGTC
Organism: Rudaea sp.; assembly: GCA_036496665.1. Lineage (GTDB taxonomy): Bacteria > Pseudomonadota > Gammaproteobacteria > Xanthomonadales > Rhodanobacteraceae > Rudaea. Next base: position 38,914 of record DASXKR010000031.1, on the reverse strand, counting down.
AGCTCGTTGCGATTGAAGATGCGCACCTTGCCGGTTTCGACGTTGGTCGCGCACAAGTGGACGTTGACTCCCTTCGTGCGGCGCAATTTGTCGAAGTCGACGTGCTGGTTGAGCACGTCGCGCAGCGGGTTGAAATTGAACGGATTGAGCTGGTACGGCGAGAACACGCGCAGCATCGTGTCGAACATCCAGTAGAACGGCGACTGCTCGACCGGCAGCGTGCGTCCGGTCCAGTCCTGCATCGGCTTGACCGGGCTGTACTTCGCACCGGCATCGGCGATTGCTTTCCAGAATGCAGTCAGGCGTTCGCGCGCATGTTCGCGGTCACCATCGGTCAGCGCATCGGCCAGCACGACCGCATTCATCGCGCCGGCGCTGGTCGCGCTGATCGCTTCGATGTCGATGCGCCCGTCTGCGAGGATCGTGTCGATCGCTCCCCAGGCGAACGCGCCGTGCGCACCGCCGCCCTGCAGGGCCAGGTTGATCGATTTTCGCTTCATGTTGTTTTTCTTCGTGGCCATGATTGTCCCGGTAGGAAGCAAGTTGTAAAGATCTTGAACGCGGATCGCGCGGATATATACCGATGACGCGGATGAAGCGATTCAATGCTTGCGCTCCATCCGCGCAAATGCTCTTCGATTCGCGTAATCCGCGTTGAAAATCTTTCTTCAGTGCGCCGTCCAGCCGCCATCGACCGGGATGATCGTTCCGGTCGTGGATGCCGACACATCGCTGGCAAGATACACGGCGAGGCCAGCAACCTGGTCGACCGTGACGAATTGCCGCGTCGGCTGAGCCGCCAGCAGCACATCGCGGATGACCTGCTGTTCGCTGATGCCGCGCGCCTTCGCCGTGTCCGGAATCTGCTTCTCGACCAGCGGCGTCAATACATAGCCCGGGCAGATTGCATTGGCCGTGATGCCATGCTCGGCGCCTTCGAGCGCCACCGTCTTGGTCAGGCCGGCGACGCCGTGCTTGGCGGCGACGTAGGCGCTCTTGTACGGCGAGGCGACCAGCGCATGCGCCGACGCGACATTGATGATGCGGCCGAACTTGCGCGCCTTCATCGCAGGCAATGCAAGGCGGATCGTGTGGAACGCGGCGGACAGATTGATCGCAAGGATCGCATCCCACTTGGCCGGCGGAAATTCCTCGATCGGTGCGACGTGCTGGATGCCGGCATTGTTGACGAGTATGTCGATGCTGCCGAATTCGGCGAGCGCCTTGGCCATCATCGCTTCGATCGCGTCGGCGCGGGCCATGTCGGCGCCGTCGTAGCGTGCCTTGACGGCGAACTCCTTCTCGATGCCGCTGCGCAGCGCTTCGATCTCGCCGGCGTCGCCGAAGCCGTTGAGGATGACGTGGGCACCTTCGCGGGCGAAAGCACGCGCGATGCCGAGTCCGATGCCGCTGGTCGAGCCGGTAACCAGTGCGGTCTTGTTGTTGAGTTGCATGTCGTTTTCCTGTGTGTGTTCGAATCCTGTGGTTACGGGCCGGTCCCACCTTTTATGCCATCTCCCCCAAGCCAGGCTTTGGGGAGACGGTTGGGTGAGGGGAAGTGCTGCGACTTGCGACAGCGTCGGCGACGTTCCACGCGTTGCCCCCTCACCCCAGCCCTCTCCGCCGAAGGTTGTCGGGGAGAGGGAGCACAACACTCGCGGCTGACTCACGCGGGGACAACGTTCTGGCGTACAACCGACTGCTGTCCCGGCATCACGCCCTCCTTGTCGCTGTCGACAAATTCGTGACTGCGCGTGAAGCGGAAGTGCGTGATGTCGGGCGGAAAGAACATGCCCCAGCTCCACTCGACAAAGATGCGTACCTTGCGGCCGAATGTCGGTACCTGGCTCAGATAGTAGGCGCGCCACAGCATCCAAGCCGGCAGGCCGCTCAACTTGACCCCGAAAATCGTCGCCACGCCCTTGAGATGGCCAACCGTCGCCATCATGCCGCGCGCCTTGTAATTGAACGCGCTGGTAGGCCGGCCGAGGCAGTACGCGATGAGATTCCGGGCAAGATGCCTTGCTTCGGCGATCGCAAACTGCGCCGTCGGCGGAGCAGAACCGCCGTCGCCGTTGCGGATCGAAGCACAATCGCCGACCGCCCAGATCCCGTCGGCGCCATCGACCGAGAGATCCGGCTGGCACACGACACGGCCACGTTCCATCGGCAGCGGCTGCAGGCGCGCGGTCAATGCGTTCGGTGCCGTGCCAATCGTGCAGATCGTCGTCGCCGCGCTGAGCACGCTGCCATCGTTGAGCGTGATGTCGCGCGCCCCGATCGCCGAGGCGCCGGTCATGGTCATCACATCGACGCCGCGCTTGACCAGCGATCGCTCGGCCGCCTGACCAAGCGACGGCGGCAGTTCGACCAGCAGCCGGTCGACGCTTTGCAGCAGAGTGACCTTGAGCTCGTCCGCGGATACGAGTGGATAGTAACGGCGGATCTCGCGCAGGCTGTCGGCGACCGCACCGGCGACTTCGACGCCGGAAAAGCCGCCGCCGACCACAACGAAGTGGCCGAGGCAGCGGCGCAGCGCGGGATCGGATTCGAGTTCGATCTGGGCCAGGCGCCGCAGCACCAGGTTGCGGATATGCATCGCATCGCCGACCGTCTTCAGCACGACGGCGTGTTCGGACATGCCGGCGATCAGGTCGACACGTGCGCGATTGCCGTAGGCAAGGACCAGATGATCGTAGGGCAATTCGACCTTGCCCTTGAGCGTGTCGCATTGCAGGCGCTTGCCGTTGAAGTCGACACTGCCGACCGTGCCCATGACGAAGCGTGCCCTGCCGACGGTCGCACGCAACGGTGCAACGACATGTTCGGGGAATACCGTCGCACCGACCACTTCGGCCAGCATCGGATTGAACGTGGTGTAGCTTTCCTCCGACACCAGCGTGATGTCGGCGAACTTCGCACGCCTCTGCAGCAAGCGCGTCAGGTTCGCGCCGGCAAAACCGCCGCCGACGATGACGATGCGCGGCCGCGACAAATCCGTCGATGGGTTCCCCATGGTGTCCTCGAGATGTCCAGCCTGCGAATGGCCGATTGGACGGCAGGCATCGAAAAACCTTACAGCACGCGGCTGCGCGGCGCCGGTCGAGCCGGAGGTAAGCTTTTTTGCGTCGCCGCGTCCCATCCACGATCGGCAAGTGAACCGTAGCCGCCGGGATCGGAACCAAACCGCTGTCGAACCGGCGCAGATCGATCAAGGAGTAGCATGGGCGGGGCTGGAACAGGCCGCAGCCGTAGCGAAACCCATATGAACGCGCAAACGACAAATCCGTCGCCGCAGCCGTTGCCGCATGCGGCAGCCGGCGTCGGAATCGGCCTGCGCACGCCGCATTATCGCGAGTTGCTGGCGCGCGACCGCTGCGTCGACTGGCTCGAGGCGCACAGCGAGAACTACTTCGGCGAGGGCGGTTACGACATCGATGCCCTGACGCGCCTGCGTGAGCGCTATGCGGTCAGTCTGCACGGCGTCGGTCTGGGGCTCGGATCGGCCGCCGGCTATGCGCGCGAACATCTCGAGCGTCTCGCCGGGCTCGTGCACCGCATCGAGCCGTGCCTGGTGTCAGAGCATCTTTGCTGGAGTGCCGTCGACGGGATGGTGCTGAACGATTTGCTGCCGCTGCCGTTGACGCGCGCGGCTCTCGACCTGATGCGAATACGGGTAATGCAGATGCAGGACGCGCTGCAGCGGCGTGTGCTGATCGAAAACGTGTCGAGTTACATCCGTTTTGCCGGCGACGAATTCGACGAGGCCGGATTTCTCAACGAGCTGGCTGCGCGCACCGGTTGCGGCATCCTGCTCGACGTGAACAATCTTCATGTGAACCAGTGCAACCACGGCATCGACGCCGCCGGACAACTCGATGCGATCGCGCCCGAACACGTGGGCGAAATCCACCTGGCCGGACACCTGGTGACCGACGTTGCCGTCATCGACCATCACGGAGCGCGCGTTGCCGACGCGGTCTGGCTGCTGTATGAGCACGCGCTGCGCCGCTTCGGCCCGCTGCCGACGCTGGTCGAGTGGGATACCGATGTACCAGCGCTCGACGTATTGATCGATGAAGCGGCACGTGCCCGCGCGTGTTGCGCCATGACCGGAGTCGGCGATGTCGTTGCCGCTTGAACGCCTGCAGGCGATGTTCGCCGCCGCGTTGACCGATGGCGGGGACGCGACGCGCACGCTTGCGGATTTCGTTGTGCCGGCGCCGTGCCTGCTCGATCGACTGGCGCTTTACCGCGGCAACGTGCGTGCGGCCTGGGCAAAGGCGCTGGCGAACGCCTACCCGGTCGTTCGCACCTTGGTCGGCGAGGAGTTCTTCAGCGCCCTGGCGCACAGCTACGGACGCGAGCATCCAAGCATCAGCGGTGACTTGAACCGGTTCGGCGCGCAGTTCGGGGTGTTTGTCCGGGATTTCCCGCAGACGCAAGCGCTGCCTTACCTGCGCGACGTTGCCGAACTCGAATGGTGCGTGCATCGCGCGCATTACGCGGTGGACGGCGCCGGCATTCGTCACGAACGGATCACGTCAATGGCGCCGGGGGAATTGCTCGCTTCGCATGTCGCGCTGCATCCGGCATGCGCCTGGACCGCCTCGGCGTTTCCGATTGTCTCTCTCTGGCTCGCGCATCAGCCCGACAGCTCCGAGCCGATGCCGGCCAAACTCGACCGGCGCGAATTCGCGCTGGTCGTACGGCCGCGTTGGCGCGTCGAGGTGCTGGTGTCCAGTGCAGGCGAAATTGCCGCGCTGGCGCAGCTGCAGGCCGGCTCCGACATGGAATGCGCGATCGGCGCGGCGCTCGGCGTTGAGCCACGGTTCGATTTTCCGCGGGCGTTGGTGCGCTGGCTCGATCACGCGATCCTGACGGACATTCGCAGCGGTCTGCCCGGTGCTGTCTGCGGAAGCGGGTAGGTTACGACGACCGGGTCCGACCCGCGTTGTTCTGGCGTGATCGGCTCGACAGCGGCGAGCGCCTTTTCGTCGAGCGCATCGAGCCGTCGTGCGACGGCGGCGTCTCACTAACGGAGGCAACTACCTGCGGCAGGCTGCGCGACCGCTGTAAACCAGCTTGCTACACTGCGCGTTGACGATGGCACCCCTCATCGGGAAGCGCACATGAACCAGGTCCTGTTCCACCTGCATCACATCAACGTGACACCGTGGAAGTTGATTGGCTACATCGGCGTGTTCCTGTTCACGGCACGCTGGTTTGTGCAACTGTACGCGACCAAGAAGCTGCGCCGCGTCGTCATGCCGCTGTCGTTCTGGTGGCTGTCGATCAGTGGCAGCGCGCTGTTGTTGCTCTACTTCACATTCGGCAAGAACGATTCGGTCGGCGTCATGTCGAACCTGTTTCCCGCATTCGTTTCGGTCTACAACCTCATCACGCACATCCGCCAGCACAAGCCCGAGGTCATCGAGCCGGGCAGTGCCGAGGAAACCTGACCGCGTGATCTCCAACAAGCAAACGCTGCACGCCGGGAGACGAGTAACTCAAAGGTTGTCGGTTGAGCGGCGGCGCGGCACGCCGTGAGGTACACGGTAGCGGTCGAGTTCCCTGAGCAGGAAGTTCAGCAGCGTACCGAGGCGGCGAATCAGCACGAACCCTTGCGGCTTGACCTCGAGTGCGAAATCGCCGTGCGTGGCGCGCTCGGACAGGTTGGCGATGTCAGTCAGCGGCGCGACGCCGTTCCTCCAGAAGGCAGCGACGAGCGTCACGAGCAGCACCAGCGCGCTGAACATCGCGACAATCAGGGCCGGCGCGACGGCATGCAGCAGCGCCTGGATCTGCGCCGGTGGAACGAGAGCGACGAGGAACGCCTTGCGGCCACCAGCCTGCAGCGGTGCGGCACGCGCGGGCCACGCTTGAGCGTCGATCGAAATCTCGAAGTTCGATGGTGCAGCATTGGTCCAGCGTTTACGATCCTGCTCGATCGTCGCCGCCAATTGCTCGCTGCCCGACTGCGTCAGTGTCGAGTCGACGACGGTAGGGCCGGTCGGTTCGATCGCGATCAACGCCACGTCCACTCCGGCGGCGCCGCTTATGGCCTTCGACAGATCCGCCGGCATGCGCAAGCCGGTGACGAGCAAGGCCTTCAGGTCGGCGTCCCGCTTGATCGGAGTGACGGTCACGACGGGCAGGCGGGCGTCATCGTCGAGTGTCACCGACGCCTGCACGAGTTCGGCACGGCTCCTGGTCACGACCGGCAGCGAGCCGAGCACGTGCTCGCCGAGAAAGGTATCGCCGACCTCCGCGACCAGCTTGCCCTTGGCATCGAGCAGTGCGATCGCATCCAGTGCCGCGTCACGGCGGCGCTGGTCGAGTGCGCTACGGATTGCCGTGACGTCGCGCGTCTCCGTGATCGCCGACCCGGCATCCACGGACTGGATGATCCAGCCGGTGAAATCCGTATTCGCTGCCAGGTCCCGGGAAATCTGCTCGAGCTGGCGTGCGCGCTGTTCGTTCACGTAGATTCCGACGGAAATCGCCGTGTCGAGAGTCCTCGAGATGGTTTCGCGCTTCACCGCGGTGAATTGCCAGAAACCGACCGCCAACGTAACCGCCATGATGCAGCCGGCAAGCGCCAGACCGAACCCGATCGTCGCTGCGAACGGATTTCGCATGACGGTCATGAACTCCACCGCACGGTCGCTGCCGCGCCGGAGTTACCAACTGCCGAGACTGCCGCGCGTGGCGCGCGCAAGATTCCGCAATTGACTGCTTTCGTCTTCATGCCGGCCCCCTGAGAGCGCGTGCAGCCAGGTTACCCCGGCCGCAATGACCACCTACAGTGTCGCAGAGAACGTGATTGTGGCGTCAAGACCGGAGGCTTGCGCCGGCCCTACGCTGTGGTCGAACGTTGGCAACTACTCCGGATCGTAGTCGAGATTCGGCGCCAGCCAGCGCTCGCCTTCGGCCAGCGTCCAGTTCTTGCGCCGGGCGTAATCTTCCACTTGTTCCTTGCCGACGCGGCCGACGACGAAGTACTGGCTGTCCGGATGACTGAAGTACCAGCCCGAGACGGCAGAGGCGGGGTACATCGCAAAGCTTTCGGTCAGTTCGATGCCGGTGTTGCGCGTCGCATCGAGCAACTCGAACAAGGTCGCCTTCTCGGTATGGTCCGGGCAGGCCGGATAGCCCGGGGCCGGGCGGATGCCGCGGTATTTCTCGGCGACGAGATCGGCGTTGGTCAGCACCTCGTCTTTCGCGTAGCCCCAGAATTCCTTGCGCACGCGCTCATGCATCCGCTCGGCGAATGCTTCCGCCAGGCGATCGGCGAGCGCCTTGAGCAGGATCGACGAATAGTCGTCGTGATCACGCTCGAATTCGGCAAGCATGCGCTCGATGCCGAGGCCAGTCGTCACGGCGAATCCGCCGATCCAGTCGCACACGCCGGATTCCTTCGGCGCAATGAAATCGGCCAGGCAGAAATCGGGACGGCCGGGCGGCTTGTCGACTTGCTGGCGCAGGAAGTGCAGCTTTAGCCCTCTCCCCTGCGCTTGCGCGGGGGAGAAGGTTGGGTAAGGGGGGCAAGCCTGCTGCGCTTGCGCGATGCCTTGAATGGCATCGCGCGCAGCAGGCGAGGGTGAGGCAGGGATGCCGAGCGGAGAGCGCTTCAGGGACGAATTCTGCGGAGACGCTCCCCCCTCACCCCAGCCCTCTCCCCCAAGCGCTGCTTGGGGCAGAGGGAGTATCACTTCTACGTCATCGCCGACGCGATGCGCTGACCACAGTCCGATCACGCCCTTCGCCGTCAGCCACTTCTCGGCGACGATGCGCTTGAGCATCGCCTGCGCATCGTCGAACAGTTCACGCGCCTGCGCGCCGACGACGGCATCGTCGAAGATCTGCGGGTAGTGGCCGGACAGCTCCCAGGTGTTGAAGAACGGCGTCCAGTCGATGCGCTCGACCAGTTCGGCCAGCGGATAGTCGTCGAACACGCTGATGCCGGGCTGCTGCGGCGCCGGAGGTTCATACGTATCCCAGTTTCCGGAAAACGCCTGACCGCGCGCATGCTCGAGCGGGACCAGGCGCTTCGACGGCCCGCGATCCTTGTGCCGCTCGCGGATATCGACGTACTCGGCGCGGATTTTCGCCATGAAGTCGTCGACGAGATCCTTGCTGATCAGCGACTGAGCGACGCCGACCGCGCGCGAAGCGTCCTTGACCCACACCGTCGGCGACTTGTAGTGCGGTTCGATCTTCAGCGCGGTGTGAGCGCGCGACGTCGTTGCGCCGCCGATCAGCAGCGGCACGTGGAAATCCTGGCGTTGCATTTCGCGGGCGAAATGGCTCATCTCCTCGAGCGACGGCGTGATCAGGCCGGACAGGCCGATCATGTCGGCGCGCTCGGCCTTCGCCGCGTCGAGGATCTTCTGTGCCGGCACCATCACGCCGAGGTCGACGACGTCGAAATTGTTGCAGCGGAGCACGACGCCGACGATGTTCTTGCCGATGTCGTGCACGTCACCTTTCACGGTCGCCAGCACGATCTTGCCGTTGGCCTTGTGCGCTTCGCCGGTGCGCAGTTTTTCTTCTTCGATATACGGGATCAGATAGGCGACGGCCTTCTTCATAACGCGTGCCGACTTGACGACCTGCGGCAGGAACATCTTGCCGGCGCCGAACAGGTCGCCGACGACATTCATGCCGTCCATCAGCGGGCCTTCGATCACGTCGAGCGGGCGCGTCGACAACTGGCGCGCTTCCTCGGTGTCGCCTTCGACGTACTGGTCGATGCCGTGCACCAGCGCGTGGCTCAGGCGTGCGCGTACCGGCAGCTCGCGCCAGGCATGTGCTTCGACGGCGGTTTCGCCCTTCTTGCCCTTGTAGCGTTCGGCGATCTCGAGCAGGCGCTCGGTGCCGTCGGCGCGGCGGTTGAGCACGACATCTTCGACGCGCTCTCGAAGCTCTGCATCGAGGTCGTCGTAGATCGGCAGCGCGCCGGCGTTGACGATGCCCATGTCCATGCCGGCCTTGATCGCGTGGTAGAGGAACACGGCGTGAATCGCCTGGCGCACGGTCTCGTTGCCGCGGAACGAAAACGACACGTTCGAAACGCCGCCCGAGACATGGCAGTGCGGCAGCGTCGCCCTGATCTCGCGTGTGGCTTCGATGAAGTCGACGGCGTAGTTATTGTGCTCGTCGATGCCGGTCGCGATGGCGAAGATGTTCGGATCGAAGATGATGTCTTCCGGCGGAAAGCCGACTTCTTCGGTCAGGATGCGATAGGCGCGAGTACAGATTTCCACTTTTCGCGTCTTCGTGTCGGCCTGGCCGACCTCATCGAACGCCATCACGACGACCGCGGCACCGTAGTTCAGCACCTTGCGTGCGTGCTCGATGAAGATTTCCTCGCCTTCCTTCATCGAGATGGAGTTGACCACGCCCTTGCCTTGCAGGCAGCGCAGGCCCGATTCGATCACCGTCCACTTCGACGAGTCGACCATGACCGGGACGCGCGCGATGTCGGGCTCGGCTGCGATCAGGTTCAGGAATCGCGCCATCGCCGCTTCGGAGTCGATCAGTCCTTCGTCCATGTTGACGTCGAGGATCTGCGCGCCGTTCGCCACCTGCTGGCGCGCGACCTCGACCGCCTCCTCGAAACGATCGTCCTTGATCAGCTTCTTGAACGCAGCCGAGCCGGTCACGTTGGTACGCTCGCCGATGTTGACGAACAGAAGCTCCGGCGTGATGACCAGAGGCTCGAGGCCGGACAGGCGTGTGTAGCGTGCGCTCATTGTTTGTGGAGCTGATTGAAAATCAAGAGATCGAACCACGAAGAACACGAAGAACACGAAGAACACGAAGAACACGAAGAACATGAAGAACATGAAGGAAAGCATTGCCGGGCGATAGCGGAATGAGAATCTTGCACATCGGCGATATGCCCCGCCCCTGGTATCCGATGGTCTCTCTTAGTCACTGGCTTCTCTTCGTGTTCTTCGTGTTCTTCGTGGTTCAATCTTTGGGCCTTGCCTCAGGCGGCAACCTGCTGTCCCGAAGGCAGTGTGCGCGGGGTCACGCCACGCACCGCCTCGGCGATCGCGCGGATATGCGCCGGCGTCGTACCGCAGCAGCCGCCGACGAAGTTGACCAGGCCGCTGCGCGCGAAGTCGCCGATGATCGCCGCCATCTGCTCGGGCGTTTCGTCGTATTCGCCGAATGCATTCGGCAGCCCTGCGTTCGGATGCGCGCTCACGTAGCACTCTGCCACCTGAGCCAGCGCATCGACGTGCGCGCGCAGCTCGGTGGCGCCGAGCGCGCAGTTCAGGCCGATCGACAGCGGCTGCGCGTGGCGCAACGAGTAATAGAACGCCTCAGCGGTCTGGCCCGACAGCGTGCGCCCGGACATGTCGGTGATCGTGCCGGAGATCATGATCGGCACACGCGCGCCACGGCGCTCGAACTCCTGTGCGATCGCGAACAGGGCGGCCTTGGCGTTGAGCGTGTCGAAGATCGTCTCGACCATCAATACGTCGGCGCCGCCGTCGAGCAAGCCCTTGGCCGCTTCGGCATAGGCCGCCGCCAGCTCCTCGAACGTGACGTTGCGGAAACCTGCGTTGTTCACATCCGGCGAAATCGACGCGGTGCGGCTGGTCGGTCCGAGTACGCCGATCGCGAAGCGTGGCTTGTCGTGCCCATTTTCCCGGGGCGTCTTCGTCTCGGCGCTGTCGCAGCATTCGCGCGCGAGACGGGCGCCTTCGCGATTGAGTTCGTAGGCGAGATGTTCGAGGTGATAGTCGGCCTGGCTGATCGTCGTCGAATTGAACGTGTTCGTCTCGATCAGATCGGCGCCGGCATCGAGATAGGCGCTGTGCACGGCCTGGATGATGTTCGGTTGCGTCAGCGACAGCAGGTCGTTGTTGCCTTGCAGGTCACAGCCCGGACCGTGATGCTCGTGAGCGGTATGCGCGTCACGGCCGTCGCCGAAGCGCCCGCCTCGATAGCCCGCCTCGTCGAGCTTGTAGCTCTGCAGCATCGTGCCCATCGCGCCATCGATGATCAGGATGCGCTGTGCCAGCGCACCTAGCAGGCTCTGCGTGCGTTGCGGATTCAGCCACGGCAACACGTTCTTCATGGTGTTTTCTCCTGCAAGAGCCTTGTTGAACGCGGATCAAGACAGATCAAGGCGGATGAACGCGCATTGACGCGGACCAGAAACATCAACACGAATGCGAATGGCCGGGAGCTCCGGCGGCGAACGCTCGTACGTACCTGTATACATCTTCATCCGCGAAAATCCGCGTTCTCTGCTGATCCGCGCAATCCGCGTCAAACGCTCTTTCTTTCATTTCGTGCCAACAGAGACAGGACTTCGAAGTGCGGCGCGCGGCGCTCGCGCGTCAGCCGCTCGCAGCTGAGCACCTTGAGGCCGGCCTTTGTTGCAAACTCGCGCAGCTCCTCTTCGCGGAAACCCAGATTGCGATGGTCGAACGGCTCGACCGCTGCGCGGTGCGCGTGGCGGGCGAGCGTGGTCGCCAGCAGGCGACCGCCCGGGCGAAGCACGCGCGCCGCTTCGGCAATGACTTTGCCCGGCCGGTCACTGTAGGTGAGGGCCTGCATCAGCAGCACAAGGTCGAACTTGCGCGAACCAGCATCGAGCGCATGCATGTCACCGAGCCGGACCTCGACGTTGGCGAATGCCTTCAGGCGCGTCCGCGCAGCGCCGACGACGCGTTCGCTTGCGTCGAGGCACAGGATTGATCGCGCATGCGGGGCGAGCAGCTCGGCCAGCACACCGTCGCCCGATGCGATGTCGAGCACGTCGCCGCTGTCGATCAGCCCGGTCAGTGCGCGTGCCATCGCCTCCCAGGTGCGGCCCGGCGAATAGTGCCGCTCCATGTCGCCGGCGACACTGTCAGCCCAACCTTCGGCGCGCGCGCGCTGCGCCAGGATCGTCGGCAGGCGGCGTGCATCGTCATCGATGAAGGCATCGTTGACGTTTTTGCGCAGCGCCTGCAGCAGCGCGGTCGGCTTGGCACCGAGATCGGCATTCAGGCGGTAATATGCCGATACGCCGGCTCGGCGGTCGCGCACGAGATCAGCTTCCTTGAGCTTGGCCAGGTGCGTCGATACGCGCGGCTGCGCCAGACGCAGCACCGCCGACAGCTCGGCCACGGTCAGTTCCTCGCGCTCGAGCACAGCCAGTAATCGCACCCGGGTCGGATCCGACAGCAGGCGCAGCAGCGCGGTGGTCGAGCCGAGGTCCAAAATATCCTTCCATCTTGATTAAGAGATAGATAGCTAGATTAGCCGTCCGGACGGCCAGCGTCAATGTTTTTGGGCCTGTCGAAGCGCCAAGGCGAAGCCTGAACCACGAAGGACCACGAAGAACATGAAAGAAGCGGTGACGTGTGAGTGTGGACGGCCGGGACCGCCCGGCGTGGTCGCATGCGGCGGGTAGTGCGGTGGGAAGCAGAAGATTCTCGACCGGGAGGAAACCGCCTAGAATGCATTTCCTTCGTGTTCTTCGCGTTCTTCGTGGTTCAATCTTCCGCACTTCTCTGGTTCGTGCGCTGTTCGCTGATGGTGCTCGCAGCGGTCTTCGGCTGGACGAATGCAGATGCGGTCGAATACGACGAACTGGCAAAGTTCTGGACGGCCGACACGCAGAAGGTGCCGTATCGCGCCCTGCAGACGCCCGGCCGTGAACATGGTGAACGGCTGCCGCTGATCGTGTTCCTGCACGGCGACTGGCAAGACGGCACCGACAACGAGTCGCAACTGGTCGGTTACGGTAACGGTTCACTGGAATTGGTCGACCGCGCGTTCGAGGCCGATGTGCCACTCGTATACATTGCGCCGCAGACGACCGGCGGCTATTGGCCGCCGCGGCGCATCTCGGCGGTCATTGCCGACGCGATCAAGCGCTTTCCGATCGACCCGCGACGTATCTATCTGACCGGCATTTCCGACGGCGGCACCGGTGTGTGGGAGACGCTGAAAGCGTGGCCGCAATGCTTCGCTGCCGGCGTGCCGATGTCCGGCATGACGGAAACGAGCGGTCTGGCGCCGATCGCCGGCGTGCCGCAGTGGATATTCCACGGTGCGAAGGACAATGACACCGATGTCGAGACCGGGTATGGCGGCGCGATGGTCGGTTCGCGTGCAGTCGTGCGTGCGCTGCGCGCGGAGGGCGGCGATCCGCGCTACACCGAGTATCCGCAAGAGATGCATCCGATCTGGCACCGCGCCTACGGCACGGAAGGATTGCTGGCGTGGATGCTGCGCCAGCGTCTGCGCGGCAGCCCATGTGACTTCGCCGCGCTCGGCAAGACGCCGGCGGCGCGAAACCGGTAAAATCAGCGAGCTTGGCGGCCGCCTTCGAGGGAGCGCCGGGAAGGGGACAGTCGCCCGGTGCCGAGTGCATCGCGTTCAACACCATCCCCACCCAACCCTTCTCTTGAACGGGAGGGCTGGAGCGCGCGTCACGCTCAGACCAGAGGAAATGTCATGGATTTCCGCTTTACAGAAGATCAGTTGTCGATCCAGTCCGTCGCGCGCGACTTCGCGCAGAAGCGCATCGCACCGATCGCCGCCGAGTTCGACAAGAGCGGCGAGTTCCCGCTCGAGACGATCAAGGAGATGGGCGCGCTCGGCCTGATGGGCATCGAAGTGCCGCACGAATACGGCGGCGCCGGCCTCGATCCGATCGGCTATGTGCTGGCGATGATCGAGATCGCCGCGGCCGATTGCGCGCATTCGACCATCATGTCGGTGAACAACACGCTGTACTGCAACGGCATCCTGAAATACGGCAACGAGGAACAGAAACAGAAATACGTGCGCGCGATCGCCGAAGGCCACGCTATCGGCGCGTATGCGCTGACCGAGCCGCAGTCCGGTTCCGATGCGTCGAACATGCACACGCGCGCGGCGAAGAACGCCGACGGCGGCTGGGTCATCAACGGCAAGAAGAGCTGGATCACGTCGGGTCCTGTGGCGAAGTACATCGTGCTGTTCGCGATCACGAGCCCGGGAAAGGGCGCCAAGGGCGTGTCGGCGTTCATCATCGATACTTCGCGTCCCGGCTTCCACGCCGGCAAGACCGAACCGAAGCTCGGCATCCGCGCGTCGGCGACCTGCGAAATCGAATTCACCGAGTACGTTTGTCCCGCCGCCGACATGCTCGGAGAGGAAGGCAGAGGCTTCGGCATCGCGATGGGCGTCCTCGACGCCGGGCGCATCGGCATCGCGTCGCAGGCGGTAGGCCTGTCGCGCGCCGCATACGAGGCCAGCCTTGACTATGCGCGCGAACGCAAGGCGTTCGGCCACCCGATCGGCACGTTCCAGATGACGCAGGCAAAGATTGCCGACATGAAGTGCCGTCTTGACGCCGCGACGCTGCTGACCTTGCGCGCCGCGTTTGCCAAGGGCGAGGCGGAAAAGTCCGGCTCGCGCTTCGGCACCGAGGCCTCGGTCGCAAAGCTCTTCGCCTCCGAAACGGCCATGTGGATCACGCATCAGGCCGTGCAGATCCACGGCGGCATGGGCTACTCGAAGGAAATGCCGTTGGAGCGCTACTTCCGTGATGCCAAAATCACCGAGATCTACGAAGGTACCAGCGAAATCCAGCGTCTCGTCATTGCGCGCAACGAGACCGGACTGCGCTGATCCCGAGACGACTCCAGATATCGCCGCGATCGAGCGCGGTGCCTGCGGCACCGCTCGCTCGAACGCTCTCCGCGGCGCGAAGATCGCCGAAAACTACGAAGCACCGGCGAAATCCAGCGTCTCGCCATTGCGCGCAATGGCCCGTTTCGCTACGACTCACCGCTGCCGAATTTCGGCTCCGGGCAGTTTCCGCTGAATCGGCTGCGTTCCTCGGCGATCTCTAACTGCAGCACTTGATCCAGGCTGTTTCAGCTCCCTGTAGGACACGTGTCGTCGGCTTGCGTCAGGCAGAAGCGAAGCTCGCTTCATCGTCGCCGGCCGCGACGACGCGGCCGCGCCCGGCTTTCTTGGCGAGGTATAGCGCGGCATCGGCGCGGCGCAGCAGCTCGTCGGCGTTGCGCGCGTCGTGCGGATGGGCGGCGTAGCCGATCGAAACGGTCACGTGTGGCAGTTGCTCGCGCCGGTGTTCGACGCTCATCGCCGCCACGGCCTCCCGGATCTGTTCGGCACAGCGCTCGGCAACTTTCGCATCGGCCTCGAGCATGACGACGGTGAATTCCTCGCCGCCGTAGCGGCAGGCGATATCCTCGTTGCGCACCGAGCGTTGCAGGACTTCGGCGAACTTCGACAACAGCGCATCGCCGGCGTCGTGACCGTGGCTGTCATTGAAGCGCTTGAAGTGATCGATATCGAGCATCAGCACCGCCAGCGGCTGCGAGCGGCGTACCGCGCGCATCACTTCGCGTTCGAGCGAAACTTCCAGGTAGCGGCGGTTGAACAACCCGGTCAGCGGATCGCGGATCGACTGGGTACGCAAACTCTCCTGCAGGCGCAGGTTGGCGAGCGCAAGAGCAAGCTGTTCTCCGGCGGCAAGTGCGATCCGGCGCTCGGCCGCCGACGGCTGGTTGGGCCCGTCGAAGGTCAGCACGCCGATCACTTCGCCCTGCGCGGCCAGCGGCACGCACAAGTAACCGGCGTCGGGATAATCGTCCGACGGCAACTCGATATGTTTGCACACGAAACCGGCGCTGGTACCTGCCAGCGGGTAGGCCTGGCCGCGTCGCAAGGCCCAGCAGTCTTCCGGGGAGAATATCGACTCTGCCAGCAACGCATGCCGGCCCCAATGTGCACCTATCGCGGCGAGGTTCTGGGACGGGTTGATCAGCGCCAGGCGCCCGCCGAGTTGAGGCAGCAGGTCGCCGAGCGCGCCACCCAGTCCTGCGCGCACCTCATCGAGTTCGCGGCAGCTTTGCAGCATCTCGCCAAGCTGACCGAGCTTTTGCATGCTTTCGCCGATGCGGCGCGTTTCTGCGAGTGCCGCGCCGAGTTGCGCGTTCGCATCGCGCAGTTCGGCGTGACCGCGGACACTGCGCCGCGTTGCGGCGGCGACCAATCCATAGGCGATGGCGAGAAACACCAGGCTGAATACGATGGCGATCGTGGTCAGCACCTGCGTCGCGTTCGATGTGCGCTCGGTAGCGACGTGGCGCTGGTGCAGCAGTTTGTCTTCCTCATCCAGGACAGTGCGTGACATGCCGCGCACCGCGTTGATGCCGAGGTCGGAGATCGTCGGCGGCAAGGTGCCTGAGTTCAGCCGGGCGTCGACCGTTGCAACGGCCGCATCGCGCTGCTGCAGGACGCTGCGCGTGAATTCTCCGACATGGCCGACCTGCACCGGATTGTCCTGGACCAGGTTCGCCAGCTCTTTCAGGTCATTGTCCAGCAGAGGCAGCTGGCCGTTGAAGCGCGCCAGCCGCAGCTGGTCCCCGGTGACCGCATAGCCGATTGCGTCGGCCTGCAATGTGCCCAGGTCCGCGAGCACTTCGGACACCTGGCCTTCGACTTCATAGCTGTGTGAGACCCGGTTGTTGTCGCTGACGAAGCGGTCGGTCGTCTGCCAGACACGCAAGCCGACCGCGCTCAGGATCGTCGCCAGCGCCGCGAACAGCAGCACCAAGCCGGCCGAGATTCCGGAGCGGACGGGTAATGGGGTGGTATCGGCATTTTCGATCAAATGTGTAATGTCCCGAAGCAGGAGAATGCCGGAGTGCTCGCGCACGAATGAACTGGCCAAGGTCATGGAAGCCCATGCCCTGCCATGCATTTACCGCGCCATCGGCCCGCTGTTCGGCTGGCTAGGCGTCGGTCGTAGCGCTATCCTAGCGCCCCCTCGGATCAGCCACTCCAACGGATTCTCCATGAGCGCGCAACCCTCCGTCCCGGCGACGGATGTCGCAGCAGTTCTCGATCGACTGGCGCAGCGTCTGACGCCGGCGCAAACGTCGCAGGCGCAAGCATTCGCTCTGCACCTGCTCAAGCGGGTGGCGCCCGAGGATCTCGCGGCGCGCAGCGCGGAGACCTGGGCAGCGATGGCCCTCGGATTGCTCGATTTCCTTCGCGTCCGGCGCCGCGGTACGCCGAGCGTACGCGTGTTCAACCCCAACCTGCAGGATCACGGCTGGGAATCGGTGTACTCGGTGATCCAGATCGCGACCGACGATGCGCCGTTCCTGGTCGACTCGGTCGGCATTGCCGTGGCCGATTCCGGGTCACTGCTGCACACCGTGATCCATCCGGTTTACAACGTCGAGCGTGACCCGGGCGGGCACATCCTGAGCCTCGGCGCCGACGGCACAGGCAAGGGCAAGGCCGAATCGGTCATGCACATCGAAGTCGACCGCATAACCGAGCCGGCCGTATTCGAGCGCGTCGAACGGGCAGTGCGCGAGTCGCTGCAGGATGTTGCGAACAGCGTCAACGACTGGAGCGCGATGCGCGACCGGATGCTGGCGATCGCCAACGAGATGGGGCAGCAGAAGACGCCGCTCGCGACAGAAGCTGTCGCCGAGGCACAGGAATTCCTGCGCTGGGTCGCCAACGATCACTTCACGTTTCTCGGCTACCGCGAATATCGCGTCGTGCAGGCCGGCAACGAGGATGTGCTGCAAGCGGTCGAGACGACCGGGCTCGGCGTGCTTCGAGGCGGCGAGCGTTCGCTCGCGCCGCGTTCACTGAAGTCCTTGGTCGCTCGCGACCTGCCGCAATCCGGCGCAATTGATGCTGTGATCCTGACCAAGACCAATGCGCGCGCCACCGTGCACCGGCCCGGCCACATGGACTACATCGGCGTGCTCGAATTCGACGCCACGGGTGTGCCGGTCGTCGAGCATCGCTTCCTCGGATTGTACGCATCGGGCGCGTACACGCGCCGACCATGGGACATTCCGCTGGTGCGGCAGAAGTATGAGGCGGTGATGGAACGCTCCGGGCTGCGCCGCGATTCGCATTCCGGCAAAGCCCTGCGCAACATTCTCGAGACGCTGCCGCGCGACGAACTGTTCCAGGCCAGCGAAGAAGAACTGTTTGCGATGGCCACCGGCATCCTGCACCTGCAGGGCCGGTCGCGTTCGCGTCTGTTCGTGCGCAGCGACAAGTACGGACGTTTCTTCTCGTGCCTGGTGTTCGTCCCTCGCGACCGCATCACCACCGACGTGCGCGAGCGCATCGAAAGCCTGCTCAAGCGCGCATTCCGCGGCGAGCGCGTCGATTCGTCGATCCAGGTCACCGAATCGGTGCTGGCCCGACTGCACCTGATCATCCGGCCCAAGACGGGCGAAAAGCCGCAATTCGACGTGGCCGACATCGAAGAAAAGATCGCCCACATCGTACGCAACTGGCACGACGAACTGCGCGACATCCTGCTGCAGAAACATGGCGAAGAAAAAGGCGGCAAGCTGGCGAGCCGGTTCGGCAAGGCGCTTCCGGCGGGTTACATCGAGGAAGTCACGCCGCATGTCGCCGCGGCCGATGTCGAGGCTGCCGCGAGCCTGAAGGACGCCGACGACATCCGCATTTCGCTCTATCTGTCGCGCAATCGGCGCGACGACCTGCGCTTCAAGCTGTTCCGCTACCGCGCACCGATCACGTTGTCCGAAGCGTTGCCGATGCTCGAGAACATGGGCCTGAAGATCCTCTCCGAACATCCGTACGAAATGCGCGTCGGCAGCACGACGATCTTCATCCAGGACTTCGATGTCGAGGATGCCTCGACCTGCAGCTTCGACGTCGAGCAGATCCGGGATACGTTCGCCGCGAGCTTCGAGCGCATCTGGCGCGGGCAGGCCGAAAACGACGGCTTCAACCGGCTGATCATGAGCGCCAATCTCGACTGGCGGCAGGTGTCGGTGTTGCGCGGCCTGTGCAAGTACCTGCTGCAGACCGGCGTGCCGTTCTCGCAGGCCTACATGGAGGAAACGCTGAACCGCTATCCGCTGATGGCCGGCCTGCTGGTCGAGCTGTTCGAGGCGAAGTTCGACCCGGACCGCGAGTCGAGCAGCAAGGTCGTCATCGAGGGCGCACGCAGGCGCCTGCAGAAAGAGCTGCAAACGCTGTTGCCCGAGTCGATGGACAAGCATCACCCGGTCGTCGTCGAGGCCGTAGTCAAGGCGCGCGGCGAGCAGCGCGAAGTGCAGATGCAGGCGATCACCGGCGCCCTGCGCGCGTTGCTCGACAATGTCGGCAGCCTCGATGAAGACCGCATCCTGCGCGCCTACGCCGGACTGATCGGCGCTTGCCTGCGCACCAGCTACTACCAGACACCGGGCGGCAAGGCGCGCGAGTACGTCAGCTTCAAGTTCGATCCGGCGAAAGTGACGGATCTGCCCAAGCCAAAGCCTTATCGCGAGATCTTCGTCTATGCGCCGCGTATCGAGGGCGTGCACCTGCGCTTCGGTCCGGTCGCGCGCGGCGGCCTGCGCTGGTCCGACCGGCGCGAGGACTTCCGCACCGAGGTGCTCGGCCTGGTCAAGGCGCAGATGGTCAAGAACACCGTCATCGTGCCGGTCGGGTCGAAAGGCGGCTTCTTCGTCAAGCGGCCGCCGATCGGCGGCGATCGCGACGCGGTGCTCGCCGAGGGCATTGCCTGCTACCGGCTGTTCATCAACGGATTGCTCGACATCACCGACAACCTCGTCGACGGCAAGGTCGTGCATCCGCAAAATTGCGTGCGCCACGATGCCGACGATCCGTATCTGGTCGTCGCGGCCGACAAGGGCACCGCCACTTTTTCCGACATCGCCAACGCGATCTCGGCCGAACATGGTTATTGGCTCGGCGATGCGTTCGCCTCGGGCGGCTCGGTCGGTTACGACCACAAGGGCATGGGCATCACGGCCAAGGGTGCTTGGGAATCGGTCAAGCGCCATTTCCGCGCATTGGGCCGCGACTGCCAGGGCGAGGACTTCACCACGGTCGGCATCGGCGACATGTCCGGCGACGTGTTCGGCAACGGCATGCTGCTGTCCAGGCATACGCGCCTGCTCGCAGCATTCGACCACCGCCACATCTTCATCGACCCGAATCCGGACGCCGCCGTATCGTTCGCGGAGCGCGAACGCATGTTCAAGCTGCCGCGTTCGTCATGGGCCGACTACAATCCGGTTTTGATCAGCACTGGCGGCGGTATCTTTCCGCGCTCGGCGAAGTCGATCCCGGTTTCGGCCGAGGCGCGCGCCGCGCTCGGCATCGCCGGCGACGCCGGCGCGCAGTCGCCGAACGAGCTGATGAAAGCGATCCTGATGGCGCCGGCCGATCTGCTCTGGAACGGCGGCATCGGCACCTACATCAAGGCCGAAAGCGAAACCAACGCCGATGCCGGCGATCGTGCCAACAATGCGATCCGCGTCAACGGCAACGAACTGCGCTGCAGGATGGTCGGCGAGGGCGGCAATCTCGGTGCCACGCAACGCGGTCGCATCGAGGCGGCCCTCAAGGGGGTGCTGCTGAACACCGACTTCATCGACAATTCGGCCGGCGTCGACACGTCCGACCACGAGGTCAACATCAAGATCCTGCTCAACGACGCGGTGCAGCGCGGCGAGTTGAGCATGGAAGCGCGCAACACGCAGCTCGCGGCGATGACCGACGAAGTCGAGCGACTCGTGCTGGCCGACAACTATCGTCAGAATCAGGCGATCAGCGTGATGGAGCGCATGTCGGTCTCGCGCATCGGCGCCAAGCGCCATTTCATCCGCGTGCTCGAAGATCAGGGCTTGCTCGACCGGCAGATCGAGTTCCTGCCGAGCGACGCGGAGTTCGCCCAGCGCAAGGCGCGTGGGCAGGGACTGACCCGGCCCGAACTGTCGATTCTGCTGTCGTATTCGAAGATCGTGCTGTTCCAGCAGCTGCTCGACTCGGACGTGCCGGAAGATGCGTACCTGTCCAAGGAACTGCGCCGCTATTTTCCCGAGCCGCTGCAGGAGAAGTACGCCACGCACATGGAGCGTCACCGGCTGAAGCGCGAAATCATCGCCACCGCAGTGACCAACTCGATGGTCAACCGCATGGGGGCCACCTTCGTCATGCGCATGGGCGAAGACACCGGCAAGACGCCGGCGCAGGTCGCGCGCGCGTTCAACATCACGCGAGAGATACTCGATGCGCGATCGATGTGGGCCGCCATCGAAGCGCTCGACGGCAAGGTCAACGGCAATGCGCAGATCGATGCGCTGCTGGTGATCTGGGCGACGCTGCGCGGCATGACGCGCTGGCTGCTCAACCACGCCGAAACCCGTCTCGACATCGCGGCTGCCGTGGCGCGCTACCACGACGGCATGCGCGAGCTGCGCAAGCGCATTCCCGACGTCATCACCGCGCGCGAGCGTGCGCGCTTCGACGCCGACAACCAGCGCTGGATCGACGCCGGTTTCCCGGCGACCCTGAGTACCGAACTGGCCGCACTGCCGACGCCGGGATCCGGTCTCGACATCATCCACACTGCCGCAGAACACAAGCTCGAGATCGATCGCGCCGCTCAGGTCTACTTCGAGCTCGGCGAGGCATTGCACCTGTCCTGGCTGATGGGCAAGATCGAGGAGCTGCCGGTCGAATCGCGCTGGCACGCCCAGGCGCGCGGCAGCCTGCGTGACGAGTTGTACTCGCAGCATCGTGCATTGACCGCGCAGATTCTCGAGCGCGGCGGCACCGGCAAGGGCGCCGAACTGGTTGCCGGATGGCTCAATCGCGACGATCCGTCGCTCAAGTTCACGCTCGGCATGTTCGACGACATGCGCACCCAGGTCGTGACCGATTATCCGATCGTTTCAGTTGCGGTACGGCGTCTTGCGCAACTCGTTCACTCCGGCAGCAGGCGCGAAGGACAGCGGGCGTCGGCGTCCTAGACAAGACCGAGAATTTCCCCAGCTCTGCCGGGGAGGCAGTAGCAGTTTGACATTTGCTGGGGCACCTCTACGACCGAGGTCTCATCAAGCGGCCTCCTGGATCAGACGCTCGCTGTTCGGCTGCTAAGTCAGCGCGCGACGAGATAGGTCTGGATCGCGTGCGCCGGAACGCGGCATGAACGTGTGTCGTCGGCCACGGCGAGCGAGAAGTCCGCCGCGTCGTCGGCAGGGTTGACGACGATCACGACAACCGACTGATCGGGGTTGACGAACGCGATCGCCGCCACGCTTGAATCGTTCGACAGTCCGACCAACTTCGCGCCGGGCCGTACGAACCGGCTGAAGTGTGCGATGTAGTAGAACGAGGGTTGGTAGTGGACCGCGCCGGCCGCGGCATCGACCAGGACCGGCGCATGGCAGAAATTGCCGACGTGGTTCGGCCCTCCCTGCATGTCGAGCGCGATATTCCAGTCGATGAAACCGCAGATGCCGTTGCTGAAGTCGCCGATCATGTTGCGTGCGTAGCGCTCGGCTGGCGCCCATTCGCCGGCATGCGGGCCGCCCTCGACGCAGCCTTCCGTGAACAGGATTTGCGTATCCGGAAATTTCGCCAGCACCTGCCGCGACGCGTCGAACAGTTCTTCGCCATACCAGTGCAGCGCCAGGCCGGCCAGGTATTTTGCGCAGGCGGGATCGCCGAGCAAGGCACTGGCGCGTTCGAGCAGGCCATCGCGATTGTGGTCCCAGCCGTAGAGGCGAATGTCGCCGAGGCGTGCGTGTTGCAAGGCGGGTCCGAGGTGCCGGGCGATGAAGTCCGCCTCGTCGTGCGGCGAATAGCGGCACGATTCCCAGGGTTGCGACACATCCGGTTCGTTCTGCACGGTCAGCGCCCACACCGGCAGATGTTCGTCGCGCATGGCCTGGACGAAGCGTACGTAGTAGGCCGCCCATGCATCGGCGCAATCGGCGCGCAGGCTGCCGCCGCGCAGCATGTTGCCGCTGGTCTTCATCCACCCCGGCGGGCTCCACGGCGAGGCGAGGAGGCGGAACTTTCCGGCACCGGCAATTTGCTGCACATCTCGAATCAGCGGCAGCTGGCGTGCGCGCATCGGCTCGAGCGAAAAATGCTTCAGCTCGAGGTCGCCGGCGACATCGTCGAGGCTCCAGCTCGACAGCGAGAAATCGCAGCTCGTCATCGGCGTGCGTGCGAGCGTGTAGCCGATGCCTTGCGCCAGGTCATAGTACGCGCGCAATACCGCGCGGCGGCGATCGTCAGGCAGCTGCTGCAGCACATGAGCCGCGCTCTCGGTCAGCGCGCCGCCGAAACCGATGATGGCCTGCGCGGTCCTGCGCGGATCGCAGCGTATGGCTGCAGCGCCTGAAGGCCCTTTGCGAGGCTCGGCGACGGCCGTCAGGCGATGAGCGCTGTCGCGGGCCGTCTCGATCAGCCTCCAGCCGCCGTTGCCTCGGGTGTTTCCCAGGGCTGTCGCGGCAAGCGCGCCCGAGCCGACCAGCGCGGCGGCTCCCTTGAGCAGACTTCGGCGCGACAGCGATGTCGGTACGCCGCGATGTGCCTTCACGACGAGTTCCTGCATTCACGGACAGGCAATCATCATCGGTGTTGCGCCCGGCGCTGGTCAAGACAGCCGCCGCATCGTGCGCAAACGCGATGCCGTTCATCAGCGTGCGTCGGGACTCGATCCTGCCGTCGCGTCGTTCGTCGCATGCGGCTTGAGAGTGCTTGCTGGCGAAGGACAAAGTGGTGGTACGCACTCGGAGTACGTCCATGCCGGGACTGAAGATCCTTCACATCATCGCCGGATTGCTGCCATCGGCGCAGGCGCCATTGCGCTGTGCGCGACGAAGGGTTCGACGCTGCATCGACGCAGTGGCACGGTTTTCGTGGTGGCCATGCTGTGCATGTCCGCGAGCGGCGCGTTCATGGCCGCACTGAAGCCGGATCGCGGAACGGCACTGGGCGGCGTGCTGACCTTCTATCTGGTCAGCACGGCCTGGCTCACGGTGCGATGTTCGGTCGAACAGTCGCGCGCGCTGCTGGGTGTGCTCATGTTCATGGCGCTGGCACTGGGGGCATCCCATTCCGCCTTCGCTTTCGCCGCGCTGTACAGTACTGACGGCAGGTTCGACGGCCTGCCACCGCAGCCGTTCTTCCTGTTCGGCGCGGTCGGCCTGCTCGCAGCGCTGGGTGACGCGAGAGTGCTGCACGCGGGGAAGATCGAGGGAGCGCGGCGCGTAGCCCGGCACTTGTGGCGCATGGGCTTCGCCATGTTCATTGCGACCGCGTCGTTTTTCGTCGGCCAACCCAAGGTGTTTCCGGAGCCCTTGCGCCATGCCTTCGGGTTGCGCGCAATTCCGGTCCTGCTGGTCATCGCGGTCACGCTGTACTGGTTCGTGCGGGTCCTGCGCCAGCGTACGAGAAGCCGGGGCCGCGGCGCCGCGGACCACCCGATTGGATTATCCTCGCGCGATGCCGATCTCGACATTTCCTGAAAAGCCGCGCGGTCTGGCGTTGCTGCTGGGCTGGCGCCGCGTGCGTTTCACGCTGTGCGCGTCGCTTGCGATCGGTCTGCTGATGAGCCTTGGCTGGAAGTCGGGCATCGTGACGATCCTGGATCGTACGCTGCTGCTCGGGCTGATCGCGATGCTGGTGTTCGGCTTGTTCGAGCAGTGGCCGAAGCGGTTGCCGACCTGGCTCGCGCGCTGGGTTCTGCAGGTCGTCGGCGTGGCGATGGCCATGCCGGTGGCGACGTTCGTGATCTACGTGCTGTCGACCAAGGCTGGAGGACCGGCGTTCTGGCAAGACCCGGCGCGACTGCAAGGCTTCTCCGCACTGATGTTCATGTTCCTGCTGCTGGCGCCGTGGGCAGCGCTGGCAGCGCTGGTTCGACAGAAGGATGCGCTGGCGCGAAATCAGGCGCTGGCTTTCGACCTCGAGCGCAGCGAACTTGAACGCCAGGCGCTCGATGCGCGTCTGCATTTGCTGCAGGCGCAGGTCGCGCCGCATTTCCTGTTCAACACGCTGGCCAACGTGCAGGCGCTGGTCGATGCCGGTTCGACGCAAGCGTCCACGGTCCTGCGCAGCCTGATCGCCTATCTGCGTGCTGCCGTTCCGCGCCTGCACGAACCGGCGACGACACTCGGTCAGGAGTTGCAGCTGGTGCAGGCATACCTCGAGTTGATGCACATGCGCATTCCCGATCGCCTGCAGTTTGCGCTGCACGTCGATGATGCCGTGCGCTCGTTGCGCTGTCCGCCGATGACACTGCTGACGCTCGTGGAGAACGCCGTGCGCCACGGCATCGATCCGAGCGAAGAGGGCGGGCGTATCGAGGTCGATGTGCAGCGCCGTGATGATCGCTGCCTGATCAGCGTCAGCGACACCGGCGTTGGCTTGCGGCACACCGGAACCGGACTCGGCACGGGCCTGTCCACGTTACGCGAGCGTCTCGAGCTGGCCTTCGGCGGCGATGCGCACCTGCGCTTGAGTGAATTGCGGCCGCACGGCTTTCGCGCCGAACTCGATTTTCCGGTGCGCGAGGCGCGCGAATCATGAGCGCACGACCGACCGCGTTGGTTGCCGATGACGAACCGCTGCTGCGCGAGGCATTGACGCTGCAGCTCAGACAGGCCTGGCCGGAACTCGATGTCGTGGCGCAGGCGCGCAACGGCCGCGAGGCGATCCGGTTGTTCGACGCGCGCCGGCCCGATGTCTGCTTTCTCGACGTGCATATGCCCGGCGTGTCGGGTGTCGAAGCTGCGCATGCGATCGGCCGTCGCGCGCATCTGGTGTTCGTCACAGCCTACGATCAATATGCGCTGCAGGCCTTCGCCGAAGGCGTCCTCGACTATCTGGTCAAGCCGGTCGAGGCCGCCCGACTGGCCGAAACCGTGTCGCGTCTCAAGGATCGCCTGCACGCGGCACAACCGGCGTCGAATACCGAGGCGCTGCTGCAGCAACTCGCCGCGCAATTGCAGCGGGACGCAGCGCCGGCCCCGCTGCGCTGGATTCGCGCACAGGTCGGCCAGACGCTGCGTCTGATTCCGGTGGATGATATCGACTATCTGCGTTCCGACACCAAGTACACCGTGGTCGCCTGGCGCGGCGATGCCGGGCAGCCCGGCGAGGCGCTGGTGCGCATTCCGCTCAAGGAACTGGTTGCCCAACTCGATGCGGAACAGTTCGCGCAGGTGCATCGCTCGGTCGTGGTCAACCTGCGCGCGATCAGCCATGTCACGCGCGGCGACAACGAAACCGCCGGCATTCATCTGAAGGGCCGCAAGGAAGTGCTGCCGGTCAGCCGCAGCTACCTGCATCTGTTTCGCCAGATGTAGCCGAAGTCGGCGGCGCTCCAAACGGAAATCTTCACGCACGATTCGCGGATGCGACGAGCGCATTCGTTAGTTCGGCGTGAATTCAATATTTCGAACTTGCAATACCGTTTCTGCAGCGCCGAAATTACCGTTGCGATGCTTGATGTTTGCGGCGAAGTGCTAAATCATCTTTGCGCTGAAGGGTGAGACCTTGATGATTCGAAATCTTGCTGCGATGTCGGCAATCGCGTGCCTGATCTGTTGCGTGTCGATGCGCGACGGACACGCGCAAACCGCCGATCCGGTCTTCGCCAACAGTTTCGAATCCGGAGTGATCGCGTTCGGCCCGGCGCTCAGCGGTGTTCCCGCCAGTGCGGTCGATGTCACAACGGATGGGTCGTTGCATGTCACGTTGTCGAAGACGGCGACGGCACCGACATTCGTCACCGTCACCTCGACGCAACCGTCACTGATCTCGATCAACGACGGTGGCGTGACTGTGGCTACCGGTCAGTCGAGCGCTGCCATCCAGGTCAGCTCTGCCGGTACCGGTTCGGCGCCGGTAACGCTGTGGGCCACGCTGGGCAACACGGTCGGCGCCGCAGTGCAGATCATTGGCGATGGATCGTGCGTCGAAGGTGACAGCAGCGGTGATCTTCCCGGCTATACCCGGCAGTGTTCCGGACAGGCAACGAACTACAAGGGCATCACCAATTGGGACAATACGTACGCTTCATTGTTTCTCGGCCCTTGGCCCGGCACTTCCAACCAGTCCGGACGCGCTTTCACGATTACGGTCAATGCGACGCAATACGGCGCGTTCAAGATCGTCACCGGGTCGACGCAGGCAGGCATTTCCATCCACCCGAACCCCACGTTCGGCGATACAGGGCTTGGGTCAGTGAGCACCGAGGCCCAGGGTCCCGGCGCATTCCCGGGCGCCCTGTGTTACGGGTCGGACCTGGACATTTCCTCGAAGACCGGGACCGCGGCGGGGTGCAAGCTGCAACTGAACTCGACGTACTACCTCAATATTTCCATGGCCAGTACGTTCCCGCCCGATTACGGAACAACCTGCGCCACCGACGCGTGCACGACGGGCTGGACGCTGAATCTGTACAACAACTGAGATCGCAGTCGCGCACGCAATGTGCCCGGCAGTCGACTTGCTCCTGCCGGCTATCGCCAAAACGATTCGACCGCACGTGCGCGTCTGTGAACTGTGACGCGTGCACTTGACCTCGCATCGTTTGTGAAAAAAGATGCGCACCTGATTGATTCAGCCGGGGAAAGCAAGTCAATGCGTCACCTCTTTTCCATTGCCGCGGTCGTGGCGCTCGGCCTGTATCTGCCTGCCTGCGACTGCCGGGGGCAGGACACCGATCCACTGTTTTCGAATGCTTTTGAAACCGGGTTGATCGGCTTCGGCCCAACGCTGGGCTTCGTTCCGGTCGGCGCCGGCGATCGGCCGACGCTGGACGCGCCATTGCATGTGACGTTGTCCGCACCGGCGCTGATTCCCACGTTCGTCCCGGTGATTTCGAGCGATCCCTCCGTCTTGACGGTCACCGACGGTGGCGTCGTCGTTCCAATCGGGCAGACCATGGCGGCGGTCCGTGTCACTGGCGTGAGTCCCAGTGATGCACCCGTGACGCTCTGGGCAACTCTTGGCAACACCATTGGCGCGGCGGCGCTGGTTTATATCGCCCCAGGTCCGTGCCTGGACGGCGACAGCAGCGACCTGTTCGGGTATACGCGTCAGTGCAGCGGCAATGCGACCAACTATCACGGGACTGCGCTCTGGGACGACACCTACGCGTCGCTCTTCCTCGGCGATTGGCCGGGGAGCGCGACGCAAATCGGTCGCCCATTCACGGTGAAAATGAACGCGATCCAGTATGCGTCGTTCAAGATCGTCACCGGAACGACAGAAGCCGGCGTCAACATTCATCCCAACAACAGCTTCGGCTACACAGGCCTGGCTTCGATCAGCACGGAAGCTCAGGGGCCCGGCATCTTCGCCAACGGAGTCTGCTACGGATCCGACCTCAGCGTCTCGACGAAGGCCGGCACGCTCGCACAGTGCAAGTTGAGCCTGAACTCGACTTATTACCTGAACTTCTCGCTGGCGGAATATTTCATACCGAACTACACGACCTGCGCCTTGTCGGCGTGTACCACGGGCTGGACCATGGATAAGTTCACCAACTGAGATGCCGTGCGGCCGGCGCGACCATTGCGCCGGTTGATATCCGAGCCGCTGCTCGCTTCCGTTGGCGGCGACATTTCACGGCGCTAATTCGGTTACGACAGGCTGGCGGCCTACCATCGATAGCGCACCGAATAGGTGACCTTGGCCTCGCTGTCTGCGGCGATCTGCAGCGGAAAGTCGATGGTCTGCGCATCGCGTTTGTCGAACGCGTGGTTCTTCGCCGTGATTTCCCACGTGCTCCAGCGGTAAAGGTACTCGCGTGCCATCACGGTCGCCGCTTCCTTCTTGCGATTGCGCACGCTGATCTCGAAGCTTTCGTCAATGAAGCGCGCGCTGGTATCGATCTTGAAACTGGTCTGCTTTCGTTCGCCGACGATGTCGAACGAGTTGCCGAGCTTGATGCGCAGCGTTTCGTTGCGCGGCGTGTGCTTGATCACGTCCTCGCCGACGAATTCGAGCGCGCCGTCGGTCGCGTTGGCCTGGTTGACGCGCACGCGACCGCCCGGCAGCGGCATGCCGAGATGGTTGGCCTCCTTGTTGTCGAACTCGAGGTATGCGCCGACCGTACCCTTGCCGGTCGCGGCGTAGCCCTGGTCCTGGATCGGGCCGGACCAGTAGCTCCACGGCACCGGGCCGGCCGTGAACACGAGCTGCTTGCGGCAGGCGACGCCATGCGCTGCCGGAAACAGCTCGAGCTGCTTGGTCGAGTTGTCCGGGAGGTCGGTGCGCCGTCCCAATGTATACAAGTGGTATTCGGACAGGCTCGACTCGGTGAAGGCAGGGCTTGCCGCATCCATCTCGGCACGCGCCGCCTTCATCGCATAGCCGGCGACGGCCGGTGCCGCAGCCGGCGCGCGGTTGACCTCGCCGGCGACGAGCTTGAGCTGCGCGTCGGGATAGCTGCCGCCGGACTGGTTGACCAGCGTGACCCACGCGGCCAGGTCCATGTCGCACGCTCCATTCTGCTCGCGCATCGTCACGTTGTAGTCGCTCCACCAGGTGACGCCTTGCGTCTGGTAAGTCACACGAGCGTCCTGTGCGCCACCGCTCCTGCTGTTGACTTTCCAGACCAATGTCGGACGCGTGATCAGGCCGCCCGGTAGCGCAGGAAACAGGATGTTGCTGTAGTTGCCGAGCGTCAGCGCTTCGCCCGAATCACGCTGCAGAATCAGGCCGCCGCCGGCCGACAGCAGTTTGCCGCTGATCGTCTCGGTCTTTTCGCCGCGCACCTGCGTCACGCTGATCGGCTGGCCGATGTAGCGATCGAGCAGCTTGGCATTGTCGACCAGATCGTATTGGTAGTTCTGTTCCATCACGCGTGTGCCGGCCGGGTCGGACAGTGACTCGAACGCGACCGTGGTCGGATCGATGCGCTTGGCGACGTCGGTGAAGTGCAGTTCGCCGACGCCCTGGGTCAGGCTCATGCGCCGTGAGTCACGCACAAGTGCGTAGCCGGGCAGGTTCGCGCCGTATCCTGCGAGACTGGCCGTGGTCAACTGGCCGGGCTGCGCGGCGCTGTAAACGGTAAGCGAGTAACCGGACTCATCGGTGGCGGCCGCAGCGCATGAGGTCAGTCCGGTGGCGATGACGAGTGCAAGCGATCGATGCATGGTCTGTCTCCTGGAAGGAAACGATGCAACGCGCCGCTGCGTCGGCCGGGGTTAGCTCCCGGTCCGACTCCGCGTTTGCGTTTGCCCCGTGCCCTTCGACACGCGCGGGAAGAACTGCGGTGCGAAGCGGCGAAGTTGACGGCGGGACATTGCGCCTTCGAGTGCGCTTGCAGCGCGAACGCAGTCCATCCTCAAGTCGGTCGAAGGGCCGGCGCACGGTGTCCAACCACTTGCCCAATCGGCGCCGCCGTCGCGTAGAATCGGGCCATGGCCGTCGAGCTGAAACCGATCGCATTCGTTGCGAGCAAGACCGAGGAAGCGCAGGCGGCGCTGGTCGAG
This sequence comes from Rudaea sp., assembly GCA_036496665.1. Lineage (GTDB taxonomy): Bacteria > Pseudomonadota > Gammaproteobacteria > Xanthomonadales > Rhodanobacteraceae > Rudaea. The sequence continues at coordinate 8,609 of DASXKR010000031.1, read as the reverse complement.
ATGCGCAAACGCTACGCCGAAGTCGCGCTCGACAAGGCGCAGATCATCGTCGCGCTCGGCGGCGACGGTTTCATGCTGCGCACGCTGCACCGCCACCTGGCCTTGAACGTGCCGGTGTACGGCATGAAACTCGGCACGGTCGGCTTCCTGATGAACCAGTTCCATCCTGATGGACTGGGCGAGCGTCTTGCGCGCGCGCAGCCGACGGCGTTGAAGCCGCTGGTCATGCAGGCAGTCGGCGAGTCCGGCACGACAGCGACATCGCTTGCGTTCAATGAAGTGTCGCTGCTGCGCCAGACCAAGCAGGCGGCACACATTCGCGTGTCGCTCAACGGCGTGGTCAAGATCGAGGAACTGATGTGCGACGGCGTGCTGGTGTCGACCTCGGCCGGCTCGACTGCGTACAACCTGTCGGCGCACGGTCCGATCCTGCCGCTCGGCGCCGACGTGCTGGCGATGACGCCGATCAGTCCGTTCCGGCCGCGCCGCTGGCGCGGCGCGATCCTGCGCGCCGGCACCGAAGTGAAATTCGAGATCCCCGATCCGTACAAGCGGCCGGTCAGTGCGACTGCCGATTCGAACGAGATCCGCGACGTGGTCGAAGTCACGATCCGCGAGTCGCGCGATACCACAGTGACGCTGCTGTTCGATCCGGAGCACAACCTCGAGGATCGCATTCTCAATGAACAGTTTGCCTGCTGATCTCACAGCGGCGAAACGCGCCCGCTCCGGCGCAGCGATCGTGCTACTGGCCGCCGCCTGCGGCTGCTTCGATGCCGCGGCGGCGGTGGTGCATCCGCGCGTTGCCGCCGCGGCGGCCAATGACGGCAGTGTCGATGCGCTGCTCGTGTTCGCCGATCAGTCGCAGCCGTTGCTCACCCCGCTCGAGCCCGGCGGCGACTACCGCGCACGCCGGCGCGCGTTGATCGATGCGCTCAAGGCGCGCGCGCAGACGAGCCAGAGCGCCGCGCGCGGCTGGCTCGACGCGCAGGGAATCGCGCATCGCGACTTCTGGATCGCCAACGTGATCCAGGCGCGCGTGCCGCGCGCAGCGCTGTCCGCGCTGGCGGCACGCAACGATGTTGCACGCATAGACCCGAATCCGTCCATCGCCATGCGTCTGCCGCAGGCTGAGACTTCGCCATCGGCGGCCGACACGTTGGCGGCCGGTGCCGGGGGCATCGCCTGGGGTGTGGCGAAGGTGGATGCGCCGCAGGCATGGGCGGCCGGAATCACCGGGCAGGGCATCGTCATCGGTGGCGAAGACACCGGCTATCAGTGGGACCATCCGGCGCTGAAGCCGCAATATCGCGGTTGGGACGGCAAGCATGCACATCACAACTACAACTGGCACGATGCCGTGCACGACGCCGCGCCGGATGCGGTCTGCGGCAACAACTCGCCGGTGCCGTGCGATCCGAACGACCATGGCACGCATACGGCCGGGACTTTTGCCGGCGACGACGGACCGGCGGCAGTGCCGCGGCATCAGGTAGGCGTCGCACCCGGCTCGCGCTGGATCGGCTGCCGCAACATGGACAAGTTCGGCAACGGCACGCCGGCGCGTTACATCGAGTGCATGCAGTGGATGCTCGAGCCGACCAACCTGCAGGGCGGCAACCCGAGTCCCGAGCTCGCGCCGGACGTTGTCAGCAATTCATGGTACTGCGCGGTTTCCGAAGGCTGCACCACAGGACTTGAAATCGAAGGCGCCGTGAACAACCTCGTTTCTGGCGGCATCTTCTATGTCGCCGCGGCAGGCAACTCCGGCAGCGCCTGCGCGACGATTGCCGGGCCACCGGCAACCTACGACATGTCGTTCGTTGTCGGCGCGACCGACAGTGCCGATGCGCTCGCGAGTTTCTCGTCGCGCGGACCGGTGCCGGGCAGCGGCCTCGTGCGTCCGGATGTCTCGGCGCCGGGCGTCAGCGTGTGTTCCAGCATTCCGACCAGCACGTACAGCTGCGGCTTCAGCGGTACCAGCATGGCGACGCCTCACGTCGCCGGCGCGGCCGCGTTGCTGATGTCCGCCTTTCCGCAGCTCGTGGGGCAACCGGAAAAAATCGGCGCGATATTGCGCGGGACGGCGACCACTGATGACGTCAGCAACAGCGCCGGCGTTACGCAGAGTTGTGGCGGAACCCCGATCACGCAGTGGCCGAACTACATGGCCGGTTACGGGCGCGTCGACGCGTGGAGTGCCTATCGCGACGTGATCTTCATCGGAGACTTCGATGGCTGAGCCGGCGACCGATGCTGTCGCCGGTGATGACGGCAAGCTCATCGTCGCAATCTCGGCGCGCGCGCTATTCGACCTCAACGAAAGCCACGAGTTGTTCGAGAGTGAGGGACTCGATGCGTATCGCGACTACCAGATGTCGCGCGAGAACGACCTGCTCGCGCCCGGTATCGCGTTTCCGCTGGTGCAGAAGCTGCTGAAGCTCAACACGACGCCGCCGGCAGCGTCGCGCGTCGAGGTGATTCTGCTCTCGCGCAATTCGAGCGACACGGGCCTGCGCATCTTCAACTCGATCGAGCACTATGGTCTGGCGATCGCGCGCGCAGCATTCACCGGCGGCGCGCCGACCGCACCATATGTTGCGTCGTTCGGCGCGCATCTGTTCCTGTCGGCGAACTCCGAGAGCGTCGCGCGCGCGCTGCACGATGGCGTCGCCGCGGCGACGATCCTGCCGTCGAAGGCGCCGCAGTCGGCTTCGGACCAACTGCGCATCGCGTTCGACGGCGACGCGGTGATCTTCGGCGACGAGTCCGAGCGTGTATCCGAGGAACAGGGCATTGATGCCTTCCATCGCAACGAGGTCGAACTGGCGGACCAGCCGCTGTCCGGCGGTCCGTTCCGCGGCTTCCTTGCCGCGCTGCACCGGCTGCAGGAGGCGTTTCCGGTCGAACCGTCGCCGATTCGCACGGCACTGGTCACGGCGCGTTCGGCGCCGGCGCACAAGCGCGTGATCCTGACGCTGCGCAGCTGGGGCGTGCGTCTCGACGAAGCCTTGTTTCTCGGTGGCCGCGACAAGGGGCCGTTTCTCGAGGCATTCGGCGCCGACCTTTTTTTCGACGACTCGCACGCGAACATCGAATCGGCGCGCAGCAGCTACGTCACCGCCGGCCACGTGCCGCACGGCGTACGCAATCGGCCACAACGCTCGTAGATCGGCGGCGCTTGAGGAGAGCGAAAGACTGGGACACGGAGAACACGGAGGAAAGCGGAGAACAAGGAGCAGGATCAAATCCTTGATCTCGAAACCGACCCGGTGGGAGTCCAGAAAAGTATTGCCGCGGGGTTCAAGGTTTTGCCGTTCACAGGTCAGCGTTCTTCCGGCTCTTCTCCGTGTTCTCCGTGGTTCAATCTTTTGCCGTTGGTCCTGGCTTTCGTTTCGCTCGCAACCGCGTGGTGGAGGGCAACGGGGGGCTTACTTCCGGTAAGCTTGCGGCATGAGCATCGAAGGATTCATCACCGTCGCCGAAGTCGACGACGGCGCTGCGCTCGCCGGGCCGCTGTTCCAGCACGCCTACAGGAAGTCCGTGCCGGACTTTCCGCACCATATCGTCGCGTTCTACCATCGCGCCGACGGCACGCAGGTGCCGGTCAGCTACGTGCACTTCACCGATTGCGGCGATATTTACCTCGCTGGCGGCGCGTGTACCGATGGCACCGTCCTGCGCTCGATGACTGCGGAACAACAGGCAGCGTTGCACGATTACGGCGGACTGATGCTGGCAACGCTGCGTCACGGGTTCGAGCGGTACAGCCCGAGCTGCGAAGCGATCTTCACCTGTTGCGGCGACCGGCGCGCGCTCGAGACGACGCCGAAGCTGGGCTTCATCGAAACCGGGATCGAATACCTTCTCGTCAACTGGTTGCGCACGGCCGAAGCGAAGCGGCGACGCGAAATGACCGCCAAGGCGGCCAACTTCATGCCGTTCTAGTGCCTGCGGTTTCCTTCCCCCGCGTGCGGGGGAAGGTGCCGAAGGCGGAAGGGGGGGGCCATGTCGCAGAGACTTCGCCGGGCAGCAGCCACGTGCGCCAAGGCGGCAAGGCAGCAGCAAGTCATCCCGAAGGCCGCGCTTGATCGGATTCGCGAACAGCGGGCACTCGATCAACCGTCGAAACCGTCGCGAAACAATGTGTCGTCCTGCTCGAGCGCGCCGATGTCGGAGCCGTCGCCGACATTGGTCACGCCGGGCTGGTCGTACGGTCGCTGATAACCACGCTGGTCCGCGTTCGAGCCGGAACGATCGCCGGCATCGAGCGCCGGGCTGCCGGGCTTCAACGCGTGCGTTTTCGTCGGGCCGCCGTTGTCGGCGAGCGGGCGCAGCATCGGATCGGTGTTGACCTGGTCGCTGACCAGGTCGAGGAATATCGCCGTCGCATCGTCGGTCAGGTTGTAGCCCAGCGAGACGATCGTCGCGGCGCCGCCCCCGGCGTTGCCTACTCCGAGGTTCGGCAACGAGTTGTTCGCCACGATCGAATTGCGCAGGCGCGCGGTTGCGAGTACAGCCAGGCTGTCCTGGGTGTAAACGTCGACACCGCCGTTGGCTGGCGCCGTATTGTTTGCGATAGTGCTGCTGGCCAGTTCCAGCGTCGTGAGTCCGTCAGTCAAGTTCAAAGTACTGATGCCGCCGCCGAAGCCTGCGACATTGGCGCTGATGGTGGTATTGGTGACGCGCAAGACGGATTGATTACCCTGGAACAAAATGCCGCCGCCCGATCCGCCGGTATTGTTGCCGCTAAACGTACTGTCCTTGATCGTGCCGTCGGCCCCGAACAGCGCCAGGCCGCCACCGCCGTAGTTGGACGTGTCGGAATTGCCAGTGAATGAGGTTTGTGCGAGCGCCAGGCGGCTGGAACACGCCAATCCAGCACCTGCCGAACCGGCGCCGTTGCTGATCGTCAGGCCGCTGAAAGCGGCCTCGTATCCGCCATTCACGTTGAAGATGCGATAGTCGCCGCCGGTGTCGCGGCGCACGGTCAGCAGCTTCGCGCCGGGTCCATTCACGCTCAGACTGGTGTTGATGTCCGGCAGCGCGCTGGCGAGATTGATTGTCTGCGGCGTAGCGAAGACGTTCGGGTCGAACAGGATGTCGACGGGGGACGGGCTGTTCGAGTTGGCGAGCAACATCGCTTGGCGCAGGCTGCCCGTGTCGGAGTCGGCAGTCGTGCTGACGAAGATCGCATGCATCTCGGCCGCGCCGATGTCCGAGTAGTCGCCGGGAACGTCGATTGCGACCGCATCGAACGAGCGCGACAGGCCGCGCTGGTCCTTCGGATAGCCGGAACTGTGGCCCGCGTCGAGCGCCGGGCTGCCCCCGAGCAGTGCGCGCGTCTCGACGTGCCCGCCGTTGTTGTTCAGTGGGCCGAGCTTCGGGTCGACGCCGAGTATGTCGGTCGGATCGGTGGGGTACAAACTGGTTGCGTCGTTCGTGAGGTTGAAACCCTGCGATTCTATGTTGATGGCGCCAGTGTCAGCCTGAGCGCTTAGGTTCGACGGGGAGTTGTTCGCGATGATGCTGTTGCGCAGCGTGACGGTTGCGGTCGAGCCGGCAACGCCCTCAGTAAACACACTGATTCCGCCACCTACGCCGTTCGGCACCTTGTTGTTCGTGATCGTGCTGTCGATTATTTCGAGCCGCACGTCGGATGCGTTGCCGCTGAAAAGACTGATGCCACCGCCGTCACCGTCGTCCACCACCTGGTTGCTGCTGACTGTGCTGTTCACCAGACGCAGGAATTGGGCGGGTTGCGCCACGAAAATCGCTCCGCCGGCCTTGCCCTGGTTGTCGCTGAATGTGCATCCGATGTAGTTGCCATTCCCGGTCTGATAGACCGCGCCGCCTCGCCCGCTGCCATTGGCCTTGTTGGCCGTTAGCGCCACGTTTTGGAGCGTCAATTGACCGGCGCTGATGATGCCGCCGCCTACATCGGAGTTGCCATCGCGGATGGTCATTCCTTTCAGCGTGACTGCCAGCCCGTTTGCCACAGCGAACACGGCGCTGGTGTTGTTCGCCGAGATCGACAAACGGTCCGCCCCCGGACCTTCGATCGTCACGGATTTCGAAGGAATCAATTCCGTGCCGCCGAGCGTGATCGTCTGCGAGGTGTCAAACAGCGGCGAGGCAAAGCGGATCAGGTCGCCGTCGCCGGCGGCTGCGATCGCTTCACGCAGCGAGCAATCGCTGTTGCAAACGCCATCGTTCGTGTCTGCGGTCTTGGTGACGGTCCATACCGTGGGAACCGTCAGCACCAGAGTCCAGCCGCCCAGGATCGAGCCGGAATCGATGTGGGAATCGTCCACGACGTACAGGCTCCAGTCGCCGTTCGGGTTGATTCCGTTGAACGCGTCGAAATCGGCGGGATCCATGTCGACCGTGCCGGGTCCCGGCGACGGAAAAATGTCGGTGATGCCGCTGTCGTCCTGCGCGGCGTAGTTGGCCGGACGCAACGGTGCGCTGTCGCTGATTGCCGTGTTGTCCGGAACCGGCGCAGCGGCGGTCGCCGAGAAAGTGAGCTGCAGGTTCGAGACCGGCACGCCGCCGCCGGAATCCGACATCACGATCGAACGCGTCCCGTCCGGCGCCACCAACAGGATGTCGACGTCGTCCGGAAACGCATGCGAAAACGTGCTCAGGATCACCTGCACTTTCGTAATGGTGTTCCCGGCGATGCCGCTGACATGAATGACCGACGGATATGGCGTCGCCTTCGCGACGACATCGGGAGGGGGCTGGGGCGCGTCGTTGATCGTGATCGGCGTGGTGTTGCTGAAGGGGCTTACGACTGCAGCAACGCAATTGGATGCCGGCGCAAGGCCGAGTAGCGAAATCACGACGATCGCGGACGGCCGGCCAGCACCGGCCGTGCGGCGAGCGAATTGACGTAGGACACTCATGCGCTTCTCCCCGTTCCCGGGGGACAGTCTATCGCCTTCTGGTGCGGTCTTGTTGTCCAGCCGGCGCCCGAATCCGAGGCGCGCCCTGCGATGTCTCGCTGTTGACACACAACGGCGCTAAAAGCGCCCGGACATGGCGACGTCGGTCCATCTCTCCGGTCGATACGTTGGCGAGTCTGGCTGTAAATCCCCTAGCCGTCGAAGCCGTCGCGGAACAGTGCGTTGTCCTGCTCGAACGCTCCTCCTTTGCTCTACCTCCGGCATCCATGCCGTCGCCTGCCTCCGCAGTCAAGCCTTCGCTGGATGGCGGCGGCAAGATCGCGTCTCTTGGTTCTTCTTGCTTGGCATACATGCTCCGGTTTCTCATGTTATGCCTCGAACACAAAAATCTGGATAGGCCCCCTCGACTCGCTGCGCAAGGAGTGACATCCGCGACCTCATGTTCCCCGTCAGCGACGTCATGCACCGCATCAGCGACCTCCTGTTTGATGTCGACGATGTCATGCTCCGTTTCAGCGACCCCGCGATTGACGTCGGCGATGTCATGCTCCGCTTTCAGCGACCTCGCGTTTGACGTCGGCGCCGCCATGCTCCGTTTCAGCGACCTCGCGTTTGACGTCGGCGACGTCATGCTCCGCTTCAGCGACCCCGCGTTTGACGTCGACGATGTCATGTTCCGCTTGAGCGACACCGCGTTTGACGTCGGCGATCTTATGCCGACCGGTGTGCTTTCTGCACGTGGGGATTGGAACAGGGGGAGGTCTCAGGGGACGCGACGTGGGGCTACTGCCAAGTCGAATCGATGCCATATGGAGGGCTTGCGAACGGGTAACGGCTCACGAACTGCCTCTCGCAGCGGAAGCCGTGGCGTGTCGGAGCGAGTGAATACGGTGCGCACCGCTTTGGCAGCGCGGCTCAGTGACGCAACCATTCTGAGAAATCTCCTACAGCTAGGTGGGTGGTTCTCGGGTGGTCACCTCGACACCGGTCCGGCATCCTCCTGTCCTGGCGGCCGAGGCCAGCAGCAAGCGTACGTCCCTGTGCGCCTTGAACCACCGAATACGCCGCCGGCGCGGCTGATCGGGTGTGCGTCGCCAACGGATAGGCGCGATCAGGAGATCGCAACATGCGTATCGGCAAGACAGTCAAGCCTGGGAAACCGGGCAGCGCGCGCTGGGTTCGCCGATTCGGCGACCGGCTGATGTCCGTGCGCTACCGCTATGACCACGCCCGCTCGATGCGCTACACCACGGTCGAACTGGTCGTCGACACGTGCCCCTGGACACCTGGAGTGTCGTTTCCGCGCGGCGCGGATCCAGACGGATTGGCGCCCGAAGTCGTGTTCGTCTACGTGTCCTACAACGAGAAGGCCTTGCGCGAGCAAGTCAAAGCCGCCGGCGGTCGCTGGGACAAAGAGCGCAGGGCTTGGGAGCTAAGGTTCGAGCACGTCGCGCGACTCGGCCTGAAGCATAGAATCCAATTCTTGACCGACGCACCACTCGGAAGCCGGGATTCCTAAGATCGAACACCCTTCCTATGGCTAGCCAGAATTCCCATATGTGATCCTGCCCCCGCTTCTCGGACACCCGGATAAGCGATTTAATATCGCAACCCGAGGTGAGAGAGATGACGAAGAAGAAGGTGGAGACGAAGCGGGAGCGCAAGCAGTTCAGCGCGGAGTTCAAGCAGCAGGTGCTGTTG
>DASXKR010000030.1:0-90973 GCA_036496665.1 Rudaea sp. | reverse complement strand
CCTAACGCTAGAGTTAACGCGCCGCGCCGGGCGCTGGGTTTTGCGGTAACGACTGGACGGTCGCGTTGAACGAATAGTTAGGCCGCAGCGCTCGCATGACGCCGAGTATATTGACCGTACAGCGGCTTGCAACAGGAGCTTTTTGTAACAGAGCCGAGCATTAGAGCCTGCGCGCGGTGCGCGACCGCGAGCGAGCATCGGAGCCGAGCGCAGCGTATTGCGACAACGGGCTTTGTTTGCGAGCCGCTGAGCGACGGCTGACGCAGGCGTGCGATGCAGTGAGCGAAGGACCAACGCAGTGTCGAACGCGAAGGGTAGCGCGCACGCACAGCTGACCGTGAAGCACCTAAGCAAAGAATGCTCTGTGCGGCCTAACTACAAATAGACCCCAAATCCGGGGTGTAGCGCACATGGTCGTTCTCCGGGGGCGGAGCGTCAAGCCAATTTCTTACACAAAGTCACGATGTTGGCTGACTGTGCTGGCAGGGAAGCCGGGGGAAGATCCTGCACTACATTCGGAACTTGGGGGCGTAATGTCTTACACGGACGAAGACGCGGGTGTAACGGACGACGCGAAGGTTGTGCAGAAAGGGCGCCTGATCGAAGAAGTTCGCCGCAGGCTGCGCACGCGTCACTACAGTTTGCGTACCGAACAGGCGTATGTCGCTTGGGTTCGCCGGTTCATCCTGGCAAGCGGCAAGCGCCACCCGGCCGACATGGGAGAGAAGGAAGTCGAGCACTTCCTCAGCGCACTGGCCACGGAAGGAAACGTAGCGGCGGGTACGCAGAATCAGGCACTCTCGGCCCTGCTGTTCCTGTACCGCCAGGTGCTACGGATGGACCTTCCGTGGATGGCGACGGTGGTGCGCGCCAAGCGCCCGCGCCGTGTGCCGACGGTGCTTTCTCGCGAGGAAGTGCAGCGCCTGCTGGCCGCGATGGACGGCCGCACCTGGTTGCTGGCCAGCCTGCTGTACGGCACCGGCATGCGGCTGCTCGAATGCCTGCGGCTGCGAGTCAAGGACATCGACTTCGGTCGCAACGCGATCATCGTGCGCGATGGGAAGGGCGGCAAGGACCGCCATACGGTGCTGCCGCGCAAGCTCGCCGACCCGTTGCAGCGGGAGGTCGACCGCGTGCGCCTGGTACACGAACAGGATCTCGCGGCGGGCTTTGGTGCGGTATGGCTGCCGCATGCGCTGGCCCGCAAATATCCGAATGCGCCGCGCGCGTTCGGGTGGCAGTACGTGTTTCCTGCGTCGAGGCTTTCAACCGATCCGCGCGGTGGAAAAAAGCGCCGCCACCATTTCGATGATGCCGTGCTGTCGCGCGCGATCAAGAGCGCCTGCCGGCTGGCGGCGATCGCCAAGCCGGTCAGCGCACACACGCTGCGTCACTCGTTTGCCACACACATGATCGAGTCCGGCTACGACATCCGCACGGTGCAGGAATTGCTTGGCCACAAGGACGTGACGACGACGCAGATTTACACGCACGTCTTGAACCGCGGGGCCGGCGGCGTACTGAGTCCGCTCGATCGCTGACGCATGGTCCCGGAACGCGGGACAGACTGCCATGCACTCGCGCACCCGGATTCGTGGAGGAATGTGTCGCGCCGGCAACGCGCGGTGGCTTCCTGCCGCCGCGACGGGTTGCGCATGCCGCCCCGGCGACTACGCTCTTCGGCGACGATCCGGCCTATCGATTCCCGTTGCCGATCGTCCGATCGAACAGCCGGTAGATGCGCTTGTACTCGTCGAGCCACGAGTCGGCATTGACGAAACCGTGGCGGTCGAGCGGGTACGGCGAAATCGTGAAATCGTCCTTGTGCAGTTCGATCAGGCGCTGGTACAGGCGCATCGAATCTTCGAACAGCACGTTGTCGTCGATCACGCCGTGGCAGATCAGCAGCGAGTCCTTCAGGCCGTCGGCGAATTCGAGCGGCGACGAGCGCGCGTAGGCGATCGGATCGAGCTGCGGATCGTTGAGGATGTTCGCGGTGTAGTCGTGGTTGTACTGGGTCCAGTCGGTCACCGGACGCAGCGCCGCGCCGGCGGCGAATTCACCCGGTGCGCGGAATAACGCCATCAGTGTCATGAAGCCGCCGTACGAGCCGCCGTAGATGCCGATGCGCTTCGGGTCGACGCTCCAGTTATCGACCAGCCAGTGCTTGCCGTCGAGCAGGTCCTCGAGTTCGGGATGGCCCATCTGCCGGTAGATCGCAGTGCGCCAATCGCGGCCGTAGCCTTCGGACGCGCGGTAGTCCATGTCGAGCACGACGTAACCGTGCTGCAGCAGCAGGTTGTGGAACATCTGCTCGCGGAAATAATACGGCCACTGCTCGTGCACATTCTGCGTGTAGCCGGCACCATGGACGAAGATCACGGCCGGATGTTTCGTCGACTTGTCGAAATCGGCTGGCCCATAGAACTTGGCCCAGATCGAACCCTTGAAGTGCGTCGACGGTACCGCCACGATTTTCGGTGCGACCCACTGCAGCGCCTTGTACTCGGCGCTGCGCGTGTCGGTCAGTTCGCGCGGCGTGCCGGAACCATCGGCCGGCGCCACGGCGAGCTGCGGCGGCAGGTAGCCCGACGAGTGCAAGACCAGCAGCTGGCGATCGTCCGGCGACAGCGAGAACGAGGCGGCACCTTCGAAATGCGTGACACGCTGCAGTTCGCCGCCGTCGACGGCAACGCGATAGACGTCGTACGCATACGGCGCCTGCACGTTGCCGTGCAGGTAGAACCAGCGGCCGTCCTGCGACAGCTTCGGATGGGAAACCTCGAATTTTCCCTGCGTCAGCGCGTGCGCCTTGCCGCCGAGCGGTTTTGCATACAGCTGCGCATAACCGGTTTCCTCGGACACGTACCAGAGCGTGCGGTTGTCGTGTTCCCAGCCGAATTCGTTGAAGTTCCAGTTGATCCAGGCATCGTCGTGCAGGCGGTGCTGCGACTCGAGCGCAGGCTTGGCGAAAGCGACGCTGGCGATCCAGCGGTCCTTGTTGTCCATCGCGCGCAATTCGACCGCGGCGTTCGCGCCGTCGCGCGAAAAATGTATCGCCATGACCTCGATCGGGCGGGTTTTGGGTTCCTCCTTGTTCTCCGGGGACCGAGGGCTGAGGGCTGAGGGCTGCTCCGCGCGATGTTCGGCTTTCGAGTCGTCGGTCTTTGCCGGGTTTTGTCTGGCGTTTTCCTCACGCACGCTCTTGAGCGGATCGTCGTGTATGCCCGACAGCGCGTTGTACGCGAGTTGCGTCTTCGTATGCGCGGCCAGGTCGAACAGCCACAGCGTCTGCGGCGCCGGATCGTTGCGGCCGACGCGCGTGCGTTCGTCCTCGAACTCCTCGTAGCCGGACTCGGTCACGTATCGCGTGAGCTTGCCCTTCTTGCCATCGTCGTGGCCCTTCACCGTCGTCACCGCCAGCAGGTGGCGCGCGTCCGGCGCCAGCACGGTGCCGGCCAGCTGTACCTCGTCGCCGAGATAGAACGGCAGCGGCGCGCGCGATGCATCGTCCTTCTGCATCTGCTCGGCGTGCTCGCGTGTCGTTTTCTTGTCGTCGTGCACCTTCTTCAACGTCGAGAACAGGCGCAGCTGCATGTCGCGCAGCTCGTCGGCCTTGGCCGGCGGCGCGTCCGGATCCTTCTCGGTCTTCAGGATCGCCGCCGGTGCCGCGACGCCGCTGGCGATGTCGTAGACGAACCAGTCGTTGCCGCTGTGGTACGACAGCTTCGCGCCGTCGGCGGAAAATTGCGGGCCGGTCTCGTCGGCTGGTGTACGCGTGACCTGGACCAGGCGGCCGCTCGACAGCTCGCGCAGGAACACGTCGCCGTTGCGCACGAAAGCCGCGCGGGTGTGCGCGGTGTCGAACACCATCTGGCCACCGTCGGCGGACGCCATCGCGGCGGCGTCGACGACGTTGTCCTTGCCGTCGGCAAGATCGACGCGATGCAGGTCGTGAAGCGGCGAGCCGCGACGCTTGACATGGTAGTAAACCGAGCGGCCGTCGGCGCCGAAATACGGCGCGACGCCATGATTGTCGAATGGCTCGGGCACGTCGATCTGCGCGCCGATCCAATCCGGATCGGCCATGATCTGTTCGAGCGTCAGCGGCGCGGTCTGCGCCGGCGCCGAAGCGAAAACGGTCAGGGCGATGACGCCGGCGAGCAGGCGTTGCATGGGAACTCCGATTGCGCGTGAGACAAGTCGCGCAGCATAGCCGGATGGCCGGGTCTGGCAAGCGGCCGGAAGTCATTGGGGAGCAGGGGCGAGGTGGTGAGGAGTGAGGGGTAAGGGGTTAGGGGTTAGGGGTTGGAGTGAGGAGTGAGGGGTGAGGAGGAACGCGGGGTGTGGTCGACGGTATGCCACGCGCACGGAGGAAACCCCCTCTCCTCATCGGCTTCATCGATGGGGCAGGTCTTGAGCAAAAAGCCCAGAGTGTGCGTGTGTTCGAGGCGCGTCCTGCGTGTGCATCACTCGCCTCTTGCCCTTCCCTAGCGCCCCGCCGCCGAATCCGGCAACATCGCCCAACGTCCTGCGTACGGCTAGAGAGATGCCCCTTCAAACCATCGAAATCGAAACCGCGCCGAACCCGCGCCATGCCGTAATCTGGCTGCATGGGCTCGGCGCCGACGGGCACGACTTCGAGCCGATCGTGCCGGAACTTGTCGACCGCGCCTGGCCCGCGTTGCGTTTCGTGTTCCCGAACGCGCCGGTGCGGCCGATCACGATCAACGGCGGCATGGCGATGCGCGCCTGGTACGACATCTCGGGACTGGAGATCGCGCAGAAGCAGGACGAGGCCGGCATCCGTGATTCGATCCGGCTGCTGGGCGAACTGATCGAGCGTGAAGTCGCGCGCGGTGCCGCGGCCGACAACATCCTGCTCGCCGGGTTCTCGCAGGGTGGCGCGATCGTGCTGAGCGGCGGTTTGCGCTATCCGGCGCGCCTCGGCGGCATCATCGCGTTGTCGACCTATCTGCCGCTGGCTGAGAAGACCGACGCCGAAGCCGCAGCGGCCAATCACGACCTGCCGATATTCATGGCCCACGGCATGCTCGACCCGACCATCGCCCACGCGCTCGGCGAGATGAGTCGCGATTATCTGGCGCACCGCGGCTACCGCGTCGACTGGCATGCCTATCCGATGGCGCACCAGGTCTGCGCCGAGGAGATCGCCGACCTCAAGCGCTGGCTCGGCGCCCGTCTGGGCTAGCCTCGATATGGACTCGTGCAATGCGCGCAATATTTCGTCTCTCCCGCTGGCGGGAGAGTGCGCCGGGCAGGAGCCCAAGTGCTGCAAAGGCCAGGGATGGCCGAGAGCGGCCCGCGCGCACAGGGCGACGGGTCAGGGTGGCGGTTGGAAGTGCGAAGCGCACGCATATCGCGACGTAATGCCTTCATCTGACCGCCACGGGTGGCGGAAACGCCGAAAATGCAGGAGCAATTTTTCGGCCGCCTGCGGCACTTTCTCCCACCGGCGGAAGAAGGGAAGGCGGCTGCCTTCATCGGTGCTCCGTTTGACCCGGAACGTGTTTTCCTTGTCCCTCGCAGCCCCATGAGCGTCACCGGTCCGCGGCCCATGCCCAGCGCGCAGGCGAACGACCTGCGCTGGCTGCCGGATTTCTGCAGCCTGGCGGTCGTGTTCGCGGTCATGGTCGTGGCCGAGCTGCTGGTGCTGGTCATCGTCATCGCGCCGACCGACGAATCGCTGCCGCTGCTGCCGCGCCTGGCGACCGCCAGCGCGTTCGTTCAGTGGCTCGGGCTGGTCTGCGTCGTCTGCCTGTGCCAGTTGCAACGGTGGCTGTTGCGGCTCGCGCCGGTCTGGACGATCACGGCGGCCTACCTGCTGGTGCTGCTGATCACGCTGCTGGGCAGCGCGCTCGTGTTCGCGCTCGACCACCAGTTCAATCTCGGCATGACGCTGCCATACGACCTGCAGGCGCGCTTCCTGTCGCGCAACGTGTTGCTGGCCGCGCTGGTCGGTGCGGCACTGCTGCGCTATTTCTACGTGCTCGAGCAATGGCGCGCGCGCGTCCGCGCTGAAGGCAAGGCGCGTTTCGAGGCGCTGCAGGCGCGCATCCGGCCCCATTTCCTTTTCAACAGCATGAACACGATCGTCAGCCTGATCCGCAGCCGGCCGGCCGAGGCCGAAAGCGCGGTCGAGAATCTCTCCGACCTGTTCCGCGCCGCGCTCGGCGCCGACAATGCGCCGAGCACGCTCGGTACGGAGCTCGAACTCGTGCGCCACTACCTCGACATCGAGCAGCTGCGTCTCGGCGATCGCCTGCACGTGGAGTTCGATGTGGCCGAACTGCCGGCCGACCTGGAAGTGCCGGCACTGCTGCTGCAGCCGCTGATAGAAAACGCGGTCTACCACGGCGTCGAGCAGATGACCGGCGGCACGATCTCGATCCGCGGCACGCGCGCCGACGGCCTGATCCGCATCGACATCCGCAACCCGCGCCCGCCGGCCGGGGCGCGCGGTCCGGGGCGGCACGGCGTCGCGCTTGCCAACACGCGCTCGCGAATCGAGTACCATTTCGGACGGCGCGCCGGTCTCGACATCGACGCAGGTGCCGATTACTTCGCCTGCTGCGTGCGTTTGCCGGACGACGGCGTGAGAGGTGAGAGGTAGGCGTAAGATGGGCGTACCATTATGAAAACCGATTTCATCGTTTTGCCGGTTTCTGCGCTATCGAATTGTCAGGCCCTGCTGCGGAACAGCAGGCGGCGCTTCTCCGTCTCGCCTCTCACCTCTCACGTCTCACGCCCATGCGCGCCCTGATCGTCGACGACGAAGCGCCGGCACGCGAGCGTCTCGCTGCGCTGCTGCGTGAATGCGACAATGTGGAAATTGTCGGCGAAGCGGCGAATGGCCGCGAAGCGGTCGAGGCCTTCGCCCAGCTCGATCCGGAACTGATCCTGCTCGACATCCGCATGCCGATCATGGACGGCCTCGAAGCGGCGCGCCACATCGCGACCTTCGACAGCCCGCCGGCGGTGATCTTCTGCACCGCTTTCGACGGCCACGCGCTGGCGGCATTCGAGGCCAATGCGGTGGACTATCTGGTCAAGCCGATCCGCCTCGACCGCCTGCGTGCCGCGATCACGCGCGCGCGCCGTTTCAGCGGCGCCGCGCTGGCCAGGGCCGAAGACGACGGCGGCGGTGCGCGCCGGCGCAGCCACCTGTGCGCACGCGTGCGCGGCAACCTGCAACTCGTGCCGATCGGCGACATTCTCTACCTGCTTGCCGAAGACAAGTACGTCGTCGTCCACCACAGCAAGGGGGAGGTGCTGATCGAGGAAGCACTCAAGACGCTGGAAACCGAGTTCGCCGATAACTTCGTGCGCATCCATCGCAACTGCCTGGTCGCACGAGACCGTATCGCCGGACTCACGCGCAGCACCGACGGCCGCATCTTCGCCCAGATCGAGGGCGCCTCGGCGCCGCTCGAAGTCAGCCGCCGCAACCTGCCCGGGCTGCGCAAGCTGGTGCGGAATCTGTGACGGGTGAGAAGTGAGAGGTGAGACGTGAGAAGCATCGACCTTTCGGATTGGTCCGCAGAGAGCACGAATCCATTTTCTTCAATGGAGCGCTGCGCAATCGAGCCCGGCGTTTCTGAGCATGAGAAAATGTACACGGAGCAGATCGACAACATACCGTGGGCGAGCTGGGCACCAGCCTGATGCGAAGCGCGTCTGCGGAGCCTGACCGCTCACCCGTCTCACCCCTCACGTCTCACGTCTCACGTTCCTTATGATCATCCTGCGCATCGCCACACGACGAAGCGCGCTCGCGCTGTGGCAGGCCAGTCATGTGGCCTCACGGCTGCGCGCCGTGCACGCGGGCATCGCGATCGAACTGGTGCCGCTGACCACGCGCGGCGACCTCACCCTCGACCGACCGCTCGCCACGATCGGCGGCAAGGGATTGTTCCTCAAGGAACTCGAGGTCGCGATGCTCGAGGACCACGCCGACATCGCCGTGCATTCGCTCAAGGACGTGCCGATGGAACTGGACGCCGGCTTCGCGCTCGGTGCCGTGCTCGAGCGCGCCGACCCGGCCGACGCGTTCGTCAGCCTTGCGTTCGAGCGCGTCGATCAGTTGCCGGCTGGCGCACGTGTCGGCACCTCGTCGCTGCGGCGCCAGGCGCAACTGCGTGCATTGCGGCCGGATCTGACTTTGCTCGACCTGCGCGGCAATGTCGGTACGCGCCTGTCCAAGCTCGACGCCGGCGACTACGACGCGATCATCCTGGCCTGCGCCGGCCTGGATCGCCTCGGCGAATCGCGCCGCATCCGCAGCCGGCTCGAACCGCCGCACTGGCTACCGGCGGCGGCGCAGGGTGCGATCGCGATCGAATATCGCACCGGCGATGATCGCGTCGCGGCATTGCTCGCGCCGCTCGACGACGCCGCAACGACGCGCTGCGTGAGCGCCGAGCGCGCCCTGACACGGCATCTGCAAGGCAATTGCCAGGTGCCGATCGCAGCATTCTGCATCGAGACCGAAAACGGGCTGCACTTGAGCGGACTGGTCGGCGACGCGGCGACCGGAAAGCTCGTGCGCGCCGCGGCGTCGGGCGCGAGAAACGAAGGGGACGAACTCGGTCGGCGGGTAGCCGAGCAACTGCTCGCGCTCGGCGCCGGCAACTTCCTGACAGGATGAGAGAGGAAAACACCGCGGGAAGCGCCCTTAGCCCTCTCCCCCATCGATGAAGCCAATCGGGAGAGGGATAATTGCGCTTCGTGCGATCTTCAGCGCTCAGCCGGCGCGCGCGCGCCGGCGTAGTAGAGCATGACGACGTGCTTTGCTTCGGCAAAGAACAGCCAGCGTTCGACGAACGTCGCGGCCGTCACGCACAGCGCCACGGCGGCGGCGCAGGCGATGACCAGAGCCGACAGAGGCAGCAAGAGCGCGAGCAGCGCGAGCGCGACCGGCGGCAGCGCCAATGCCAACAGCACGAACCGGCGCAGCCGCGCCGAGTGTTTGCGCGCGAGCACGAAACCCATCTCGCGGGTCAGGTAGTTCTCCTCGGTGTGTGGTGCCTCGACGCCGCGCACCGTGCCGAAACGGCCGAGTCCGGTCGCGGTCTCGGGCGTTGACGCCGACGGCGCCGAATCGATGAAGCGCCAGTATGCGCGCTTGAGCAGCCAGCTCGCGCCGGCGAGCGCGATGATCACGCCGGGCAACGCCGTGCGCAGCCAGGCCGCCGATCGCGCGCCCGCGATTGCATCGAGCATCCACAACCAGGCCGCAGCGCCGAGCAGGCCGAGCAGCAGATAGGTCGGCAGCACGTAGCCGTTGTGCCACGCGGCTATCGTCTTCAGCGATGTGTAGATACGCGCCGTGCAGAACACGGTGACGGTGGCCGCGATCGCCATCGCCAGGCCGGTGATGCGCAGCCCGAGCGTTGCGTCGGCGGAAGGCGTCTGCGCGGCGAGCGCGTCGGCGAAGCGCCAGACCAGTGCGCCCAGCGCCAGCATCGGGGCGAACGAGCACAGCGCGGCGACCCCCTCGCGCGACAACCACGAACTGCGCCACTGGCTGAACGCGCGCCACGCGCGCTGCGGCTGGCCGAGGTGCAGCGTCGACGAAGTGAGTCCGGCAGCGGCGAAGACGGCGCCGGTGGCGATTGCCAGCAGCGCCGCCAGCGGATCGGGCGCGAGCGGATCGAGCGCAATCACAAGGCCGATCAGGAACAGCAGTCCGTAGCCGATGCCGGAAACGGCGGTGAAGAAGATGACGGAAAGTGCCGGGTGCATGACCGTCAGCGCGACAGCAGCTTGTCCATCCAGCGCAGCAGCAGCGGCGCTGTGGAAAAATCCACTTTTTCTTCGGCTGGCGGCGTGGCACCTGCACAGTTTCCATCACGCCGGGGCCGCGGCGGCAGATACTGGTTGACCGGCCGGTAGCCCATCTCCGGCATCAGGTCGTAGCCGCCGCGTTCGGCGACGAGTTTCGACACGGCCGAATCCGGGTCGCCGAGGTCGCCGAAGTGACGCGCTCGTGTCGGGCAGGCCATCACGCAGGCCGGCTGGCGATCGATCTCGTCGAACGATTCGTTGTAGATGCGATCGACGCACAGCGTGCATTTCTGCATCGTGCCGCGCACCTCGCTGTATTCGCGCGCACCGTACGGGCAGGCCCACGAGCACAGCTTGCAGCCGATGCACAGGTCCTCGTCGACCAGCACGATGCCGTCCTCGGCGCGCTTGTAGCTCGCGCCGGTCGGACACACGGTCACGCAATCCGGCGTTTCGCAGTGCAGGCACGAGCGCGGGAAGTGGACGGTCATTGCGGAGGAGGGGCGAGGGGAAAGGGGCGAGGGACGAGCAGGGCGGCGCCCAACCTGATCGGAACTCGCGCTGAACTTCTTTGCCTGCAATCCGCGTGATGCGGTGCTATTGATCTCCTCGTCCCTTGCCCCTCGTCCCTCGCCCCTTTCAACCTCGTACGTATGCACCCGATTGAACCAAACCCCCAGCGGATCCTTGCCGTAAGGATGTTCATCCGGCAGCGGCCCGAACTGGCCGCCGTCGTTCCATTGCTTGCAGGCGACCGCGCAGGCGTGACAACCGACACAGATGTCGAGGTCGATGACGAGGCCGAGTTTCTTCGGCGACGGCGGCGGCAGCATGGTCATGGCACGAGCGGCCGGAAGCCGGGAGGCAGGCTGGGCCTTGGCCCGGCAATGCGTTGCAGCAGCATCATGGCATGAGCGGCCAGAAGTGCGGGATCAACAGCATCGACAGCGCGCAGAAAATCGCGATCAGCGGAATGCCGACTTTCATGAAGTCGGTGAACTTGTAGCTGCCGGCGTTGTAGACCATCGTGTTGGTCGGATAGCCGACCGGTGTGGCGAACGACGTCGCCGCGGCAAATGCCACGGTGATCACGAACGGCACCGGTTGCGCATGCAGCGCGTGCGCGACCGAAATCGCAATCGGCGCCATCAGCACGACCGACGGATTGTGGCCCATCATCTCGGTCAGCACGGCGGTGAGCAGATAGACCATCAGCAGTGCGGCGAGCGGACCATGATTGCCGACGAGTGACATGCTGGCGTCGACGACGTGCTGCGCGAGGCCGGTCTTGTCGAGTGCGATGCCGAGCGGCAGGATCGTGCCGAGCAGGACGATGACCTGCCAGTCGACCGATTCGTAGACGTCGTCGAAGTTGAAGCAGCCGGTCAGCGCCATCGCCGCGCAGCCGATCAGCGCGCTGACGACGATCGGCAGCCAGCCCATGCCGGCGATTGCGACGACGGCGATCACGATGGCGATCGCGATCGGCGCCTTGCGCCGCGACTGGCGCGTGTCGCCGCGTTCGCTCAGCACGACGAGACCGGACGCGCGGCGCAGGTGCGCGAGTGCGTCCTCGTCGACCAGCAGCATCAGCGTGTCGCCAACCTGCAGTCGCGTCTGGCGCAGCGCCTCGCGCAGGATCGAGCCGCGGCGCTGCACGGCGAGCACGGTCGCCTTGTAGTTCCACGGAAAGTCGACCTTGTCGAGCGTATCGCCGACCAGGCGCGCGCCTGGAGCGACCATCGCCTCGATCAGCATGCGCCGCTCGCCGGCCTTCGCGCTGTCGTCGGACTCGACGACCGTGGCGATCTCGAGCTTCTGCGCCTGCTTGAACTCTTCGAGCCGTTCCCAGTCGCCGCGCGCGATCAGCACGTCGTCCTGCTTGAGAACGTGATCGCGCGGCGCCCACAGGCGTTGCTCGCCGCGCAGCAGTTCGAGCACATGCACGCCGTACTTCTCGGAAAAGCTCGTGGCGCCGATCGGCTGCCCGATCAGCGGCGAGCCGGGCATGACCTTGAGTTCAGTGACGAACTTGCCGAGCGCCAGGTCGTCGACGAACTCGACATCGATGTGCTTGGGCAGCAGCCAGCGGCCGATCAGCATCAGGTAGACGATGCCGGCCAGCGCGAGCGGCACGCCGAGGCGGCCGAACTCGAACACGCCGAACGGATGCAGGCCGTGTTCGACCGCGATGCTGTTGGTCAGCAGGTTCGACGAGGTGCCGAGCAGCGTGCACACGCCACCCATCTGCGCGGCGTACGACATCGGCATCAGCACGCGCGCCGGCGAGGTCTTGCTGCGCGCGCAGACGCCGAGTACGACCGGCAGGAACGTCGCAACCAGCGCGGTGTTCTTGACGAATGCGCCGAGCGGGCACACAACCATGAGGATCGCGAACGTCAGCAGCCATGGCCTGCGGATGCGCGACAACAAGCGGATCAACGGATCGAGGCCACCGGTGCCGACGACGCCGGCGTTCAGCGCGAACATCGCTGCGACGACGACAGTCGCCTCGTTGCTGAAGCCCGACAGGCCTTCCGCCGGCGTCAGGATTCCGAGCGTCATCAGCAGGCCGAGCACGGTCACGCCGACGACATCGAAGCGCAGTTTCTCGCTCGCGAACAGCGCGACCGCGCCGATCACGATCGCCGCGACGATCCAGGCCTGCAGGCTCATAGCGGCATCACGCGGACGGTGCCGGTCTGGTTTTCCGCCCGCGCGCCAGCATCGGCGTAGACACGTACCTTGAGATCGAACCAGGCGGCCTGGCCGGTCACCGGGTCGGCATTCGCGTAGCGATAGCCGTCGGCCCGCGCCGGCAACAGGTCGTCGATGACGTGGTTCAGCAGGAATCCCTTTGTATACTCCGGCGCATCGGCGGCGAGCTTCCAGGCGCCGTTGCGCTTGCCGATCGCATTCCAGGTCCAGACCGTGCCGCGAGCGGTACCGGCGTGGAACCGTGCCGGAGCACGGATACGGCCGTGCGCCGACTCGACCCAGACCCAGTCGCCGTCGGCAATGCCATTGGCCGCCGCGGTGTCCGGATGCAGGTACAGAAAATTGCGCGCCGCGATTTGCCGCAGCCAGGAATTCTGCGAGCCCCACGAGTGGTACATGAACATCGGCCGCTGCGTGATCGCCGACAGCGGGAATTCCACGACCCCCTCCCTCGCTTGCGGGGGAGAGTTGGGGTGGGAGCAAGTCGGAGCCGAGGGCTGACGGCTGAGGCCTGAGAGCTGCCCCCTTCCGCCTGCGGCACCTTCCCCCGCAAGCGGGGGAAGGGAAGAATCGGGTTCGAGTCGAGGCTGACATATGCCCTGACCCTCACCTCCGGCCCCCCTCCCGGAAACAGAGGGGCGCAGTGCTTCGCCTCGGTCAGGCAAGCCGCCGGCAAGCGACTCGTACCAGAACGGCAGCGGATCGAAATAACGCGCGACGCGCTCGCGCTCGCTGTCGGGCGGCTGGTGCGCGCCGTGGCCCTGTGCGGCAAGGCGGAACCGTTGCAACGTTTCCGAATACAGTTCCAGCACGAGTGCGTTGGTTGAGCCGACGAAGCCGAGCGACTTGGCCCACGTCAGATAATCGCGGTTCGCCATCTTGTAATAGCGGCCCGCCGCAGGCACCGGCGCGTGCCAGTAGCAATTGTTCGCTTTGTATACGTCGAGCTGATGCGGATTCGGCTCGCCGACGCCGTTCTTCTTGCCGTCGCGTCCGCGCCAGCCGGCGAGCAGGCCGATCCCGGGCGCACGCTCGTGTTCGACCATGTATTGCGCATAGCCGCCGGGATAGCGCGCCGAGCCGTCCTCGCGGACCAGCCCGGGCAGGTTCAGGCGCGTGCCGAGATCGATCAGGACATCCTGGAACGGGCGCACGTCGCGTCCGCTGTCATCCGCGCCAGGTGCACATGCCGGCTGGCGGATTGCGTCACTGACTGCGTCGGCGTCGGAGATCGGCCGGTCGAGCAGCGAGATGCAGTCGTGACGTTCCAGGTACGTCGTGTCCGGCAGCACGAGGTCGGCGAAGTCGACCGTCTCGGACCAGTACGCGTCGGCGTAGATGAAATGTGGAATCCTGTACTCGCCGGTCGCATCGTCACGGTCGCAGAGCATCTGCCGCGTCTGCTGCGTATTCATGGCCGAGTTCCAGCCCATGTTCGCCATGAACAGGAACAGCGTGTCGATCCGGTACGGGTCGCCGGCCCAGGCATTGCGGATCACGCTCTGCAACATGCCGTGCGCGGCAAGCGGGTGTTCCCAGGAAAACGCCTTGTCGATGCGTCGCGGCGCGCCATCGGTGTCGACCAACAGATCTTCCGGCGCATGCACGTAACCGAGTGGCGCGGCATCGAGCGTGCCGTTGGCCTTGCGCGACTTGCCGGGCCGGTTCGCCGGCGGCACGGCCTTCGGGTACGGCGGCTGGTAGCGGAAGCTGCCTGGCGTGTCGATCGCGCCGAGCAGCATCTGCAGCACGTGCAGCATGCGGCAGGTGTGGAAGCCGTTCGCGTGCGCGCTGATGCCGCGCATCGCATGCATCGACACGGGCCGGCCGATCATCTCGCCATGCTCGCGGCCGAGTGTGTCGGTCCAGCGCTGCGCGATGCGGATTTCCTGTTTGAACGCGACGTCCGCGACCTCGGCGGCGATGCGGCGGATTGTCGCGGCATCGACGCCGGTCTGCGCCGCAACCGTTTCCGGTGCGTATTCGTTGGCGAGAAAACGCTCTGCCAGCAACTGGAATGCCGGCACGGCCTTGCGCCCGTCCGGCAGTGCGTATTCGCCGACGATCAGCGGCGCGATGCCGGTTGCGTCCGCACGCTCAAGCTTGAAGCACTCCCCTTCAAGGGGGTGAGGCGGCGCGCTTGCGAGCGCGACCATGGGCGCTTCAGTGCGCGCCGCGCACAGCGGATCGCCGTGTGCATCGCGCGCAATCAAACCATCATCGGCCCCGCCGGGGTTGCGCACCACCAGATGATGCGCATTCGTATACTTCACCAGATAGTCGAAATCGACCCGATCGTGCAGCAGCAGTTCGCGGATCAGCGCGCCGACAAACAAGCCGTCGCTGCCGGGCCGGATGCCGATCCATTCGTCGGCGATCGCAGCGTAGCCGGTGCGCACCGGATTGATCGCGACGATCTTCGCGCCGCGCGTCTTGAGCTTGCCGAGGCCGAGCTTGATCGGATTCGAGTCGTGATCCTCGGCGACGCCGAACATCAGCAGGTACTTCGATTGTTCCCAATCCGGCTCGCCGAATTCCCAGAACGAGCCGCCGAGCGTATACATCCCGGCCGCGGCCATGTTGACCGAGCAGAAGCCGCCGTGTGCGGCGTAGTTGATCGTGCCGAACTGCTGCGCCCACCAGCCGGTCAGCGCCTGCGACTGGTCGCGGCCAGTGTAGAACGCGAGCCGGTCCGGGTCGGTCGCGCGAATGTTGCCGAGCCAGCGCGCGGCGATGTCGAGCGCTTCATTCCACTCGATCTCGCGGAATTCGCCCGCGCCGCGCTCGCCGACGCGCAGCAGCGGCTTGCGCAGCCGCGCCGGCGAATAGTGCTGCATGATGCCGGCCGACCCTTTCGCGCACAGTACACCCTTGTTGACCGGATGCGCGGCGTTGCCCTGGATGTAGTGCACGCGGCCGTTTTTCAGATGCACTTTGATCCCACATCGGCACGCGCACATGTAGCACGTGGTCGTTTTGACCTCGTCGCCGACAGGGTCGTTGAGGCGGAGACTACGATGCGGCATGCGCGTGCTGCCTCGCTCCGTCGTCTGAGTTCCGCTGCGAGCGAACCATCCTTGGTGTGTGGCGCCGGCCCGCCCATCCCTGGGCGGGCGCTCGCGTCCGCACGCGATGCAGTACTTTGCATCGCGTAAGCGCGGCCGCTCGCCCACATCGGCACGCGCACATGTAGCACGTGGTCGTTTTGACCTCGTCGCCGACAGGGTCGTTGAGGCGGAGACTACGGTGCGGCATGCGCGTGCTGCCTCGCTCCGTCGTCTGAGTTCCGCTGCGAGCGAACCATCCTTGGTGTGTGGCGCCGGCCTGCCCATCCCTGGGCGGCCGCTCGCGTCCGCACGCGATGCAGTACTTTGCATCGCGTAAGCGCGCGAGATTCGACGTCGCCAACCGGTGCGTTGAGTTTGAGATGGGCGTGCGGCATGGTCTGGCAAAGGGATTTCCGCGACATGATAGCGGATGCGTCCGTCCATTCAGGCGATCGACACGGTTGCGCCATGGATTTGCCCCAATGCCCGCGCTGAATGGGCGCCGGCAAACGATGAGGATTCCGAGGCTTATGCGCGAATGGATGTTGCTGCTTGTGTTGCTTCCGCTCGGCGCGATGGCGGCCGGCCCGAACTGGCAGGAACATGCGGACTGGAAGGCCGAATTCGCCGGCCGGCAGGTTCCGGGCACAGTGCTGATTTACGACGAGCAGGCCGATCGCTACGACGTATTCGATCGCGCACGCGCACAGACGCCGATGCTGCCGGCGTCGACATTCAAGGTGTTCAATGCGCTCGTGGCGCTCGAGACCGGCGCGGTCAAGGACGAATACGAAGTGATCCGCTGGGATGGCGTCAAGCGCCAGTTCGACGGCTGGAACCGCGATCACAGCCTGGCCAGCGCGATGAAATTCTCGGCGGTCTGGTTCTATCAGGAGATGGCCCGGCGCGCCGGGCAGGAGCGCATGCAGGAATGGGTCGACAAAGCCGGCTATGGCAACCGCGACATCGGCGGCGGTATCGATCAGTTCTGGCTCGGCGGCAAGATTCGCATCAGCGCCGCGCAGCAGATCGAATTCCTGCGCCGGCTCGCGCACGGCAGCCTGCCGTTTTCCGAACGCGCCCAGGAAGCCGTGCGTCGCATCACGATCGTCGAAGCGGCGCCGGACTACGTCATGCACGGCAAGACCGGCTGGGCGCCGAAGGGAAACAACGGGCGCACCACCGATCTTGGCTGGTACATCGGCTGGATCGAACGCGGCGGCCGGCGCTGGTTCCATGCATTGAACATCGACATGCCGCAGGGCGGCGACGACGCAGCGAAGCGGCAGCTCATCGCGAAGGCGTTGCTGGTGCGCGCCGGCGCACTGCCGCAGTCGGACAAACCCTGATCCTCTCAGGCGCACGCCATCCTGTCGATCTTTTGCACCCGGGAGGTTTTTGATCGACAGGCCCGGCGCAGCACTCGAGCGAGACCAAGTGCCGACAGGCCGGAGGGCGCACGGGCGCGACGGCATCGCGTAGGATACGCGCATGGACCGCTACGAACGCATTCTTTCGCTGCACCGCATTCTCAAGATCGCGCGCTATCCGGTGCCGCTCAAGCGCCTGATGGACGAGCTCGAATGCTCGCGCGCCACGGTCTACCGCGACATCGCGTTTCTGCGCGACGCGCTCGGCGCGCCGCTCGACAGCGACGGCGAAAACGCCGCGTTCTTCTATGCCGCCGACGAGGCCGAGCGTTTCGAACTGCCGGGCCTGTGGCTGAGCAGCGAAGAACTGCAGGCGCTGCTGGCACTGAACGAATTGGTCGGCCGCACCGGTCCCGGCATCCTTTCCAGCGCACTCGCGCCGTTGCGTTCGCGCATCGACCGGCTGCTGTCGGACCAGACCGACGGCAAGAGCTTTCCGATCGAACGCATCCGCGTGATCGGCAGCGGTACGCGCCGCGTCGATGAGCAGACCTTCCGCCACGTCGCCAGCGCAACGCTCGGGCGCAAGCAGCTGAAGTTCGACTACCGTGCGCGCTCGACCAACGAGGGCACGCAGCGCGTCGTGTCGCCGCAACGCCTGACCCACTATCGCGACAACTGGTACGTCGATGCCTGGGATCCGGCGCGCGAAGGCCTGCGCAGTTTTGCGCTCGACCGCATCGCGCGCGCCGAAGTGCTCGACGCAACCGCCGAGGATAGAGACAACGCCGAACTGAACCAGCACCTGGCATCGAGCTATGGCATCTTTTCCGGGCCGCCGAAAGCGTGGGCGACGCTGCGCTTTTCGCCGCACGCGGCACGTTGGGTCGCCGACGAACACTGGCATTCGCAGCAACAAGGTCAGTGGCTCAAGGACGGCCGCTACGAATTGAAAGTGCCGTACAGCAACTCGCGCGAGCTGCTGATGGATGTGCTCAAGTACGGACCCGACGCCGAAGTCGTCGCGCCGGTCAGCTTGCGCGAGGAAATGAAGATCATGCTGCAGCTGGCGGTCGGTGCGTACCGGTAAGGCGCCATATCCGGCCAAACGAAACCATCGGTACTTGGCCGGAGCCGATCCGCGATTCCCGCGACAATTGCCACAACCTGCCGCGAATTCTGTCAGGTTTCGCGTCAGGTATGTATCGATTCTGAAAGTCGCATGGCCAATACGCGCACGCGTCGGTAGCTTCGGATCGCATCTTGATCGAGCGCATGTGGCGTCATCGCCACTTCTTCCGCGCAATCGGTCTTTACGAATCCTGCAGGGGGATTTGCCGTGCGTATGCGTCACTTCGTTTGTCTTTCGGCTGCCGCTTTTTGTCTTGCCTCGGGCATCGGTGTCGCCGAGGCGCCGGCGATCCCGGTCGCGCCCGGCACGCCGGTCTGCGATGCCGGCGCCGATCCGTTCGTCTGCGCCTGGAGCAATGCCGGACTGCCGTCCGACGTCAGCAAATACGCCGTCGAGGCGACGGCGGCCTATGATCCGGACTGCAACGGCGCGGTGAATCTGACGCGCGTTTTTTCGTTAACGACGCCGAACGCAAGCCCGACGATCGACATCGCCGATGCCGCATTCGATACGACGGTGTGTACGTCGAATGACAACCCATGCACGGTCCCAGGCTACCTGGCACGCGCGCTACCTGCAGATCCGGGTCAAGGCGCTCGATCCGCCGTCGAAGAACGGCAAGGGCTCGCAGAACAACACGTTCAGCGCCGGTGAGCCAGCGTCGCGCGCCCCCTGCGTCAGCGTGCGGGACTTCGCCGACGTCGATTCGAGCGCCATTGCCGGCCGCCGCGACGATCAGGCACCTGGCCCGGAATTCTGCGGTATCGCTGGCGCCTGTGCTGCACCCGGCGTGGCGTCACGCGCCTTCTGCACCAGCGTGCGGAACTTCGCCGACATCGATTCGAGTTTGGCCGTCCATTCCGGATTGGCTGTCTGCCCGGCCGTGATCTTGTCGTAGACCTGGATCAGCGCAACGGTCGCAAACGGATCGATCAGCGCGGCCTTCAGGCTCAGTGCCGCGATGACGGCCAGCGCGAACGTCCAGAATCCCGCATGAACGTGGAACAGACCGATCAGCGCCGCGATCGGCGCGGCGACCAGCGCCAGGATCAGCAGCGTCAGACCCCAGATCATGAAGGTCAGGAATGCCGCGTTCTTGAGCACGCCCTTGTAGTTCTGTGCGTACAGCACGGTGCTGTCGCGCGCGATCGCCCACGGGTTTTCGCCGCTGTCGGCCTTGCGACGCAGGATCTGCGCAAGGATGACGAGGTCGAAGTGCGTGAGCGAAGTGTTGATGATGGCGTCGACCAGCTTGACCAGCACATCGAGGCCGGGGATCGGCAGCCACGAGGCGATGCTCACGGTCACGCGATTGAACACGCGCAGGATGCCGCGAATCAGCTGATGCAGGCCGAACAGGATCGACGACGTGGCGAAGTGCTGCTTGACGATATTCGTCGCGTAATCGATCTGGCCCTTGCCGGCCGGGATCTGCCGGCCGTCGAGCAATTCGACCAGCACGGCGACGTGCCCGGCCTTGACTAGGTACAGCAGATACTGGCGCGCCCAGAAAAGAATGCCGCTGACGATGCCGAAACCGATCAGACCGCCGATGCCGGCACCGCCGCCGCCACTGCCGCCGATCTTGCCGAACAGCAGGCCGACGCCGCCGCCGACGCCGACCGCGAGCACGTAGGCGAGCGTGATGCCGACATACACGGCGATGCGCAGCAGCAGGAACGGCAACGTGCGCAGCAGCAGTCCGAAAATCTGTCCGGTACGAAAATCGAGCATGGGCAATTCCGCTCCTGTCGTGGTCGTCGGTCGGGATGTCGTGGCTATGGTAATGCGCCGCGCGCCGATGAAGAATGCACGGGTGAGCATTGAACATACAACCTTTGCGCTGGGAGATACGATGAAAGGCACGCATAGATGACAGCGACGACCGTTTCGCTCGTGCTCGGCTCCGGCGGCGCGCGCGGTTATGCGCACATCGGTGCGATCGAGGAACTGGTCGCGCAGGGGTTCGACATACGCAGCGTGGCCGGCTCGTCGATGGGCGCGCTGATCGGCGGCGTCTACGCGGCCGGCAAGCTCGACGCCTATCGCGACTGGGTCAAGCCACTGCAGCGCTTCGACGTGCTGCGCCTGCTCGACTGGACATTTTCCGGCGGCGGCCTGATCAAGGGCGACCGGATCGTCGAAAAGCTGCGCGAGCTGATCGGCGAGATCCGCATCGAGGACCTGCCGATCAGCTACACCGCGGTCGCGGTCGACCTGCTCGCGCAGCGCGAGGTGTGGTTTTCGCGCGGCAGCCTGTTCGATGCGATCCGTGCGTCGATCGCGATACCGACCGTGCTGCGTCCGCACCACTACGAAGGGCGCACGCTGGTCGATGGCGGCCTGCTCAACCCGGTGCCGATCACGCCGACGCTGCGCGACCTGACCGACTGCACGATCGCGGTCGATGTCAACGCGCCGGGCGAATCGCCGAACGCGATGGCGGGAGCGACAGCCGTTGCCGGCTCAGCGCCGCCGGAAGAGCCGTGCGTCGACGTGACGTTCGGCAGTGTCGCCGGCGTGCTCACCGACCCGGATGCGATAGCGCCGGCGCCGGACGCGCCGGAGTCCGAGCGACCGCTGGCCGCAGCAGCCGACGGCGAAGCACAAGGCTTGCGCCACCGCATCGTCGAATTCATCAACGGCTTGATCGAGAAACGCGAAAGCCGGCGTGAGCACATAGCCGAACCGGGCATGCTCGAGTTGTTCGCACGCTCGCTCGATGTGGTTCAGGAGACAATCACGCGCTTCAAGCTCGCCGCGCAGCCGCCGGACCTGATCATCCGCGTGCCGCGCAATGTCGGCGCGTTCTACGAGTTCCATCGCGCCGAAGAAATCATCGAAGTCGGCCGGCAGCGTACGCGCGACGCGTTGCGCCACTGGCAGCCGCCGTCGCCGCGCTAGCCAGCCGGCGTTTGCGCGGGACGGCGCGCAGCGCCGACCGCGAATTCGTTGTGTGATGCTTTCCACTCGCGTCGATCCGCGTTCAAGCTTTCCTGTATTCTCTGGGGAGAGAGAAACAATGCGTGAACGCGGATTGCGCGGATAAGAGCGAAGAACGCGGATTGCGCCGATAAAGCTGAGTTGAATTTCGCTCTATCCGCGTTTGATTGCTCTTCATTCGCGTCGATCCGCGTCCAAGGTTTCTTGTTCTTTCCCGGGAGAGAACAATGAGTGAACACGGCTATGGGCCTACCACTGGATCGGGCCGCTGGTCACCTTATGGATCGCGTTGGGGCTATGGGCCGGGTCCTGGGCGCGCTGAGTGAAGCAGGCCTCTGCGCAGGCTGCAGAAACAGTGCTGGTGCATCGCGAAAATTGCTGCGCACGATTGGCGCGGACATCGCGCTGCACAATCGCCACAAAGAAAAACGGCCCGCCTGGGGGAGCGGGCCGTTTTGGGGTCGCGATGGGGCGTCGGGGGAACGACGTGGGGAGTCCGCCACCGCGTCGCTAGCATACGGGCAACTACCTTGCATTAACCTGACAAACGCGTGAGGGTTACCTGCAAAGTTGCAAATAAACGAAAACAACTTCGTTGCGATGCGTCAGTTTCGTCGAGTGGCGACACGACACGTACTAAATGCCCGGTGCCGGAAACGTGACGCGGACGCGAGCGCCGATGTCGTGTGCTCCGGCGCCGATGTCCAGTTCGGCGCGATGCGCACGCGCGATTTCCTCGACGATCGCCAGGCCGAGCCCGCAGCCGTCGCCGGTGGTTCCCGGCGCGCGATAGAAGCGTTCCACCACGCGTGCGCGCTGTTCCGGCGCGATGCCGGGACCGTCGTCCTCGACCTCGATGAACGCCTGCGGCGCGGCCGAATCAGTCTGGCCGCAGCGCACGGTCACGCGGCCATTGGCCGGAGTATAGGCCAGCGCGTTGTCGACCAGGTTCGCGAGCAGTTCGCGCAGCAGCCAGCGGCTGCCGACGATGCGTGCGCTGCTGGCCTCGACGCCTAGGTCGATATGGCGCTGCAGGGCCAGGTCGAATTGTCCGGCCACCGCCTCCTCGGCGAGCTCGCGCAGGTCGAGCGCGTGGAAATCGGCCGCCGCCGCCGCGGTCGGTTCGGCACGCGCGAGCGCGAGCAGCTGGTTGGCCGTATGGCCGAGACGACGCGTGCCGTCGAGCATGCCCTTCAATGGCGTGCGCAGTTCGGCCGCAGTCGGATCCTGGATCAGCAACTCGATCTGTGTCTGCAATCCGGCCAGCGGCGTGCGCAGCTGATGGGCCGCATTGGCGAGAAACTGCAATTGTCCTCGCGCCGAGGCATGCACCGTGGCGAACAGGCGATTCAGTGCGCCTGTCAGCGGGCGTACCTCGCCCGGCACGTCGGTTTCGTCGAGCGGCGCGAGATCGCGCGCCGAGCGCCGGTCGATCTGTGCACGCAGCGACAGCAGCGGGCGCAGGCCCAGGCGCACGCCCAGCCAGACCAGCGCGAGGATGCCGGCCAGCTGCACCACGTCACTGAGGATGATGCCGGTCAGCATGCGCCGCCGCGCGTGCTGCCGCTTGTTCGTGGTTTCGGCGACCGTGACCGCGACCGGTCCGGCCGCGGTCGCCGCGCGAAACGTCGCCGCGCGAATGGCGTGGCCGGCGAACTGCGCGTCGCGGAACGCCGGGTTCGCCGTGCCTTCGTCGACGACCGGCAAGCCGTCATCGCCGCCGAAGAATTCGCCGTTTGCGCCGAGCACCAGGAAATAGACCAAGTCGTCCTTGTCCGAACGCAGGACTTCGATCGCCTGCGGCGACAGGTTGAACTCGATCCCGCCATCGGCGCGCGGGTGGAGCTGAGCGGCGACCGCGAGCGCCTCGTTGGCCAGCGCCTGGTCGAAGGCCGCGTGCAGCGGCGCCGTGCCGGCCGCATAATCGAGCGCGATGCCGAGCGACAGCAGCAGCGTGAGCGGCGCGAGCAGGATCAGCAGCAGCCGCCGGCGGATCGTCATGTTGCGCGCTCCGGCGCTCATGGCTGGGCAAAGCTCGTCAGTTCACTTGAAGCTGTTTCAAAACATGGCGAGCGACGGCAGAGCCTGCCCCGGACTCGATCCGGGGTCGCGCGTCGGCGGCGCCCAGGAACCGGGCTGTACCTGGATAGACATGAGAGTGAGCCGAGCGTTGCTCGGCGCGCCCGATGCAATATTGGATCGGGACGAGCGCAGTAGTTTTGAAACAGGTTCACACCGATTCGTCGAGGCGGTAGCCCAATCCGCGCACGGTGCGGATCGCGACATCATCGCCGAGCTTGCCGCGCAGCCGGGAAATGTATACTTCGACCGCATTGGTCGTGATGCCGTCTTCCCAGCTCGAGATCGCCTGCTGCAGGCGGTCCTTGGCCACGACCTGGCCGGCGTGCAATGCCAGGCATTCGAGGATCGCCCACTCGCGCCGGGTCAGGTCGATCGGACGCGCGTTCACCTTGGTCTCGCGGCGCGAAATGTCCAGGCGCAACGGACCGATGCTCAGGTCGGAGTTGCTCGACGACTTCGAGCGGCGGATCAGGGCGCGGCAGCGTGCCGCCAGTTCCGGCAACGCAAACGGTTTGACCAGGTAGTCGTCGGCGCCGAGGTCGAGCGCGCTGACCCGGTCGGCAAGCGCATCGCGTGCCGTGACGATCAGCACCGGCGCGCTGTTGCCGCCGCGACGCAGGCGCTTGATCAGGTCGAAGCCGTCCGCGCCCGGCAGGCCGAGGTCGACCAGCAGCAGGTCGAAGTTCTCCTGCGTCAGTGCGGCTTCGGCCAGCTCGGCGCTGGACACGTGGTCGACGGCGAAACCGGACTGCGACAGCCCGCGGCGCATGCCGTCGGCGACCAGGGCGTCGTCTTCGATGATCAGGATGCGCATAGGACGGGAGAGGGGAGAGCGGAAAGGGGAGACGGAAAGGCGCGAGGTCGCTTGTGGGTTTTCGACTGAGGCAAGAATAGGCCAATGTCAGCGCGAGGCGAAGTACCTGGCGCGCTCAGCTACCTGCACGTCCTCCCGTTTTTCTCCCATCGACTTGGCGGGCGCGCACCATCACCCGCAGTCTGGAATAATAGGCGCGCCTCGTTAAGGAACTCCATGAACGCAAGCTCGCTCGCGGCGCGCGCCGAAAGCCCTGCCGGCACCGCGCTTGCCGTGCTGGGCGCCGTCAGCGCCAGCCACTTCCTCAACGACATGATCCAGTCGCTGCTGCCGGCGGTCTATCCGCTTTTGAAAGCCAGCTATGCGCTCGATTTCGGCCAGATCGGCCTGATCACCTTGGTGTTCCAGGTGACCGCGTCGCTGCTGCAGCCGATCGTCGGCACGTTCACGGATCGCCGTCCGACCTGGTATTCGCTGCCGCTCGGCATGACCTTTACGCTGTGCGGTCTGCTGCTGCTGTCGCAGGCGACCTATCCGCTGCTGCTGCTCGCCGCGGCGCTGATCGGCACCGGATCGTCGGTGTTCCATCCGGAATCCTCGCGCATCGCACGGCTCGCTTCGGGCGGGCGCCATGGATTCGCCCAGTCGTTCTTCCAGGTCGGCGGCAACCTCGGTTCGGCCACCGGACCGCTGCTGGCCGCATTCATCGTGCTGCCGCGCGGACAGGGCAGCATCGCCTGGTTCGCGGTCGTGGCGCTGATCGCGATCGTTATCCTGCTGCAGGTCGGCAGCTGGTATCGCCGCCACGCGCTCGTGAAGAAGACCGCTGCGGCGCTGCCGGTCGCGTCGCCGTTGCCGCGGCGCCAGGTCGTCGTCGCGATCGCTGTGCTGCTGACGCTGATCTTCTCGAAGTACTTCTACCTGGCCAGCCTGAGCACGTACTACACGTTCTTCCTGATGGAACGCTTCGGCCTGACGGCGCAGGACGCACAATTCCACTTGTTCTACTTCCTCGGCGCGGTCGCGCTCGGCACGCTGGTCGGCGGCCCGGTCGGCGACCGCTTCGGCCGCAAGTACGTGATCTGGGTGTCGATCCTCGGCGTGCTGCCATTCACGCTGCTGCTGCCGCACGTCGACCTGTTCTGGACCTCGGTGCTCAGCGTCGTCATCGGCTTGATCCTGTCGTCGGCGTTCTCGGCGATCCTGGTCTATGCGCAGGAACTGCTGCCTGGCAACGTCGGCATGGTCGCCGGGCTGTTCTTCGGCTTTGCCTTCGGCATGGGCGGCCTCGGCGCGGCGCTGCTCGGCGAACTGGCCGACGCGAAGGGCATCGAGTACGTCTACCGGCTGTGCGCGTTCCTGCCGGCGATCGGCCTGCTCACGGCATTCCTGCCGAATCTGCACCGCCGCGCGATGAAGACCGCGGGCTAGCCAGGCGACAGCGGGAAGATTGAACCACGAAGAACACGAAGAACACGAAGGAGAGGCCGAAATATAGATTCTTGTGTTTGCTGGTCCGGGGTAAGTCACTTCTCGTTTTCGCGAGCGCCCGGGACCGTCGGGGCCCTGCATAAGACTTTCCTTCGCTCTTCTTCGTGTTCTTCGTTATTCAGTCTCTTGATCTTCTACTCCGGCGCTTCGACCGTGTAGCCGCGCGCGGCGAGCATTGCGAGGCGTCCATCAGGCCTGAGCAGTTCGGTCATCTGCATTACCGCCAGCGTGCTCGCATTCTGGTCCAGCGCCTTTTCCGCGGCGGAGACCCAGGTGTAGTCGATCTGGACCATCGCCTCCTTGAGGCGCTCGCGCAGATTCGGGTTGCTCGCGAGCGCGGCGATGCACGAGTCGCGCTGATCCGGATACGGCAGCTTGCGCAACTCCTCGATGTCGCCGACAGCCCAGGCGTTGGCGCGCCGGCGCATCGTGTCGAGATCGGTCTCCAGCCGGCGCATCGTCGCATCGAGGCATTCGACGTCGAGCGGACCGGCGGTGCTGCGAAAGTCCTGCAGTGCCTGCTTCGGATCGTCCACTTCGATCTTCACCTCGGGTTCGACGACGCGCACGTGCTGGCGCTTTGCCGATTTCTCGACCGTTTCCCAGATCGTGCCGTTGCGGGCCAGGCCCGACCGGTCGAGCGCCTTGTTGTACAGCTCGTTGGCGGCGATCATCGGCCGCAGTTTTTCCACGCCGCTGTCGCGGCCGATGTACCTGGCTTTGAGTGCCAACCAGCGCGCGTAGACATCCGCCGGAAGAATGTCCTTCAGCGTGGCACCGCCGGCGTTCTTGCGTGCACCGAACACGGACGGCACCAGCGTCAGCGCGCGAAAGAAACCGACGTGCAGCTTCGGCGACGCGTCGCCGAGCAGTTCCTGCGATTGCGCAAGCGTGTCCTCGACCGCGCGCGCGCGCCAGACCATCTTCTTCGGCAACGGATACTGCGCGCCGAGGATCCACAGCACGTGATCGTCCTTGCTGACCTTCCATAGTCCCGGACCCGGCTGCTCGCCGGTGACGAGCACGGTTTCGAGCGTCGTGGTTTCCTGAGGCGTAGTCGGTGGTTCCTGCGCGCCGGCCGAAATGCTGCCGATCAGCAGACACCACGTGAGTGCAGCGAAACGCAAAAAGGGATTCACGAACAATCCGGGTGTCGTCGGGTGACACAGCGTAGAAAAAGTGTCGTCATTCCCGCGTAAGCGGGACTGCGGAGGCAGGACGCCGGAGCGAACAGAGAAGCTGGTCCGCAGGGCACGCGGCAGGAGGCGCGTATAATCCATTCTTCTTCGGCAGGAATAGCAGATCAAGTGGTTTCCCGCTTGCGCGGGAATGACAGACCTCTTGGCTTTCCGGCTACCGGGTCTTACCCGCGCTTCATCGAGTTGAAAAACTCGTCGTTCGACTTTGTGTTCTTCATCTTCTCGAGCATGAACTCGATCGCTGCGAGCTCGTCCATCGGATGGATCAGCTTGCGCAGGATCCAGATCTTCTGCAGCAGGTCGGGCTCGATCAGCAGTTCCTCGCGGCGCGTGCCGGAACGGTTGATGTTCAGTGCCGGGTAGACACGCTTCTCGGCGATGCGCCGATCCAGGTGCACCTCGGCATTACCGGTGCCCTTGAACTCCTCGTAGATCACCTCGTCCATCTTCGAGCCGGTATCGACCAGTGCGGTGGCGAGGATCGTCAGCGAACCGCCTTCCTCGACGTTGCGCGCGGCGCCGAAGAAACGCTTCGGCCGCTGCAGTGCGTTTGCGTCGACGCCGCCGGTCAGCACCTTGCCGGACGCCGGCACCACGGTGTTGTAGGCGCGCGCAAGACGCGTGATCGAATCGAGCAGGATGACCACGTCCTTCTTGTGTTCGACCAGGCGCTTGGCGCGCTCGATCACCATTTCGGCAACCTGTACGTGGCGCACGGCCGGTTCGTCGAACGTCGAGGAGATCACCTCGGCGCGCACGCTGCGCTGCATCTCGGTGACTTCCTCGGGCCGCTCGTCGATCAGCAGGATGATCAGATGCGCGTCGGGATGGTTGTGCACGATGGCCTGGGCGACGTTCTGCAGCATCATCGTCTTGCCGGCTTTCGGCGGCGACACGATCAGGCCGCGCTGGCCTTTGCCGACCGGCGCGATCAGATCCATGATGCGGCCGGTGATGTCCTCGCTCGAACCGTTGCCGCGCTCGAGATGGAACATGCGGCGCGGGAACAGCGGCGTGAGGTTCTCGAACAGGATCTTGTTCTTCGACGCCTCGGGCGGCTCGCCGTTGATGTTGTCGACCTTGAGCAGCGCGAAGTAGCGTTCGCCTTCCTTCGGTGGGCGGATGCGGCCGGTGATGTAGTCGCCGGTGCGCAGGTTGAAGCGGCGGATCTGCGACGGCGAGATGTAGATGTCGTCGGGACCGGCCAGATAGGATTCCTCCGGACCGCGCAGGAAGCCGAAGCCATCCTGCAGGATTTCCAGGACGCCTTCGCCGTAGATGCCGCCGCCGGCACGCGCATGCGCTTTGAGGATCAGGAAGATGACGTCCTGCTTGCGCGCGCGCGCCACGCCTTCCTGGACGCCGAGCTCTTCGGCGAGCGCCAGCAGCTGGGTCGGCGGCTTGCGCTTGAGTTCGTTCAGGTCGATGACGATGCCGCTGCGCGGCCCTTCACGGGTCTCGTAGGTCTCGTCATCCTGCTGCTGCGCGGCCTGCCCTTGCGGATGGTGATGGCGCTGACCACGCTGCGGGCGAGGCCCGCGATCGCGGCGACCGCCCTCGTGGCGCGGCTGGCGAGCGTTGTTGTCGCCCTCGGCACGTTCGCCGGCTTCCGGCGCTGCGGTGTTGCCGTTTTCGCTCGCGGGCGGATTGTCGGACGCCTGCGGCGCGTTGCGTTGCTGGCGCTGACGCGGCTCGGCGCGGGATTCGTTATTGCGGCTGTCGCCGCCGTCTTTCGATTCGGTTTCGGACACAGTCCAATCTCTTGGGCGCCGTAGGCGCAGGGAATGTTGCGGGGTGGGGGTCTTGCGGAATGGGGCGCTTGCCGCCCCATGAATAAGTATACCCTAACACTTCAGGGGAAGATCGTCCAGCGCTCCCGCCGGGGCATTCAGTTGGCGTGCACGACGATGAACCAGCAGGGAAGTTGGCCGGGAACCGGTGGCCTGCAGCCGGATAGCAAAAAAAAGCCGCGGGAAAATTTGCACCTGCAACAAGATTTCGGGGCGCGAAAAAAAACCGTGTCCATTACGCTTCTCCGGCCTCCGGCCTCCGGCCTCCGGCTACCGGCTACCGGCTACCGGCGTCACCTCGGAGATCGTCTTGTCGATCAACTGCGTCAGCTGGGTCTTGCTGATCGCGCCGATCTGTGTTGCCTGCACCTTGCCGTCCTTGAAGATCATCAGGGTCGGGATGCCGCGCACGTTGTAATTGCGCGGGGTCTTCTGATTATGGTCGATGTTGACCTTGGCCACGCGCAACTTGCCGGCGTAGCTGGTGGCCACCTCGTCGAGGATTGGCGCAATCATCTTGCACGGCCCACACCACTCGGCCCAGAAATCCACCAGCACCGGTTCGCTGGACTTCAGCACTTGTTCGTCGAATTGGTCGTCGCTGACGTGGGCGATGCTCGTATTCACTGGATGGATCTCCACGGGTGGGGCGGCAGCTGCCGCTGGCAAAAAACGCAAAAATGCAAAGCAAAGCAGCGCCCGCGGCGCGCTTGAGCTAAACTCTTGGGGTTACGCGGGGCGCGGGCGGGTCTTGCAGGTTCGCCGGAGCGGACCCATTTGAGCCCAAGCGCCGCCATATTTCAAGCCACCGATATAAGGCTTGCCGCGCGGCAGTTCAAGGCGCCCTTCGCGCCACCTTTTATCCCTCACCGGCCGCCGGAAGCGGCCACAGCCCTTATTGCATGGACAATCATCACCAACCCCTTACCGACATCTTTTTCGATAGTTTCGACCTGCACCCGAGCCTGCTGGCCGGCCTGCACGCCGCCGGCTTCACGCGCTGCACGCCGATCCAGGCGCTGACCCTGCCGCTGGCGCTGGCCGGTCGCGACGTCGCCGGACAGGCCCAGACCGGCACCGGCAAGACGGCGGCGTTCCTCGTCGCCGTCGTCCAGCGCCTGCTGACACAGCCGGCCATGACCGAGCGTGGGCCGTCCGATCCGCGCGCGCTGATCATCGCGCCGACGCGCGAGCTGGCAATCCAGATCGACAAGGATTTCCGCGCGATCGCCGCCGGCACCGGCGTCAAGTCGGCGCTGATCTACGGCGGCGTCGACTACGACAAGCAGCGCGACACGCTGCGCGGCGGCGTCGACATCATCGTCGCGACGCCGGGGCGGCTGCTCGACTACTTCAAGCAGCACGTATTCTCGTTCAAGGCCGTCGAGGTCATGGTCATCGACGAGGCCGACCGCATGTTCGACCTGGGCTTCATTGCCGACGTGCGCTTCATCATGCGCCGCCTGCCCGAACGCAACCGCCGCCAGTGCCTGCTGTTCTCGGCGACACTGTCGCATCGCGTGCTCGAGCTGGCCTACGAGCACATGAACGAGGCCGAGAAGATCACGATCGAAAGCGAATTCGTCACCGCCGACCGCGTGCGACAGCTGATCTATTTCCCGGCCAGCGAGGAGAAGATTCCGCTGCTGATCGGCCTGCTGTCGCGCGTCGATGCCAAGCGCAGCATGATCTTCGTCAACATGAAGGTCGCCGCAGAGAAAGTCTCGCGGCGCCTCGAGCGCCAGGGTTTCCTGGTCGGCATGCTGTCCGGCGACGTGCCGCAGAAGAAACGCCAGAGCCTGCTCGGCAAGTTCAAGCGCGGCGAGATAGAGATCCTGATCGCGACCGACGTCGCCGCGCGTGGCCTGCACATCCCCGACGTCAGCCACGTCTACAACTATGACTTGCCGCAGGACGCCGAGGACTACGTGCACCGGATCGGCCGCACCGCGCGCCTCGGTGCCGAGGGCGACGCGATCAGCTTCGCCTGCGACATGTACGCGCAGAGTCTGCCCGAGATCGAAATTTTCATCGGCCAGAAGATTCCGGTCGGTACGATCGATCGGGCCGTGCTTGAACTGCCGCCGCCACGGCACCGGCCGGAACCAATCGTTCCGCTGGTCGAAGAAGACGACGGCAGCATCGAGACGCGTCCGCCGCCGCGCAAGTCCGGATCCGGCGCCCGCCGACCCGAGCGTCGTCCCGAACGCCGTCCCGATCGCCCGCGGTCGACCGAGCACGCCCACGCCCGACCGGTGGCGCCGATCATTGCGCCTGCCGCATCCGCGCACGTCAACGGCGGCGAAGCCACCGGCACCTCGGCAGGCGCGCCGGCCGGCAGCGATCGGCGTCGTCGTCGCGGCGGCCGCGGCCGTCGTGGTACCGGTAGTGATACGCGCCCGCCGCGCGATGCGGCGTCGCCGGCAGCCGCCAAACCCGGCCGCGCCGAAACGCAACGCACCGAGCCGCGTTCTGCGGCACACGCGCGCAGCGACAAGCGTTCCGTGACGGACACTGCGCCGCCTGCCGCGGCGAAGCACGAAAAACCGGGCTTCTTCCGCCGCCTGGGCCGCCTGTTCAAGCGCTCCTGAGCAAGGAGCTTCCGCGACGTTTCCCGACCGA
Source organism: Rudaea sp. (assembly GCA_036496665.1). GTDB lineage: Bacteria > Pseudomonadota > Gammaproteobacteria > Xanthomonadales > Rhodanobacteraceae > Rudaea. The sequence goes on along the minus strand of DASXKR010000030.1, from coordinate 59,958 downwards.
CCGACGGGGTGCGTCTGGCTGCCTGTGGCAGTCGTATCGCATCAGAATTGCACGCATTGTGACGCCACGGCGGCTGCCGCACGAGGATGGCAGTTTTGCGTCATCCTGCTAGAGTTGCGCCATTGGGGACTTCCCTAGCCGCTTCCCGGCCGCCGTTGCAATGTTGAATTCGTTGAGTCCGACCGATCACGAGCGCCTGTCGCGCCTGGGTGCGCTCGCGGTTTGCGTGGTCGCTGCGGCGATCTGCCTGTATCTGCTGGTGCGGCTGGCATGGCTGCTGCTGCCGCGCCACGCCGACAGCGTCGTCTCGGCAAACTCGCCGGCGCCGGTGGGCGCGACGGTCTCGGTCGCGAAGTGGCACCTGTTCGGCAACCCGCAGGGCGTCATCGGCGCAACGCCGGCATCGACGCTGGCCACGGTGCTCAAGCTCGGCCTGCGCGGCACGCTGGCGCTGCCGGATCCGAAGGATGAGCGCGCGATCGCGATCATCGCCAACGAGCAAGGCATCGAAAGCAGCGTGAAGATCGGCGACGATGTCGCGCCCGGCGCGCGGCTGGCCGAGGTTTACGCCGATCATGTCGTGCTCGACCACCAGGGCGTGGCCGAGACGCTGCCCCTGCCGCGTCCGGACCAGCACGCACCGCCACTGCCGGCGAAGAACCAGCAAAACCTGGCCAACGCAGCGGCCTCGAGGAGCATGCCGCCGGGCTACCTGCCGAAGTCGGCTGGGGCGCCCGCCGTGCCCGGCACGGCCGCCGCACCGGCCAAGCACATCGATCCGCAGGAATTCGCACGCCAGATCCGGCCGGTGTTCTCGGCTGACGGCAAGATCGTCGGCGCCGACATCAGCGGTGCCGATGCGGGCACCCTGGCGCGGGTCGGTCTGAAGCCGAACGACGTCGTGACCGCGATCAACGGCATGCCGCTGACCAGCGTGTCAAACCCGCAAGCGCTGATGGCGCAGCTGCAGAACTCGAACAGCATTCAGGTCACCGTGCAGCGCGACGGCAAGCCGGCGACGCTGACCCTGAGCCTGCGTTGAACACCGGGGCAATGCCGCAGCTTGTTATTTCCGTTCGCCCTGCGTCCTTCGACCTGGCTCAGGACAGGCTGCGCGCCGAAGGCGCGACGCCTGCCCGGACTCCGATCGGGGGTCGAGAGCCATGGCAAAGGATGTTTCGACTTCGCTCGCTGCGCGAGCTACGCTCGGCACGAACGGTTTTCGGATTGCCCGGCCAACCATTGTCCAGTTTCCATATGTAGAGAATCATTGAAGTGATCATTCGCCCCGCATTGCTCGCACTCCTTGTCCTGGCCACTGCTGCTGCGCTCGCGCAGCCCGGCGCCAATTCGCCCGGCTCGAGCAGGGCGGCGCCGTCCAACCCGCCAGGAACGCACACGCTGAACCTCAAGGATGCCGACATCCAGGTGCTGATCGCGACGGTGTCGGAGATCACCGGCAAGAACTTCATCATCGGTCCGAACGTGCAGGGCAAGGTCACGGTCGTGTCGGCCACGCCGATGAAGGCGGACGAAATCTACGACACATTTCTGTCGGTGCTGCGCGTCAACGGCTACGCCGCGATTCCGTCCGGCAGCATGATCAAGATCGTGCCGGAGGCGACCGCGCAGCAGGATGGGTCCGGCGGACTCGACGGCGCACGTGCGCACGAAATGGACGAACTGGTCACGCAGATCGTTCCGGTCAAGCACGTGTCGGCCAGCGAATTGGTGCCGATCCTGCGGCCGCTGATGCCGCAGGGCGCGCAGCTGATCGCCCACGCCGGTTCGAACTCGCTGGTCATCTCCGACCGTGCCGGCAACGTGCAGCGCCTGGTCAGCATCATCGAGCGCATCGATACAGTGTCGGACAACAGCATCGAGATGATCCCGCTGCAGCACGCGAACGCGGCGGAACTTGCGCGCACGCTGACCCAGCTGGCGGATGTGAAGGGCGCCGAGCTGCAGGCCGACGCGCCAAAGGTTTACGCCGACGAGCGCACCAATTCGATCCTGCTGTCCGGCGGCAAGAGCGGGCGGCTGCGCATGCGCGCCTTGATCACGCATCTCGACACGCCGATCGCCAACGGCGGCGACACCAACGTCGTGTATCTGCATTACGCCAACGCCAAGGACCTCGTGCCGATCCTGCGCGGCGTCGCGGCCACGTTGACCAACGAGGCTCCCGCCGGCAAGGCGGCCGGCGGAGAGGGTGGTGCGGGGGGCGCGGGTAGCGGACCGGGCAATTCATCGATCGCGACGATCCAGGCGCACGAGGACAACAACGCGCTGATCATCAGCGCGCCGCCGGTCGTGTTCCGCTCGCTGCAGGAAGTGATCCGCCGCCTCGACGTGCGGCGCGCACAAGTGCTGATCGAAGCGGTGATCGCCGAAGTGTCGGAGGAAACCGCCAACGAACTGGGTGTGCAGTGGCAGCTGCCGCTCGGCGGCGCCGGCGATCATGTCATCGGCGGTACCAACTTCAGCAGCGGCAATTCATCGGCGGCCGGCAACAACATCCTCAGCGCCGCCATCAACCCGCTCGGCGTCGGCAACGGCTTCAACCTCGGCTACGTCAACGGCAGCGTCACGATCGGCAACACGAAGATCTTCCAGCTCGGCGCGCTGGTCACCGCACTGCGCAGCAACGGCAAGAACGACGTGCTGTCGACGCCGTCGGTCATGACCCTGGACAACCAGCAGGCAATCATCAAGGTCGGCCAGGAAGTGCCGTTCCTGACCGGCGCCTACCAGACCACGGCGAGTTCGACGGTCACGACCGGCGCCGGCGGCAGCAGCACGACCGGTATCGCCAATCCGTTCCAGACGATCCAGCGCAAGGACGTTGGCCTGACCCTGACCGTCACGCCGCACATCAACGAAGGTGATTCTGTCAGGCTCGAGATCCACCAGGAAGTCTCGTCGCTGGCGCCGCCCGTGTCCGGCGCGTCCGACCTGGTCACCAACAAGCGCGAAGTGCAGACCACCGTATTGATCAAGGATGACTCGGTGTTCGTCATCGGCGGCCTGATCTCGGACAACGTCAAGGACAATGCGCAGTCGGTGCCGGGGCTCGGTGCGATTCCGTTTCTCGGCAACCTGTTCCGTTACCGCAGCAACGACCACCAGAAACAGAACCTGATGGTGTTCCTGCATCCGCGCATCCTGCGCGACGCGGTGACAGAGGCATCGGTGTCGAGCGAGAAGTACAACTTCATCCGTACCCAGCAGCTGGAGATGCGCGAGAGCAACGAGATCGCCACGCCGAGCCGCGACATGCCGATGCTGCCGGACGTGCACGATTTCCTCGCCAGCCCGGCACTCGACGTCGCGCCGAACACGCCGCCGAAGCACTGATTCCCGGATCAAAAAGCTTGAATCACGGAGAACACGGAGAAAAGCAGGAGAACACGGAGAATGCACTAATGGCAGCGGCAGTCGCTGGCTGCGTTGTTGCTGCGCTTGCTGATCGATCTACCGATAGCAAGGAATTCCAATGCATTCTTGCGTGTGAGGGGAATTTGCTGCTCGTCCAAACCGCTCTTCTCCGTGTTCTCCTGCTTTCCTCCGTGTTCTCCGTGATAATGGCTTTTTCTTCCCAATGCACCGCGATCCAGAGATGAGCGCGCCAGTTCAACACCCGCCACGCCCCGGTTTCGGCTTCGCGCGGCGCAACGGCGCGACGCTGACCGGCTGGCGCGACAGCGTCGCCGAGATCGCCTTCCGCGATGGCGTGAAGCCTGAAGTACTGGCCGAACTGCGCCGCTACTTCAATGCGCCGCTGAACCTCACGCGCCATGATGCGACCGGCTTCGAACGTCTGCTGCGCACGCTCTATGAACAGGGCGACGATGCACGTGCGATGGTCGCCGATCTCGACGGCGACTTCGATCTCAAGGCGCTCGCCGACGACCTGCCGGAACCGGAAGACCTGGCCGAATCCGAAGATGACGCGCCGATCATCCGCCTGATCAACGCGCTGCTGACCGAAGCGGTCAAGGAAGGCGCGTCCGACATCCACATCGAGCCGTTCGAGAGCCGCCTGGTCGTGCGCTTCCGCATCGACGGCGTGCTGCGCGAGGTGCTGAGCCCGCAGAAGGGCATCGCCAACGCGGTCGTGTCGCGCGTCAAGGTCATGGCGCGGCTCGACATCGCCGAAAAACGCCTGCCGCAGGACGGCCGCATCGGCCTGCGCATCGCCGGCAGTCCGGTCGACGTGCGCGTGTCGACGATCCCGGCCGGCTACGGCGAACGCGTCGTGCTGCGCCTGCTCGACAAGCGCGCCGGCAAGCTCGACCTCGCGCAGCTCGGCATGGCGCCGGGCGCGATGCAGGCGCTGGCCGAAACGATCGAACGGCCGCACGGCATCCTGCTGGCGACCGGACCGACCGGTTCGGGCAAGACGACCACGCTGTATGCGTCGCTGCTGCGCCTGAACGATCGCAGCAGCAACATCATGACGGTCGAGGATCCGATCGAGTACTACATCGACGGCGTCGGCCAGACCCAGGTCAACACCAAGGTCGAGATGACATTCGCGCGCGGTCTGCGTGCGATCCTGCGCCAGGATCCGGACGTCGTCATGGTCGGCGAAATCCGCGATCTGGAAACCGCACAGATCGCCGTGCAGGCGTCGCTGACTGGACACCTGGTCCTGTCGACGCTGCACACGAATTCCGCGGTCGGCGCGATCACGCGACTGCGCGACATGGGCGTCGAACCGTTCCTGCTGTCGTCGTCGCTGATCGGCCTGCTCGCGCAGCGGCTCGTGCGCGTGCTCGACCCGGCAACGCGCGAAAGCCATGTCGCGACGGCGCGCGAGCTCGCCGCATTCGGCCGCGCGGCCGGTACGCAGGCGCAGGCGACGCTATTCCGGCCGTCGTCGCAGGCCGCCGGCCGCCACGCCGGTTATCGCGGTCGCACCGGCATCTACGAATTCGTCGCGGTCGACGAGGAAATGCGCCGGCTGATCCATGCCAATGCGGCCGAGATCGAACTCGAACGGCATGCGCGCACGCGCTCGCCGAGCATCCTCGACGACGGCTGGGACAAGTGCATCGGGGGCATCACATCGGTCGACGAAGTGTTGCGCGTGACGCGCGAGGAGTAGGCGCTTCGCACCACGGCGGCCGCACACACGGCCGTCTGCCGGTTGGCGGTCAGGCGCAGCGCTGCGTCAACGCCACCGCAATGGCGGCGCCAGGCCGACGAGCGCGAGCAGGCCCCACACGCACAGGACCATGCCGGCGCAGAAATACAAGGCGAGAAAGAAACGGAACGCGGCCGGATTGTCGTCGCGGTTCGGCCGGTATGCACGCAGGCCCCTGCTGCCGGCCGGCAGCTCGCCGGTGCGATGGCCGTTCACGGCGACGGCAAGCAGGCCCGCGCCGAATCCGATCAACAGCAACGCGCCGGCCAGTTGCGGCATGTCAGGACCGGACCGCGGCAAACCGGCGCACGGCGAACAAGGCTGCTATCACGACGATGCTCAGCGCGCCGGCCTGCAGTATCTCGAACGGCCACAGATTGTGCGAAGTCGGATCGCGTGCGGTATCGGCGAACAGGCGCAGCACAACGAACGCCATCAATGCCGCCGGCACCGCCGCGGCCACGCGCCAGCCGCCGCGCCAGCGCCACAGCGCCAACGCCGGAGCGGCAAAGCCGAAAAATCCGGCCGCGACCATCAGCAGCATGAAGCCGCTGAACAGCGCCAGTTCGCCGCTCGACGGCGGCGTGCTCATCTGTTTTTCGTAGGCGGCGCGCTGCTCCGCCTGGTCGCGCGCGTCGAGCTCACTCACCCAGGGCGGTTCGACGCGCGTCGCCGCTGGCTGATCGCCGGCGGTGATCTGCACCGGGTAGGTGGCCACGAGGTGCGTTCCTGCAGGCGATCCGTCGCCGGCGTTGATGCGGACCTCGTCGACCTGGTCGCCGGGATGCATCAGGAAGAACCAGCCGAGCGTCCGCCCGGTTCCACGCTGGTCGCCCGACGGATTGCTGCCCGCGTTGACCTCCTTGCCCTGGAAATACGGACGCGCCCAGATCCGGACCGGCTGCTGCGTTTCGTATTCGAGCAAGAGATAGAAGTTCTGGTTGCGGCCCAGCGTGACCACGTCGCCGGGCGGATCCGTCGCGGCCACACGCACGCTCGTACCTTGTGCCGCAGCCGGCAACGCGAACCAGCCGATCAGCAACACCGCGCAGGCTATCGGCAAACAACGCATCCGCTGAGTCCTCCCGGTATCTGCGGCGCAGCCATGATAAGGCATTCGGCGGTCATGCATATCCGCCGCCGCTGCGCCCGCCGTTGTCGCGCTGCCCGAGGTTGCGCACGGTCCGAACGGCGTCGCCGGAGAACCCCGCCCGCTACGGGCGCGGTATGCTTCGGCAGATGATCCGCGATGCGACCGGCGTCGACTCTCCCGCGATCCTCGTGCTGAACGCCGAGTCGGTGCACTTTCTCAGTCCGCTAGACGCGGCACGGCTGCAGCATCTGCACGAGCAGGCGGCGTATCACCGCGTCGCCGAGGTCGATGGCAAGGTTGCGGCGTTTCTGCTCGCGCTGCGCGAAGGCGCGGACTACGACAGTCCGAATTACTGCTGGTTCGTGCGGCACTCTGCACAATTTCTGTACATTGACCGCGTCGTCGTAGCCGCGGTACATCAGGGGCGAGGTATCGGCGCAATGCTGTATGACGACATCATCGCGTTCGCCGCCACGCGCGGCGTCGCGCAATTGACCTGCGAGTTCGATCTCGAGCCACCGAATCCGGGGTCGGCGAAGTTCCACGCACGCTACGGCTTTCGTGAAGTCGGCCGGCAATGGCTCAGTGGCGGCCGCAAACAGGTGTCGCTGCAGGCGCTTGAGGTCACGGCAGGCGCACTTGCGGCTCGCCGGCTTCGGTAATACTCTTACCAGGCGAATGGCAAGCGGGAGACTCGACATGCGCGTCACTTCAAAAGGACAGGTCACGATTCCGCAGGACGTGCGCCGGTCGCTCGGCATTGCGCCTTCGAGCGAAGTCGAGTTCGTGCGCGAGGGTGGCCGGGTGTGGCTGCGCAAGCGCAAGCCCGGCCCTGCGCGCGGTCGCAGCCTCGTCACCCGCATGCGCGGGCGCGCGACTGCGCGGATGAGCACGGAAGAGATACTGAAGCTTACCCGCGGCGCATGAGCCAGATATTGGTCGATTCCAATGTTCTGCTCGACGTACTCACCGAAGACGCGGTCTGGTTCGATTGGTCGGCGCACAATCTCGAGGAATGTGGCGCGCGCGCGCAGCTGTGCGTCAATGTGCTGATCTATTCGGAGGTGTCGATCGGCTTCGAACGCATCGAAGAACTCGACGCGGCATTGCCGGCATCGGACTTCACTCGTCTGGCGCTGCCATGGGAGGCCGGCTTCCTGGCGGGCAAGGCGTTCCTGCGCTACCGCCGCGCCAAGGGAGCGCGGCGATCTTCGCTGCCAGATTTTCTGATCGGCGCACACGCCGCAATCGCCGGGTTGCCTCTGCTGACGCGCGACGCAACGCGTTATCGCACCTACTTTCCCAAACTCGAACTGGTTTGCCCATGAAGACTGGTTGCCCATGATGAAGAACAGGGGAGCGGCATGAGCCTTATCCAACAACTGACGCGGCACAAGACGATCGAGCTGTTGCAAGCCGAGATCGGCCAGCGCCGTGATTTCCGTCGCGTGCTTGGCCTGTGGCAACTGACCGCAATAGGTCTGGGCGGCATCATCGGCGTCGGCATCTTCGTGCTGGCAGGCCAGCAGGCGGCGATGAACGCGGGGCCGGCTGTCGCGCTGTCCTTCGTTATTGCCGGCATCGCCAGCGCGGCTGCCGCGCTGTGCTACGCGGAATTCTCCGGATTGATTCCGGTCACCGGCAGCGCCTACACCTACGGCTATGCCGTGCTCGGCGAAGGCGTGGCCTGGCTCATCGGCTGGGACCTGCTGCTCGAGTACGCGCTGATCGTCGCCGCCGTCGCGAGCGGCTGGTCCGGCTACGTGCTGAACCTGCTCGATGCCGTGGGTATTCACCTGCCCGAAGCGCTGCGCGGCGCGCCAGATTCCGGCATGGGCCGGCAGTTCAATCTCATTGCCGCGGTGGTCGCAATGGCGGTTGCCGTGCTGCTGACGATGCGCACCGAGTGGGGCGCGCGTGCCAACACGTTGATTGTCGCCATCAAGGTCATTGCCGTGGTACTGGTGATCTGTGTCGGCGTGTTCTACGTCAACCCGGCCAACTGGCATCCGTTCGTGCCCGAGCGCAGCGTCGATACTCAAGGTATCGGCCACTTCGGCTGGCCCGGCGTCGTGACCGCCGCGGCGGTCGTGTTCTTCGCCGTGTTCGGCTACGACACGCTGACGACTGCGGCCGAGGAGGCTAAAAATCCGCAGCGCGACCTGCCGCGCGCGATCCTGCTGTCGCTCGGTATTTCGATGGCGCTGTACATCGCGATCACGCTGGTGCTGACCGGCATGGTGCCGTATACGCAGCTTGGCACCGATGCGCCGGTCGCGCAGGCGTTCCAGTCGCTCGGCATGAAGTGGATCGGCGCGGCGATCTCGGCGACCGCAATCGCCAGCATCCTCAGCGTGATCTTCGCGTTCATGCTCGGCGCGGCGCGCATCTGGTTTGCACTGGCGCGCGACGGCCTGCTGCCGTCCTGGTTCGCCAAGGTGCATCCGCGCTACGGCACGCCGTATCGGCCGACGATCGCGCTCGGCCTGTTCACTGCCGTCGTCGCCGGGCTGTTTCCGCTCGGCGAAGTCGCCAAGCTGGTCAACATCGGCGTGCTGTCCGCGTTCATCGTGATCTGTGCATCGGTGCTGCTGTTGCGCGTACGCAAGCCCGAACTGCCGCGTGCTTTCCGCGCGCCGTGGGTGCCGGTCGTGCCGATCGTCGGCATCGTGTTCTCGATCTGGCTGCTGGCGGAACTTGCCGTGATCACCTGGATGGTGTTCCTGGCCTGGGTGGCGCTCGGTACGTTGATCTACTTCGCCTACGGCATCCGCCACAGCAAGCTGGCCGAGTACTGAGATCAAACGAGATCAACAGCTTTTTGGACGCGGATTTCGCGGATCACGCGGATAGAGCAGAGTCAGATTCGAAAATGAAAAGCCTCGATTCATGCGTTCTCATCCGCGTTGATCCGCGTTGATCCGCGTCAAAGAATCTTTTCTGACAATGCCCGCATTCGCCTACCAAGCGCTCGATCAAGCCGGCAAGACGCAGCGCGGCGTGCTGCAGGGCGACAATGCGCGTGCGGTGCGGGCGAGCCTGCGCGAGCGTGGACTCAATCCACTCGAAGTCGCGGCGGTCGAATCCGGCGCGCGACCGGCTGGCCTGCTGCGCCGCGGCCTTTCCGGTGCGCAGCTCGCGCTGCTGACACGGCAGCTGGCAACCTTGTTGAAGGCCGGCTTGCCGCTCGACGAGGCGCTCGGTGCGCTTGCCGAGCAGAACGACGACACGCGCTCGCGCACGCTAATCGTGGCCCTGCGCTCGCGTGTGATGGAAGGCGCCAGCCTCGCCGCGGCGCTGGCCGATGCGCCCGACAGCTTTCCGGAAATTTATCGCGCCTCGATCGCCGCCGGCGAGCAATCCGGCCGCCTCGATCAGGTGCTCGCGCGGCTGGCCGACTACAGCGAGGTGCGCGACGCGCTCAACCAGAAGGTCTGGGCGGCGCTGGCTTATCCGTTGCTGCTGAGCGTCGTCGCCGTGGCGATCGTGACCGGCCTGCTCGCCTACGTCGTGCCGCAAATCGTCGGTGTGTTCGTGCAGATGCACCAGAAATTGCCCTGGCCGACACGCGCGCTGATCGCGCTGAGCGATTTCGTCAAGGCCTGGGGCTGGCTGCTGCTGATCGCGATCGTGGCCGCAGCGATCGGCGGACGCATTGCCCTGCGTGCGCAACAGGCACGCTTCGCCTGGCATCGTTTTGTGCTGCGCCTGCCGTTGATCGGACGGCTGGCGCGCGCGGCCAACACGGCACGCTGCACGCGCACACTGGCGCTGCTGACCGCCAGCGCCGTGCCGCTGCTCGACTCGCTGCAGATCGCCGCGCAGGTCATGCCGAACCTGCCGATGCGCGACGCGGTGAAGCGCGCCGCGGTCAAGGTGCGCGAAGGCGGCAGCTTTTCGCGCGCGCTCGGCGACAGCGGCTATTTTCCGCCGGTCGCATTGCGTCTTATCGCGAGCGGCGAGCGCGCCGGCGAACTCGAGCGCATGCTCGACGAAGCGGCGAACCAGGAACAGCGCGAGCTCGATCGCTGGATGACGCTGCTGACCGCCGTGCTCGGACCGCTCGTGATCCTGCTGGTCGGCGCGATGGTCCTGTTCATCGTGCTGGCGATCCTGTTGCCGATCTTCAACCTGAATCAGATGGTGAAATGACGTGAGACGTAAGAGGTGAGACGTGAGACGTGAGACGTGAGAAAGTTGAAGACACGGGGTCGCGACTCATGTGGTACCGATCTGCTCCGGTCAAATACGCGCGCGAGGGTGAGTCGTGAGAGGTAACGGGTGCAAAGAAGCGTTGTGCGCGATTCAACCAAAGCGGCGCTTCACTTTCGTCTCACGTCTCACGTCTCACGCAGTCCCCGATGATCCGCTTCGATAACGTCAGTCGCCGCTATCCGTCCGGGCAGGAGGCCCTGCGCGAACTGAGTTTCGAACTGGCGCAGGGGGAAATGGCGTTCGTCACCGGCCACTCCGGCGCCGGCAAGAGCACGCTGCTCAAGCTGGTCGCGCTGCTCGACCGGCCGACACGCGGCCAGGTGCACGTCAACGGCAGGAATATCGCCGACACGCGGCGCCGCGCCGTGCCAGGCTGGCGTCGCGGCATCGGCATGGTGTTCCAGGATCATCGGCTGCTGATGGACCGCACCGTCTACGACAATGTTGCACTGCCGCTGATCATCGCCGGCGTCGCGCGCGAGGAAATCGGCAAGCGCGTGCGCGCCTCGCTCGACAAGGTCGGCCTGCTCGGGCGCGAGGCCGATGCGCCGGTCGCGCTGTCGACCGGCGAACAGCAGCGCGTCGGCATCGCGCGAGCGATCGTCGGCAAGCCGCCGGTGCTGATCGCCGACGAGCCGACCGGCAATCTCGATCCGCAACTGTCGGCAGAGATCATGGCGTTGTTCGGCGAGTTCCAGCAGGTCGGCACGACGGTGCTGATCGCCAGCCATGACCTGGCTCTGATCAAACGCCTCGGCCGGCGCGTGCTGGTGCTCGATCACGGCCGGCTGATCGACGACTTCCGGCCTCGAGGCGCTTCATGAACTGCTGCGCTCACCCCACCTGCCTTTGCTCGCCACGTTCATGAAACGGCTCAAATGCGCATGAATCGACGCAAGCCGCAGAATCGCATGACCAAGCCGGTCGCTGCGCCGAAGGCCGCGGCACGCGCCGAGCGCAGGCCGCGCCTGGGCATGCGCGCCTGGCGCGAGCAGCACCTGTACAGTTTCTTCTCGAGTCTCGGCCGTCTCGCGGCGCGGCCGTGGGCGGCGCTGCTGACGCTGCTGGTCATGGCGCTGGCGCTGGCGCTGCCGCTGCTGCTGTATCTGGCGCTGGCCAATGCGCAACAGCTGCACGGCGACATGCGCGACGCCGGTGCGATCAGCGTGTTCCTCAAACCGCAGCTCGATCGTAGTGCCGTCGATGCGGCGGCACAGCGCCTGCGTGCGCATGCGGATGTCGCCGGCGTCGTCGTCAAGACGCCGGAACAGGGCCTGCAGGAGTTCCGCAGCCAGTCGGGATTCGCCGACGCACTGAACGTGCTGCGCGACAATCCGCTGCCGGCGGTCCTCGTCGTCACGCCGCGCCACGATGTGACGCGAGTCGACGATATGGTCGGACAATTAGGCCGCGCGCCGGATGTCGATCTGGTCCAGTACGACGCCGCCTGGCGCCAGCGACTCGATGCGATCCTCGCCGCGGCGACACGCGCCGCCGAGGTGCTGGCCGGCCTGCTGGCGCTCGCCGTGCTGCTCGTGGTCGGCAACACGATCCGCCTCGACATCCTCGGTCGAACCGACGAGATCGAGGTGATGCAGCTGCTTGGCGCGAGCAACGGCTTCGTGCGGCGGCCGTTCCTGTACTCGGGACTTTGGTATGGAGCGTTCAGCGCCGCGCTCGCGCTGGCGGTGATCGTGGTGGTCGAGATGACGCTGGCAGCGCCGTTGCAGCAGCTGGCGACCAGCTACGATCATCGCTTCAGCGTGCACGGACTCGACCTGGTGCCGGCGCTCGCGACACTCGTGGTCGGCGCGGCACTGGGTTGGCTCGGCGCCTGGCTGGCGACCTCGCGTCACCTCGCGCGGGCGCGACGCTAGGCTGCGGCAGACTGCCAGCTGCGCCTGCACCGCGTCGTCGTCCGCGGCATGAACTGCAAGGCGCAACAAGCGCGGTTGGCGCGGGCTTGGTATAAAGACGTACTATTTTCGTTCTCAGGCTCCGCTCCGTGCCGGAAGGGCACGGTTCGGGATGGACCCAGTCAGCCGGAACCACCGGCTGTCGTTCATGAGGCGACGCGCGAAATCCGATGGAAGGGCACCTGACACAGCACCTGAGCGGCGAACACCCGCGCGTGATGGTCGTCGACGGCTCGAAGGTCGTGCGCAAGCTGATCGAGCAACTGCTGCGTGCCGATCTTCCCGGAGTCGAGGTGCTCGCGTGCGCTACCGCCGACGAAGCCAAGCACCAGCTCGAAACCGGTGCGGTCGACCTGATCACGACCGCGCTGCGCCTGCCGGACATGGACGGCATGGAACTCGCGCGCTACGTGCGCGAGCACGCGCCGCAGGCGTACATTCCGATCGTCATCGTTTCCGGCGACGTCAACGAGCGCCTGATCAATCGCGAGTTGTCCGAACACGTCACCGATTATTTCGACAAATCGCTTGGCTTCAACGCGCTGTCGGCGTTCATCCGCGGCTACGTCAGCCCGCAGGACCAGGTCAGCGGCGACGTGCTGTACGTCGAGGACAGCCGCGTCGTGGCGACCGCGACACGGCGCATGCTGGAAAAACATGGCCTGACCGTGCGCCACGTCAACAGCGTCGAGGACGCCGTCGCGATGCTCGAAATGGCGCGCGAGCAAGGCACGACGCCCGGCGCCGACGTCGTGCTGTCCGACGTGAACCTCAAGGGCGACCTGACCGGCGGCGACCTGCTCAGCCGCATCCGCAACGAGTTCGGCTACGGCAAGGGCGACCTGCCGGTGCTGATCATGACCGGCGACGATAATCCGGCCAACCAGACGCGACTGCTGCGCGCCGGCGCGAACGACCTGGTGCAGAAGCCGATCGAAGAGCGCCTGCTGGTCACCAAGCTGATGTTCCAGATGAACGTCTCGCGCCACCTGAGGGAACGGCGCACGGCATCGGCGTGACGCAAGACCGCGTCAAGCTCGAAGCGTCGTGGAAGGCGCGGGTCGGCGACTACCTCGACCGGCCGGACATGCAGCGCCTGTCCGAATTCCTGCGCGAGGAACTGCGCGCCGGCAAGACGATCTATCCGCCGCCACGGCGTATCTTCGCCGCGCTCGACGCGACGCCGTTCGATCAGATCAAGGTTGTCGTACTGGGCCAGGACCCGTACCACGGTCCCGGCCAGGCGCATGGCCTGTGTTTTTCCGTACTGCCGGGTGTATCGCCGCCACCGTCGCTGCAGAACATCTTCGCAGAGCTTCAGTCCGACCTCGGCATTCCGCGCCCGGAGCACGGCTGCCTGTTGCCCTGGGCGCGGCAGGGCGTGCTGCTGCTCAATGCGGTGCTGACGGTCGAACGCGGCCTGGCCGGCTCACACCAGGGCAAGGGCTGGGAGGGTTTTACCGATTCGATCGTCGACCATCTCAACCGAGAACGCGAGGGGCTGGTCTTTCTGCTGTGGGGGAGTCCGGCCCAAGCCAAGGGCCGCCTGGTCGACCTCCGGCGCCACCGCGTGCTGAAGGCGCCGCATCCCTCGCCGTTGTCGGCGCATCGTGGCTTTCTCGGGTGCCATCACTTTTCCTTGACGAATCAATGGCTCAGCGAACACGGCCAGACGCCGATCGAGTGGCAGCTGCCGCCGGCCGCAAGCATTGCGCTGGACGCGTGAATTGGTGTACCATTCGGTACAGAAACCCGGCCTGGGCCGGGAACTAACCCAAGGCATTGGCACTCTGAATCACTGAGTGCCAAGCCGGTACCGAAGGAGAGTCTTCAAGATGTCGACTGCTTTGGTTGCAAACAATCTTCCGATTCCGAACGCTGCGATCGGCAGCGTGGACGCCTACATCAATGTCGTGCACCAGATTCCGGTACTGACGCTCGATGAAGAGCAGGCGCTGGCGCGGCGCTACAACGGCGAGAACGATCTCGACGCCGCCAAGCGTCTGGTGCTTGCGCATCTGCGTTTCGTCGTCCACGTCGCGCGCGGCTACAACGGCTATGGACTGCAGATCTCCGACCTGATCCAGGAAGGCAACATCGGCCTGATGAAGGCGGTCAAGCGCTTCAATCCGGACATGGGCGTGCGCCTGGTGTCGTTCGCCGTGCACTGGATCCGCGCCGAGATGCACGAGTTCATCCTGCGCAACTGGCGCATCGTCAAGATTGCGACGACCAAGGCGCAGCGCAAGCTGTTCTTCAACCTGCGCAAGTCGAAGAAACGCTTGGGCTGGATGAACGCCAAGGAAGTGCAGGCTGTGGCGAAAGATCTCGGCGTGCCGGTCGCCGACGTGCTCGAGATGGAATCGCGCCTGTCAGGTCACGACATGGCGTTCGACGCGCCGACCGATTCGGACGAAGACGCAAGGCCTGCGCCGGTCGCCTACCTGGTCGACAATGCGGCCGATCCGTATCACTCGCTCGAGAGCGACGACCAGGAAGAATCGGACCTCGATTCGCTCAAGCGCGGCCTGGCCAAGCTCGACAATCGTTCGCGCGACATCATCCAGCGCCGCTGGCTGCGCGACGAGAACAAGGCGACACTGCAGGAACTGGCCGACGAGTACGGCGTCTCGGCCGAGCGCATCCGCCAGATCGAAGTCAACGCGATGAAGAAGATGCGTACGCTGTTCGCAGCATAATCGACAGCACCACGGACGAAATCCAAAGGCCCGGGAAACCGGGCCTTTTGTTTGCACGCCATGAAGATCAAGAGAGACTGAACCAAGAAGAACACGAAGAAGAGATATTTCCGGTTGCACGGAGCCCGGGGAAAGTCGCTACTTCCGCGGGTGTCCGGATTCAAATCGAATTTTCTCCAAGCTTCTCTTCGTGTTCTTCGTGCTCTTCGTGGTTCAATCTTTTCTCGGCTTGCGTTCGCTCTCGGTGTGATTGCGCTCAGCCCGGTTCGACGTCGTCGCGGGGGTCGTCCGGGCGGTGGCCGACGATGATGCGCGCGGCGCGCTGGTAGCTCCAGTACGCCATGAACCAGTTCAGCAGCACGACGATGCGATTGCGGAAACCGATCAGGAAGAACACGTGCGCGGCCAGCCAGAACCACCAGGCCAGCAGCCCGGAGAAGCGCAGCCCGTGCAGGTCGACGACGGCAGCCATGCGTCCGATCGTTGCGAGATTTCCATAGTCTCGATAGCGGAACGGTCTGCTCGGCTGCTTGGAGAGCCGTGCACGGATCGTCTCGCCAACGTAGCGGCCCATCTGCTTCGCGGCCGGCGCGACGCCGGGCACTGCCTTGCCGTCGTGCCGGGTCAGGGCGGCCAGGTCGCCGGCAACGAAGATTTCCGGATGTCCCGGCACGGTCAGGTCCGGCAGCACCGGCACGCGGCCGGCGCGATCCAGCGGCGTGCCGAGCGACTGCGCCAGTGGCGAGGCGGCCACTCCGGCTGCCCAGACCACGGTGCGCGCGGCGAAGAACGTTCCGCCGAGCCGGTAGCCGATATCGCTGATTGCGTCGACCGGCGCGCCGGTGACGACCTCGACGCCGAGGCGCTGCAGTTGTGCGCGTGCTTTTTCCGACAGCGATTCGGGAAAACTCGACAGCACGCGCGGACCAGCCTCGATCTGGCGCACCTTTGCCGACGCCGGATCGATGTGGCGGAATTCGCGGCGCAGCGTATGGTGCGCGATCTCGGCCAGCGTGCCGGCCAGTTCAACGCCGGTCGGTCCGCCACCGACGATCGCGAAGTTGAGCCACGCGGCGCGGCGTTGCGGATCGCTCTCGGACTCGGCGTTCTCGAACGCCAGCAGCAGGCGCCGGCGCAGGTGCAACGCGTCGTCGAGGGTTTTCAGGCCCGGTGCGTATCGTGCCCAATCGTCGTGACCGAAATAGGTGTGCGTGACGCCGGTCGCGAGCAGCAGCGTGTCGTAGCCGAGCGTGGCGCCGTCGTCGAGCACGACGCAGCGTGCGCCCGGATCGATGCGCTCGACGCCCGCCATGCGCACTTCGACGTTGGCCTGGTTGCGCAGGATGTGGCGCAGCGGCGCGGCGATGTCGGGCGACGACAGGCCGGCCGTCGCGACCTGGTACAGCAGCGGCTGGAACAGGTGATGGTTGGCGCGATCGATCAACGTGACGCAGACCGGCGCGCGCGCCAGTGCGCGCGTCGCCCAGAGGCCGGCAAAGCCGCCGCCGGCAATGACTACGTGGTGGTCGTGTTGTCCGGGCATTTTGAAAGTGTAAGGGGGAGCGGGAGAAGGGAGAAGGGAGAAGGGAGAAGGGCGAGGGGCGAGGGGCGAGAGGGAAGACGGGGCGTCAAGCGTGAGAGCTGGGACTGGAAGCGCGCTTGCCTTCTGCCTTCTCCCTCATCTCCCCTCAGTACAAATCGACCGGATCCACATCGATCGACCAGCGCACGCGCCGCGCTTCGGCACTGTCGCGCACGTGTGCGAGCCACGCCGTCAGAAATGCCTGCAGCGCGCCGCGTTCGCCGGCGCTGAGTAGTAGCTGGCCGCGGAAACGACCGGCGCGGCGCGGCATCGGCGCCGGCATCGGTCCGAGCAGCGCCACGCCATGCGGCGTTGCCGCCAGCGCGAATGCCTGCTGCAGAAACGCGTCGACGTGCGCCTGCAGCGGCGCCTCGGCGCGCAGCAGCGCCATGTGCGCGTACGGCGGCAATTCGGCCTCGCGCCGCTCGGCGAGCAGGATCTGCGCAGCGACCGCGTAACCGTTGCGCATCAGGCAGCGCAGCAATGGATGCTCCGGATGATGCGTCTGCAGCCAGACCGCGCCGGGCTTCAGCGCACGACCGGCGCGCCCGGCAACCTGCGTGACCAGCTGGCACAGCCGCTCGCTCGCGCGGAAATCGACGCTGAACAGACCATCGTCGACGCCGAGGATGGCCACGGTCGTCAGGTTCGGCAGGTCGTGGCCTTTGGCCAGCATCTGCGTTCCGACCAGCAGGCCCGGCTGATCCGGCGCGAGACGCCCGAGCAGTTCGTCGACGCCGTCGCGGTGGCGCGTGGTTTCGCGGTCGATGCGGATCACCGGCACTCCGGGAAACAGTGCGGTCAGTGCCTCCTCGATGCGCTCGGTGCCGAGTCCGCGCGGAGTCAGGTCCACATTGCTACATTGTGGACATTTTACTGGCACGCGCTGGTCGGCGCCGCAATGGTGGCAGCGCAGGCGCGCTGCGCCGCGATGCCAGGTCAACGGCTTGTCGCAGCGCGCACAGGTCGCGTTCCAGCCGCAGGCGTGGCACAGCAGCACCGGCGCGTAGCCACGCCGGTTGCGGAAGATCAGCGCCTGCTCGCCACGGCCGAGGCAGGCGCGCAGCGCGGCGATCAGTTCCGCGGCAAGACCCTCGCGCAGCGGCTTGCCGCGCAGGTCGATGCAGCGGAATTCCGGCAGACGCGCGGCGCCGGGCCGCGCGGCGAGCTGCAGGCGGCGGTAGCGGCCGGCCTCGACGTTGGCCAGCGTCTCGAGCGCCGGCGTCGCCGAGCCGAGCACGACCGGAATGCCTAGCGCCTTGGCGCGGACGATCGCAAGGTCGCGTGCCGAGTAGCGCAGACCGTCCTGCTGCTTGTACGACGCATCGTGTTCCTCGTCGACGACGATGACGCCGGCACGCGGCAGCGGCGTGAAGACTGCCGAGCGCGTGCCCAGCACGACGGCGGCCTCGCCGCGCGCTGCCGCGAGCCAGGCGCGCGTGCGTTCGCCGTCCGCAAGACCGGAGTGCAGGACGGCGATCGTGCCGGGCAGCCGTTCGCGAAAACGGCGCAAGGCTTGCGGCGTCAGACCGATCTCCGGGACCAGTACCAGCGCCTGCTCGCCGCGCGCGAGAACCTGTTCGATCACGGCGAGATAAACCTCGGTCTTGCCGCTGCCGGTAATGCCTTCGAGCACGATCGGCGAAAAGCTGCCGTGGCGGTGTTCGATTTCGGCGATCGCCTGCCGCTGTTCCGGCGTGAGCGGCGGTCCGGCAATGCGCGAACGCAGCGATTCGCGTTCTGCCACGTGCGTGATCGCGACCAGGCCGCGACGTTTCAGGTTCGCCGCGGCGCTGCGCCAGCCTGGCAGCAACACGTCGAGCCGGACGCCGGTCAGTGGTCCTGCGCGCAGCAGTTCAAGCAGTTGCGCGGCGCGTGAGCCGGCCCGCGGTGGCACTGCGTCTGCGCCGGTCAGCGCCAGTGCGCGCTCGCCGGCGTGCGCCGCTTCGCGCGCGCGGCGCAGGCCGGTCGGCAGGGCGGTCTGCAGCACTTCGCCGAGCGGATGCTGGTAGTAGCGTGCAGTCCAGCGCAGCGTGTCGAGCAATTCCGGCGTCAGCAACGGCTGGCGGTCGAGAACGCCCAGCGCGGCCCTCAGGCGCGCGCGCGGAAGCTCCGAGTCTGCAGCCACCTCCACGACGATGCCGACGCGTCGACCGCGGCCGAACGGCACCGCAACGCGGCAGCCGACCGGCAGCGTGTCGGCATCGACCGGGGGCAGGTAGTCGAACAGCTGCAGCAGCGGCACCGGCACCGCAACCCGGAGGATGACCGTCATGTCGCGCGACCGGCCGGCCGCCGGCGGTTCGCGAAGGCGAAGTTCCCGTGCGGATTCGCCACTTGCGTCGGGATCATCACTGTCGCGTGAGGTTTGACGGTCAAATACATGTCCTGAATGGAGATTTACGTTTATCCACAGTTCATGTGGATAAGTCTGTGGATGATTCGTCGTGAAGGGTCATCCCGAGCCCATTTTTTCGTGTTCGCGCTCGACTTGGTGAAACTTTAACCAATCTGAAATATAGTTCATTCGTCAGATAGTTACGAAGCCATTCCCGCCGTTGTCCGAAGTGCCGGTGCAGTCCACGAGGGTCTTGCGTTGCCGGCTGGCCATTGTGCACAAAGCCATCCCGCGACCGTTGAAACGGGGCCGCCGGCATGCCTTTTGCGTGTCAACCGTCAACGGGTCGGGCCGAGCCGCGTTGAGGTCACTGCTCACCGGCGCTCCGGACATGACTACAATCGCTTCCATCTTGCCCCGCGACTTTCCCACGCCAGCTTCGACCGCCGATCGCGCGAATGTGGCCACGAGCCGCGATTCCACGCTGGACCGGTTCCTCAAGGCGATCGAACGACGCGCCTTGCGCATGGCCGAACTGGCGACCGGCAGTCGCGAGGAGGCGTTGGACCTGGTACAGGACGCGATGTTCGGGTTCGTGCGGCATTATGCCGAGAAACCTGCGCCGGAATGGACGCCGCTGTTCTATCGCGTGCTCGACAACCGGCTCAACGACTGGCATCGCCGCCGGCGCGTGCGCTTGCGCTGGATCGATGCTTTGTTCTCGCGGGACCGCGACGCCGAGTCCGACGCGCTGGCGCAGGTACCCGATCCGGCCGATCCGGGGCCGCTGTTGCGGCTGGCCGGGACGCAAGCCGCTCGCGCGCTCGACAGCGCACTGACTGCGCTGCCGTTGCGCCAGCGCCAGGCGTTCCTGTTGAGGGTCTGGGAAGGATTCGACGTCGCGGCGACCGCGGCATCGATGCGTTGCAGCGAGGGCAGCGTCAAGACGCACTTGTCGCGCGCCCTGGCGACGCTGCGGCGGAAGCTGGAGGCACACGAATGAACGAACTTGACCGGCAACCCTGGATCGATGATGCCCGCGCGCTGCTCGACGAGTCGGCGCAGGCGGTCGACGCGGCCAGCCTGTCGCGGCTCAATCGCGCGCGCCAGGCGGCGCTCGCCCAGCGCCGGCCGCGCCGGCAAGCGACGTGGTGGCTGCCGGCCGCAGGGCTCGCCTGCAGTGGCGCGTTGCTGCTCGCCATCGTGGTCTGGGCGCCGCTGCGGTCGACGCATCCTGTCGATGCCGCGCCTGGCACCGGTGCCGCCGCAGTGCAATCCGCAGAAGCCGACCCCATTCCCGGTGACGAAGCGTTCGAGTTCTACCAGGATCTGGAGTTCTACGCATGGCTCGATGCGCAGGAACAGGAAAGCGACGGCTGATGGCCGCGGCGATCACGCTGGCCGGCGCTGCGAGCGCGCCGGCGTGGGCGCAACCGGCCAGCGCACCGGCCGTGGCGCGCGCCGAAGCGAAAAAAGATAAATCAATAAAAGTGGAAAAGGCGCCAGTCGCCACGATACCGGACGCCGAGTTGCTCGACTACCTCGGTTGCTACGGCGACGCCGCCGACGGGCTCGATCCGCTCGGCCTGGCCGATGCGGACGCCGCCCCCGCGCCCGCGCCGGTGGCGAAGGATCATCGGCAATGAGCAATGGCCGCACACGGTGCCGCCTCGTGCCGCTGCTCGCGATTGTGGCGTTGTGGGCCGCCGTGCCGGCTTGGGCAGCCGAGCCGGCGCCGCCAGCCGCTGCCGCGCCTGCGGCGGCGATTCCATGGTCTGCCCTCAGTCCGTCCGAGCAGCAGGTGCTTGACAAGGTGCGCGCGACCTGGAGCCAGCTGCCGCCCGGCGCACAGCAGCGCCTTCGGCTCGGCGCGCAGCGTTGGGCCCAGCTCGGTCCGGAACAGCGCGAGCGCGTGCAACAACGGCTCAATCGCTGGAACGCCATGACGCCCGAGCAGCGTGCCCACCTGCGCGAGCGTTACGAGCGCTTCCAGCAATTGCCGCCGGAACAGCAGCAGCACATCCGCGCGGCGTTCCACCGCTTCGGTGCGCTGCCGCTGGCTGAGCGCGAGCGCCTGCACCAGCAGTTCGAGCAGATGTCACCGGAGCAGCGCCAGGCGTTCCTCGATGGCGCCCAGTTGCAGAACCGCGCGGCGATGATCCGCGAGTTCAACCAGTCGATGCCGCCGGACCAGCGCCTGGCGACGCGCGCGATGCTGCGCGCACTGCCGGCGGAACAGCGGCGCGTGTTCATGCATCAATGGCGCAGCCTGCCGGCAGCGCAGCGCGAGGCCTACCGCCGACACGTCCTCGACCTGACGCCGGAGCGCCGCAGCGCCGAACTGGGCGCGCCCGCCGCCCCTTTGCCGGCCGCCGAGCCGCACTGAGATATTGCTGCCGTCTTGATCGATCGCGGTCGCGGCGAGCCTGCGAATGGCGCTTGTGCGGCCGCATTCGCGCGCGGCCTGGCGCCATTGAATCTACGGCACGCCTCCCGTTCCCCGAATATCGCGAGGACGCTTGTCACGGTGTGACGCGGACGAGCGCAGCGGCGCTCGTCCGGTGCCATTCTGCAACGCTCGGCGGACCAGAGACAGGCGTTGCGCTCAGGTCGTCGCCAGGCTGATGATCAGCGCCGCAACGATGCCGAACGAGACCAGGATCGTGTAGCAGAGGCCGATTGTCAGGTACTTGATCACGGTCATGAACCAGCCCTGGCGGTAGACGCGTTTCTGCATGATCAGCAGATAGATCGGCAGCCACCAGCCGAGGGCGAAGATCACCCAGCCGAGCAGCGCGCTGAGCCATGGCGCAGAGGTGCTGACGGCGCTGCTGGCCAGGCCGGCCAGCGTGATCAGCAGCAGCGACAGGAAGATGAAGCTGTGGCTGTGCAGCGCGACCATGACGTGTTCCATATACAGGCGGCGCTTGAAGATATAGAAGATCTTCAGCAGCAGCGCGAACAGCGGCATGACGACGAACAGTACCTGCGGCAGCGTGCTGAATGCACCGAGCAGCAGCGGTTTCGGGTTCTTCTTTATGCGCGGCAGATTGTCGACCATGTGCATGGCGAGCACGTTGAGCCGCGCGTTGACGAACCCCGGCAGCCAGCCGATCGCGATCGGCGACGTCTTCGGATCCCACTTTGTGCCGGCGATCTCGAAGTTGAAGTCTTCATCGTGCTTGAGCGTTTGCGGATCGGGCGGCGGCGGCTTGCCTTCGGCTTTCGCCGCGTCGACTTCCTTGAAGTATTCCAGGCGCTTGTCGGCCTCGGCGTGGATCTTATCCTGCGCCTTCTGGATACCCCTGAGCGCACGCGCCGAGTTGGTGGCTGCCGACTTGGCCTGTTCGAGGCCGGCCAGTGCGGCATCGCGTTGCGCCTGCACCTGTTCGGCGGTTTGCGCGCTCGAGATCGAGCTGTCGTCGTTGATGTTGATCGGTCCCTTGCTCAGGTCGAGCGTTGCGTCGAGACCGATCTGCATGACCAGGAAGGCGATCACGCTGAGGAAGAAGTACAGCCGGAACGGCGTGACGTAGCGCACGCGCCGGCCGGCCAGGTACTCGTTGGTCAGGAAGCCCGGCTTGACCAGCAGCGGCCACAGCGTGCGAAAGATGCGCGAGTCGATGTTGAGCACCGTGTCGGCCATGTCGGCGACGATGCTCGACAACTGTCGCACCATGCCCTTGACCGGCTGGCCGCACGAGTAGCAGTGCGGGCCGAACAACTCGGCACCGCAGTTGGCGCAGAGTATTTTCGTCGCGCGCAAATCGCTGGTCGCTGCTGCCTGAAGCTCCGCTGGCGGCGCCAGCGGTTCGTCGTCTTCGGTGTTCGTCACTTCGGTCGTGCTCCAGTTTGCGCAGTGGCCTGCGCACCCGGTCGGTCCGGGGCATTCGGCTACACTGCGCCACTCGGGGTAAAGAAAAACAATGGCGTTCATTCTACGCAAGGACGCGGCGCGCTGGCGCCGTGAGCTGCGCGAAACCTTCATTCTGGCCACGCCGCTGATCCTGGGGCAGCTGTCGTCGATCGGCATGAACGTCATCGACACGCTGCTGGCCGGGCATCTGGACGCGCGTACGCTCGCCGCGGTCGCGATCGGCACCGGTCTGTGGTCGCTGGCCATCGTTGCCGCGATCGGCGTCATGCTGGCATTGCCGCCGTCGGTCGCGCAGCTTTCCGGCGCCGGCCAGCGTGAGCGCATCGGGCCGCTGTTCCGCCAGGCATTGTGGCTTGCGTTCGTGCTCGGCCTGGTGCTGCTCGTGCTTGTGCGCCATGCCGGCGTGCTGCTCGGTCCGATCGGCATCGATCCGATGATCGCCGGCGAGACGCGCAAGTTCCTGCACGCGATCGCCTGGGGCGCGCCGGCACTGACCATGTATTTCGCGCTGCGCGGATTTTCCGAAGGCATCGCGCTGACGCGGCCGACGATGTATTTCGGGTTGTTCGGCCTGCTGCTGCTGGCACCGCTCGGCTACGTGCTGATGTACGGCAAGCTCGGCCTCATCCCGCGTGGCGCGCAGGGCTCCGGCATGGCAACCGCGACGGTGCTGTGGCTGCAGGTGCTCGCATTTGCGCTGTATCTGCGTCTGCGCCGCCACTATCGCGAGATCGCGCCGTTCGGCACATTCGAGTGGCCGCACTGGCACGCCATCGTCGCGCTGCTGCGCGTCGGCGTGCCGATGGGCGTCGCCGTGCTGATGGAAGCCGGGCTGTTCGTTGCCGCCGCACTGCTGATCGGATCGCTCGGCGCCAATTCCGTGGCCGGACACCAGATCGCGATCAATGTCGCGTCGGTCGCCTTCATGGTGCCGCTCGGCGTGGCGATGGCCACGACCGTGCGCGTCGGCAACGCGGTCGGACGCGGTGATGCCGAAGCCGTGCGCCGCGCCGGCTACGCCGGCATCGGCGCGACGGCGTTCACACAGACCGTTTCATCACTGACCATGGCTCTGTTTCCGCTCGCGATCGCCAAGGTCTATAGCGACGACGCGGGTGTTGTGGCGACAGCCGCGCAACTGCTGCTGCTGGCCGCGATCTTCCAGTTTTCCGATGGTGTCCAGGTTGCAGCCAACGGCGCGCTGCGCGGCCTCAAGGACACGACCGTGCCGATGGCCATCACGGCGTTTGCCTACTGGGGCATCGGCATGCCGGTCGGCTGGGGGCTCGCGTTCCATGCCGGCTTCGGCGCCCGTGGCATGTGGATGGGCTTGATCGCCGGCCTGACCGTGGCCGCCGGACTGCTGTTCCTGCGTTTCACGCGCATGGCGCCGCCGCGCCATGCATGACTGACGGCGCGTGCCAGCGCGCGCGCCATGAGGTACGCTCGAAACTGGAAAAGCGGAGAAGCGCGGTCATGGCGGAAAAAAAACACGGAATCATCGTCGGTCTGTTCGTCGGCCTGTGGAACCTGGTGAATTTCGCCCGGCGCCTGGTCTTCAACCTGATTTTCGTGTTCCTGCTGATCGTGTTCTATATCGCGTTCTCCTCCGCAACACCCCGGCTCGCCGATCGCACCGCACTGGTGCTCGATCCGAAAGGCCGCATCGTCGAGCAATACACCAGTGCCCCGGCGCAGCGCGCGTTCGCGACCGCGCTCGGCGACAAGGTCAAGGAAGTGCAGCTGCGCGACATCCTGCAGGCGCTCGATGCGGCGGCGAAGGATGCACGCATCGAACGTCTCGTGATCGTGCCGGACGATATCGAAGGTGCCGGCATTTCGACGTTGCGCGAGATCGGCGCGGCGATTGAGCGCTTCAAGGCGGCCGGCAAGGAAGTCATCGCGGTTTCGAACGGCATGACCCAGGGTCAGTACTATCTCGCCGCCCACGCGAACCGGATCCTGCTGCACCCGGATGGCGACGTGCTGCTCGAGGGCCTGGGCCGCTACCGCACGTTCTACAAGGACGCGCTCGACAAGCTCGGCGTCGACGTGCACCTGTTCCGCGTCGGTGAATTCAAGTCGGCGGCGGAGCCCTACATCCGCAACGACGCGTCGCCGGAATCCAAGGAAGCCGACCTGTACTGGATGAACGGCGTGTGGTCGGATTACCTGGCCGACGTCGCAGCTGCGCGCAAGCTCGAAGCCAAGGCAATCGCGGCGCAGATCGACAACTACTCGGCCTCGATCAAGGCGGCGGACGGCGATATCGCCAAGCTTGCGCTCGAGCAAAAGCTGGTCGACCAGCTGGCAACGCGCGACCAGGCGATCGACCTGCTGATCAGCAAGGGCGTGCGTGACAAGAAGACGTTCCGCCAGGTCGACTTCCAGGACTACGCCACGCTGGTGCAGCGCGAGAAGATCGCCGAGAGGGGCTGGCCGCAAGTCGCGGTCGTCGTCGCCGAGGGCGAGATCCTCGGCGGCGACCAGCCGCCCGGTACGATCGGCGGCGAGTCGACCGCCAAGCTGCTGCGTGCCGCGCGCGAGGACAACCACGTGCGCGCGGTCGTGCTGCGCGTCAATTCGCCGGGCGGCGATGCGTTCGCGTCCGAGCTGATCCGGCGCGAAGTCGAGCTGACCAAGGCCGCGCACAAGCCGGTCATCGTATCGATGGGCGATGTCGCCGCGTCAGGCGGCTACTGGATATCGATGAACGGTGACCAGATCTTTGCCGAGCCGACCACGATTACCGGATCGATCGGCATTTTTGGCCTGTTCATGAACATTCCGAACACGCTGGCGAAGATCGGCGTCCACACCGACGGTGTCGGCACGACCAAGTTCGCCGGCGCGCTCGACGTGCGTCGGCCGCTCGACCCGAATATCGGCGAACTGATCCAGAGCATCATCGACCACGGTTACCAACGCTTCATTGCTCGCGTTGCCGAGGCACGCCACAAGACGCCGCAGGAAATCGATGCGATCGCACGCGGTCGCGTCTGGACTGGCGAACAGGCCAAGGATCGCGGCCTGGTCGACCAGATCGGCGGGCTCAACGAGGCCATTGCCGCGGCCGTCACGGCGGCGAATCTCGGTACGAACTATCGCGTCAACTATGTCGAGAAGGAACTGTCGACCTGGGAGCGCTTCGCGCTCAGCATGAGCAGCGATACGCTGGCGCGCTGGAGCGGCGTTGCGCTGCCGCAGGCGGCGCGCGCGCTGCTGGCACAGCCCGAAGTCGAAGGCCAGCTGAAGCTGCTGCGCGCACTCGACGGCAACAAGGTCGGTGTGTTCGCGTATTGTTTCTGCGAGATAAAATAGCTGAGGGCTGAGGCCGAACGCAGCGTGCTTACGCGATGCATTGACTGCGCGCGCTAAGGGGCGGCGCACGAACAGCGTAGCTGGTCCGAAGGTCGATCGAAGCGTGCTCATGCAATGCCTTGAAGCCGATTGCGTGCGCTAAGTGAGCAGGAGGCCGCAGGCCGACTGGACCGAGCGCCGTGGATGGCGCGAGTCAGCGCATCGCGTACCCGGCGTGAGGGTAAGACATGGATGTCGATCGGAAGGCGCACCAGGGACGGTCGTTGCGGAGGGCTGAGGGTTGAGCAGCGCCTCTGCGCTGAACCGCGTCAGAGTGCCGCAGTGGCGTCCTTCAACTCGACCTGTATTTCGCTGAACTCGGTCGTGCCGATGTTCTCGATGGCGTGCGTCAGCGGTCCGTTCGACACGGCTGTCGCAGCCTTGATCGATACCGTGCGGCTGCTGCCGTCCGGCAGCGTGATGCGCAGCGTTGCGTCGCCGAAGAAATAAATGACGTTGGCCGGATGCGAATGCATCGGCACCTTGCCGCCGGGCGGCACGTGCGCGGCGAGCACGCGCACGCGGGAGTTCTCGAGCAACACGGTGTGTGTATCGGCGCCGACCTGCATCACGTCCTGCGCCCGTGTGGGTGCCGCTGCGACCGGGAGCAGTACCGCGCTGAACGCCGCGACCGCGCGGCCATACGATCGGCTTCGCTGCGAATGTGTCGGTGCGGAAATCATGATCGGATCACGCCGGCCGGCCATGCGCGCCGGCCGGTCGGCGAGCGTCATCGGATCATTTCGCCGGCGCAGGGTTCTTCAACTCGATCTGCACCTGCTTCAACTCGGTCGTGCCGATGTTCTCGACCTCGGGCGTCGTCGCCTCGCTCCAGGTCGTCGCGCCGGTCTTCGGTTCCTTTTCGACGCTCTTGCCGTCCGGCGACGTGATGCGCAGCTTGGCGCCGCTGATCACATAGGAAACGTTGGCCGGATGCGAGTGCATCGGCGCTTTCTGGCCCGGCTTGATCATGACCGAGAGCACGCGTACCCGGGCGTTGTCGATCAGCACGGTGTGCGAATCGCCGGCGACCTGCACGACGTCCTGGGCGTGCGCTGCTGCCACGACCAGCAAGACTGAACCGGCAAGGAGCCGGACACCGATTCGTCGCGGCATACGTCGCGTCGCTGCGCTGCTGCCGATCCTGCCGATCTCGATCTTGCTCATCGAATTGCCTCCGCTGTGGTTGGTATGATCATGCGTCCCGGATTTTGCTGCGGCGATACGCTACCAGCATCGTCTGAAATTTCCATGCCCCGCCGTGCCGGCGCCGTGTGCGCGAATTGCCGATCAGCCGCCTTCGTCCTTCAGTTTCTGGTCCATTTCGGCCTTCTGCCGGTCGACGGTTTTTTGCACGTCCTTGGCCCGCTGCAGCGCCTGGAACTGCGTGTCGAATACGGTCTTCTGCGGCGGCGGCGGCGGGGCCGCAGTTTCCGGCGGCGCCTTGCTGCTCGAGCACGCAGCGAGCGTCAGCCCGAGCGCGGCGAGCGGGACGGCGGCAAATTTCATGGCGATCTCCAGCGAGTCTGCGTAAAGTCTGCGCTCAAGCGCCCGCCGGCGACAAGCGCCGTGCGCGTCAGGAGTTGTAAATGACGACGAACCGCTCCCGCTGGCGACTCGACGGCCAGACCGCCTTGGTCACCGGCGCGAGCGCCGGCATCGGCTTGGCCTGCGTGCGCGAACTTGCCGCGCTCGGCGCCGATGTGCTGATGACGGCGCGTGACGAGGCGCATCTGGAATTGGCGCGCGCAGAACTCGCCGAGGAATTCCCGCAGCGCGAATTCCTTGCCTGTGCGGCCGACGTCAGCCAGCAGGAAGAGCGCCTGGCAGTGTTCGACTGGATCGCGGACCTCGACCTGCCGCTTGCGCTGCTGGTCAACAATGCCGGCGCGAACATCTCGAAGCCGGCACTGGATTACAGCGAGGCCGAATACCGCACGATCATCGATACGAACGTGATCGCGACATTCGAGCTGAGTCGCCTCGCGCATCCGCACCTGCGCGAGCACGCCAATGCGGCGATCGTCAATGTCGGCTCGGTGTCGGGTCTGGTCCATGTGCGTTCCGGCGCGATCTATGGATTGACGAAAGCCGCGCTGCATCAGCTCACGCGCAACTTGGCCTGCGAGTGGGCGGCCGACGGCATCCGCGTGAACGCCGTCGCGCCATGGTACATCCGCACGCGCCGTACCGAGTCGGCGCTGTCCGATCCGGACTACCTCGACGAGGTGCTCGACCGCACGCCGATGGAACGTATCGGTGAGCCGGAAGAAGTCGCGGCAGCCGTCGCGTTCCTGTGCATGCCGGCCGCGTCCTACGTGACCGGCGAGTGCATCGCGGTCGATGGTGGCTTTCTGCGCTTCGGCTTCTGAGTACGTGGGCTCCCGGAGTGATGGGGAACAGAGCTGTGAACGCGGATTGCACGGATGACGGAGCATTGAACGCGGATAGAGAAAACATTAGCTGCTTTGTCCGCGCAATCCGTCCAATCCGGGTCATCCGCGGCCAAATGTTCTTCTCTTCGCGATGGCAATTTGCCCATCCCATAATCTCTGCCTTGCGGCGACTGAACGGCAACGAGGGCTGCGAACGCGGATTTGGCGGATGACAGAACATGAACGCGGATAGAGAAAAGCATTGGCTATTTTTTCGGCGCAATCCGTTTTGATCCGTGAAATCCGCGTTCAAAAATAAGCCCTTGAACGCTCGAGTCTTCCAGTTGTTGCAATTCGGGATTGACAGCCGAAAACGGCGAGTCCGACAGCGCCGCGCGCGCTAGAATTGCCGCCATGTCGATACCCACCGAAATCCAGGCACTGAACCGTCGCGCCTGCGAGCAGGCTCGGCGCACGCGAGATCCGCGCTTCGACGGGCTGTTGTTCATTGCGGTCCGCTCGACCGGGATCTACTGCCGGCCGATCTGTCCGGCGCCGTCCGCGAAATCGCGCAATGTGGAATATTATGCAAATGCAGCGTCCGCCGCTGCGGCCGGCTACCGGCCGTGCCTGCGCTGCCGGCCGGAAGCGGCACCCGGCACGCCGTTGCACGGACGCAGCGCGATGGTCGCCGGCGCCTTGCGCCTGATCGAGGGCGGCCTGCTCGATGCAGGCAGCGTCGCTGATCTGGCCGCACGCGTCGGCGTCGGTGAGCGCCACCTGCGCCGGCTGTTCGACCTGGAAATCGGCGCCGGGCCGCTCGAGGTCGCCGCGACGCGGCGGCTGCATTTCGCCAAGAAACTGCTCGGCGAGACGGCGCTGCCGGTGACGCAAATTGCGCACGCGTCCGGCTACGGCAGTCTGCGCCGCTTCAACGCGGCGTTTCTGGGCAGCTATGGCCAGGCGCCGCGCACGTTGCGCCGCGTGCCTGCGGCACGCGGATCGGTGGCGGGCGCGCACACGGCCGCGCTGACGCTGCGCCTGCCGTATCGCGCCCCATACGATCTTTCCGCCTTGTTGGCGTTCTTCGCGCGCCGCACGATACCCGGCATCGAGCAGGTCGACCAACACAGCTACACACGGCACTTTGCGTTCGACGGCGTTGCCGGTTCGCTGCGCGTCAGGCCGATGCCGGGCGACGACGCGCTGGCACTCGAGGTCGCGTTTCCGCTGGCGGCGCACCTGCAGCAGATCACGGCGCGGGTGCGCCGCATGTTCGATCTCGACGCCGACATCGGTGCGATCAATGCACACCTGCGCAGCGACGTGCGGTTGCGTCCGGGCATCCGTCGTCATCCAGGCCAGCGCCTGCCGGGCGGCTGGGACGGATTCGAGATCGCGATCCGTGCGGTGCTCGGCCAGCAGATCAGCGTCGCTGCGGCGCGCACGCTTGCGCAGCGACTGGTCGAGCGGCACGGCGTCGAAGCGGCACTCGAGGACGGCACGACGTGGCGCCTGTTTCCCACGGCCGAATCGATCGCCGCCGCCGACCTGACCGCGATCGGCCTGACGCGCCAGCGGGCCGCGACGCTGCGCGCACTGGCGCGCGCGATCTGCGATGGCGCGGTGACGTTTCGTCCCGAGCAGACACTGCAGCAGTTCGTGGCCAGCTGGACCGCCGTGCCGGGCATCGGTGAATGGACTGCGCACTACATGGCGATGCGCGCGCTCGGCGACCCCGACGCGTTCCCCGCGGCCGACCTGGTGCTGCGCAAGGCCGTCGCCGTGGATGGCGTGCCGGTGTCGACGCGTGTGCTGGAATCCATGGCAGAGGCGTGGCGGCCGTGGCGGGCGTATGCTGTCATGCATCTGTGGCGCAGCGCATGAGGTCGCAGGTGATCTACGACTATTTCGACTCGGCAGTCGGCAAGCTGCTGCTCGCGGCTGAAGATGGGGCGCTGCGTTACATCGGCTTCGAACTGGGCCGACATCCGATCTGGATTGGTGACGACTGGCGGCGCGACGCCTCGGCGTTCGCCGTGGCGCGCGCGCAGCTGGCCGCGTATTTCGCCGGCGAGCTGACCGAGTTCGATTTGCCGCTCGCGCCGCGCGGCAGCGAGTTCCAGCTCGGTGTGTGGCAGCAACTGCAGCGCATTCCCTACGGCGTCACGATCAGCTACGGTGAACTGGCGCGACGCGTCGGCGATCCGTCGGCCGCGCGCGCGGTCGGCGCGGCGAACGGCCGCAATCCGCTGCCGATCGTCGTGCCGTGCCATCGCGTGATCGGCGCCGACGGCAGCCTGACCGGTTTCGGTGGCGGCATTGCGACAAAGAAATTCCTGCTCGATCACGAGCAGAAATACGCTCCATTCACGCTGACGTGAACGGTTGTCCTTGCGTCGCAGAAGAAACGATTTGAACGCGGATGACGCGGATCAAGACAGATTACGCGGATACAGCAGCAGAAAAAATGCCCTTTGGTCCATCCGGGTTCGCTCGCTCCCTTGCTCTCTATTTCAGCTCTATCCGCGTTCGCCGCTCTGTCATGCGCGTAATCCGTTTTCAGATGCCTTTCCCATCGGTCAGGAACGCGACCGGGAACATCAGTCAGCAGCCGCCGAGATCGTCGTCGAGCGCGTCGACTTGTGGCTGCAATTGTGCCTGCTCGTCCTTGAAGCGTGCGCGGCGCAGCTTGTCGCTGCTCTGGTCGAACTGCTGGTGCAGATACGCGCAGGTCTGGTCGGCATTGGCCAGCGCGCAGGTGTCCTGTACCTGGGTCAGGCCGGTCGCGAACGCGGCGCCCGGCGAGCGATCGATCGGCGGCCTGCTCAGCTCCGGCGCGGACATCACGTTGGCACCGGCCTTGTAGGCTTCGGCCAGACTCTTGCCGGGATAGCCGAGCGTGCCGAGCGGCACCAGCCGCGGTGGCGGCGGCCCGTTCATCGTGGCGTAGTGCGAGCCATCCTCGGCATTCGTGCACAGCCACAAGGACGGCAACGGCTTGCGCGGCGAACGTGGCGCGACCGGTGGCGGTTTCGGCGCCGCTGTGGCAGGCGCGGCGTTTGCGGCTGGCTGCGGCGGCGCCGGCTCTGCATCGGACAGATGCAGCACGGTTTCGTTCGCCTGCGCCGCGCATGGCTGGTCCTGGAACGCGACGTCACCGTGCGGCGTAGTGCACTTGTATACTTCGCGTGCCGGTGCGCCGGCGGCACACAGCGCGAGCAACAGGGCAAAGCGGGCGAACGGGATCGGCATCGCGCATCCTTTCTGCAAGGATTGTAGCGCAGTGCTTGGCGGCGCGGCGTGGGACCTCTGGTCGATTCACGCCGGGGCATCGGATCACACGCGCGCTGACCCAGGCGATCGCGTCGCGGTCGGAACCGGCGCGCCCGCGCCGCGCAACGATTCGAGGATTGTCAGCAGCCGCAGGGACTGCGATGCTTGCAGCGTGCCGCGGCCGTTGACGGTCGCCGCAGACGTTTTGTCCTGTTCTTGCCAAGGCTACGCATGATCGATCTGTTCAGCGATACCAAGACGCGCCCGACCGCGGCGATGCGCCAGGTCATGGCGAACGCCGAGGTCGGCGACGAGCGCGCCAACGAAGACCCGAGCGTCAACCGCCTGGTCGAGCGTTGCGCCGCGCTGCTCGGCAAGGAAGCAGCGCTTTACCTGCCGTCCGGCACGATGTGCAACGAGATCGCGCTGGCCGTGCACTGCAAACCGGGCGACGAAGTGATCTGCGATGCCACGTCGCACATCGTCGGGTTCGAAGGCGGCGGACCGGCCGCGCTGGCCGGAGTCATGCTCAATCAGGTCCACGGCGCGCGCGGAATCTACAGCGCAGCGCAATTGCGCGAGAAGATCCGGCCCGACCGGCCGTACGCGCCGCGTCAGCGCCTGGTCGAGGTCGAACAGACCGCCAATCTCGGCGGCGGCGCGATCTGGCCACTGGCGGTGCTGCGCGAGATCGCCGACATCGCGCACGCGGCGGGACTTGTCACGCACATGGACGGTGCGCGGCTGCTGAATGCCAGCGTCGCCAGCGGCGTGAGCCCGGCGGAGTTTGCGCGCGGCTTCGACTCGGTCTGGATCGATTTTTCCAAGGGCCTCGGCGCGCCGGGCGGCGCAGTGCTGGCCGGCACGCATGAATTCGTCGCCGATGCGAATCGCTGGAAGCAGCGCATCGGCGGCGCGATGCGCCAGAGCGGCATCATCGCTGCGGCGTGCGAGTACGCACTCGATCACCATGTTGCGCGCCTGGCCGAGGATCACAGCCATGCGCGGCGCCTGGCCGATGGCATCGCCGCGATCGCCGGATTGCAGATCGATCCGGCAACGGTCGAGACCAACCTGGTTTATTTCGACGTGACGCGCACGAATCTCGACGCCGAGGCGCTATGCAGTGCCCTGATGGCGCGTGGCGTACGCATGGGAGCCATGGGAACGCGCACGATCCGCGCAGTGATGCATCTCGACGTTTCGGCAGCGGATACCCAAACGGCTGTCGCAGCGCTGCGCGCGACGATGGCCGGGTAGCGGTCAGGCCGAGCGGCGCAACGCCGGTTGCGCCAGCCAGTCGTCGAACTCCGCTGCGGCGCTGCTGCCGTGGAACAGACGGCTGCCGGCGCGGATCGTCGGCACCGTTGCGACACCGAGCGCGCGCGCCGCTTCGGTGTTGTTGCGCAGTTTCTCGCCGGTATCGAAGACGCCGCCGCTGTTGCCGAGGCTGTTGATGCCGAGCCTTGCCGCCAGCGGCTTGAGTTCTTCCGGCGTCGCTCCGGGCAGGCCGTCGCGCCACAAGTGGGCGAAGATCGCTTCGATTGCCGGCCAGCTGCTTCCCGCCGCCGCGCACAGGCGCAGCGCGGCCACGGAATTGAACGGATAGGTCGCAGGGGAGGTCAGCGGGATGCCGAGCGTTTTGGCGCGCCAGCGCACGAAGCCTTCGGCCGAATCTTCCGGGACGGTGGCGCTTGCCGACCGATCACCGGTTCCGCTCGTCAGTACGCGCGCCAGCACCGGCACCGCGGTGACCGGCAGCCGCGCACGCCACTCCTGCACCTTTGCCAGCTGCAGGTAGGCGAACGGCGACGCGAAATCGAAGTACCAATACGCTTCCATCGGGTTCCCCTGAGAAACCTCGGTTAGCGGACGGTGAAGATTCTACATGACTCTGTGAGCCGGTCCACACCTGGAGTGTGACCCAGTGCTCACTTTAGCGCCGGCTGTGGTGCAAATAGCCGACGTGCGGTGAGGTGCAGGATTTGCCGGTGGTCGGAGATTTCAGCGCTGCCGCTCGACGCCGACCGGCAATTCGGCGATGCGGCGGTATTCGTCGCCGACGAACCGGGCCGGGTCTTCCAGCCAGTCGTCTACCATTCCGGACGCGTCGTTGCCCCAGAACCATTCGGTGCCGATGCGCAATGTCGGCACGCCGAAGACGCCCGCAGCCAAGGCCGCTTCGGTGTTGCTGCGCAGTTGCGCCTTGGTCGTATCGGCGCCGATCGCTGCCTGTGCGTCGGGCAGGCCGAGGCGCGTGGCGACGCCATTCAATTCGGCCGCACTGGTTCCGCTGCGGCCGTCGCGCCACAGGTGCTCGTATATCGTCTCGACACTGTCCCAGGTACAGCCGGCGGCGATGCACAGGCGCAGCGCCGCGAGCGGATTGAACGGATGCGCGGGCGGAAAGCGCAATGCGATGCCCGCGCGCCCGGCCTGCCACTGCACGAAGCGATAGGTGAACTCGCGTTTGCCCGGCACCTCGGCCGGACCGATCGTGCCGAGGCGCTTGAGCACCGCGCCAAACGCGATCGGCACCGGCTCGATCGCCAAGCGCGAGCGCCACTCGCGCACCTTCGCAAGCTGCAGGTACGAGAACGGCGAAATGAAATCGAAGTACCAGGTTGCGTGCATGCCGGGCTCTGGCAGCTATGAAGTGAGTGATCAAGAGATTGAACCACGGAGAGCACGGAGAGCACGGAGAGCACGAACGCTCAACCGACCGAACGAAGAACGTCCCTTCTCCGTGTACTCCTTCAATTCTCCGTGTTCTCCGTGTCGAATCTTTCGCTGCTTGGGCAACCTCCGGAAAGTCAGCGCATTGCCAGCAGCTCGCGGCGCATCCAGCGCGCGCGGCGCGCGCGGCCAGTGACGGCCGCGACGAGGTGACGCGGCCGGATCGGCTTGGTCAGGTAGTCGTCGCCGCCGATGTGCAGCGCGGCGAAGCGTTTTTCGGTATCGGAGTCGCCGGAAAGTAACACGACCGGCGTGAACGCCGTGCGCGGATGGGCGCGGAACAGGGAAAGCAGTTCGAAGCCGGAAATCTGCGGCATGTACAGGTCGGCCAGGATCACGTCCGGCGTGAAATCGTGCAGCGCCTGCAGGGCCTCTTCCGGCGTCGCGAATGCCTGCGCGTCGAGGTTGTTGTGGCGCAGGACCGAGGCGCAGAACAGGCGCATCGAATTGTCGTCGTCGACGATCAGCACGCGATATGGCTCGGAACGGTCGGCGATCAGTCCGGCCAGGCGCGGCGCGATGCGGTCGGCGTCCTCAGGCAACACAAAAACGACTTCGGCCCCGCCGCGCATGGCCGCCAGGCGCACGTCGAGCAGGTCATTGTCGCTGAGCACGGTGATTGGCACGCGCGCCGATGCGCTGCCGCTGTCTTCGGCGCGATGCCCGGTCAGCCAGTCGGCGAGCATATCGGCGCTGATCACGAGCACCAGTACGACGCCGGCCTCCATCGACCGGTCGATATCGCGCACGTTGTCCGAGGCGTAGACCATGTAACCGAGCAGGCCGCAACGCGCACGCAGCAACTCCAGGTGCGCCATGTTGCGGCCCAGATAGTGAACCGTCGCCTGCACCAGCGGCGCTTCGTTCACGCTCGCGCCGAGCGGGGTGATCTCGATGTGCGCGCGGTAGCGGGCGAGGGCGTCCGCCGAAGCGTCGGCGAGCGCCGCCAGCTGGGCAAGCTGGTCATCGTTTGGACGCATGGCACTGTCGACGAACGAACTCAGGTATGCGGCAAGCCCGAGCAGGGCCTCGGACAGATCGACCAAGCCGCCACTCTGTGCGCGTTCGGCAAGCTGCTCGGATTCATCGTAAAGCGCCTGTACCTGGTCGCTGTCCCAGGCGTTGCCGAGCTGGCGGCTCTGCCGGCTCAGCGCCTGGACGCGCACGCCCAGTTCGGGGTCGGTATCGGTCGGTTGCGGCTTGACGGGAGTCACTTGTGACCTCAGTGCAGTGTCTTGAATGTCTGTGGATCGAAGGCGTCGACGGCGACGATCTCGTCGCGCGCCGCGTCGGCATCCTGGATCAGCTGGTACTCCTCGGCGCTGATGATGCCTGCCGCGAGCCCCATCTCGTCGAGCATGTAGCCCGGCGCGCGATCGAGCGAGCCGGCGCGCACCGCGTCGCGCAGCTTGGTCTCGACCGGAAGCGCACGTACCGCCTTGTCGAGTGCCGCCTCGAGCGCGCCAAGTCCCACTTCACTGGCCGGCGGCACGAACATGTCCTCAGTCAGGTTGATGCGTGCCTCGCGATCTTCGAGGATGTCGCGCGCAACCCGTGCGCCGAGCTTGTCCGACGGCGGCCGGAAGCGCGCGCCGAGCGGGAAGATCGCCCACGACAGCGCGAATGCCGCGGTGCGCATCGGCAGGCTCTCGATGACGCCGAGCAATGCCTCCTGTACGCGATACAGGCAGTGGTCGGCGGACCAGCGCACCAGATTGTAGTTCGCCGAGGTCTTGCCGCCGTCGTGGTAGCGCTTGAGCGCGGCAGAAGCCAGGTACATGTAGGCCAACGCGTCGGCCAACCGCCCGGAAATCTTCTCGCGCCGCTTCAGCGATCCGCCGAGCGTGCCCATCGCCACGTCGGAAAGCAGCTCGAACGCGGCCGAGAAGCGCGACAGATGCTGGTAATAGCGGCCGGTGTCCTCGGTGCGCGGCGCCGCGGCCAGGCGACTGCCGCTCCAAGCCAGCAGCTTGGCGCGCGTCGAGTTGCGCACGAGCAGGTTGATGTGCCCGAACAGCGCCGCGTCGAACTTCTTCAGGTCGTTCTCGGCGATCGCGGTGATTTCGTGCTGCACGAACGGATGGCAGCGGATCGCGCCCTGGCCATAGATGATCATCGAGCGCGTCAGGATGTTCGCGCCTTCGACCGTGATGCCGATCGGCACTGCATCCCACATGCGCGCCAGCGAATTGCGCGGCCCCTTCTGGATCGCCGCGCCGGCGCGGATGTCCATCGCGTCGATCACGACTTCGCGCATGCCTTCGGTCAGGTAGGCCTTGGCGATCGCCGACAGCACCGCGGGTTTTTCGCCGGCATCAAGCGCGCCACAGGTCAGCGTGCGCGTTGCGGTCATCAGGTAGGTCTTGCCGGCGATGCGCGCGAGCGGCTCTTCGATGCCCTCGAAGCGACCGATCGGCGTGTCGAACTGCTCGCGCACCGTGGCATAGGCGCCGGAAATCCGCGTCGCCATCTGCGCGGCGCCGACGCTGAGGGCCGGCAGCGAGATCGATCGGCCCGCGGCGAGGCATTCCATCAGCATGCGCCAGCCCTGGCCGATGCCGGCCTTGCCGCCGATGATGCAGTCGAGTGGCGCGAACACGTCGGTGCCGACGATCGGTCCGTTCATGAACGGCACGCCCATCGGGTCATGGCGCTGGCCGATGTCGATGCCCGGAAGATCGTGCGCGATCAGCGCGCACGAGATGCCGAGATCCTCGACGTCGCCGAGCAGGTGGTCGGGATCCTTGATGCGGAATGCCAGGCCGATCAGCGTCGCGACCGGCGCCAGCGTGATGTAGCGCTTCTTCCAGTTCAGGCGCAGGCCGATGATTTCGTTGTCGCCGATCGCGCGCTTTTCGACGACACCGGTCGACTGCGTCGCCGCCGCATCGGAGCCGGCCTCCGGACCGGTCAGGCCGAAGCACGGAATTTCGTCGCCGCGGGCCAGGCGCGGCAGATAATATTTTTTCTGCGCTTCGGTGCCGTAGTGCAGCAGCAGTTCGCCGGGGCCGAGCGAGTTCGGCACCATGACCGTCACCGCCGCCGCGACCGAGCGCGTCGAAATCTTCGTCACCACGCGCGAGTGCATGATCGCCGAGAACGCATGGCCGCCGTATTCCTTCGGGATGCCCATGCCGAAGAAACCATTGGTCTTCATGAATGCCCAGACGCTGGCCGGGAGGTCGCGCTGCTGCTGGATCTGCCAGTCGTCGAGGCGCGCGCACAGTTCGTTGACCGGGCCGTCGAGAAACGCCTGTTCCTCGCCGCTCAGCGGTTTCGGCTGGAACGCGAGCAGCTTTTCCCAGTCGGGGCGGCCACCAAACAGTTCGGCATCCCACCATACGGTGCCGGCCTCGAGGGCGATGCGTTCGGTGTCCCCGAGCCGCGGCAGTACCTTGGCCATCGCCTTCATCGCGAAGCGCGATATCAGCAGGCGGCGCAGCGGGGCCAGGCCGAATACCAGGGCGAGCACGACCAACACGATCACGCAGGTTTCGAACAGCAACGGCGAGGCGACCCCGAGCACGCGCCAGCCGATCAGCCAGACGGCGGCGGCGCCGGTCCACGCATAGAAGCCGTAGCCGAGAAACAGCAGTGCCGACAATACGGCAACGGCGACGAGCAACGTGATCAGCATGTGACCCCCTGCGGACCGGCATCGGCTAGGCCCGCATCATCGCGCGCGTGCGCGCAAAAGCAAAGCCGCGGCGCGGCAAGGCATGACGCGGGGAGGTCGCGCAAGGCGCGCTCGTTAGGCCGGCCGCTGACGCGGCCTCGTCAGGCCGCTCGCTTGCGCCCGCTGTGAGGTCGGCTACTCGCTCCTCGTGAAGTTGGTCGCTGTGCCCCGCTCGTGAGAGGCGAGAGGTTCGGTATCCGGATACCCGTAACGAGCGCGCACCGCGCGCGACCTTACTCCTAACGAGGCGGCGCAGCCGCCGGCCTCACTGCTCGTTGGCCTTCTTCAGATCGTCCTTGCTCCAGTTGAATTGCAGGCCGATGACGTCGGCTGCCTTGCCGTTCTCCAAACGCACGCGACAGTCGAAGGTCTGCCGGTATTCGGTCGACAGGCCCTTGTCGAAAACTATGGTCGAGGCGAGCGCGATCACATCCGCCGATTCGCCCTTGGCATGGGTGGCCATGTCGTCATGATCGAGACTGAAGGTCTTGCCGCCGAGCTTGTCTGCGATCGCCTTGCCGCACGCGTCTGCGGCGGTCTGGTTGCGGTTGCTGCCACAACCGGTCAGGAGCAGCAGGCACGCCGCAGGCACGAGCAAGTTTGGACGCATGGTCTTTCTCTCCGCTGGTGCATCCCCGCCCACTTCCGGCCGACGCCGCGAAGCGATTCCCGCAGCCGTCGTCTTCGCTCGGACTACAGACGATCGAATGCGGCGCACCGTTTCCCCTTTTCGGCGCCAGCAGCATAGACTTGCGCAATTGCGGGCGTTTGTACAGCAACGAGCTACGCCTCCAGGGTTCGCCGACCGCGCCGGAAGGGATCGCATGAAGGAAAAGAACGAGATCGTCAGCAACTGGTTGCCGCGCTACACCGGCACGCCGCTCGAAGAGTTCGGCGAGCACATCCTGCTCACCAATTTCGGCAACTATGTCGACATGTTCGCCCAATGGCACGGCGTGCCGGTGCGCGGTGCCGACCGGCCGATGCCAAACGCCACCGCCGACGGCATCAGCCTGATCAATTTCGGCATGGGCAGCCCGAATGCGGCGACCGTCATGGACCTGTTGAGCGCAATCAGTCCGAAAGCTGCGCTGTTCCTTGGCAAATGCGGCGGCCTGAAGA
Organism: Rudaea sp.; assembly: GCA_036496665.1. Taxonomy (GTDB): domain Bacteria; phylum Pseudomonadota; class Gammaproteobacteria; order Xanthomonadales; family Rhodanobacteraceae; genus Rudaea. Next base: position 20,544 of record DASXKR010000030.1, on the reverse strand, counting down.
AGAAGAACGCGATCGGCGACCTGATCCTGCCGATCGCCGCGATCCGCGGTGAAGGCACCTCGAACGATTACCTGCCCCCGCAGGTGCCGGCGCTGCCGGCGTTCCAGTTGCAGCGCGCCGTCTCGACGATGATCCGTGACCTTGGCCACGACTACTGGACCGGCACCGTCTACACGACCAACCGGCGCGTCTGGGAGCACGACGAGACCTTCAAGGACCTGCTGCGACGCACGCGCGTCATGGCCGTGGACATGGAGACCGCGACGATCTTCGCCGCCGGGTTCGCCAACGGCATCCCGTGCGGCGCGCTGCTGCTGGTGTCCGACCAGCCAATGATCCCGGAAGGCGTCAAGACCGAAGCGAGCGATCGCAGCGTGACCGCAAACTTCGTCGAGAAGCACATCAAGATCGGCGTCGAGGCGCTCAAGCTCGTGCGCCGGCACGGACGCAGCGTGAAACATCTGCGCTTCGAGGAAGACCTCGACGATCAAGACAAAGACTAACCCGACGAAGCAAGACGAAGATTGAACCACGAAGAACACGAACACGAAGAACACGAAGAACACGAAGAAAAGCAAACTCGCTTCGAAAGCAGCAGGTCAAAACCGCCGCTGCTCATTTTGGATCTGCCTCATTCGTTCCTGCTCTCCTTCGTGTTCTTCATGGTTCAATCTTTTCGCTCGCGCTCCCGACTCACCGGTAGCCGAGGAAGTCGAGGGCGGCCTGCAGCATCGCTTCGGTGCCGACCGGCAGGGCGCCTTCGTCGAGGAAGAACTTCGGCGAATGGTTGCTCGGCGCGGTCGCAGGATCAGTGCCGGTCGGCGTCGCGCCGACGAAAAAGTAGACGCTCGGCGCCTTCGCGCCGAGGCCATAGAATGGGAAGTCCTCCGAGGCCATCCAGCGCGGCGGGTCCTGGACGTGTTCGGCGCCAAGGGCCTTTTCCAGGCTGGCGCGCACGCGTTCACTCAGCGCCGGATCGTTGTTGTTGACCGGGTTGCTTTCGCCGAGCGGGATCTGCGTGTCGACCGTCGCGCCGTTCGCCGCGGCAATGTGCTCGGCGATGTTCTTCAGGCTGGCCAGCGCCTGCTTGCGCATGCCTTCGTCGAACGCGCGCACGGTGCCCTGCAGCTCGGCGCTGTCCGGCACGATGTTGAAGCGCTGGCCGCCGTTGAAGATGCCGAACGTGACGACGGCCGGATTGCTGTTGATGTCGAGCTGGCGGCTGACGATGGTCTGTGCGCTGGTCACGATTTCGGCCGCCGTCACGATCGGATCGATGCCTTTCCACGGCGTCGCGCCATGACTCTGGCGGCCGTGCACGACGATGCGGAATGTGTCCGAACTGGCCATCGCGCCGCCCGCGCGCACGCCGGCGACACCGACCGGCAGCCAGCTGACCACGTGCATGCCGAACACCGCGTCCGGCCTGAAATCCTTGAACACGCCTTCACGCACCATCAATGGAGCGCCACCTTCCTCGCCGGCCGGCGGGCCCTCCTCGGCCGGCTGGAAGATCAGCATGACTTCGCCCGGCAGGTCGGCGCGCATCTTCGCCAGGATCTCGGCCAAGCCGAGCGTCATCGCGGTGTGCGCGTCATGGCCGCAGGCATGCATCACGCCGACTTTCCTGCCGAGGTATTCGCCGGTTGCCTTCGAGGCAAACGGCAGGTCGACCTGCTCGGTCACGGGCAGCGCGTCGATGTCGGCGCGGATCGCCAGCTTCGGTCCCGGTTTGCCGCCCTTGAGCACGCCGGTTACGCCGGTGTGCGCGATGCCGCTGCGCACGTCGTAGCCGAGCTTCTTCAGCTCGTCGGCGATCAGCTTCGAGGTGCGCAGCTCGCGATTGCTCAGCTCCGGATGCTCGTGCAGGTCGCGGCGCCAGGCCGTGATCTGCTTGAGTTCCGGCCGGACGCGCTGCTCGACGGTTTCTGCGGCGCTTGCGTTCGTTGCGACAACGGCGAGCAGCAGCGAGGCTGCGATCAGGGTCTTGAGCATGGCGGCTTCCGGGAAGAGGCAGGCACTCATTCAATCGGAATGCCGGCAGGCACACAAGCCCGGATGGGGCGCATGGACGCAAGCCGGTAGCCGGAGAGCAGCTACCGCGCTTTGGGACTGCGCCGCCTGAAACGGGTGTTCGGTTGCGGCGCGGCCCCGCGTCGAGGTCCCGGCGGCCCAGTCTTCCGGCTACCGGTTTTCGACTCAGTAGCGCGGCACCGCCGGATCGATCTCGCGCGACCAGGCGTCGATGCCGCCTTCGACATTGTGCGCTTTGGGGAAGCCCTGTTCGCGGAAATGTGCGGCAGCGCGCGCGCTGCGGTTGCCGCTATGGCACAGGAATGCCAGCGGCGTGTCCTTCGGCAGCTTCAGCAACGCCTCGATACCGTCGTCGAGCGTGCGAAACGGCTGCGCCAGAGCGGCGCGCAGGCGCTCGTCGGCAGGCCGCACATCGACCACAGTGATCTCGCCGGCGTCGAGCAGCGCCTTCAATTCCTGCACCGACAGCGCTTTCGGCGCAGCCGGCGCATTCGGGTTGTCGATCGAGAGGCCTGCGCCCTGCACGGTTTCGACCCAATCGATGCGGATGCCGCGCGCGCGCTGCGCGGTCGCCAGGTCCATGTAGATCGCGATGCCGTTGGCGTCGCTGCGGATTGCCGCGTCGCTGGCTTCGTCGAGGTGAAACTGCGCCTGCCAGCGGCCGTCGATCGTCAGGAACAACGCGGCGCCGCTGTCGGCGCCTGCCAGCGCGTCGCCGATCGCGGCGGCGGCCTTGTCTGTGATCGTGATCTGCGGCGGCGTGCGATCCGGCTTCGCAGCGCCGAACAGGTCGTGCAATTCGCCGCTGCCGTACATCGACTGGATGATGTCGCTGCCGCCGACCAGTTCACCGCGCACGTACAGCTGCGGAATCGTCGGCCAGTTGCCGTAGGCCTTGATGCCTTCGCGGATCTCCGGATCCTCGAGCACGTCGACGGTGGCGTAGCCCGGCACCAGTTCATTCAGGATGCCCGAGGCAGCCGCGGAAAATCCGCAGCGCGGCGCGCCCGGCGAGCCTTTCATGAACAGCACCACCGGATTGCTCTGCAGCAGGGTCTCGATACGGGTACGCGTGGTGTCGGCAAGGCTCATGGCGGCGGTCGAATGGGCGAAGATGGCGATGATACCGGAGATGCGGCCGGCGGCCGCGGAGTCAATGGCCGCTCACGGTGTAGCAAGGGCGGCGCGCGCCAGCGGCAGGATCGCATCGAGCCAGCGGCGGTACATCGCGGCGGACGGATGCAGGCCGTCGCCGACCAGCATGTCGGTATCGTCGCCGCCATTGCGTGACGCGTCGGTCACGTCGGCGAAGGCAACGTGCGATTGCACCGCGATCGCCGCCGCTGCCGCATTGTAGGCGTCGATCGCGCGCGCGATCTGCGCGACATCGCGCCCGCTGGCGCGGCCGAAGCGCGTGACGCCCCAATCCGGAATCGACACGACGATGACGCGATCTGCCCTCTGGCCGGCGAGAGCGATCGCGCGCTGCAGCAGCGCACGGAACTCGGTGCGATAGTTATCGAGTTCGCGGCCGCGATACTGATTGTTGACGCCGATCAGCAGCGTGACCAGATCGTACGGTGCACGGAATGCGTGGCGGTCCATGGCCGCGGACAGTTCATCGGTGGTCCAGCCGGTCCGCGCGATGATCTCGGGAGCGGCGACGGCGTGGCCGGACTTGCGCAACGTGGCGGCGAGTTGATCCGGCCAGCGATCTTCAGCCGCAACGCCTTCGCCGATCGTGTACGAATCACCGAGCGCGAGAATGCGCACTTCGCCCGCATGCGCCGATGCGACGCAAAGGCCTAGGGTCATTGCCAGTGTGCATATCATTCAATCGCCCTCGGCCAGAGCCGTCGCTGGTGCGTCTTCCGATCGACAATCCATGTCTCAGCCTCACGCAGCGCGTGCGCTGCGTTCGACCTCAGCCCTCAGCTCAGGCCACGTGCCGCTCGCGTGCCGCGGCATCGGCCGTGCGTTCGAGCGCGCGCTCGATGCGCGTGAATACCTCGGCCAGATCGTCGGCGAACGGCAGCAACGTGATGCGGAAGTGATTGCGCGTGCCGTGGTTGAATCCCGAGCCCGGCACGACGAGCACGCTTTCCTGCTCCAGCAGGTCGAGTGCGAAGTCGTCGTCGTCGAATGCCGGAAGCGCCGAGCGTTTGACGGACGGGAACGCATACAGCGCGCCCATCGGCGCGACGAGCTCGAGGAAGCGGCTCCGCGCGCAGGCGTCGATCACGGCGCGGCGTGCGTCGTGCAGGCGACCGCCCGGCGCGGTCAGCGGCGAGATCGTGTCGAGGCCGCGCAGCGACGGGGCGATCGCCCACTGGCCCGGCACGTTCGCGCACAGGCGCAGCGAGGCGAGCAGGTCGAGACCGTGCTCGATTTCGCCGAGCGCCGCCGGTGCGCCGGTGAGCGACAACCAGCCGACGCGATAGCCGCAGGCGCGCTGCACTTTCGACAAGCCGTCGAAGGTCAGGCATGGCACGTTGCCGGCGAGCCGCGCGAGCGGCGTGAACCGCGCGCCGTCGTAGAGGATTTCGTCGTAAATCTCGTCGCTGAGCAGCGTCAGCCGGCGGCGCTCGGCAACGCGCACGAGTTTTTCCAGCAGCTCGACCGGATAGACCGCGCCGGTCGGATTGTTCGGGTTGACGATCGCGAGCGCGCGCGTGCGCGGCGTGATCAACGCTTCGATCTCGTCGGCGTCGGGCAGGTGCGCGCGCTCGGCCGGGCACGGATAGTAGATCGGGCGGCCGCCGTTCAGCGTCGTCGCGGCACTCCATAACGGATAGTCCGGGCTCGGCAACAGCACTTCGTCGCCCGGATCGAGCAGTGTGCGCAGCGCCAGGTCGATCAGTTCGCTGACGCCGTTGCCGATGAACACGCGATCCGGATGCGCGTCGCCAACGCCGTTCGCATGCATCTGCTCGACGATCGCCAGTCGTGCCGGCAGGATGCCCTTCTGATGGCAGTACGCTTCGCTGCGCACGAGGTTCGCCTGGATCGCTTCGCGCACATGTTCCGGCACGGCGAAACCGAACAGGCCCGGGTTGCCGATGTTCAGCTTGACGATGGCGCGGCCGGTCGCCTCGATTTCAGCCGCGCGCCGGGCCAGGTCGCCACGGATTTCGTAGCGGACGTCGGCGATGCGCGCGCTGGCGCGCACGGCGGGATTCGTGGTCTTGCTCGGCATGGGGGCAGGCCGGTTAACGATGTTGTAACGCAGCATGCTAGCGGAATACCTAGCGATTACAAGGGCTGAGGGCCGCGGCCTGAGGGCTGAAAAAGGGCGGGAACGTGATCTATTCATGCCTTTTCGGCCCTCAGCCCCCAGCCCTCGGCCCTCGCTCTCCCGTAAACTGCGCCGATGCAGTTGAGCGAAGAACAGCAACACCGTCTCGGCGCGATCGGCTGGCGCGCCGCGCCGGCCGAGCTGGCGCAGGTCGACGCGGCATTGCGCCTGGTCCGCGTAATCGCGCAGCATCGCAATGGCTATCGTGTGCATGACGGTGCCGAGGAATTTCCGGCGCAGCCGGCGCCGCGCTTCCTCCGGCGCGGCTTCGATGCGGAGCAACGGCCGGCGGTCGGCGACTTCGTGCTCGCCGATCCGGGCTCACCGCTGCTGATCCGCGAGATCCTGCCGCGGCGCAGCGCGCTGACCCGTGCCGCGGCCGGCGAGCGCTATCAGCGCCAGGTGATAGCGACCAACATCGATCACGTGTTCGTGCTGATGGGCCTGGACGGCGATTTCAATCCGCGCCGCATCGAACGCTACCTCGCGCTGATCCAGGGCAGCGGTGCGCATCCGGTGATCGTGTTGACAAAACGCGACAAGGTGGACGAGACGACGCTTCTGGAAATGGCCGACGGCGTGCGTCAGTCGTTGCCGGCGCAGATCGCGTTGCACGGCATCAACGCCAAGGACCCGGTAAGCGTCGCGCCGCTGCTGGAGTTTCTGCAGCACGGCGATACCGCCGTGCTGGTCGGCTCGTCCGGCGCCGGCAAGTCGACGCTGACCAATACGCTGCTCGGGGTCGAGCGCCAGGCAACCAATAGCGTGCGCGCGAACGACAGTCGCGGCCGCCATACCACAACGCACCGCGCGCTGATCGCGCTGCCGAGCGGCGGTTGCCTGATCGACACGCCCGGCATGCGCGAGCTCAAGCTGACGGGCGAGGAAGATCTGGCCTCGGCCGGTTTCGCCGACATCGAATCGCTGGCCATGCAGTGCCGCTTCGGCGACTGCGCGCACGGCAACGAGCCGGGTTGCGCGGTGCGTGCCGCGCTCGAAAGCGGTGCGCTGGAGCCGGCGCGCTGGGAAAACTTCGTCAAGTTGCGCGGCGAACTGTCGGCGACCAACGAAACGCTCGAGGCACAGTTGCGACGTAAAGCACAGGCGCGCGTGGCGAACAAGGTGCTGAGCAAGCGCCTGGTCGAAAAGTATCGTTTTCCGTGAGCCGTGTTGGGATAATGCTCTGCTGTCCGGAAGTAATTGCCTCGCGCCCGCATGAATGATCTCCGTCGCCAAACCGCTGCTCCGGCCGGATTCGTCCCGTTCACTGGCGATGCCGAACTCGACCGGCGCCTGATCCAGATCGAGGACGCGCTCAAGGCGAAACAGTTCGAGCCTGCGGTCGAGCGCGCCGAGGCACTGCTGCGCGACCGCCCCGGCCATGGCGAGGCCCGGCGCCTGCTCGCCGCCGCGTTGCGTGGTTGCAACCGTGACGAAGAAGCCCTGCAGCTGCTGCGCGACCTGGCGCAGGAAGAGCCCGACAACGCGCTGATCCAGAACAGCCTCGGTGCCGCACTGCGCATGAACGGCGATCTCGATGCAGCCCGCGCCGCCTTTGGCCGTGCCGTCGCACTGGCGCCCGCACTGGCGCCGGCCTGGTACAACCTGGCCATCGCGCTGTTCATGCTCGAGCGCGTCGACGACGGTCTGGCGGCGGTCGACAAGATCATCGAGCTGATACCGAATCACGAGCCGGCGCACGTCATGCGCGCCGACATGATCCGCGAGCAGGGCCGCATCGACCTGGTCACGAGCGAATACCGCAAGATGCTGGCACGCAACGCGCGCCTGCCGTGGGCCTGGTTTGGCCTGGCCAACCTCAAGAGCCTCAAGTTCAGCGCCGACGACCTGGCCTCGATGCAGCGCGCCCTCGAAGGGTATCCGACCAAATGCCGCGAGCGCACGGCGCTGCTGTTTTCCATCGCCAAGGGTTTCGACGACCACGCGCGCTATCCCGAAGCGTTCGCCGCACTCGTCGAGGCCAACGCCGCGGTACGTGAAAACGTGCCATGGGATGGTCGGGATTTCAGCGAGCGCTGCGACGCGACCGTCGCGGCATTCACGCCGCCGCAGCGCGGCGCGTCGTCGGATCAGGGCGGCGACGTGATCTTCGTGGCAAGCCTGCCGCGTTCCGGATCGACGCTGATCGAACAGATTCTCGCCACGCACTCGCAGGTATCCGGCGCCGGCGAGCGGCTGGATCTGCAGGAAGTCATCGAGGAAGAGAGCCAGCGCCGTGGTGTCGCGCTGTTTGGCTGGGCGCGGGACGCCACGCCTGACGACTGGGACCGGCTTGGCAAGGAATACCTGCGACGCGCGCAAAAATGGCGTGGCGACAAACCGCGCTTCACCGACAAGGCGCTCGGCAACTGGCGCTTCACCGGCGCGATCCTCGCCATGCTGCCCGAGGCGCGCATCGTCATCTGCCGGCGCGATCCGGTCGAAAATGGGTTTTCCTGCTTTCGCCAGATGTTCGTCGGAGACGGTCATGGCTACAGCTATGACCTGACGGACATGGGTACCTACTGGTGCGATTTCGATCGCATGTGCCGGCGCTGGAGCGAGCTGTATCCGGGCCGCATCTACGACATGGTCTATGAAGACCTGCAGGCCGATCAGGAAGGCAAGACGCGAGAGTTGCTGGCCTTCTGCGGGCTCGAGTTCGAAGAAGCCTGCCTGCGCTTCCATGAAACGCAGCGCAACATCAAGACGATCAGTTCGGCCCAGGTACGCGAACCGCTGCGCCGCGACACGGCGCAGGCGCCGAAGTACGGCGCATTGCTCGATCCGCTGCGTCTGGCCGTCGGCGCGCCGCCGTTTGCGCCGCCGGGATGATCGTGGTCCGGCCATCGCGGCGTTGGCCCGGGCGAAACGATTTTGCCCGATGCAGGTTCGATCGCCAATGAGCGCCGCCGCCGGCCCCGACCGCTTCGCCGAGCTTGACCGTCGCCTGGTCGCCGCGGTCAAGGGCATCAAGCTGCTGTCGCTGGTGAGCTGGCCGGCCAGCGTGCAGGCGACATTTCTCGACAGCTGGCGCAGCGGCTGTCCACAATTGCCCAATGTGGAATATGCAAAAAGCGACTACTCGCGCACCCGCGAGGAGCTCGAGGAAGTCTTTCTCGGTGCCGATGCCGGCCATCCGGTCGGCGACTACCTGCGGCGGACGGCGCAGTCATGGCGCACTGCGACCGAATTGCTCGATGCGGTCGGTACGCCGGCGATCACCGAGCATTCGATCCGCCTGTTCGGCCGCCCGGGCGACCTGCTGCCGGGCGGTAGCGTCAGCAACCTCGATGCCGCGCAACATTTCATCGAGCTGGCCAACGAACTGGCGCGCGAGCTCGTCAGCAAGGATGCGGACTTCTGCATCCCGGCCGAAGTGCTGCGCGAGGACCTGCAGCGTGACATCAGCGCGTTCTTCACCGCGCACAAGGTCACCGTCGAGATCGATCCAGACCTGATCGCGAAGGCCGCGGCCGGCCCGACGCGCATCCGCCTGCGCTCGTCGACCTGTTTCTCCGAATACGACAAGCACCAGCTGCTCGAACACGAGGCGTTCGTGCATTCGCTGACGGCACTGAACGGGCGCGAGCAGCCGAACCTGAAATCGCTCGCGCTGAATTCACCGCGCATCACGGCAACACAGGAAGGCCTGGCGACGTTCGCCGAGCTGATGTCCGGCTCGATCGACATCGGCCGCATGAAGCGCATCAGCCTGCGCATCGTCGCGATCCACATGGCCCTGGCCGGTGCGGATTTCATCGAGGTGTTCCGCTTCTTCAACGACTCCGGCCAGACCGACACGGACAGTTTCACCTCGGCCATGCGCGTATTCCGCGGCGCGCCGTTGACCGGCGGCGCCGCCTTCACCAAGGACACGGTTTACCTGCATGGCCTGCTGTCGGTGCACACGTTCTTCCGCTGGGCGCTGAAGAACCAGAAGCTCAAGCTGTGCCGCAGCCTGTTCGCCGGCAAAATGGCGCTGCACGACGTGCTCGCGCTCGAGCCGCTTTTCGACTCCGGTTACATCGCCGCGCCGCTGTATCTGCCGCCATGGGTGCAGCAGGCCAACGGCATGGCCGGCACGCTCGCGTTCTCACTGTTCGCCAACCGCATTCGCCTCGACAATGTCGTGGCGGAGGATCTGGTTCTCGGCGTCTGACATCGCGCTACACAGCACCGAATGGGCTTGCAATACCTTACAACAGGTTACTTGCTCGCGCGTTGGATCCGCGAATCCGTGAATCCCTGCACTACCTCGAGGCATGGGTCGGGCGAGGCGTTGCTTCTGCGGCAGGATGCCGCCCAAACTGGGCCCCCTGTGGCGCGGCGAGGGCGCGCAGGATCAGTCCGAAGGAGGCCGCGCACGATGCGCGGCCGTTCGCCGAATGTACACGGACGTACATCCGGCGAATCCCGTAGCAACCTCGCGGACCTGGAGGGCAGGATGCCCGGAAGGCGCGCCACCGGGGGTGTGTTTCTTTGGTTACCTTTGCACTTCAAAGACCCGGAAAGATCACGATGAATTCCGGTTTGCGCCAAAATGACGAGCGAGCGCGAAAGAGCGCGACGGCTTGCGACTTCCCGTAGGGACTCCTAAGCTGCGTTCTTGCGACGCGCAATGCGCGTCGACCCTCTCGTGAGTCGTCATGTCCGAAGACAAAGACCTCAAGCAGGCCGCCCTCGACTACCACCGGCGCCACCCGCCGGGCAAGATCAAGGTTGCGCCGACCAAGGCGCTGGTGACGCAGCGCGACCTGTCGCTGGCGTACTCGCCGGGCGTTGCGGCAGCGTGCGAGGCGATCGTCGACGATCCGGGCGAGGTGTCGAGCCTCACTGCGCGTGGCAACCTCGTCGGTGTGATCACGAACGGAACGGCCGTACTCGGTCTCGGGCCCATCGGCCCGCTTGCGGCCAAGCCCGTGATGGAGGGCAAGGGCGTGCTGTTCCAGAAGTTCGCCGGCATCGACGTGTTCGACATCGAGGTCAACGAGCGCGATCCGGACAAGCTGGTCGATATCATCGCCGCGCTCGAGCCGACTTTCGGCGGCATCAATCTCGAGGACATCAAGGCGCCGGAATGCTTCGAGGTCGAGCGCAAATTGCGGCAAAAGGTAAAAATCCCGGTTTTCCACGATGATCAGCACGGCACTGCGATCATCGTTGGTTCGGCCGTGCTCAATGCGCTCGCTGTGGTCGGCAAGGACATCGCGAGCGTCAAGCTGGTCTCGACCGGCGCCGGCGCGGCCGGCATTGCCTGCATGGACATGCTGGTCAGCCTGGGCCTTTCGCGCGAAAACATCTGGGTCTGCGATCGCCAAGGCGTGATCTACAGCGGCCGCGTCGAGGACATGGACGCGGCCAAGCAGCGCTACGCGCGCGACACGACGGCGCGCACGCTCGGCGACGTCATCGCCGGCGCGGACATCTTCCTCGGCCTGTCGGCCGGCGGCGTGCTGACTCAGGACATGGTCGAGCGCATGGGCTCGCGGCCGGTCATCCTGGCGCTGGCCAATCCAACCCCCGAGATCCTGCCCGAACTGGCCAAGCAGGTACGACCCGACGCGATCATCGCGACCGGCCGTTCCGACTATCCGAATCAGGTCAACAACGCGCTGTGCTTCCCGTACATCTTCCGCGGCGCGCTCGACGTCGGTGCGACGACGATCAACGAGGCGATGAAGGTGGCCTGCGTGCATGCGATTGCCGCGCTGGCGCGGCGCGAGATGTCCGACATCGCGGCAAAGGCCTATGGCGGCAGGCAACTCGAGTTCGGCCCCGAGTACCTGATCCCGCAGCCGTTCGATCCGCGCCTGCTCGTGTCGCTCGCGCCGGCCGTCGCGCAGGCGGCGATGGATTCGGGCGTCGCGATGCGGCCGATCACCGACATGGCGGCCTATTGCGAACGCCTGAACCAGTTCGTGTTCCGCACCGGCCTGCTGATGAAACCGGTGTTCGACCGCGCCAAATCCGACCTGCGGCGTGTCGTCTACGCCGAGGGCGAGGAAGACACGATTCTGCGCGCGGTGCAGCACCTGGTCGACGAGAACATGGCGCGCCCGATCCTGATCGGCCGTCCGGCCGTGATCGAGCGCCGCATCGAGCGCCTGAACCTGCGCATTCGCGCCGGCCAGCATTTCGAGCTGTGCAATGTCGATGACGATCCGCGCTACAGCGAATATTGGAACCTGTACCTGAGCCTCAACGAACGCCGCGGCATCACCCCGGCGCTGGCCAAGGCGCTGGTGCGCTCACGGCCGAGCCTGATCGCGGCGCTGATGGTCCAGCGCGGCGAGGCCGATGCGATGATTTGCGGTATCGTCGGCCGCTATCAACGCCAGCTCAGGCACATTCTCGAAGTGCTGCCACTCGATCCGGGCGTGTCCGCACCGTCGGCGATGACCGCCGTGCAGAACGACCGCGGCACGTTCTTCTTCCTCGACACGCACGTGCAGGACGAACCCAGTGCCGAGCAGATCGCCGAAGCGACCTGTCAGGCCGTGCTGCGCCTGAAGCTGTTCGGCATCACGCCGAAGGTCGCGCTGCTGTCGCATTCGAATTTCGGCAGCCACGAAAACCCGGGCGCGTGCAAGATGCGCCACGTACTCGAACTGGTGCGCGCGCAGGAGGCCAAACTGGAGATCGACGGTGAAATGCAGGCCGACAGCGCGTTGAACGAGGAAATCCGCGCGCGCATCTTCCCGAACTCGGTGCTGCGCGGACAGGCGAACGTGTTCGTGTTCCCGAATCTCGACGCGGCGAACATCGGCTACAACATGGTGCGCCAGCTGACCGATGGCGTGGCGATCGGGCCGATCCTGATGGGCGTGTCCAAACCGGCGCACGTGCTGACGCCGGCGTCGACGGTACGCCGCGTCGTCAACATCAGTGCGATCGCCTGCGTCGAAGCGCAGATTCGCGCGCCGCGCGAAGTCGAGAAAGCCTGATCACTGGCGCGTTGCCGCGCGTCGGAAGCCTGCGCGGCCACGATGAATTCGCGGGTCGCGAATGCTGCGCTGCAGCTTTCCGCGACAGGCATCCGGATACGCGCGCCATCCCGCCTTTACCGCTGCTCAGGTAGACTGTTGCGACCACCACGACAGGCCATGCGGCACCCGACGAGGTGCACGCGAAAGGGATCGCCATGAACATGCTCAACGATATTCTCAATCAGGATCTCGATCCGACCGAGACGCGCGAATGGACCGACGCACTCGGCGCGGTCATCAACGCCGACGGCCCGGAGCGCGCACATTATTTGCTCGAGCGCATGGTCGATACGACACGGCGTTCCGGTGGTCACCTGCCATTTTCGCCGACCACCGAATACGTCAATACGATCCCGCCGCATCTGGAAGCCAAGATGCCGGGCGACCCGACTATGGAATGGCGCATCCGCTGCCTGATCCGCTGGAACTCGATGGCGATGGTCGTGCGTGCGAATCGCAAGGAGGGTGAACTCGGCGGCCACATCGCCAGCTTTGCGTCGTCGGCGACGCTGTACGACGTCGGCTTCAACCATTTCTGGCGCGCGCCGAGCGACAACCATCCAGGCGACCTGATCTTCCACCAGGGCCATTCGAGCCCCGGCGTGTATGCGCGCTCGTTCCTCGAAGGCCGCATCGCCGAAGACCAGATGGACCTGTTCCGCATGGAAGTCGCAGGCCGCGGCCGCGGCCTGGCGTCGTATCCGCATCCTTGGCTGATGCCGGACTACTGGCAGGTGCCGACCGTGTCGATGGGCCTGGGTCCGCTGCAGGCGATCTACCAGGCGCACTTCTGGAGGTACCTGGAAAATCGCGGCCTGATTCCGAAGTCCGACCGCAAGGTCTGGTGCTTCCTCGGCGACGGCGAAACCGACGAACCCGAATCGCTTGGCGCGATCTCGCTGGCCGGGCGCGAGAAGCTCGACAACCTGATCTTCGTGATCAACTGCAACCTGCAGCGCCTCGACGGTCCGGTACGCGGCAACGGCAAGATCATTCAGGAACTCGAAGGCGTCTTCCGCGGCGCCGGCTGGAATGCGATCAAGGTCGTCTGGGGCAGCTACTGGGATCCGCTGCTGGCGCAGGACCGCGACGGCCTGCTGCGCAAAGTCATGATGGACACCGTCGACGGCGAATATCAGGCCTGCAAGGCGTTCGGCGGCGCGTACACGCGCGAGCATTTCTTCGGCAAGTATCCCGAGACGCTCGAGATGGTGCGCAATCTGTCCGACGACGACATTTGGCGCCTGAATCGCGGCGGTCACGATCCGCACAAGGTCTACGCCGCGTACCACGCGGCGGTGAACACGCAAGGAATGCCGACCGTGATCCTGGCCAAGACGGTCAAGGGTTATGGCATGGGCGCGGCCGGCGAATCGCAGAATCCGACGCACCAGCAGAAGAAGCTCGACAACGATGCGGTGCGCCACTTCCGTGATCGCTTCCGCATTCCGATCGCCGACGACAAGGTCGACGACGTGCCGTACTACAACCCCGGCAAGGATTCGCCCGAGGTCAAGTACATGCTCGAACGCCGCGCCGCGCTCGGCGGCTTCCTGCCGCAGCGCCGGCGCAAGAGCGCCATCTTCGACGCGCCGGCGCTGTCGGCGTTCGAACAGATCGTCAAGAGCACCGGCGAGCGCGAGATCTCGACGACGATGGCGTTCGTGCGCGGCATCAACCTGCTGCTGCGCGACAAGGCGATCGGGCCGCGCATCGTGCCGATCGTCGCCGACGAGGCGCGCACGTTCGGCATGGAAGGCATGTTCCGCCAGATCGGCATCTACGCGCCGGAAGGACAGAAGTACCGGCCGCAGGACGCCGACCAGCTGATGTACTACCGCGAGGACATCAAGGGCCAGGTGCTGCAAGAAGGCATCAGCGAACCCGGCGCGATGAGCGCTTGGATGGCGGCGGCGTCGAGCTATTCGATCTCCGACGTGCCGATGCTGCCGTTCTACATCTACTACTCGATGTTCGGCTTCCAGCGTGTCGGCGACCTGTGCTGGGCGGCCGGCGACATGCGCGCGCGCGGCTTCCTGGTCGGCGGCACGGCCGGCCGGACGACGCTCAACGGCGAAGGCCTGCAGCACGAAGACGGGCATTCGCATCTGCTCGCCGGCGCGATTCCAAACTGCCGTGCCTACGATCCGACCTTTTCGTACGAAGTCGCGGTGATCCTGCAGGACGGTGTGCGGCGCATGCTGCACGAGCAGGAAGACTGCTACTACTACGTCACCGTAATGAACGAGAACTACAGGCACCCGGAGATGCCGAAAGACGCCGAGGCGGCGATCATCAAGGGCATGTACCTGTTCAAGGATGCCGGCAAGCCGAAGAAGAACGAGCCGCGCGTGCAGCTGCTCGGCTCCGGCACGATCCTGCGCGAGGCGATCGCCGCGGCCGAACTGCTCGAGAAGGAATTCGGCGTGAGTGCCGACATCTGGAGCTGCCCGAGCTTCTCCGAATTGCGCAAGGATGGCTTCGACGCCGAACGCTGGAATCGCCTGCATCCGGAAGAGACGCCGCGCGCCGCCTACGTCACCGCGTGCCTGGCCGACCGCCAGGGTCCGGTGATCGCGGCGACCGACTACGTGCGCGAATACGCCGACCAGATCCGCGCGTTCATGCCCGACGGGAAAAAGTATACCGTGCTCGGCACCGACGGTTACGGCCGCAGCGACACGCGCGAAAACCTGCGCCGTTTCTTCGAGGTCGATCGCTGGTACATTGCCCAGGCGGCGATTTCCGCGCTCGCTGCCGAAGGCAAGATGACGACCAAGGACGTCGCACGCGCGATCAAGACCTGGAAGCTCAACGGCGACAAGCCGAATCCGGTGGGGGTATGACCTTTCAACGACAAGGGGAGTGACAGCAGAAGTCGCGGTACTCAACTGCAAGGCACTGATGCTCGTTGCAAACCTCGCAGCTGCAGTCGATGGGCAAGAATCTACGCTACCGCGATAAAGCCGTTCGACCTGTCAAAAAACTGGCGCTGTTCGTAGGTTGGCTTGAGCGCAGCGATACCCAACGCGGCAACTACCAACGCTGCGACGCGAGTTGGCGTGCGCTCGCAGACGATTCCGCGGCCGAACGCGTTGCCGGAGAACGCGGTGCGGTTCGGCTGGTGCGACGTTGGGTTGACCCGCTGCGCTGTTGAGAGCAGGGTTCGCTCAACCCAACTTACAAAAGTGGTGCAACCGTGCTCAGCGTGGCCGCGACCGCTTCAGCGCCGGATCGAGGCGATCCAGATCGGCTTGCACCTGTTCCGGGCTGCGCTCGTAGACGATCTCGCGGCCGAGCGCCTTGCCGGAGAACGCCGTCCGGTTCGGGGTCGGCGACAGATCGCACTTGACGCTGTGCACGCCTTCGCCGAGCACGACCTGGATGCGGTGCGCGTGCTTGCTCAGCACGACCACGTCCATGGTCTTGCCGCTTTCGGTGATGCGCACGGTGATCTTCTCGATGTTCATCGTGGAGTTGTTCCTGCCGCCGTGGGCGCACGATGCTGCTGCGCAGTCGCAGTCTAGTCTAGCGCTTGTGCGGCGGAATAGACGTTCCGGGCCAGTCGGTTTCCGTGCATGAACTCCACAATGTGCGCGGAGGCAAGCAGGCCGAAAATGCCCGAGGCGTGCCGGAACGCTCTCTCAGCCCGCTTCCGGGACCGCACCGCCGCCGGTGGCGCTGCGGCGCAAATGTCCGTCCCCCGCGGCTCGACGCAATCGGTTCCGGACCGCGTCAGCGGCCGCTGGGTGGGCGTTCAATTGCGCGTACCATCCGTTCAGGTTGATGAGCGTATATAGGATCGTGACACACCACCAATGGGGCAAACAGATGAAGCGCATTCTCCTTACCGCAATCGCGGGTATCTCTCTTGCTGCAGCAGCGACGGCGTTTGCTGCCGAGGGCTATGTCACGGCAAACGTGAGCCTGCGCGCCGGGCCGGACACCGGGTATCCCGCGGTGATGGGTCTTCGTGCCGGCACGCCGGTGTTCATCGAAGGCTGTGTCGACGGCTGGGCGTGGTGCGACGTCAGCCTCGGCGACGATCGTGGCTGGGTTTCGGGCGCCTACCTGCAGGAAGAATACGACGGCCGTCGCGTCCTCGTGCGCGACTATGGCGTGCGCATCGGCATACCGATCGTGAGCTTCGTATTCGGCGACTACTGGGATCACTACTACCGCGGCCGTTCCTGGTACGGCAATCGCGAGCGCTATAGTCATGTGCAGCCGCGCTACTACCACGGCGGCTCGTACGGACACGCGGGCGCCTACGGTCATTCCGGCAGTGCCTATGCGCATGGACCGGTGCATCAGGATTTGCACCGCGAGTCGCATCCGACCTATTCGGGTGGCATGCACGGCGGCGCTGTTGCGACGCACGGCGTCGCGCCCCGCCATGACGGCGCGCCCGTCTTGCATGCGCAGCACGGCGGAGCGCCAGCGGCGCAACACGTCGCCCCGCAGAGAAATGCCGCCGGGCCGCATGGGGACAAAGGCTCGCAGCACGGGCACGAATCGGGCAAATCCAAGTCCGACCGCGATCGCGGCGGTGGTCACTAGGACAAGGACCATCACGGATCGTGACGCCCGGACTCGATTGACGATCGGGCTCGATGCCGGTGTTTGCCTCGACGCAGCGATGAACGGCCGCGCGAACCGGGTGGCCTGACCCGATCGGTCAATGACCCGCTGCCGGCAGTTGCCGGCAGCGGGCGTTTGGCGACCGATCAGGCGCGGCGCTTCGATCGATCAGCCGCAGACGCAACGGTGTGGAATTGTCACGGCAGCGTCAACGTTGCCGCCGCATGCACGCCGCGCTACAGTACATCGACTCGTCCAGGACGCTGCCGCCGTGCCCGCGCTCGACTACTTCGTCACGCTGCTGTCGCCGTTTTCCTATCTCGGCCACGAGCGCTTCCTCGCACTGGCGAAGAAGCACGCGATGGCGGTGCGGTTTCAACCGGTGCGCGTCGGCGACGTGTTCAAGGCAACCGGCGGCGTGCCGCTGGCACAGCGCGCACCGGCGCGCCAGCGGTACCGCCTGCTTGAATTGCAGCGCTGGCGCGAGACGCTCGGCCTGCCGTTGAATCTGAAGCCGAAATTCTTCCCGGCGAATCCGGAACGCGCCGATCGCGCCGTCATCGCGATCGCCGCGCTCGGGGCGGATCCGGCAACGTACATGCAGGCGATGTTTCGCGCACTCTGGGTCGAGGACCGCGATATCGCCGACGAAGCGACGATCGCGCAAGTGCTCGCGTCGTCCGGTCACGATGCACAGCGTGTGCTGAAGGAAGCCGCAGGCGACGCGGTCGGGCAGGCGCTCGATGCGAACACGGCCGCGGCGATTTCACTGGGATTGCCCGGTGTGCCGGGCTATGCGCGTGACGGTGAAATATTCTGGGGGCAGGATCGGCTCGAGTTGCTCGAACGTGCGGTGGTGAGCGGACGACCCGCGTTCGCCACAGGGCCGGGCTGATTTTTCGTCGCGATTCACGGCGCGGTTGCGGCGAGGTGGCGCCAACCATCAGTGCAACGGACGATTCTGCCCGGCCGCGACCGCCGCCTCCATCGCCTGCAGCAATTCCACCAGTTCCAGATCGTCCGGATCCTTTTCCAGCGCGGCGCGTACCAGCGCGAGATAGCGGTCCGCGTGGCGCAGCCAGTGCGATTCGTAGAGGCTGCTCGTCGTTTCGTTCAACATGATCGTCTCCAGATCGTGGCTCGATACCGCGTCGTTTCAACTCGGTATCGTGGCGAAAAGCGTAGTGCCTCATCGCCCCACACTCGCCCCCGCAATTGACAGGTTGCGTGTGATCCCGCTGGCAGTTCTACCAGTGATTCGTGCAGGCTGTGTGAAATTGACGTGATCTTTACGCCTGCAGGGGCCGCGTACGCTCCTCGCTCGGCGAACTGTCATACAGCTGGCGCCAGACGCGGCGGAATTGCCGCGTCGAGGCGAAGCCCGAACGCTCGGCGACGCGTTCCATGTCGAGCCGCGTCTGCCCGATCAGCTCGCGCGCGAGCGCGGCGCGCAAGCGGTTGCGGTAGTCGGCCAGGTGCATGCCGACATGTTCGTGGAACAGCCGCGACAGGTGACGCGGACTGGTGCCGGCAATCTGCGCAAGGCGCTGCGCCGGCCATGGCTGCGCCGGATCGCCGGCAATCGTGTCCTGCACGCGATGCACAGCCGGGTGGATGTGGTTGCGTCCCTCGAGCCATGGCGACAACTGCGGATCGCTGCCGCTGCGGCGCAGGTACACGACCAGGTAGCGCGCGATCGCCAACGCGCAGGCGTGGTCCATCAGCTGGGCAACGACGTGCAGCATCAGGTCGATGCCGGCGGTGATGCCGGCGCTGCTCAAGCGGTCGCGGTCTTCGACGTAAAGCCGGTTCTCGAGCACTTTCGCCTGCGGGGCGGCAGCGGCAAGGCGCGCGCAGTCGAGATAATGCGTCGTGCATGCGTAGCCGTCGAGCAGACCGGCGCGTGCCGCCAGCGTGGCGCCGGAACAGATCGTGACGAGGCGATGACCGGGTCGAATGCGCGCGCGCAACCAGGCGACGATCTTCACGTCGTTAGCGTCGTCACCGGCGTCGCCGCCGCTGCCGTCGATGAACGTGTCGACGTTGCCGGCGACGACGACGAACGCGTCGGGCGGCAGGCTGCGCGGCAGCGGCTCGATGCCGGACAGCGTCAGTCCGATCGAGCTGCACAGTGCGCGCGTCGCACCAGTAAAGCGTACGTCAAAACGAACGCGATCCTGGATCAGATTCGCACGCCGCAGTACCTCGATCGGGCCGGCGACGTCGAGCAGCAGCGTGCGCGGCGGCAGCACGACCACGACCGGAATGATACGTCTGCCGTTCATGACGCGCCAGGGTTACGCGACCGGTTCGCTCTGAGGTATCGCAGGGTGAACGCTTCGACGGACAGGAGGTTCGTGGTTCGATACCTCACGACGACCGGATCAGGTGCCATCAGAGACCTTGTCACGCCGCACGCCTCGCTGTGGCGGACCCGGCCAATGCCTCGTCGACGCCGGCGATGCGCGCGAAGCGTCCGTCGAGCAC
Source organism: Rudaea sp. (assembly GCA_036496665.1). Lineage (GTDB taxonomy): Bacteria > Pseudomonadota > Gammaproteobacteria > Xanthomonadales > Rhodanobacteraceae > Rudaea. The sequence continues at coordinate 1,158 of DASXKR010000030.1, read as the reverse complement.
CAGCTCGGTGCGTGCCTTGATGTCGGCAGGCGTCCACAGGCGCCCGTCGCGGCCGGTCATCGCAAACGTCAGCGTCGCGTCGGTCACGTAGTCGACGGCGTAGCCGATATCCGACGCGTGTCGCGTCGTTGTCTCGCAGCATTGCTCGGTGCGGATACCGGACACGATCAGGCGGCGGATGCCGTGCTGCACGAGCCAGACATCGAGGCCGCTGCCGACCAGCGCGCTATGGCTGCGCTTGTGGAACATCGCATCCGGCGCGATCGACAAGCCCTCCATCGTCCTGACCCAGCCCGACGCGGGCGCGAACGCGCCATCGTCTTCGACGTGGAAGACCTGCACGACCGGAATGCTCCGCGCCTTGGCGCCATCGATCAGTCGTTGCAGGCTGGTAAGGAATGCCGGCGCGTCGGCATTGCTCCAGTACGGGCGATGGCGGAACGATTCCTGGGCATCGACGACAATCAATGCGGTGTCGGAAAGCGACATGATCTTGTTTCCTGGTCGGTGTGGCGTGGTGCCACGACGACGAGGATATTATGCACTTTCGGTGCGGTGGACGAGCACTTGCACGGTCAACTATCGGACAAAAAAAGACATCGACAAACGTCCTGGCGACGTTCCTGCCTTCTCCCTTCGGGAGAAGGTGCCCCGAAGGGGCGGATGAGGGTCGGGGCATCTATCAACGCTTAGGGTCGCCCGACCTTCACTCCCAGCCCTCTCCCGGTGGGAGAGGGGTCCAAGGCGCGGGCTCAATGCGTTGCGAGCGCGATCTGTGACTGTTGAGGCGGCTGGGCCTTGCGGCTGCGTAGCCGGCGCACGACCAGGTAAAACACCGGCGTCAGCAGCAGTCCGAAGAACGTCACGCCGAGCATGCCGGAGAACACGGCCACGCCCATCGCGCGGCGCATCTCGGCGCCGGCGCCGGTCGAGGTGACCAGCGGAATCACGCCCATGACGAACGCGAGCGAAGTCATCAGGATCGGGCGCAGGCGCAGGCGGCAGGCGTCGAGCACGGCCTGCCACACCGATTCGCCGTGCGCCTCGCGGTCCTTCGCGAACTCGACGATCAGGATCGCGTTCTTGCAGGCAAGGCCGATCAATACGATCAGGCCGATCTGGGTGAAGATGTTGTCGTCACCGCCGGAGATGTACACG
>DASXKR010000029.1:0-53987 GCA_036496665.1 Rudaea sp. | reverse complement strand
CGAGGAATCGTTCCTTGCGAGTCGTCTTCCCCTTATTGACGAAGTCGGCGTCACCAAATGTCAGCTGATCCATGTTCGATCGTTGTCGATTTGCGTAGACTCAATCAAAGCACATTTCGGGGACTTTTTCAGAGGTTTCCTAGTCCTTTCGACGCACAACGCTGTCGAGCGCGTCAGCCATCGGGGCGCGATAACGCTCGACAAGAGGCGCGCGGTAAAGACGATTGCAGCTGCGCTGCGAGCCGACTTGCCGAAGACGCTGCAGGCCGTGCGCCTTGCTGACGACCACGTGGGCGAGCGCATGATGAACACCGATCTAAGCGAACGGCTGGATCACGCGGAAAGCGCTGCGGATCGTCCTTGGCAATTCTGCTTTGTGCTCGGAGGCGGCTGGCGCCGAGCAAAACAAGCAGCAGATTCCGCCCGTGCAGCCGATGCTGATCTCATCCTTGCGGCGGCTGCGATACGGCAGCTGGCGTCTCGCGACGCGCGCGCGGTTCCTCGCGAGGTAGCGGAAGTCTGTGAACGTGCCGGCATCGATGCCGAAATGGTCGATCAGGGTTTGGAGTGGCTGGAGAAGCAAAGGTTGATCGTCGGCGCGACGGATTGCAGGACCCCACATCAGCGCTTCGCCTCAGTCGTCCTCAAAAGCATCCTAGAGGGACAGGATAAAGGCGGGCGCGACAAGATCGCCGCAATGATCGAAAGCGTATTGTGCGATCAGCAATTCCCGTATGCCGGTTTGCGAGTCCTGATGCATGAACTTCGCTTCGGAAGCGGCGACTACAGTTGGACGCACCTTCTCAGCAAACCGGCGGTTGAGGCTGCGGTTGCGCGATGCTGGGCAGCCGAAGGGTCGGATCGCGGTTTCGCGGCCCTCGCCCTTTCCGATCTGTGGGAATTTGTGGAGGGCGGAGCGACCGCCGTCGTGGGCCCGCACGTGATCACACTGGCGAATTGGATTTCCAACCCCAGCGACGGTGCATATGGCTTTGGCGACATCTTGAACAGTCTTGCTCAGAAGAACCGGGAAGTTGCCGAGAGGGTTATCGCAGCCGCCGATCCAATTGCAATCGCGACGGCCTATTCGAACGCAAATCCCGATACGGCTTTCGGATTGGCCGACCTTCTGCGCAGCGTCGCCTACGTGAAAGTCGATAACTTCAACGCTAAGGTTCTGGCTGCTCTTGATCGGCGCAAACTGCGGGAGCTCGCCAAGCACGAAGCCTTTCTAGAGGATGCCTTCATCTTCTCGAAATTCTGCGCCTCAGTAGTTTCCTGGGACGGGAATCTGGCGCTGGAAATGGCCGAATGTTTCGTCCCAACCGCCCAGCAAGTCCTCGCCAAAGATCCAGTAGAAGGGTTCCATCAACTCAGCCACGATTTCGCATTCACGGTGCTACGCGTATTTGACGTGCTGAATGTGTGTGTCGGGAGGCTGAAGCCGACTCTCCGCCAGTGGACGATCGCGCGGCGCATGTGCGACAAGATCGTTCCCAAGCGGGTCGCGGAACAGATTTCGACGGTACGAACCCGGCATTTTCAATCAGCGGGCTTCTTCCTCCACTTCCTTTGCCAGTCGGCCCCGCGGAAATACGAAGCGGTCCTCCGTCAAATCGATTGGGAGAAGCTGGATGTGGTGATCGGCAACGATTGGGCGAATATGCCTCACGACACCGAAGTCCTGTTGGGCACGCTGTACGCGCGTCCACCTACGCGGCACCTGGTCCAAAAATTCATCTCTAACCGCGCCGATCGGATAGTGCACTTCCCGCCTCGCCTGATGCTGATGGTGCCGGAGATTGGCCTCTCACATCTGGCAAAGGGCGGGGCGCTGCGCCTCGCACAATATAACCACCTGAGCTGGGAATTCGGTGGCGCAGCATTGGCCATCGTCGCAAACGCGCGACCGGACTTGATCGAGCAGGCCGTCACCCCGTTTGTTGACGTCATAGCGCACGGGGTGGCTAACTACAATCGCGATTTCACGGGCCCGGCGGAGGGCCTTGTTCGCGTTGTTATCGAGCATGCGCCTGTCGCCTGGCGCGAAGCGCTGGCCAAACTTGATCCCAGCGTGGCCGAGAAGAATTTTTCCGAATGCCTCTCGGGAGACGCAGATCATCGGCGAACGGCTGCCGCCGTCATTGAGTCAGCAATAACTCTGGACGATTCCGTCGGCGACATGGCTCGGCGGTTGCGGGGGCGGTTCCCGATGACGTCAACCGCGCAGCCCGATCCGTCGCGTTTCAGCAGGCGTCGCGGGCGATCACGGCCGAAGCGCAAGGGGTAGCCGGATGAAATGGCGATTCGCGTCGCAGATTTTTGCGCACGGTTGAAACGGGACAGGACCAAGCGGCTGTGCGGTCTGATCAGAATGCATCCAATCAAGACGACGTGGGTGCGCGACGGAGCCGAATCCATGACGCTACCCAATCTCTTTGCCGTCGTTTCGAACTAAGCTTGAGCATGTCGCGCCAGCAAACGTGGTCGAGTTATAGCGCGATATGCCTCGTGCCGTCGCACGAGCCCGACTCTTCCGCTGACTAAACACGCTTGATGGTTGCTGCCAGTCCGTGGGCTCGGGCAGGTCGTGGGGACCACGAGCCATGCTTCTCTGGAGGGTTGGACAGGCGACCGCAAGTAGCTGTAGATTTTTGAGTCCGGTTTGCGGCCTACTAAATACCTGCAGGCGGCTAGTCAGCTGAAGACTGATCGCTCTCCAACCCAGAATTCGGCGCAGCTATGCGAGGGGCGTCCCGTTTCTCACCGTCGCCGTCTCGAATCCGATCGAGCTTTTCGATCAGGTTTACGGTTCGCAGGTGAGAGTACCGCTTTAGCATTTGCATTGTTTTGTGCCCGCTGATGGCTGAAACTTCCTGATCGCTGAGCCCACCCTCTACGAGGCGACTGACGCCTTCATGACGTAAGTCCTGGAAACGCAGATCAACAATCTCGCAAGTATCCCTTGCCTCGCGCCATGCTTTGTTGAAGTTGTACGGCTTACGTACACCGTCGCGTCCGGGTTCACCGGGAAAGATCAAGCTGCAGTTCTTCGGTCTCATCGGGTTCGCGATAGCCTCGGCGAAGATGGCTGCAGCCCTTCGACTGAGGGGCACCGTGCGCGTTTCTCCATTTTTTGTATTGATGGGTCGCGCGAACCGTCGTCTGACGTCAACGTGGCCTACTTCCAATCCCGTAATCTCGGACTTACGCATCGCGCTCTCAATCGCAATCTCGTAAATCCACCTCAACATGGGGTTGGAATAGGCAGCAACCTGTGCGCTTAAACGTGAGTCCTCGTAGTGCGAGAGTCGGCGCTCTCGACCAGGACCGGGACTGGGCTTCTTGATGGCCTTCACTGGATTCTCGATCAGGCCAAGCCCCCATTCTCGGATCGCTATCGTGAACAAATGTGATAGCAGGGCCAAATCGTTACGCACCGTGTCCGGTTTGAGCCCGTTCGCGATGCGCTCGTTGCGATATTTCGCTACCACATTCCGATTGAGTGCCGCTAGGGAATATCGACCGAATCGGGTAATCAGCTCACGTGCGCGGTTTCGCTCCGCTCTTTGAGTGCTCTCCTTCTTCTTCGGCGTCTCATCCTCAAGGTAGCGCTCCATTGCCGCCGAAAAAGTCATCCGCTCGGAGGGCGCGCGATCGATGTACACGCCACGCACGATCTCATCCTCTACCCGACGCGACCAATCTTCCGCATCGCGGCGAGTCCGGAAGTTTTTCGATACGGTTGGCCATCCCTTCTTCCGAATGATGCCCTTCCATTTACCGCCGGGAGTTTTCTGGATGCTGGCCATGGCGATTCTCCCGCGCGACGCAGTGGACCCATACTGTACCCAAGCACGGGTCAAATCGCAAAAATTTTTGCAACTTATTGTTTTTATGGTGGGCCGTGCTGGATTTGAACCAGCGACCAACGGATTAAAAGTCCGCTGCTCTACCAACTGAGCTAACGGCCCGCTTCAATCAAACAATTATCTCACGCACAGCGCGAGGATCACTCCCCTCTCCCCTCGTGGGAGAGGGTACGGGGTGAGGGGGTGCTGGAGCAAACGGCGCGTCAACAACTGCCGCGCCTGCGCGACGATCACTCCCCCTCTACCGCCTGCGGGAGAGGACACGCGGTGAGGGATACGGGGACAACCGGCCGCGCAGTGTATTCGTTGACGGTGGCAGCGGCAAGCAAATCGCCGCGACATCGTGCCGTCACCTGCGTCAAGTGTACCGGGTCGGATCCGGGACGCGGGAATCGGCAAAACCCTGTGCGCGCAGGCGGCACGCATCGCACTTGCCGCAGGCACGGCCGTCGCTGTCAGCCTGATAGCACGACACGGTCGCGGCGAAATCGACACCGAGGCGCAGACCTTCGCGCACGATATCGGCCTTGCCGAGGCGGATCAGCGGCGCATGCACGTGAAGCGTCGCGCCTTCGACACCAACCTGCGTCGCGAGATTGGCAAGCTGCTGGAACGCGGCGATGAATTCCGGGCGGCAGTCGGGATATCCCGAATAATCGACGGCATTGACGCCGCAGAAGATGTCGTTCGCGCCAAGCACCTCGGCCCAGCCGAGCGCGATCGACAGCATGATCGTGTTACGCGCCGGAACGTACGTGACCGGAATGCCGCTGCTTGCCTGCTCCGGCACCGCAATCGCATCGGTGGTCAGCGCCGAACCGCCGATACTGCGCAGATCGACGTTGACGACCTTGTGCTCGATCGCGCCCAGCGTGCGCGCTGCGCGCTCTGCCGCAACGAGCTCCGACACGTGGCGTTGCCCGTAGGCAACGCTGAGCGCATGGCAGCCAAACCCTCGCTCACGGGCGATCGCCAGCGTCACCGCAGAGTCCATGCCTCCGGAGACGAGGACGACCGCACGTTTGGAGGATTCGAGGGGCATTTGCTGGTTTGAGAGATTGATGGCGAGATTCGGAAGTGGGGAGCTGGGCAAAGGCTGGGATCCGCCGATTCTTGCGACCCAGCCCGTCGCCACTGAGCTTTTTTCGGCTGAAATCAATACCGACTGCTGTCCGCGGCAAACATCAGCGTCCGACCTCGCCACCCCACAGGAGCTTGTGCAACTGGATCTGCATGCGCACCGGCAGACGGTCGGCCAGGATCCATTCGGCCAGGTCGCGCGCTTCGAGCTTGCCGTGAACCGGCGAGAACAGCACGTCGCAGTGTTGCGCCAGCATGCGCTGCGCCAGTACGTCACGCGCCCATTCGTAGTCGGCACGATCGGCCAGAACGATCTTGATCTGGTCGTGTCGTGTCAGCGCATCGAGATTCGACCATAGATTGCGTTGCAGCTCGCCTGATCCCGGCGCCTTCAGATCCACCACGCGGGTCACGCGTGCGTCGACATCGCTTACGTCGATCGCACCGGAGGTTTCCAGCGACACCTCGAAACCGGCGTCGCAAAGTTCCTTCAGCAGGGCCAGGCTGCGTTTCTGCGCGAGCGGTTCGCCGCCGGTCACGCAGACGTGCGGCGTTTTATACTTCGATACTTCTTCCACGATATCCGGAATATCGCGCCAGTCGCCGCCATGGAACGCGTATTCGGTGTCGCACCAGACGCAGCGCAACGGGCAGCCGGTCAGCCGCACAAAAACTGTTGGTCGGCCGACGTCGCGCGCCTCACCTTGCAGCGAATGAAAAATCTCGGTGACGCGCAGCCGATCCGGCTTGTGCACCGGTCGGCTGAGCTGAGCGACCTGCGTCATGTCACGCCACGCACGCCCGTGTCAGCGACGTCCCTCGAGCTTGAGCGCTCGCAGGCGACCCTGCGCCAGGCGCGAAACGGTCGTGTCCGGATACTTCTGCACGACCTGATTGAGCGTTGCCTCGGCCTGGTCCCATTGCTTCATTTCGTACTGGCAATAGCCGACCTTGAGCAACGCATCCGGCGCCTTCTGGCTGTTCGGATACTGCCCCAGCAGCTTCTGGAACGTGTCGAGTGAAATCGGATAGTTCTGCGTCACGTAATACGATTCACCGAGCCAGTAGAACGCGTTCGGCGTCAGTTCACTGTTCGGATACTGGCTGATGAACGCCTGGAAGCGGCGCGCTGACTCGGCGTAGCGGCCGTCCTTGAGCGCATTGAATGCCTGGTCGTACTCGCCCTTCTCGTCGGCCACGCCTGTCGGCGGCGCTGCGGTCTCGGCCGGCATCGATGCAGGCGGCGCGGCGGCAACTTCGCCAGCCAGAGGCGCTGGCGCCTCCGCGCGCGCCGGAGCAGGCGCTGGCGATCCAGCGTCGTTGAGCGGGATGTCCTGGAGCTGCCCGCCGTTGGTTGCGGCGGCGGGTACGGCGGGCGGAGCGCCCGTGCCGCCGCGACCTTCCAGGCGTGCAAGGCGCGAGTCGAGGTCGATGTACTGTTCCTTGCTGCGCGACTTGGCCTCGTCGACCTGATGGCGCAATTCCTCGACTTGGCCCTGCAGGGTTTGCACCTGAGCCTGAAGCGCGTTGATCTGGTTGACCAGATCGATGTTGCCGGCGGCGCCGTTGTGTCCCTGTGCATCCTGCTCGAGTTTGGCTACGCGTTCGGCCAGGCTCAATCGCTGCGCGTTTGCCGGCGGACAAAAAACAGCGGCGGCCAGAAGGGCCGCCGCACAAATGGAACGGATCACGGATGGCATTTCGTATACCTCGTACCTTTACCCGCTGCGGCTCGCTGCGCCCTCTTGTCGCGAAGGCAGACCGGACCCCTGCTTTGCAGGGATCGTACGCAGATCACGGATCAGCGCGGCGACGCGCCGAATCCGCCAACGAGGCTTTGCTGCGATATTACTGCTTCGCCGTGTAGACGATTTCGACGCGGCGGTTCTTCTGCCAGCAGTCCTCGCTGTGCTCCTTGCACACCGGGCGCTCTTCACCGTAGCTGACGGTGTTGAGCTGGCTGGCCGAAGCGCCGCCCGAGCCGAGGGCACCGGATACCGCATTGCCGCGGCGCTCGCCGAGGCCAAGGTTGTACTCACGCGTGCCGCGCTCGTCGGCGTTGCCTTCCAGCGTCACGCGAGCGCCCGGGAACTGGCGCAGGTATTTCGCATGGCAGCCGATCGCCGCCTGGAACTGCGACTTGATGTCGGTCTTGTCGAAATCGAAATAGACGATGCGCTGGCGCAGGCAGGAATCGGTATCCAGATCACCGACGCTGTACGTGCCCGTGTTGCTCGGCGGCGTCGTCGTCGTGGTGGTCTGGGTGCCGTTGTCGGTGGCGACCGGAACCGGTTTGGTCTTGCTGGCGCAGGCGGCCAAAGTGACGCTGGCTATGACGGCTGTCAGGATTACGCGAATCGGGAGTTTCATAGTTTTTGCCTCGATCGTTGTCAAAAGGGGAGAAGCTTGGCCGGTGTAGTACCCGGCGTTATTGTCCACGCTGTCGGTAGGGAGACCAGGCCGGCTCGCGGACGTCGCCATCGGCGAGCACGAGTCTTTGGCTGACCCGGCCATCCGCCGACACTGCGAAGAGCACGCCGCGCGGCCCTTCCGTTGCTGCGTACAGGATCATGCTTGCGTTCGGCGCGAAACTGGGCGATTCGTCGAGACCCCCCGTCGAAATCGCTTTGGTTTCGCCCGTGGCGCGGTCCAGAACCGCAATACGATACACATTTCCATTCCCTTGCGCCATAGCAATTTTCTTGCCGTCGTAGCTGATCGAGGCGCGTGCGTTGGACTCGCCGCTAAAGGTAATGCGTGTTGCGTCGCCGCCGGCGGCGGGTGCCTCGTACAGCTGTGCCTTGCCCGAGCGGTCGGATGTGAACACCAGTTTCTGGCCGTCCGGCGTCCATACCGGCTCGGTATCGATCGCGAAATGCTTGGTGATCTGGGTCGTATGGCGCGTGGCCAGATCCATGACGTAGATGTCCGGATTGATGCCATTGGACAGGGCCAGCGCGAGCTTCGTCCCGTCCGGCGAAAACGCCGGGGCACCGTTGATGCCCTTGTTCGCCGAAACGACTTCACGCGAGCCGGTCGCGATCTCCTGGATGTAGATCGACGAGTTGCCGCGCTCGAACGACACATAGGCGATCTTGCGGCCATCGGGCGACCAGGCCGGCGACATCAGCGGCTGGCGCGAATTGACCACGGTCTGCGGATTGTAGCCGTCCGAGTCGGCGACCATCAGCGCGTAGGCGACGTTCGTGCCCGTGCCTTTCGCCGTGACGTAGGCGATGCGCGTCCAGAACGCGCCGCGCACGCCGATGATCTTTTCGTAGATCAGGTCGGCGATCTGGTGGGCGACGCCGCGCAGGTCGCTGGCCTGGCCGCTGATCGAAAGTCCCTGCAGGCGCTGCTGCCTGGCGACATCGAACAACTCGAACTCCACGCGCACGTCGCCGCCAGTTCCCTGCACCTCGCGACCGACGACGATGTAGGCCTGCTTGAGCATGTTCCAGGTCGGAAACTTGATCTCCTCGCCGCGCGTCGGGAACTCGACGATGTCGTTCTTGGCCAGTGCGCGGAACTGGCCGCAGCGGTTGAGGTCGGCGCGGATCACGTCGGCGACGTCGGTCTGCGGCGGCGGTGTGCCGCTTTCGAGGCCGAACGGCACGACCGCGATCGGCGTCGCCGTGGCGGTGCCGTTCTTGATGTCGATGGTCGGTACATCGCTGTTGAGCCCCTGCGCAACGGCTGCGCTGCCGCAACATGCCAGCAGGCAGGCCATCGCGAATCTTGCGAACGTCTCGGTGGTCATCGTCAGTGGTCTATCCGTCGTAGGTGAAATTGAAATTGATGGTGCGCTGGAAAACCTTCTCGTAACCCTTGTACGGCAACGGTGCTGCACGCTTGACTGCCTGCTCGATCGACGTTCGCGTTTGCGCATCGGCATTGCATGGGCTGGCGATGTCGACCGAAAGCACGTCGCCTCCCGGAATCTGCACGATGCGCAAGGTGCAGCGCAATCCGACCGGGGTATTATCCGGCCGAAGCCAATTTTGAGTCACGGCATTCTGAATGGCAGCGTAATACTGCGCCGACAGGCTGTCGTCCTGGCCGGCCATGCCGGTATGCGGCTGCTCGGATTCGGGTAATTGCGCCGGCGGGGCCTTGACCGGTTTGGTCTGCTGCTTCTGCAAATCGTTGAGCTGCGCGAGCTTTTCCTGCTCGAGTTTGAGCTTTTTCTGCGCTACCTCGTGTTGCTTCTTGATGTCGTCGAGCTGTTTCTGGCGTTCGATGGCTTCACGTTTCTGTTCGTCGTCGAGGCGGATCTGTTGCTGGCGGATCTTCTCTTCCTGCTCGCGCTCGGCCTTCTTCGCTTTCAAATCCGAGATCTCGGCAATCTTCTCGCGGTCGATCGCATCATTGCGCTGCGGCGGCGGCGCCGGCGGCTCGGGCGGCGGAGCCGGTGGTTCGGGCTTGGGCGGCGCCGGCTTTGGTTTGGCTGCCACGCGCGGCTTCGGCACCGATGCCGGACCGACCAGGGTCGCCTCGATCACGGCGCCCGGGATGCTGATCGGCTGCGCCGTTCTCGACCACAGCAATCCGAAGAACAGGAACGCAAAGCAGATCAGATGCACCAGCAGTGCAAAAATGACTGCCCGGGTCTTGTCGCCAATGCTTTCCATCGACTAGCGGTTTGCCGCCTGCACAGGTTGGCTCATCAGCAGCAGCTTCGTCACGCCGGCCTGCTGCAGGCCCGGCAGGATGCGATAAACCTGGCCATACAGCGCGCGTTCGTCGCCACCGAGCACGACCGGTGTCTGCGGGTCGGCGCGCACGAAAGCGGCCACCTTGGTGACCAACGCATCGGGATCGATCGCCTCGCGCTGGCCGCCGGCCAGCGTCAGGTAGAACGCGCCGTCCTTGTCGACGCTGATCATGATCGGCTCCTTGTCGACCTGCATCGCCCTGGCGGTCGACTGCGGCAGCTTGATGTCGACGCCGAGATTGAGCAGCGGCGCCGTGGCCATGAAAATGATCAACAGCACGAGCATCACGTCGATGTACGGCACGACGTTGATCTCGGCCTTGAGCTTGCGGCGTTTGCGGCGTCCGGTCTGCATCACTCTAGTATCCTGTCCTGCAGGTACCATCAAACAATTCCGGCGTCTTTCGCCGCGATACTGTGTCGCTCGTCGTCATAGCCCCACTATGACTCCTTCTCGCGCCTGCTCTCACCGCGAAATCCATGCGGAATTCCCTTGCGCTTCCTGCCGGACAGGACCCATCCTCCAACGCACGCGCGGCGCGGACGGGGTTAGCCTTCATCGACGTGCGCCTGCCTCTGCAGGATCGAAGAAAATTCCTCGACGAAATTGTCGAAACGCGTATTGACACGTTCGAGCTTGTTCGAATAGCGGTTGTACGCCCAGACCGCCGGAATCGCGGCAAGCAGACCCATCGCGGTGGCGATCAGCGCTTCGGAGATGCCCGGCGCGACCATCGCGATGGTCGCCTCTTTGACGTTGGCCAGGCCCTGGAACGCGATCATGATGCCCCAGACCGTGCCGAACAGGCCGACGTACGGGCTGATCGAGCCGACATTGGCGAGGAACTCGAGGTTCTGTTCGAGCCGGTCGATCTCGCGCGTTTCGGCCACGCGCATGCCGCGCTGCGCGCCCTCGAGCATGGTGCGCGCGTCCATCTGGCGGCGCTGACGCAGGCGCGCGAACTCGCGGAAACCGGCTTCGAAAATGCTCTCGATGCCGGTGATGCGATCGCCCTGGGCGGTGACCTCGCGAAACAGTCCGGCCAGGTCCGCGCCGGACCAGAAGCGCTCCTCGAACTCGTCGGCGCTGCGCGTCGCGCGGTCGAGCATCGCCTTCTTGCGGAAGATGATGACCCACGAGGCGAATGAAAAAAAGATCAGCACCGACAATACGAACTTGACCGGCAAGCTCGCGCCAAGCACCAGTGCCAGGATATTCAGGTCGCCATTCATGCCTTGGGTTTCTCCTCGAACAGGTGATTCGGAATGCGACACGGCTTGAAGCTCGCCGCCTCGATGCAGGCCGCGCGCACGCTTGCCGCGACCAATGCCGCGCCGTCTGCGCGGCGAACTATACGTTGGCTGAACACCATCGAAGCTGAACGCCGTTCCCCGGTCTCGACCGTGACGTCGAGTTCGTCATCGAGGCGCGCCGGCAGCAGGAAATCGATTTCCATGTCGCGCACCACGAACAGCACGCCATAATCGTCACGCACGCGCGGCTGGTCAACGCCCTGCGCCCGCAACCATTCGGTCCGCGCCCGCTCGAGAAAACGCAGATAGCTGGCATGGTAGACCACTCCGCCGGCGTCGGTGTCTTCCCAATAGACGCGGATGGGCCAGGAGAAGGGGCGTGAGAGGTGAGGCGTGAGAGGTGAGACGGCAGAGCCGCGCGTCGCCACACCCGCGACGGGCTGCTCCTGCTTTTGCGTCCCACGTCTCACGTCTCACGTCTCACGCTGTCGCCTTCAAACAGATCCTCGACCGCTGCCCGCTTCGGCGCGTTCAATCCCAAATGCCGATATGCCTTCGACGTGACCATGCGCCCGCGCGCGGTGCGCATCAGGAAACCCTGCTGGATCAGGAACGGTTCGAGCACATCCTCGATCGTGCCGCGCTCCTCGGACAGCGCCGCGGCGAGCGACTCGGCACCGACCGGGCCGCCGTCGAAGTGATCGATGATGAGCTCGAGCAGGCGCCGATCGAGTGCGTCGAAGCCTTCGGCGTCGATCTTGAGCATCTCCAGCGCCGCAATCGCGACCGGCGCGGTAATGTGACCATCGGCCTTGACCTGGGCAAAATCGCGCACACGCCGCAGCAGCCGATTGGCGATGCGCGGGGTGCCGCGCGAGCGCCGCGCGATTTCGCGCGCGCCTTCGTCGGCACAGGCGATGCCGAGGATCCTGGCCGAGCGCCGCACGATCGCAGCCAGTTCCTCCGGCGTGTAGAACTCGAGGCGCTGGACGATGCCGAAGCGGTCGCGCAGCGGACTGGTCAGCAGGCCGGCGCGCGTCGTCGCCCCGACCAGCGTGAACGGCGGCAGGTCCAGCTTGATCGAGCGCGCGGCCGGTCCCTCGCCGATCATGATGTCGATCTGCTGGTCTTCCATGGCCGGATAGAGGATCTCCTCGACCACCGGTGACAGCCGATGGATTTCATCGACGAACAGCACATCGCGCGGCTGCAGATTGGTCAGCAGCGCGGCGAGATCGCCGGCGCGCTCGATCACGGGCCCGGAGGTCGCGCGCAGGTTGACGCCGAGCTCGTTCGCGATGACGTGCGACAGCGTGGTCTTGCCGAGCCCGGGCGGCCCGAAGATCAGCACGTGATCGAGCGCCTCACCGCGCCGCCGCGCCGCTTCGATGTAGATCGAAAGCTGCTCGCGAACCGTCTGCTGGCCGAGATATTCAGCCAGGTTCTTCGGCCGCAGCGATGCTTCGAGCACCTCGTCATCGCGGCTGGCGGTGGGGGTGATCAGGCGCGCGTCGGTCATGCGCCGATTATACGGGAGAGGGGAGACGGGAGAGGGGGGAAAGAGACGAGCAAGAGCGTCGCCTTTCTTATCACCTCTCACCTCTCACCTTCCCCGTCAGATCTCCACCTGCGTCCCCAGTTCGATCAGCCGGTTGCCGGGAATGCGAAAGAACGCAGTCGCCGACGTGGCGTTGCGGCCAAGAAATGCAAACAGCTTGTCGCGCCATGGCGGCATCCCGGGCCGATCGGTTGCGACCACGGTTTCGCGGCTGACGAAGAACGTCGTGTCCATCATGTCGAAGCCCATGCCCTTGGCTGCACACGACTGCAGCGCAGCCGGGATATCCGGATCTTCGGCAAAGCCGAAACGGATCGTTACGCGATAGAACTCGTGGCCGAGCGCGGTGATCTCGGTGCGCTCGCCGTACTCGGCAACCGGCGAGTCGAGCGTCTCGACTGTCATCAGCACGTTGCGTTCGTGCAGCACCTTGTTGTGCTTGAGATTGTGCAGCATCGCATTCGGCACGCCGTCGACGTTCGAGGTCAGGAACACGGCCGTGCCGGGCACGCGCAGCGGTGGATGCGAGGTAACGCTGGCAATGAATGGCTCGAGCGCCAGGCCACTCTGCTTGAGCTCGCGCAGGACCAGGTCGCGACCCCGGCGCCAGGTGCTCATGATCGTGAAGACCGACAGGCCGAGCACCAGCGGCAGCCAGCCGCCGTGCTCCACCTTGTCGGCGTTGGCGCCGAGGAACGCGCCATCGACGATCAGGAACAAGCCGCCGAGGGCCACGACCCGGAACCAGCTCCAGTGCCACATCTTGCGGAACACGAACATGACCAGGATCGAGTCGATCGTCATCGTGCCGACCACGGCAATGCCGTACGCGGCAGCCAGGTTCGTGGACGAGCGGAAGCCAAGCACCACCGCCAGCGTCAGCACCAGCAGCAGGCGGTTGATCCACGGCAGGTAGATCTGCCCCATTGTTTCGGTCGAGGTGTGGCGAACTTCCATCTTCGGCAAATAGCCGAGCTGGATCGCTTCACGCATCACCGAGAAGGCACCGGAAATGACCGCCTGCGAAGCGATCACGGCGGCGGCCGTCGCCAGTACCGTCATCGGAATGACCATTGTCTGGGGCAGCAGCAGATAGAACGGGTTCTTGGCGGCGGCCGGGTCGGCGATCAGCAGCGCGCCCTGGCCGAAATAGTTCACGACCAGCGCCGGCAGCACAAAGCCGAACCACATGAAGCGGATCGGCTTCCTGCCGAAATGGCCCATGTCGGCGTACAGGGCCTCGGCACCGGTGATGCACAGGACGATCGTGCCGAGCGAGAAAAACGCCACCCAACCGTTGGCAGCGAAGAAGTTCACTGCGTAGGTGGGCGACAGCGCCGCCATGACCTGCGGATGCCGCGCGATATGCCCGAGGCCGAACACGACCAGGCTGCTGAACCACAACATCATGATCGGGCCGAACACCGCGCCGACGCGGCCGGTGCCGTGGCTCTGGAAATAGAACAGCGCGACGATGATGACCGCAGCGAGCGGCACCATGTAGTGTCCCCAGTGCGGCACAGCCACCTCGACGCCTTCGACCGCCGACAACACCGAGATCGCCGGTGTGATCACGCCGTCGCCGAAGAACAGCGATGCGCCGAACAGGCCGAGGATCATGATCGCCCAGCGCACCCGCGGCTTGTCGCGCACCGTGCGTTGCGCGAGCGCGCTCAGCGCCATGATGCCGCCCTCGCCCTTGTTGTCGGCGCGCATGATGAAGCCGGCGTACTTGACCGCTACGATCAGCACCAGCGACCAGAACACCAAGGACAGCACGCCGAGCACGTTTTCCGGCGTCGGCAGGATTCCGTGTTCGCCGAACGTCTGCTGCATCGTATACAGCGGGCTGGTGCCGATGTCTCCGTAGACGACGCCGAGGGCGCCGAGCGCGAGTCTGGCGAACGCCTTGCGCTGGTCGGTCAGCGAATCGCTGGTCAAGCTGGTCTGGCCTGTTTTCATGACGTCAGCGCAATGCCGCCTTCAGTGCCTTGCGAATGATCGCCTCGGCGTTGTCGCCCGCGGCGGCGGCTTCCTTGACTAGGCGCGCCACCTCGGCCGGCTTGTAGCCGAGCTGCTGCAAGGCGCCGCTGGCTTCGGCTGCCGGATCCTTGGGTCCGCTCGCACCAGTGCCAAGCCCGGCTGCAGCAAGAGCGATGCCATCGACGCGGTCACGCAGCTCGACGACGATGCGTTCGGCGGTCTTCTTGCCGATGCCGGGGATGCGCGTGAGCGCGGCGATATCGGCGCCCTGCACGAGCCGCGCGAATTCGTCGACCGACGACCCCGACAACACCGAGAGGGCCGTCTTCGCACCGATGCCGCTGACTTTCTGCAGCGTCCGGAACAAGGTTCTCTCCGCCTCACGCAGGAAACCGTAAAGTGCGACGGTATCCTCTCTGGCTGCATAGTGGGTGAACAGCAGGACTTCGCGGCCGGTCTCGGGCAGGTCGAAGATCGTCGACATCGGCGCTTCGAGCTCGTAGCCGACACCGCCCACGTCGACGACCAGCCAGGGCGGCTGCTTCGCGACAAGGATGCCCTTGAGCCTGCCGATCATCGCCGCCGCCGCCACGCTGTGCGCGGAATGCCGAGCCGCTGCACGCTGCTGCGCGTGTGCGCGTGTGTGATCGCGACAGCCAGCGCATCGGCTGCATCAGCCTGCAGCTTTTGTGATATGTTCAAAAGTATACCGATCATGTGCTGAACCTGCTGCTTGCCGGCGCCGCCGCTGCCGACGACTGCCTGCTTGACCTCCTTCGCCGCGTACTCGATCACCGGCAGGCCGCTGTGCACGGCCGCGCAGATCGCGGCGCCGCGCGCCTGGCCGAGCTTGAGCGCCGAATCCGGATTGCGCGCCATGAAGACGCGCTCGATCGCGACTTCGCTGGGCCGGTGTTCGGCGATGATTGCGCAGACGTCATCGAAGATCTGCTTGAGGCGCAGCGGAAAGGTCTCGTTGTCGAGCAGCAGCAGTGCGCCGTGGAATACGTGACGCACGGCGCCCGCGGCATCCGCGTCGATGATGCCGACGCCGGTGCGCTGCGAACCCGGATCAATGCCGAGAATGCGGGTCATGGCGGGCAGGGCGTGCCGGGACGACACTCGGTTGCAGACAGCAGGGGCATGCGCAATGCCGTGGCGCGACTCAGGCGTCGACGTGCCGACGCGAACAAGACCCGCAGGCGCTTTGCCCGGCTGGTGACGCCGATTTTTCGTTCCCCGCCCTGTGCATGTTCTTGTGCCAAGTCGAAGCGTCGATTTTAACACGTTGCGGCGTCGCGCCGTCCGCCTTTGCCGCAGCCGCACCCGGCGTCCCTGCTAGACTCGCGCCGGATTCGACAGACGAGGCCCGGCCCGCGCGACACGGCATATGGATATCAAGGAGACCGAAATACTCGGCGCCGATGCCGAAAATCACTGGTACTACCGCTCGAAAGCCGAAGCCGTGGAGCGCTGCCTGCACGGCGTCGCATTCGACTCGGTGCTTGATGTGGGGGCCGGTTCGGGATATTTCAGCCGGCACCTGCTGACCCACGCCGGCGCCGCGTCAGCCTGCTGCGTCGACCCCAATTATCCGCAGGAGTGGCAGGAGACCGTCGCTGGCAAGCCGCTGATGTTTCGCCGCGATATCGGCGCAATCAACGCCGATCTCGTGCTGCTCATGGATGTGATGGAGCACGTCGACGACGATGTCGATCTGCTGCAGGAGTACATGCAGAAATCGCTGCCGACGGCGAATTTCCTCATTTCCGTTCCTGCGTTCCAGTGGTTGTGGAGCGCTCACGACGATTTCCTCGGCCACCGCCGTCGCTACACGCTGTCGCAACTCGAAAACACCGTGCGCGCGGCCGGGCTTGAGGTCGTGTCCGGCAACTACTTCTACGGAGCGATCTTTCCGATCGCGGCGGCGGTGCGCTTTCTGCACCGCAGGCCGCCGCGTGGATCACCGGCGACCTCGGACTTGCGCCGCCATGGCCGGCTGGTCAACTCGACACTGTATGCCCTCTGTCATGCCGAGCTGGCACTCATGCCGTACAACCGCGCGTTCGGCCTGAGCGTATTCTGCCTCGCGCGGCGCCGGCAGCATGTCGATGCGCGCGCCTCCTGACTGTGAGCCTCAGTGCGCGCCGTTGAAACGTGCGTGACGCAGGAAGGCAATCGTCTGTTCGGCCGCCTCGGCCGAAAACAGCAGTCCGGTATGGCTTGCCGGAACAACACAATGATCGGCGATGCCGGTCAGTTGCGTTTCTTCGACGGCCACGGTTCCGTCGTGCGGAGAAGCAAGATTACCGATCGCAAAACCCAGGCCTATCGGCAGCCTGCCGGCGATCGATCCGGCCGACTGTGTTCCTGCCCAGCGCGGCAGCCCATCGCGAAGCATTTCAAGGTTCTTGCCGATGACGATCGCCCCGCCGGGCAAGCCGGCAATGCTGCGCGCCACGGCACTGCCACGCAGCGGCGAGCCAAGACAGACCACGCGGCCGGAAGCCAGACCGGGTTCGCGCTGCAGCGCTTGCAGCGCGATCAGCCCGCCCAGGCTGTGGCCGACAAGATGGATTCTTCCGGCTCTGGCTTTTGCCTCGCGCACTCGCTGCAGCAGGTGCGCGACGCTGACGTCAGCGCCGCGAAAAACACTCTCGTAGTCGAAATGTTCGACCGAAAATCCGGCCTGCTCGAGCCGACGCCGCAACGCAACGAGCGTAAACGCCCGCATCCATAATCCGTGCAGAAGGATCACATGATCGGACATGGCGCCGGATGATTCCGCGGACACGACGATCAAAAGTGCGTACTGGCCCCAGACCGGGGCTGTCTCAACGCATTTCGCAATCGCTCGGAAAGCCAGGCCGCGGCGGTCAGCGCAAGCAGGATTTCCTCTGGGCGATATGGAATCGAGTAGCGAGGTTCAGCCTGCAGCACCACATGGACTGAGGTCAGGTACAACAGCAGCAAGCCAGCCAGCAAGGCAGGTGCCGAGCCCTTCCGACGCAAGAGACTCAAGCCGAGAATTGTAAATGAGCAGGCTGCGGCGAGCGCGAAGATCAACGGATTGGCCCAGCGCAATGCGGCCCTCACAGTGGACAACACGGGAATCTTCTCGAACGGTGAATGCTGCACAGGCAGGAAGTAGATATCCCCGGCGCCGACCCGGATGCTCCAATCCCACAACAGGTATGGCTTTCTGGCCACATACCACGCGGCATAGTACCGGGGGTCCTGCGCCATGCGCGCTTCGATCTCGACGAGTCCTGCTGCGAAAGATCCCTTGAGTTGCTGCGCCTCCGTGTTCACGGCATCGACGATTCTTCGTGAAATGTCGTTGTCGCGCTGGCTGTTGAATGCTGTGAGAAACTCCGGCCACGAACCCTGCACGAAATTTTCCTCCGCGCGATGCAGAGTCCCTGAATCGCGAACACTGACCGCGTTTCGGATTGTCCACACCGCGGGAGCGAGGAGGAAGGCCGCGACCAGGGTTGCCGCCAGACGTCTCCCGCGTCCGCGTAAAATAAGCGCAGCGGCAACCAGGGGAAACAAAGCTATGAGCGGATTGACCAGATAAGCCACGCCCCACACGGCGCCGGCGGCGGCCATGAAGATCCGGCTACGCGCTTCATACGCGAGACAACTCAACCACAACGCCAGCAGGAGCAGCAAGGCAAAAAGAGTCTCGCTCAGCAAGACGCCGGTAAACGTTACTAGATGCGGCCACAGTGCCGTGAGCAGACCGGCTGCGAGAGCCCAGCCGTCCGCCAACCAGAATCGCCCCAGCGCGATAACGAACCAAACGGTCGCCGTGCCGAGAACGATCTGGAACCCGAGTGCGATCTTCATCCAGGTATCCGTAACGTAGCCCAATGCGCTTCGCCCCTCTGGCCCCGAGCGCAGAGGCAAGTCGGAATGACCCGCCAGAATCATCGCTCCAGCCAGAAACATCGGGTAACCGGGACCGCGATAGTCATCCGGCGGTGCTGAATCGGCGTCAGGCAGTGCGGTCGAGAAGACGCTACGATGGGTCAGGTTCCAGGCATACAGCACATACTGGTTTACATCGCCGCGAATCGGAAATTCGACCGTGGTCATCCAGACATACAGAACGCGGATCACCAACGCGAGCAAAACAATTGCGAATGCGCACAAAGCAAATCGGCGTTGCGGCAGCTTTGATCCACTCCCGAAAGCTTCCGCTTTCATGAGGTCAGGCCTTTACCGGCTTGACCACGCGAATGTGCAGTTCCTGCAATTGCGGCTCCGGGATTGCCGACGGCGCGTCGGTCATCAGGTCCTGCGCGCTCGCAGTTTTCGGGAAGGCGATCACATCGCGGATCGATTCGGTGCCGGCCATCAGGGCCGCGATGCGGTCGATGCCGAACGCGATGCCGCCGTGCGGCGGTGCGCCGTAACGCAACGCTTCGAGCAGGAAGCCGAACTTGAGCTGCGCTTCGTCGGCACTGATGCCGAGCAGGTCGAACACTGCGCTCTGCATTTCGGGGCGATGGATGCGGATCGAGCCGCCGCCGATCTCGTTGCCGTTCAGCACCATGTCGTAACCGCGGCTGACCGCGTTGGCCGGGTCGGCACGCAGTTGCGCGACGTCGTCGACTTTCGGCGCGGTGAACGGATGATGCAGCGCGACGTAGCGCTTCGCCTCATGGTCGTATTCGAACATCGGGAAGTCCGTTACCCATAACGGCCTCCACGCATTTTCCACAAATCCACAATCGCGGGCGACCTTCAGGCGCAACGCGCCCATGAAATCGCTGACGGTCTTGTACGGGCCGGCGCCGAAAAAGATCACGTCGCCGCTCTGCGCACCGACTGATCCGAGAATACCCTGCAGCGCACCGTCGTCGAGGAACTTGATGATCGGCGAGGTCATGCCGTCGCGGCCCCTGGCTAGATCGTCGATTCGGATCCAGGCCAGGCCCTTTGCGCCGAAGGCGGCGACGTAGGCGCCGAGGTCGTCGAGATACTTGCGCGGCTGCTGCGCTCCATTCGGCAGGCGCAGTGCGGCGACACGACCGCCCGGATCATTGGCTGGTCCGGAAAACACCTTGAACTCGACCCTCTTCAGATGATCGGCGACGTCGACCAGTTCCAGTGCGATGCGCAGATCGGGCTTGTCCGAACCGTAACGGCGCATCGCCTCTTCGTACGTCATGCGCGTGAACGGATCGGCCAGCTCGACGCCGACGACGTCGCGATAGATCTGGCGGATCAGCGCCTCGACCGAATCTTGCACATCTTGCTCTTCGACGAACGCGTACTCCATGTCGAGCTGGGTGAATTCGAGCTGGCGGTCGGCGCGCAACGCTTCGTCGCGGAAGCAGCGCGCGATCTGGTAATAGCGATCGAAGCCCGCCATCATCAGGATCTGCTTGAACAGCTGCGGCGACTGCGGCAATGCGTAGAACTCGCCGGCGCGCACGCGGCTGGGCACGAGGAAATCGCGTGCGCCTTCCGGCGTTGCCTTGGTCAGGATCGGCGTTTCGATATCCTGGAATCCGCGTGCGTCGAGGTAGCTGCGGATCGCCGCGACCAGCTTCGTGCGCAGGCGCATCTTGCGCTGCATCTCGGGCCGACGCAGGTCGAGATAGCGCCAGCGCATGCGCGCCTCGTCGCCGGCGCTGTCGTCGAGCATGAACGGCAACGGGGCAGCGGCGTTGAGGACGTCCACGCTCGCTGCGAGCACTTCGATCCTGCCGCTGCACAGCCGGTCATTGACCTGGCTCGCCGGGCGCCTGCGCACGCTGCCGCGAATACGCAGACAGAACTCGTAGCGCACCTGCTCGGCGACGGCAAACGCGGGCGCATTGTCCGGCTCGATGACGATCTGGACGATGCCTTCGTGATCGCGCAGATCGATGAAGATCACGCCACCGTGATCGCGCCGGGTATCGGCCCAGCCGCACAACGTGACTTCCTGATCGACCAAGGCCTCGTCCACGAGACCGCAATAATGCGTTCGCATCGCCACAACCACTCCGCTCTTGTTTTCCCAACATCCGGTCGGAAGACCGGTCCTGCTCGCACATCGCCTGCTCTGCCGCCCGCAGAGGTGTCCAGGACTCGCCAACGCCTGATGGCATGCCGACGGAGTCACTGTGGGAGAGAGCGAGCCAGAATCGACGCGCTGGCTGCTCGGCGTGCACCGTACGCCCGCGCGGCAGGCGCCAGCCTTCATCCTACGGAGGATTTTGCTGCACTGCAAACACCGTCTGGTATATCTTGCGACCGCCAATAAAAAAGCACGCGGCGCAGAGCGTCGCGTGCTGCTTTCAGATCCGGCGTGGCGCTGCATCCGGCGCCATGCCATCAACCTTCAAACCAGAGGTCTAGTGCCAGCGGCGGTCGATCGTGAACTCCGCTTCACAACCCTGGTCGACCCAGATTCCCGCGCGGTTCCAGCCCCAGGTACGGCCTTCGATGCACGGACTGCCGGAAATCTGCCGCCCGACATAGGCTCGCCCCGCCCCGCCCAGATCGACGGAACAGAACCGATAGCGGTAGTTGTCACTGCCGCAGCGCACGTTGAAGCGCGAATCCCAGCCGGGACCCGGCCGCCAGCCGCCGCTACCGTATCCCGGCCCGGGACCGCCGTGGCCGCCGGCAACGAAGGTACCGCCGCAGCCGCGATCGACCCACAAGCCACGCCGATCGATGCCCCAGTTCTGCCCGCGAATACACGCGGTATCGGACACCTGGCGAACCAGTCGCGCATCGCGCCAAGGCACTTCGCAACGCGTGTAAGCAAAATTGCGGCTCACGCAGGTTACCGCATCACCACCGCCGTACGGCTGTGCACGCACAACCGCCGTCGGCGCAATGAAACACACGACCCCCAAAGCCATTGCGACGATCCAACGCATTGTCATTGCTTCACCTATGTTCTTGACGAGGCGAACACCCCAGGCAAGTCTAATGGGAAATTTGCCCTGATCGACTCCAGGTACGCAGAGGCGTTGGCGGTTGTTCAGCGGTAGCGACTGGTTGCCGGCGAACTGGAATCTACTTTTCGCTCTTGGCCGCTTCCTTGTGCGCCGCTTTCGAGGGGACTGCGGCCGGGGCTTTCTCGACGCGCGGCGCGTTCTCGGTCCTGTCGGACTTGGCGGGCACGACCGGCTCGGCTTTGGCCGTCGTCTCCGGCTTCGGCTCGACCTTGGCGCCCTCCGGCTTGTCGACGAGATTGCGCTTCTTGTCACCGTCCTTCTTGAAATCGGTTTCGTACCAGCCGCTGCCGGCGAGTCGGAACGACGGTGCCGTGAGACGGCGACGCACGCCCGTGGCGCCGCAGTTAGGGCAGCTGTCGGGATCCGGATCGCTCAATTTCTGCAGGCGGTCGAAGCGTTCGCTACAGGCCAGGCATTCGAATTCGTAGATCGGCATGATTTATCCGTAAGTTTCCGGCACCCGGCTCGCCAGCTGCGGCGTCCGCCGCCGTTCGTCGAGTTTGGGTTTTTTCCAGGCAATTCAAGGGATTCAGGCGCGGGGGTGGCGCTCGCCGGCACACGCGCGATTTTCCGTCAGCGGAATCGCCCGCTGCCGCACCAAGATCCCAGACGTTTTGGGCATACTGTCAGCGACCATCGGGGGATGCAAATGAGCGAGTCAGAGACCTCAGTCAGCCGGCGCGAACTGCTGCGCCGCATCGGGCAGACCGCGGGCGCCGCGATGATGTATCGGTCGATGTCCGCGCTGGGACTGACGCGCGCGTCGACCTATGCCGGACCGGCCAACCTGTCGGGCGCTCCGCGCGACGCGTCCGTGCTCGTGCTCGGCGCCGGCATGGCCGGACTGGTCGCCGCCTACGAGCTCAGCCGCGCGGGCTACAAGGTCAAGGTGCTCGAGTACAACCATCGCGCCGGCGGCCGCTCCTGGACGCTGCGCGGCGGCGATGACTACACCGAACTCGGCGGCCTCCATCAAAAATGCGAATTCGATCCCGGCCTTTACATCAATCCGGGGCCGTGGCGGATTCCATATCACCACAATGCGATGCTCGATTACGCCAAGCGCTTCAAGGTGCCGCTGGAGCCGTTCAACGAGATCAACTACAACGCCTACCTGCACTCGACGGACGCGTTCGGCGGCAAGCCGCAGCGCTACCGGCACGTCCACTCCGACTTTCGCGGGCACGTCACCGACCTTCTGAGCAAGTCAGTTCACAAGGGCCAGCTCGATGCCGAGTTCAGCGGAGAGGACAAGGACAAGCTGCTCGAGGCACTGCGCAACTGGGGCTTCCTCGACAGGGACTGCCGCTACGTCCGCTCGGAATACGTCAGCCTGAGTCGTGGTTTCGAGGTCGATCCGGGCGGCGGCCTTGCACCGCGACCGATACCGTCGGAACCGCTGAAATTCGCCGAGCTGCTGCATTCCGGATTGTGGGCTTACCTGTCCAGCCCGTTCGACTACGAACTCGATCCGTCGCTGTTCCAGCCGGTGGGCGGCATGGATCGCATCGCGAAGGCGATCCACCCCGAGATCGCGCCGCTGGTCCAGTTCGGCGCAAAGGTCGTGAAAATCGATCAGAGCGAGCGCGGTGTCGAAGTGCACTACGTCGATGCCCTGCAGGGTGGACCGCCGCGCAGAGCGACCGCCGACTGGTGCATCTGCACGATTCCGCTGTCGATACTGAGCCAGATCGAGATCAAGGTTGGCGCGGCGATGAGGGATGCGATCCAGGCCGTGCCATACGAAGCCGCGGTCAAGGTCGGCCTGCAGTTCAAGCGCCGCTTCTGGGAAGAGGACGAGCGCATCTACGGCGGGATTTCCTATACCGACCTGCCGATCCAGATGATCGGCTACCCGATGGCCGGACAGAACCAGGCCGGCAAGGGCGTCTTGCTGGGCGGCTATATCTGGGGCACCAACGCCTACGAGTTCACGTCAATGACCCCGCAGCAGCGCGTGCGCAAGGCGGTCGAACTGGGCGCGCGCATCCATCCGCAATACACCGCCGAGTTCGAGAACGGCGTCGCTGTCGCCTGGCATCGGGTTCCGTTCGCCAACGGCTGCTTCGCCAACTGGTCGGACGAAGCGCGCGACAAACACTACGAGAACCTGTGCCAGATCGACGGGCGCATCGCGCTGGCCGGCGAACACGCATCGCGCCTGCCGGCGTGGCAGGAGGGAGCCGTGTTGTCCGCACTCGATGCAATCGGCCGCGTCCATCAGCGCGTCGTCGCCGGCGGGGCCGCAGCATGAATATGTATACTTTTACAGATTGCCGGTCGCTTTGCCGCAGCCTGCACGGCTTCGCCCTCACGCTGCTGCTGGCGGCGATGCCTGGCTGGTGCCTGGGCGACGAACCTCCGCCGCTATCGCCGTCGGGGTCGTTCTTCACGCCGGGGCAGTTCGTGCATCGCGACGGCGCGACGCTGTATCGCGCGATCTGCCAGGGCTGCCACATGCCCGACGCGCGCGGTGCGCAGGGTGCCGGCATGTACCCGGCGCTGGCCGGCAACGCGAAGCTGGCGAGCGCCGCCTATCCGGTGCTGACGGTACTCAACGGCCGCCACGGCATGCCGGCTCTGGGTGTTTATCTGTCGGATGCGCAGGTCGCCGAAGTCGTCAACTTCGTGCGCACCCATTTTGACAATCACTACGCCGATGCCGTTACGCCCGACGATGTGGCGAAGCTGCGTCCGCCTGCAGGAGCCCGCCGATGAAACGATTGTTGTTGACCTCGATACTGCTTGCGACCACCGGCTCGGCGCTGGCGGCGGCCGGCGTGATCCGCTACAAAATCCCGAACTCGGATTTTCCGATCGCGCAGGCCGTCGAGATCCCCGCCGGGCAGAACCTGGTCTTCCTCAGTGGCGCCGGTCCGGACATCTCTGACAAGTCGCCGGACAAGGACAGCCCGACTGCCTACGGCAACACCAAAGTGCAGACGTTGAGCACGCTGAAAAAGATCGAAGCCAATCTCAAATCGATGGGCCTGGGCATGGGTGATGTCGTCAAGATGCAAGTGTTCCTGGTCGGCGACCCATCGCTGGGCGGCAAGATGGATTTCGCCGGACTGATGGAGTCGTACCGGCAGTTCTTCGGCACCGCTGAGCAGCCGAATCTGCCGGCACGGTCAGCGATGAAGGTCGTGGGTCTGGCGAATCCCGGCTGGCTCGTCGAAATTGAAGTGACCGCCGTGCGTCCGCCCGCCAAGCACTAGCTTTTCATGCGAGACAGTCCGTCCACCAGAGCACTGCCGGACGCTTCGGCTTCGGCTCACCCGCTCCCCAAGGCGGATGAGGGTGGCGCTAGCGTGAGCGATTTCTCCCGGCCCGCGCCACCCTCCACGGTTGTTTGCTGAGCGACCCGATCAG
The DNA here is from genome assembly GCA_036496665.1 of Rudaea sp. Classification (GTDB taxonomy): domain Bacteria; phylum Pseudomonadota; class Gammaproteobacteria; order Xanthomonadales; family Rhodanobacteraceae; genus Rudaea. The sequence goes on along the minus strand of DASXKR010000029.1, from coordinate 29,186 downwards.
AAATCGCGGGTCACCCTCATTCCGATCGTCCGCGGCTGGGTGGGCACGACGTAGATCTGCGCGGCGCAAATGTCCTCTGAACATTCCGCGTATCGCCCCAGTTGACCGCGATTGTCGAACGCGTTGTTGAGGTAGAAGTCGAAACTCCACTGATCGTGCTTGAAGCCTGCAGACAGATCGACCGTGTTGTAGCCGGGCAGATCGCCGAGGATTTGATTTGTCGCGACGCGCAGGTCCGACGTGCGGCGGCCCTCGAAAAACACCGAGCCCTGCAGGTACGCTTCGTTGCCCCACGCGTCGAAGTTGTAGCGTGCGCTGAGGTTGCCCTTGACCTTCGCCGTGACCGGCAGGCGGGTTCCGCTTGGGGCCTCCGGGCCATCGACCGTATCGCCGGTGATCGGATTGACCGTTCCGGCCGGACAGTGCGAAATCGGCGTGCCGTCGAGTTCGGTAAATCCGCAGTAGTCCGCGGTCAACTCGGACTTGTACAGCGTGATGCCGCCGTTGATGGTCAGGTTATAGGTCGCCGCCCAGGTCAGGCTTGACTCGAAACCGCGGATGCGCGCCTGCGCGGCATTCTTGATCTCGGTCAGTCCGTTCGCGCCGAGGATCGCGAACTGGAAGTCCTTCCAGTTTTCCTGGAACACCGCGCCGTTCCAGCGCAGGCGGTGGTCGAACCATTCGGTTTTCCAGCCGAACTCGTAGTTGGTCAGGAAGTCCGACTGATACGGCGGAAGCGTGGCGCGGCGATTGATGCCGCCCGGGCGAAACCCTTCGGACCATGTGGCATAGATCATCTTGTCGCTGTCGAGCTTGTACTGGAGACTGCCCTTGCCGAGCGAGTCGCTTTCCTTGGTGGTCTTGTCGACGGTCGAACAGGGCGCATCGCGATACGGCACCGCCGGCAGAAAGCAGGAAGCCACGCCTTGCGAACTCCAGCCCCAGTCGCCGAAGCCGAAAAATCCGGCCAGGCTGTCCTTGGTGTGGAAGTAGCGGCCGCCCAGCGTGCCGGTCAGGCGGTCGGTGAAATCGTATGACATCTCGCCGAAGATCGCGGAATCGTTGTCCTGGCGCGTCTGTTCGGTCAGCCACAACGTGTTCGGGTCGCCGGCGACCACTTGTTCGTCGCTCAAGCCGTTGACGATGTATTGCTGGTGGATCTTGTGTTCCTGCGTTTCGCTGAACAAGCCGACGGTAAAGCGGAAGGGCCAGTCCTTCGGTGAGGAGACGCGCAATTCGTTGCTCGTCTTGGTGTAATTGTCGCGGCCGTGAATGAACTGCGTCGGGTCGATCAGATTGCCGTTGTTGTCGTGCAGGTAGCTGCCGTAGGCGCAGCAGACGTCGTACCAGTACGAATAATCGCTGTAGTCGGAATCGACATGGTCGTCGCGGTTCAAATGGGCGAACGCGTAGACGATGTCAAAGTTGCCGATCTTGCCCTGCACGGTCAACGCCGACTGGGTCCAGCGGTCCTCGGAGTTGTCCGGCGCGAATCGGGCGACCTTCAGATCGCCGTAGTTCGGATCGAATGCCCATATTCCGTTGGTGTGCTGACCCTGGCCGGAAATGCTCGGCAGGATCGACCAGTCATCGTTGAGATCGATCTTCAGCGCCATGCGACCACCGCGCGTGTCGGCGAAATTGAAGTCCTTGCGCACGAACGGGGCGTTGTCGGCCGTGATACCCGAGGACGGGTAGGTCAGCGTGCTGTGAACGCTGTCGATATAACCGGCGTCCTGCTTGGACCAGCCGACCGCGCGCAACGCGATCCACGACGTCAGCGGAAGGTTGATGTAGCCTTCGGTGAGGAAGCCCTCGCCACCGTGATCGACCGCGTTCACTTCCGCGCTGAAGCTGGCGGAAAACCCGCTCGGGTCCGGCTTGTTCGTGATGTAGCGGATCGTTCCGGATTGTGAACTCGCGCCGTAGAGCGTGCCCTGCGGTCCGGCCAGCGCTTCGACGCGCTGGATGTCGTACATGTGCAGGTCGAGCGGACCCTGGATCGTCGTGATCGGCTCTTCATCGAGATAGATGCCGACGCTCGGCAGCGAGCCGGAGTGGTTACCGTCGCCGCCGCTGGCGACGCCGCGCATGTAGATCTGGCCGAATCCCGGGCCTGCCGTCGTGTAGGACACGCTCGGCAACAGTTTCAGCACCTGCACCGTATTCTGCACGTTCATCTGCGACAGCTTGTCGCCGCTGAGCACGTCGATGCTGATCGGCACCTCCTGCACGTTTTCCGTGCGCTTCTGCGCGGTCACCGTGATCGTGTCGAGTTCGTGCGTTTTCTGCGCCGAACTGTCCGTGCTGTCCGTTCCCTGTGCCGGGGTCGGAGTCTGCTGCGCATCGGCATCGGCGTCGGCGAAGGCAGGAGCAAAGCAGGCCAAGTGAACGGCCGCCGCCAAGGGTAGACGCGTCAGGGTCAAGCGGCTGAAGCGACGGAATGTGCTGGTCTGTTTTTTCATGGTTTCAAGTCCCCGGGGAGTTATGATCTCTTGCACAAGTTGTCTCTGACCTTGCGTTCAAAGTGACGATCTCCGAGCATCCCGCGCTCGTCCGCTCATCATTGAGCAGCCACATGGTGAAGCCGCTTCGTGCCGGACTCCGGCACTTCAGCCAAGTACCAAATCAAACAAGCCTCTCGCTGCCGCGATAACCCTCCAGCGTCGGCCCCAGCGCCGCCCTGAGCGGATCGAGCCAGCTATCGTAATGTTCCCAGTGGTCCACGCCGCCGCGATAGATCGGCTGGCGCACCTGCTCCGAGCTTGCAGTCCGCACCGGCCGCTCATTCTCGAAGAAGCGCAGGCAGCCGTCCTCGAACGGCAGTCCGCAGTAGTCCAGTACGCGCCGCACCTCGCGCTCGGTGTGTTCAACCAGATCCTCGTAGATCACGCGATGCACGCGACCCGGCAACACCGCGTCGAAGTGCGCCATCAAGTCGACGTAGTCGCGGTAATAGCGGCCGACGTTCTCGAGGCCGTAGGTGAAATTCTGCCCGTGCGCAAAGTGCTGCTTGAAGCAGGAGAAACAGCAGGCGAGCGGATGTCGACGCACGTCGATGATCTTCGCGTTGGGCAATGCCAGATGAATCAGTCCGACGTGCGCGAAATTGTTCGGCATCTTGTCGATGAAGAACGACCTGCCGAGCTTGCGGTGGATCCGTGTACGCTCGATGTACTGCTCGCCCAGTGCGCGCAATTCTTCCGGGCTCATGCGCGCGAGCGCGTCGTGGTATGCGCCCGGATGCTTGTCCGCGGCCGCGCGTCGCAAGCTGCGCGTGATCGAGGTGATGTCGGGCAACTCCATCGTGCCTTCGACTGCGGAGTGACTCGCGAGGATCTGCTCGAGCAGCGTTGAACCGGCGCGCGGCATGCCGACGATGAAGATCGGGTCGGGGGCTGCGAAGCCCGAGCCGGCTCGCTGGCCGAAGAATTCCTGCGTGTAGGTTTCACGCGCGCGCTGCAGGCGCACGCTCGTGTCCTTCGCGCTGTAGGGAATCATTTCGAGTCGCAGCGTGTTGCCGTTGGCGTAGTGTTCGAACGATTCGGGGTACGCGGCACGGTCCTCGAGCGCCTTGCCGAGCGCGAACTCGATACAGACGCGATGTTCCTGCTTGAGCTCGGCGGCGGTCAGCGCGTGGCGCATGGCGTCCAGATGCGCCTCGTCGAAACGGAACGTCTTGAGGTTGGCCAGACTCCAGTACGCCTCGCCGAATTGCGGATCGAGCTCGATGCATTTTCGGTAGGCAGCAATCGCGCGCCCGGTCTGACCGGCGGTCTTCGCCGCGTGGCCGAGGCTCAGCCAGATCGGCGCCTGCGCCGGAAAGGTGCGGGTCAAGTCGTCGTAAATGCCGATCGCCGTCGCATAGTCGCCGGTGTGGCACAGTGCGACAGCCTTCAGATTGCGGTACGCAGGATTGGCCGGCTCGGTACGCAGCAACGTCTCCAGCTCGGCGAGCGCCTGCTGCGGCTTGTTCACGCGATTCAACACGATCGCATAGTTGTGGCGCGCGGCGTCGAATCCGGGCGCAAGTTCCAGACAGCGCTCGAGCAGGTGCTCGGCATCCTCGGTGCGATCCAGCCGCATTGCGACTTCGGCCAGCATGCGGATCGCGACCACGTCGGTTGGCGCCTGCTTCAACTGCTGACGCAGGCGCGCTTCGGCTTCCGGAATGCGGTTGTCGTGCAGTGCCGCCGCCGCGGCCATGAGAACAGGATCATGGATCGCGTAATGCACGTGACCAAGATAGGCGGCAGCCGCCGCCTTGCGATCGCCACTGACGTCCAGGTGATCGGCGAGGATGCGCCAGACCTGCGGCTCTTTGGGCGATCGTGAGGCCGCGCGGCGCAGCGAAGCCACAGCAACGCCCAGCGAAACCTCATGTTCAACCGCAACGGCCATGCGCCATCCCACACATGCACTTCGGACAAAGCATAGGGACTTGCCGAAGCTGTCGCAACACGGATTACCGACGCCGACGTTACACGCGCACGTGATTGTCGCCCACTTCGGTCCGGTAGCCGCGCCGGACGTGCGATCCAGCCGATCCGGGCGAGCGACGCTGGCGCTGTACGCCTCGCCCGAGCTTCATCGTGTTACGCGGCAGCGTACGCATAGCGAACGGAATCACGCCTTTGCGAACACGAGGTGTCCGCCGTGGGCGTCGACCGCCACGGTGTCTCCTGGCTGAAAACGGCCTTCGAGGATTTCCTTCGCCAACGGATTTTCCAGCTGCTGCTGGATCGCCCGCTTCAACGGCCGCGCACCATAGACCGGATCGAAACCGACATTGCCGATCAGGTCGAGGGCCTTGTTGCTCAGCGTCAACGCCAGCTGGCGCTCGGCCAGTCGCTTACCGAGGTAATCGATCTGGATGCGTGCGATCTGGCGGATCTGCGCCTTGTCGAGCGCACGGAACACGACGATCTCGTCGAGGCGGTTGATGAACTCCGGACGAAAGTGCGCCTGCACGACGCCCATGACCGCCGCCTTCATCTTCGTGTAGTCCTGTTCGGTGTCGCCGCTGCCGCTCCCATCGGAAGTCAACTCCTGGATCAGCTGCGAGCCGAGGTTCGAGGTCATGACGATAACGGTATTGCGGAAGTCGACCGTGCGACCCTGGCCGTCGGTCAGCCGCCCGTCGTCGAGAACCTGCAGCAGCACGTTGAACACGTCGTGGTGCGCCTTCTCGACCTCGTCGAGCAGGATCACGCTGTACGGCCGGCGACGCACCGCTTCGGTCAGGTAGCCGCCCTCTTCGTAACCGACGTAGCCCGGCGGCGCGCCGATCAGGCGACTGACGGAGTGCTTCTCCATGAACTCGCTCATGTCGATGCGCACCATCGCTTCGGTCGAGTCGAACAGGAACTCGGCCAGCGCCTTGCACAAGTCGGTCTTGCCGACGCCGGTGGGCCCCAGGAACAGGAACGAGCCATTCGGCCGGTTCGGATCGGACAGGCCGGCGCGCGAACGGCGGATCGCATCGGCGACTGCCTTCACCGCTTCGTCCTGGCCGACGACGCGTGTGTGCAGCGCGTCTTCCATGCGCAGCAACTTGTCGCGCTCGCCTTCGAGCATCTTGGATACCGGAATGCCGGTCCAGCGGCTGACAACCTCGGCGATTTCTTCGGCCGTCACACGCTGCTGCAGCAGGGTAAAACCCTTGGCTTCGGTTTCCTGCGCCGCATGCAGCTGTTTTTCCAGTTGTGGAATTTTCCCATACTGGATTTCGGCGACCTTGGCCAGATCGCCGTGGCGCTGCGCGGTCTCGATCTCGGCGCGCGCCGCTTCGATCTGCTCCTTGAGCTTCGTCGTACCCTGCACCGCAGCTTTTTCGGCCTTCCAGACTTCGTTCAAGTCGGAGAACTCGCGCTCGAGCCTCGCGATATCGTCCTCGAGATCGGCCAGGCGCTGCTTCGATTCCTTGTCCTTCTCCTTCTTCAGCGCCTCGCGCTGGATCTTCAGCTGGATCAGGCGCCGCTCCTTGCGGTCGAGTTCCTCGGGCTTCGAGTCGATCTCCATGCGGATGCGCGACGCGGCCTCGTCCATCAGGTCGATCGCCTTGTCCGGCAATTGGCGGTCGGCGATGTAGCGGTTCGACAGCGTCGCGGCGGCGACGATCGCCGGATCGGTGATCTCGACACCGTGATGCACGGCGTAGCGCTCCTTCAGGCCACGCAGGATCGCAATCGTGTCTTCCACGCTCGGCTCGCCGACGAACACCTTCTGGAAACGCCGCTCGAGCGCGGCATCCTTCTCGACATACTTGCGGTATTCATCGAGCGTGGTCGCACCGATGCAGTGCAGTTCGCCGCGTGCGAGCGCGGGCTTCAACATGTTGCCGGCATCCATCGACCCTTCGGCCTTGCCGGCGCCGACCATCGTGTGCAGCTCGTCGATGAACAGGATGACGTTGCCTTCTTCCCTGGCGAGGTCCCTCAGCACTGCCTTCAGCCGTTCCTCGAACTCGCCGCGGAATTTCGCGCCGGCGATCAGCGCCCCCATGTCGAGCGACAGCACGCGGCGGTCACGCAGGCCTTCGGGCACCTCATGGTTGACGATGCGTTGAGCCAGGCCCTCGACGATCGCGGTCTTGCCGACGCCGGGCTCGCCGATCAGCACCGGATTGTTCTTGGTGCGCCGCTGCAGCACCTGGATCACGCGGCGGATTTCCTCGTCGCGGCCGATCACCGGATCGAGCTTGGATTTCTCGGCGCGAGCGGTCAGGTCGATCGTGTACTTCTCGAGCGCCTGGCGCTGGTCCTCGGCGCTCTCGCTCTGCACTTTTTCGCCGCCGCGCACACGTTCGATGACCGCTTCGACGTTCGTCTTGCTCGCGCCGGCAGCCTTCAGCGCCTGGCCGACCTCGCCCCTGTCGTCGAGCGCCGCAAGCACGAACAACTCGCTCGCAACGAACGCATCGCCGCGCTGCTGCGCGAGCTTGTCGCTCAGATTGAGCAGGCGCGTCAGGTCGTTCGACACGTTGATGTTGCCTTCCTGTCCCTTCACCGCCGGCAGCTTGTCGAGCGCCTGGCCGATGCGCGTGCGCAGCGCAGCGACATTGACGCCGGCCTGGGACAGCATCGGCGTGGTCGACCCGCCCTGCTGGTCGAGCAGCGCCGCCATCACGTGCACCGGCTCGAGCAGGTTATGGTCGCGCCCGACGGCAAGCGACTGGGCGTCGGCCAATGCCTGCTGGAAGCGCGAAGTCAGTTTGTCCGTGCGCATGGGTACGCCTTGGCAAGATTTGCGGATGGTCCGAGTCGTCGATCCCTGAAGCTGATCCCTGAAAGCGCCTCCGGCCGTCATCGTCCTCACGCTTCAGCCGACACGTGCGATGCGATCGGGGCATCGCGCAGGCGTGTCGTCCTCGGCTGCGAGATCTGCCGTTTTCATGCGGCCGTTCATCGCATATTCAAGCTGTTGGAAGCGGTCATTCATGTTTGCGCAAGCAGAATATCTCTAGGGGCATCGGCAGCTTGGATCGAGGACGCTCCTCCATGACCCGCAACGCTCTGCTCCGCCATGCCGCCGCAGGACTCGGACTCCCTCCTGCGATGCCGCAGCCCGACGAGGCCGCATTGTTCCTCGATCTGGACGGAACGCTGATCGAATTCGCGCAGACGCCGGATGCGGTCATCATCGACGACCACTTGCCATCGCTGCTGCGCGACCTGGCCGGCGCGACCGGCGGCGCGCTTGCCATTGTCAGCGGACGGCCAGTGGCCGCCATCGATGCACTGCTGGGACTGCCGGAACTGGCCGTTGTCGGCCAGCACGGCGCCGAGGTGCGGCATGCGGACGCCCGCATGGAGCAAACCGTGACCGCTACACCGGAACTGGACTGGGCGCGCGAGCAGGTCATGGCGCTCGCTCCCGCTGCGCCCGGGCTGCTGATCGAGGACAAGGGCATCGCGCTGGCGTTCCACTATCGCGAATCGCCGCGTGTCGAACCGCTGGCGCGCGAACTCGCCGCACTGGCGCTGCTGCGTGCCGGCGCCGGATTCGAACTACTGCACGGCGACTTCGTCATCGAGCTCAAGTCGATTCGTGTCGACAAGGGCCGGGCACTGGCGGCGCTGATGACGGAGCCACCGTTCGCCGGCCGCCAGCCCTGGATGCTCGGCGACGACTTCACCGACGAGCCGGCCTTTGCGATGGCGCAGGCACTCGGCGGAACCGGTGTCATCGTAGGCGCGCGCCAGCCGACCGCCGCCCACGCGTCACTTGCCGACGTCGCTGCGGCCCGCGCCTGGCTGGCATGCGTCGCCGCACACGAACATCGAAGCGAGGCCGCGGCGTGAGTGCCATAACGCCGGACCTCAATCTCGGCATCGTCGGCAACGGCAGCATCAACGCGTTGATCGACAGCCGCGGCCGCATCGTCTGGTGCTGCCTGCCGGTGTTCGACGGCGACCCAGCATTTTGCGCGCTGCTTTCGCCGAAGTTGTTCGGTGCCGCGGGATTCTTTGATGTCGTCCTTGATGGCGAGACGACGCATTCCCAGCGTTACCTCGGCAACGATGCCGTGCTGGTGACGCAGATCGGCGCGCGCGACGGCGGCGCGATCGAGATCGTCGACTTCGCGCCGCGCTACAGGAGATACGGCCGCATTTTCCACCCGATGAGCCTGGTGCGGACGATCCGTCCACTGGCCGGCACACCGCGCATCACGCTGCGCCTGCGCCCGCTGACCGATTACGGCGCAGCCACACCGGAGCGCACTTTCGGGTCCAATCATCTGCGCTTTCTGCTCAGCGACATCGTCCTGCGTGCGACCACGGATATGCCGCTGCCGATGCTGCGCGACGAGCTGCCGTTCCTGCTCGATCGGGAAATCCACATCCTGCTGGGACCGGACGAGACGCTCGCCGACGCACCATCCCGCGTCGCCCGCGAGGCACTGGAGGCGACGCTCGACTACTGGCACGAATGGGTGCGCTTCCTGTCCATTCCGGCCGAATGGCAGGAGGCGGTCATCCGCGCCGCGATAACCCTCAAGCTGTGCCAGTACGAAGGCACCGGCGCCATCATCGCGGCCGCGACCACATCGATTCCGGAGGCGCCGGATACGGCACGCAACTGGGACTATCGTTATTGCTGGCTGCGCGATGCCGCGTTCGTGGTCCGCGCGCTGAACCGGCTCGGCGCGACGCGCAGCATGGAAGAATACCTGCGCTACATCTTCAATCTGGCCGCGACCGCCGACGGCGATCTCGGACCGGTCTACGGCATCCACTTCGAACGCGAGCTTATCGAGCATGAAGCCGTTGCGTTGGCAGGCTACCGCGGCATGGGCCCGGTGCGCATCGGCAACGACGCCTGGCGCCAACGCCAGCACGACGCGTACGGCAGCGTTATCCTCGCGGCGACGCAGCTGTTCTTCGACGCGCGCTTGATGGCCCGCGGCGACGCGGCCATGTTCGCGCGTCTGGAGAAACTCGGCGACGCCGCCTTCCGCCTGCATGACCACGCGGATGCCGGGCTGTGGGAGTTTCGCGGCCGCTCCGGCGTGCACACGTATTCGAGCGCGATGAGCTGGGCCGGCTGCGATCGGCTTGCCCGCATCGCGCAGCGCTTGCAGCTGCCGGACCGCGCCACGTCGTGGACGCAGCGTGCGGCAAAAATCCGTGGCACCATCCTGGAACGCGCGGTCGACGCGAGAGGCGGACACTTCGTCGACACGTTCGACGGCAGCCAGATCGACGCCAGCGCGCTGCTGCTCGAACGCATGGGCTTCATCGCCGCGGACGATCCGCGCTACGTGGCGACCGTCGAGGCAGTCGGGCGAGCACTGCGTCGAGGCGATCACCTGTTTCGCTACGCGACAGCGGACGATTTCGGCGAGCCGCAGACGAGCTTCACCGTCTGCAGTTTCTGGTACATCGACGCACTCGCCGTCACCGGCCGCATCGATGACGCACGCGCCTTGTTCGAATCGCTGCTGGCGCGGCGCAATGGCCTGGGCCTGCTGTCCGAAGACATCGATCCGGCAAGCGGCGACCTGTGGGGCAATTTTCCACAGACCTATTCGCTGGTCGGCCTGATCAATTCGGCGATTCTGCTGTCGAGCCCGTGGGAGGACCTGCTGTGAGATCCGCCATGGAATCGGCCGCGCGACGCACAGTGGTCCCCACGGCGGTACGCCGCAGTTTCCGCGCTGAACGCCTGCAAGCGGCGTCGCCTACGGTTCGGCACCACATCACGGGCGGCGCACGCCGTGCCGAACCATGAGCCGCCTTGTCGTCGTATCCAATCGCGTCGCCCTGCCGAAGAAAGTCGTGGCAGGCGGCCTGGCCGCGGCAATGCAGGCCGCACTCGCCGAGCGCGGCGGGCTCTGGTTCGGCTGGAGCGGCCGCATCGTGCCGGAACGCAGGCGTGAATTGCACCGCTTCCGTTCCGGGCGCGTCGACTACGCGTTGCTCGATCTCTCCCGCGCCGACTACGAGCAGTACTACGTCGGCTTCGCCAACCGCACGTTGTGGCCGCTCCTGCATTTCCGGCCGTCGCTGATCGATTACAGCCGCGACGAATTCGCCGGTTACCGGCGCGTCAACGCGCTGTTCGCCGAGCACCTGGTGCGATTGCTCAAGCCCGACGACCTGATCTGGGTCAACGACTACCATCTGATTCCGTTCGCCGCCGAGCTGCGCACGCTCGGTGTCGCCGCGCGCATCGGTTTCTTCCTGCACGTGCCGTTGCCGCCGCCCGAGATGCTGGTCACCTTGCCGCATCACGAGCAGCTGTTCCGCGCGCTCGCCGCCTACGACCTGATCGGCGTGCAGACCCGCCGGGACCATGCCGCGCTGCTCGCCTACCTGCGCAGCGAAGCCGCAGCGAAGATCCTGGACGATGGCCGCATCGTAGTGAACGGTCATGCGCTGCGCGCCGGCGTCTTTCCGGTCGCGATCGACGCCCAGCACGTGGCCGAGCAGGCGCAGCGCGGAGCCACGCTGCCTGCCGCCCAGCGGCTGGTCAATACCCTCGAGGGACAGCGTCTGGCAATCGGCGTCGATCGTCTTGACTATTCCAAGGGCCTGACGCAGCGTTTTGCCGCCTTCGGCAGTTTCCTCGGACGACACAGCGAGTGGCGCAGACGCGTGTCGTTCCTGCAGGTCGCGCCACCGACACGCGAAGAGGTTCCCGAATACCACGAATTGCGCGAGCGCCTCGAACGCGAAGCCGGCGCCACGAACGGCCGTTACGCCCAGCCGGACTGGGTGCCGATCCGCTACGTCAACCGCAGTTTCCTGCAGTCGACGCTCGCGAGCTTTTTCCGCATCGCCGATGTTGGTCTGGTGACCCCGTTGCGTGACGGCATGAACCTGGTCGCCAAGGAGTATGTCGCGGCACAGGATCCGGACGATCCCGGCGTACTCGTATTGTCGCGCTTCGCCGGCGCTGCCGACGAACTGACCGGTGCCGTCATCATCAATCCGCTCGATCCGATCGATATCGTCGAAAGTCTGCAGGCTGCATTGACCATGCCTTTGGCCGAGCGGCGCGAGCGCTGGCAGCCGATGTTCGATCACCTGTGCCGCAACAATGTGCATCGTTGGCGCGCGTCATTCGTCAGTGCGCTGGCGGCTCCGATGGCTGTCCCGGCCATGACCAGCGCCGCTCAAGCCAGGTAGATCAGCGTGGCAAAACGGCCGCTGCGAGCGCCATCGCGCCGATGGGAATAGAAGCGCGGGTCCGCGAACGTGTCGAAGCCGCCGCCATGCACGCGCGTCACGCCGAGGGCCTGCAGGCGCTGCCGCGCCAGGCCATACAAATCGCACCGCCAGTGGCCCGGTCGGGTTGCCGAAAACGCGGCGCTCGCCGAGCCGGCATGCGCCAGGAACGCAGCGCGCACTTCGTCGCCGACTTCGTAGGAGTCCGGCCCGATGGCCGGCCCGAGCCACGCCATCAGTGTTGCCGCCGGAGCCCGCATCGCGCCGACGCAGGCCTCGATCACGCCGGCCGACAGGCCGCGCCAACCGGCGTGCAACGCCGCGATCTCCCGGCCATCGTCGGCGCACAGCAAAATCGGCAGGCAGTCGGCGGTCAGGATCGCCAGCACGACGCCCGTCTCTCGCGTGATCGCTGCATCGGCTTCCGGCTCGTCAGCGGTTCTTTCCCCCGCCAGCGGGGGAAGGTGGCCGAAGGCCGGAAGGGATCGATCGAAGGTAACAACGTTTGTTCCGTGGACTTGGCGCAGCCAGCACGGCGCCGACGGCAACCCCAGACCCCGGATCAGCAGGTCGCGATTGGCATGGACGATGCCTTCGTCCTCGCCGCTGCGCAACCCGAGGTTGAACGCATCGAACGGCGGCAGCGAGTTGCCGGGCAGGCTGCGCGAGGTCACGACAGCCCGCACTGCCGATGACGCCGGCCAGTCCGGAACAATGTATTGGTCAGCAGCCACTGGGTGTTTCACCGATGTCCGGGCGCAACGGAACGTTTGCACGGAGCAGTCTCGACTGCCGGAGGCGACGGCGTCTTCTGACACCGCAGCGAAGCAGCGGAAAAGTGCCGGCTATCAAGCCCCTCTCGTCCGAATTGGTGCGGATTCTTAGTTGTACACCTCTCCCCTTGTGGGAAAGGTCGCCGCGCAAAGCGCGGCGGGAGAGGGGATGGCGGACTTCGTCGGCTCACCCTCTCCCCAACCCCTCCCCCATCAACGGGGAGGGGCTTTGAGAGCCTGTTGCGAGACGCGACGCCAATTGCGTCCCCTTGAGGGAGTGGAATTGGGGAGAAGCGTTGCGACGGCCAGGATCGCTGCAGGGCGGGAGACAGCCGCGAAGCGGCGCATCCCGCCGATCGGTGCCGACGCCCGAAGGGCGGGATACGCTGCGCTCCTGTCGCTCTACCCACCTGCATGCGCAACTACTTCGCCAGTTGATACAGATAGTCGACGAACGACATCACCGCACCATCGATGCCCTGCACTTTCGGGTTGCTCGATTCGATCACGTAGTACTCGTCCGGCGCGTGCGCGCCGCTACCGTGGCCAAGGCCGAAGTGGCCGGCGGCCAGACTCAACGGCGGATCGGTGAACGTGTAGCCGGGATACGAACCGGCATTGCGCGGCCACAGCACCGGGTCGATGCCGGCGCGCTCGAGCACGGCAATCTGCGCCCGGATCAGGCGCGTGTCGGCCGACGTGCTGGTTGGATCGTAACCGCCGGTGACGTTGACTTCGATGTCGCCGAAGCCGTGCTTGGCGAGGTGCGCCTTCAATGCGGCGACTGCATCGGCCATCTTCATGTCCGGCACCAGGCGCATGTCGATCTTGGCGACCGCGCGATGCGGCAGCACGGTCTTGCCGCCTGGCCCGGTGTAGCCGCCGACCAGGCCTTCGATATTCACGGTCGGCTGCGATTCGAGTCGCTCGTTCGCCTGCAGCCAGGGCAGATCGTCGATCCAGTGTTGCACGCCGAGCTGTTTCTTCGACTGTTCTTCGCTTTTGGCGGCAGCAGCTTTCGCGATCATCGTTTTCTCGGCCGCGCTGAGCGGGCGCGGCTGCGGGTAGTTGTCGATCAGGATCGTATTGCCGTCGGCCGACACCAGCGTGTCCAGCGCCTTGACCAGGCGCCAGGCCGGACTGTCGACCATCGCCTTGAGCGACGAATGGACGTCCTTCGATGGTCCGCGTCCCCACTTCTCGCCGCTCGCGACCAGTTCGAGTTCGACCACGCCCTTCGCGCCGAGACTGACGGTTACGACGCCGCCCGGATCCTGCATCGCCGACGGCATGAACACACCGACGGTCTTCTTCAGCGCCGCTTCGACCTCGGGCCGATGTGCGAGCTGACCGATATGCGGCGAGCCGATTTCCTCCTCGCCTTCGGCCACGAGCACGAGATTGACCGGCATCTTCTTGCCGGCACCGTGGATCGCGTGCAGTGCCGCGAGGAATGCCGCTTCGGGGCCCTTCTGGTTGACCGCGCCGCGGCCGACGATGACCTTGCCGAAGCCCGGTTTGTCGACCAAGCGTGCTTCAAGTGGCGGCGACGACCATTCGGCCGGATCGAACTGCTTGACGTCGTACATGAAATACAGGCCGACGGTCTTCTTCGCCCCGGCATCGAGCGTGGCAAATACGCCGGGCTTGCCGTCGGTCGTCAACACGGTCGCCTTCTGGAATCCGGCGTCGCGCGCAAGCTTGGCCATGTACTCCGCGCCCTGCGGGTAGTTGCGGTTCTCCGCGGCGATCGACGGCAGGGCAATCCAGTCCTGCAGCCGCTTGATCGATTCGTCATGGTACTTGGCGATTTCGGCCTGGATCGCGGCCGTGTCGGGCGTCGCACATGCCCCGACGCCCGGCAACAACGCGCCGGCCGCCAGCAACACGAAAAGGATTCTTGCCGGCGTCGCGATTCTACGGTGCATGTTTCCTCCACAGCGATGATTCGATGCCGCTTCTGCCGTTTGGCTTACGGAACGCTCAATCGGCATCTCCATTCCACGTCGCGCAGTCGGCCCCCTTTCCGGCTGCCGCCACCTTCCCCAGCGGAGCGTGAAGGATTCCAGATTGCACTTCACGCCTTTCCTTCCCCTGCGCAGTGGAAGGACTCCAGATTGCACTTCACGCCTTTCCTTCCCCGCGCAGTGGAAGGATTCTAGATTGCACTTCACGCCTTTCCTTCCCCTGCGCAGCGGAAGGATTCCGGATTGCACTTCTTGCCTTTCCTTCCCCTGCGCAGCGGGGGAAGGTGCCGAAGGCGGAAGGGGGCGCTCCTGGTTCGAGTTGGATCAATCAATTACGATCCAACGATTACACTCGCTGATCCGAGTTGCTTCCAGTGTCTTCGCGCAGCGCACGCACCAGCTGTTCCATGTCAGGCGGGCGCTCCGCGCCGACCCTGACCGGCTTGCCGGTTTTGGGATGCGCAAACTCGAGTTGCTCGGCGTGCAGCGCCTGGCGCTTGAACGAACGCAACGCTTCGACCAGTTCAGGCGTCGCGCCCTTCGGCAATCGCAGTCCGCTGCCATAGGTCGCGTCGCCGATCAGCGGATGGTTCGCGTGCGCCATGTGCACGCGAATCTGGTGGGTGCGGCCGGTTTCGAGTCGGCACTCGATCAGCGTGTGCGCCCGAAACCGTTCGCGCACTCGATAGTGCGTGACGGCGGGCTTGGCCGAGGGTCCTTCGACTACGGCCTGCTTGATCCGGTCGCGTGGATGACGCCCGATGGAGGCATCGACGCTGCCGCCGGCGATCATCGCGCCGTAAACCACCGCTTCGTACTGGCGGTGCACGTCGCGCGCCTGTAATTGTTCCACCAGCGAGGTATGCGCACGCAACGTACGCGCAATGACCATCAGACCCGACGTGTCCTTGTCGAGCCGGTGCACGATGCCGGCGCGCGGGATTTCCACCAGCTTCGGATCGAAGTGCAGCAATGCGTTCTGCATCGTGCCGGCCGGCTGGCCCGCGCCCGGATGGACCACCAGCCCGACCGGCTTGTTCACGACCAGGACTTCGCGGTCCTCGTAGCGGACGTCGAGAGCGATTGGCTCCGGCGCCAGCGGCACCTCCTGGCTCGGCTGTGCGCGCAGGCTGACCGCCTCGCCGCCCGAGACGATGTGGCGCGGTGCAACGACGGCACCTTCCAGCAGCACGTCGCCCGCCTTGATCCAGGCGGTCAGGCGCGAGCGCGAATAGTCCGGGAACAGCTCGGCCAATGCCTGGTCGA
Organism: Rudaea sp.; assembly: GCA_036496665.1. GTDB lineage: Bacteria > Pseudomonadota > Gammaproteobacteria > Xanthomonadales > Rhodanobacteraceae > Rudaea. The sequence goes on along the minus strand of DASXKR010000029.1, from coordinate 13,508 downwards.
AGCGGCGCCCGGCCGCGCTGGTCGGTATCGTAGCCGTGAGAGTGTTATCGGAGTCCATTGCTGAATGAGGTCTGGCCGCCGGCATTATGCCGTTTCCGGACCGACCGCGGTTTGGGCTATCATCGGCAGTCCGTTTCCTCACCCGCAGTACCCTCCATGCGATTTTCCAACCTGATCCGGTTCAGCCTGCTGCTGCTTTTCGTTCTCGCGATGGGCTGCAACCGAAACAAGAAACCCGACGACGCGGAAGTCCTGCCGGTCGACCAGATGTACTCGACCGCCAAGGCTGCGCTGGTCGACAACAACCTGAGCAAGGCGGTCAAGTACTACCAGCGCCTGATCGCCCGCTTCCCGTTCGGCGCCTACACCGAGCAGGCGTCACTGGAACTGGCTTTTGCGCAGTACAAGTCCGGCAAGCCCGAAGACGGCTATTCGACGATCGGCCGCTTCATCAAGACCTATCCGACGCACAAGCACATCGACTACGCCTATTACCTGCGCGGCATCATCAACTTCGATCGCGACCGCGGCTTCCTCGATCACTACGCCAACCAGGACATGACCAAGCGCGACCAGGGCAACACCCTGCAGTCGTTCGAGGATTTCAATGAACTGGTGACGAAATTCCCGAACAGCCGCTATGTACCCGATGCCCGGCTGCGCATGATCTACCTGCGCGACAATCTGGCAAAAGCGCAGTTGCACGTCGCCGAGTACTACCTGAGCCGCGGCGCCTACGTGGCCGCGATCAACCGCAGCAAGGACATCGTCGAGAAATACCAGCGCACGCCGGAAGCCGGCGATGCCCTGGCCATCATGACGATGTCATACAAGTCGCTCGGCCAGGACAAGCTTGCCGGCGATACCGAACGCGTGCTCAAGCTCAACTATCCCGAACACCCGTACTTCACCGGCAACTGGCCGCCAAGCGGGCACTGGTGGAACCGCATGGTGCCGTTTAGAAGCTGATCCGGCGAGTGAGCCGCACCGCGCCGGTTTCGATCCGCCGCGTATTGCCTCATCCCTGCCCGACCCCCTGCGCCCAACCTTGCGGTCTTGTTCCCTGGTGAGCGTACGCGTGGCGCAAGAGGTGGGACGCCCCGTTGACTCAACCAATTGGCGCCGAGTCTCCGTTGCATACCTCTCCCCTTGCGGGAGACCCAATTAGCGTGGAGTCTCAGCAACGCGCTCTCAAAGCCCCTCCCCCTTGATGGGGACGGGTTGGGGAGAGGGTGAGCCGACGAAGTCGGCGGCTTCGCCGCCATCCCCTCTCCCGCCGCGCTGCGCGCGGCGACCTCTCCCACAAGGGGAGAGGTGTGGGCATCTGAGACTCGTCGCTAGTTGGGTACAGAGGGGATGGCGCCACAGGTGCCTGCTCCGCAGGCGTCACCTTCTACCCAACCCTCCCCATCAGGGCAGAGGGGCCGAAAGCACAGCTGAGACTCGACCCTAATGGGTGACTCAAGGGGCCGAGAACGATCGCCCCAGTTTGTCGTTGGGCAATCAGCGCCAGCCCGAGGTGATCGGGTAGCGGCGGTCGCGGCCGAACGCGCGCGTGGTGATCTTCGGTCCGGGTGCGGACTGGCGGCGCTTGTATTCGCTGCCGAGCACGAGCCGCGCGATGCGGCGCACGGTCGCCTCGTCGAAGCCCGCGGCCACGATCTCGGCCTGAGACTGTTCGCCGTCGATGAAGCGCTCGAGAATTGCGTCGAGCGTCTCGTACGGCGGCAGCGAATCCTGATCGGTCTGGTTCTCGCGCAATTCGGCCGACGGCGCGCGCTCGATCACGGCGCGCGGAATGACTTCACTGGGCAGCCTATTGGCGGTTCCGGCCACGGACGCAGGCGGTCCGCTTTTCCCGAGTCCCAAGTCCCCAGTCCCTCGTCCCGAGACCACGTTGCGCCACCGCGCCAGCGCGTACACCAGCTGCTTGTAGCAATCCTTGAGCGGCGCGTAGCCGCCGCACATGTCGCCGTAGATCGTCGCGTAGCCGACCGCGTACTCGCTCTTGTTGCCGGTCGACAACACCATGTGGCCGAGCTTGTTCGACAGCGCCATCAGGATCACGCCACGGCAGCGCGACTGGATGTTTTCCTCTGTGGCGTCTGAAGCGAGGACTGAGGGTTGAGGGCCGAGGGGCGAGCCGGGATTTGATGCGAGTTGCGTAGACTGCGCCGGCAGGACTGCCGGCGCGAACAGCGCGGCTGGCCCGGAGGGCGAACGCCAAGGATGGTGCGAGTCAGCGCGGCTCGCGCCGGCAAGCGACTCGACAGGGATGTCGAGATCGGCGCCACGCACCGGGGATGGTTCGCCTGCAGCCGCAAATATCGGTTCGAGAACTTCGATGAATCCGCCGAACGGCGGGCCGATCGGAATGGTCAGCAGTTTGACGCCGAGCGTACGCGCCTGGACCTCCGCCAGATCGTTGCTCAGGTCCGAGGTGAAACGCGACGGCAGGCGTACGCCGAGCACGCGTTCGGCGCCGAGTGCGTCGACGGCAATGGCCAAAGTCAGCGCCGAGTCGATGCCGCCGGACAGCCCGAGCAGCACACCGGGAAAATGATTCTTGTCGACGTAGTCGCGGATGCCGCGCACCAGGCCTGCGTAAACGCGTGCCTCGCGCGAGATATCGGCTTCCACCGGCCAGTCGATCGCCCGGAAGCGGCGCGTAGCGTTGTCGTACTCGGCCAGCAGCAGCGCATCGACGAAGACCGGCGCGCGCGCGGCGATTCGGCCGTCCGGTTCGACCAGCAGCGAGCCGCCATCGAACAGCAGGTCGTCCTGCCCGCCGACGAGATTCAAATAAGCGATCGCAACGTCGTTCTCGCGCGCACGCCGCGCGAGCAGCTCCTCGCGCTGCGTCGACTTTTCGAGATCGAATGGCGATGCGTTGATCACGACCAGCAGCTCGGCGCCGTGCGCCGCGGCCAGCGCAGCCGCCTCCGGTTCCCAGATGTCCTCGCAGACGAGCCAGCCGACGCGCACACCGCAGAACTCGGTCACGCAGGAATCATGTCCCGGGCGGAAGTAGCGCTTCTCGTCGAACACGGTGTAGTTCGGCAACGCCTGCTTGTGCGCGGTGAAGCGCACGGCGCCGGCGGCAAGCAGACTCGCCGCATTGTATACTTCGCCGATCGCATCCGGATGCCCGACAAACGCCGCGATGCCATCCGCATGTGCCGCCACCGCCGCCAACTCGCGCTCGCACGAAGCCAGGAAGCTCGGCCGCAACAGCAGGTCCTCGGGTGGATAGCCCGACAGCGTCAACTCGGGAAAGGCGATCAGCTGCGCGCCAAGCTGGTCACGCGCCAGCGTCATCAACTCGCGCACATGCTCGCCGTTCCGCGCGACCGCGCCGACTGGAAAGTCGAACTGGGCGAGTGCGAACCGAAGCGAAGCCATATCAGAATCTCGGCGGTTTCTTCCCTTCCACCGCCTGCGGGGGAAGGTGCCCGAAGGGCGGAAGGGGGCGAATCGAAGGAAGCACCCCTAGGATCTGCGCGAGCACGGCATCTGTGCGAGCGAGTACATCGTGATTCCAAAAACGCAGCACCCGATAACCTTCGGAAGCCAACCAAGCATCACGGCGAGAGTCATGCCTCGACTCCATGTGCTGATTTCCGTCCACTTCAACCACGATCCGGGACTCGACACAACAGAAATCGACGATATACGGCCCCAGGGGGACTTGGCGGCGAAAGCGATGATTTCCAACCTGCCGGCGCCGCAATCGATACCACAGTAGTTGTTCCGCATCGGTCATTGCCGATCGCAACGACCTGGCGAATCGGTGTTTCGCACCCTCTCGCACGGACTTCCCCCTCCTCCCTTCGGGCACCTTCCCAGCAAACGGGAAGGACAGCATCCAAGTATTCGCGGTAGAAACAATACCTTCGCTTCCGCGCCGTTCGCCCCCTTCCGCCCTTCGGGCACCTTCCCCCGCAAGCGGGGGAAGGGACAACTTTGTTCCCTTCGGAACTTTTTGCTCCTTATTTCAGCCGCGCAGCGATGGCCTTGCCAAGGTCGGCCGGCGATTTCACCGTCGTGACGCCGGCTTTTTCCAGTGCGGCGAATTTGGCGGCCGCGGTGCCTTTGCCGCCGGAGATGATCGCGCCGGCGTGGCCCATGCGTTTGCCGGCCGGGGCGCTGGCGCCGGCGATGAACGAGACGACCGGCTTGGTCACGTAGTCGCTGATGAATTCGGCCGCTTCTTCCTCAGCGCTCCCGCCGATCTCGCCGACCATGATGATCCCCTGCGTTTGCGCGTCGTCCTGGAACAGCTTCAGGCAGTCGATGAAGTTCAGGCCGTTGATCGGGTCGCCACCGATGCCGATGACCGTGCTCTGGCCGAGGCCTTCGTTGGTGGTCTGGAACACGGCCTCGTAGGTCAGCGTGCCCGAGCGCGACACGATGCCGACCTTGCCGGGTTTGTGGATATGGCCCGGCATGATCCCGATCTTGCACTCGCCCGGCGTGATGACGCCGGGGCAGTTCGGCCCGATCAGTACGGCGTCGGGATAGCCTTTCAGCGTGTTCTTGACGCGCAGCATGTCGAGCACCGGGATACCCTCGGTGATCGCGACGATCACGCGGATGCCGGCATCGGCTGCCTCGAGGATCGCGTCGGCGGCGAACGGCGGCGGCACGAAGATCATCGTCGCATCGGCGCCGGTGTCGTCTACCGCGTCCTGTACCGTGTTGAACACCGGCAGGCCGACGTGCAGCGAGCCGCCCTTGCCCGGCGTCACGCCGCCGACGAGCTTCGTCCCGTAATCGAGCGCCTGCTCGGAGTGAAACGTGCCCTGCTGGCCGGTAAAGCCCTGGCAGATGACTTTGGTGGATTTATCTACAAGTACACTCATGCTCATTCCTTGCTGTTTCGTTCCTTCCCCCGCTCGCGGGGGAAGGTGCCCGAAGGGCGGAAGGGGGCAATCCGTGCGTCGCCGCAGGCACTTGTAGCCGGATTTCCCCGTTCAGAATCAAGATGGATCCCGGCTTCCGCCGGGATGACGGCTCTGGGACATTCGCTCGCTCACTGCTTCTTCAACTGCTCCGAAATCGCCGCACTTCCCCGGAGTTGCAGCAGAAGGTTTTCACCGAGTTCACCGCGTTCGACCCTCTTTAGCCTTTCACCGCGGCGACGGCTTTCTGCGCCGCATCGTTGAGGTCCAGCGCCGGGGTGATCTTCAAGCCCGACGTCGCCAGCAGCTCGCGACCTTTTTCGACGTTCGTTCCTTCCAGCCGCACCACGACCGGAATCGTCAGGCCGACTTCCTTGACCGCCGCGATGATGCCCTCGGCGATCATGTCGCAGCGGACGATGCCGCCGAAGATGTTGATCAGAATGCAGCGCACCTTGTCCGACGACAGGATCAGCTTGAACGCTTCGGTCACGCGTTCCTTGGTCGCTCCGCCGCCGACATCGAGGAAGTTGGCTGGCTCGCCGCCGGCCAGCTTGATGACGTCCATCGTCGCCATGGCCAGGCCGGCGCCGTTGACCATGCAGCCGATGTTGCCGTCCATCGTGACGTAGTTGAGGTTGTGCTTGACTGCGACCGCCTCGGCATGATCTTCCTGCGACTCGTCGCGCATCGCGGCGAGGTCGGCATGACGGAATTCGGCGTTGTCGTCCGAGTTGACCTTGCCGTCGAGCGCGATCAGATCGCCCGAGGCGACGATCGCCAGCGGATTGAGTTCGACCAGCGCAAGATCCTTGTCGTTGAACAACCGGTACAGGCCGAGCATGATCTTGGTCAGCTGGTTGGCCTGCCTGGCAGTGAGGCCCATGGCAAACCCCAGCGCGCGGCACTGGTATGGCTGCAGGCCCTGCACGAAGTTGACTTCGATCGTCTGGATGTCTTCGGGATTCTCGCGTGCCACCTGCTCGATATCGACGCCGCCGCGCGCCGACGCGATGAACGCCACCGCCTTGGTCGCCCTGTCCACAAGTACAGAAAGGTACAATTCCTTGGCGATCGAACCGGCCTCGCTGATCAGCACGACGTTGATCGGCAGCGCACGCCCGCCGGACTGGTAAGTCTGCATCTGCGTGCCGAGCATCTTCGCCGCTGCCGCCTTCACGCCGTCGAGCGTCTTGACCAGCTTGACGCCACCGGCCTTGCCGCGCCCGCCGGCGTGGATCTGCGCCTTGACCACCCACTCGTCGCCGCCGAGCGCGCGCGCCGCCTCGGCCGCCTGTTCCGGCGTCGTCGCAATCCGGCCCGGTGGCACCGGAATGCCGTATTCGGCGAACAACTGCTTGGCCTGATACTCGTGGAAATTCATGCATGCACCTGTCGAGGGATTCGTTTCCGGCCGGACACCGTGCCGGCAGGAAAGACGAGGCAGGGTAACCGAAGGCGGGCGCGTATTGTGAAGAAAGCAGTCGGCAAATAAAAGGTCTAGCAACCACACGTCGCGCGCGCTTTGTGGTAGTTATAATGGAGTTATACAAGCCGCCGACCGTGCCCGCGACAACCATCAGAGCACATCTGTCCCAGACCGCGTCCAGCGACATCAGCCGGCGCGAGTTGTATTTCTTCAACCTGTTCCGCGTCTTCCAGGCCGCATTGATCGTCGGACTGGTGTTCAGCCCCATGGCGCTAGACTGGGTCGCGCTGAGCCACGCAATGCTCGCGCGCAGCGTCGCCATCGGCTACGTGCTGTTTGCCGTCATCAACCTGTTCGTCGGTGCGCGCTCGCAGGCCGACCTGCGGCTCAATGTCTCGATCGCGCTCGTCGCCGATGTCGCCGCAACGACGATTGCGCTGTACGCGATCAAGAACCCGCCGAGCGGCATCGCGATGCTGCTGATGGTCAACGTCGGCGCCGGCGCGCTGCTGCTGCCGCCGCGCCTCGCCGCGTTCTTCGCCGCACTGGCCACGCTCGGCGTGATCGGCCAGTCGTTCCTGGGCCGGCTGATCGAAAGCGAAGACCGCAACCTGATCGAGTACGGCCTGTACGGCTTCGGCTATTTCGCCACCGCGATCCTGTGCTTTGCGCTCGGCAAGCAGATGCGCGAGACCGAGGCGCTGGCCGAACAACGCGGCATCGACCTGCAGAACCTGGGCCAGATCAACGAACTGATCATCCGGCGCATGAACACCGGCGTGCTGGTCGTCGACGACGCCAACCGCGTGCACCTGTGGAACGAATCGGCCTGGGCGCTGCTCGGCAATCCGAAGTCGGCCCACAGCGACCTCGGCTCGGTCGCGCCGGAACTGTCGCGGCGCCTGTACCACTGGCGCACGACGCGCAAGATCGACAACACCTCGGTCGCCCTGGCCGACGACGTGCCCGAGGTCATCCCGCGCTTCACCCAGCTCGCCTCGCACGACGACAGCAACGTGCTGATCTTTCTCGACGACACGTCGCTGCTGTCGCGCCGCGCCGAGCAACTCACGCTGACCTCGCTCGGCCGGCTGTCGGCGTCGATTGCGCACGAGATCCGCAATCCGCTCGCGGCGATCAGCTACTCGGCGCAGCTGTTGGCCGAATCCGAAACGATGTCGGAAGAAGACAAGCGCATGGTCGAGATCATCAACAACCACTGCAGCCGCGTCAACGAGATCGTCGAGAACATCCTGCAGTTGTCGCGACGCGAACGCTCGCGTCCGGAAAGCATCGACCTGGCGCGCTGGGTCACGCACTTCGTCGACGAATACAAGGCCGGCAACGACGTCGGCAAGGACCAGTTGCGCGCGATCGTGCAGCCGCGCCAGGTCGAGGCGCTGGCCGATCCGCAGCAGCTTCAGCAGGTGGTCTGGAACCTGGTCCAGAACGCGCTGCGCTACGGCCGCCTGCCGGACGAACCGGCACGCGTCGCGGTCGTGGCGCGCATGGCCAGCGACAAAGGCCCGCCGCTGATCGAGGTACTCGACCGCGGCCCCGGCATCCCGCCGAAGGTCGCCGCGCAGATCTTCGAGCCGTTCTTTACCACCAACGAATTCGGCACCGGACTCGGCCTGTACCTGGCCCGCCAGATGTGCGAGGCGAACCAGGCGACGCTGGAGTTCGTGCCGGTGGCCGGCGGCGGGAGTTGTTTCCGCATCACGCTGCCGGTGCACGGCGGCGGTTTGCCGATAGCTTGAAGCCCAGTTTCCCCATGCGCGCAACGTCTGCGATCGGCCTGGCGATCTGCTGCTTGATCGTCGCGGCGTATTTCCCGGTCTACCACGCGCATTTCGTCTCCGATGACAAGATCTACCTGCATGATGTTGCGTGGTTGCGTGCGTCGCAATACGGAGCACAACACATCTTCTCGGGGATTTTCGAGTCAGGAGACTACTTCCGCCCGCTGGTAATCGCTCTTTTCGCCGGAGAAGGAACAATTTTTCACGTTGCGCCAGGCCCTGCGCACCTGTTGTCGCTCGCGATCCACCTGGCGAATACGCTGTGCGTCGGCGCTCTCGCCCACCGATTGTTGGGCGACCGAGTCGACCACGAAACGAAGTTCTTGCCGCTGGTGGCGATGTCCTTGTTTGGGCTGCATCCGCTACTGATCGAGCCTGTCGCCTGGGTTTCGGGGCAATTCGACCTGGTAGTGACGCTGTTCATGCTGCTCGGCCTTCTGGCGAATCTGCGCGTTGCCGGCACAGCGGCTCGAAGCGCGTGCGTGACGACATGTTTTTTTCTTGCCGCATGTGCCAAGGAGTCCGCAGTCGCGTTCCCGCTTCTGCTGCTTATTGTGGACTGGTCTCGGACGACGACAGGCCATCGACAGCGGCAAGCCGCTATCGCACGACTCTGTACGCAATGGCCTGTCTACGCGTCTGTTTTCGCGGCGGGTATTGGCTATCTTCTGCTACGCCGCTGGGCGCTGGGTGAAGTGCTCCAGCTTTCAACCCCGTCCGTGATCGGCGGGTGGGCGCAGCTTCAGCTTGCGTGCTTCACCTACCTGACCTACTGGTTCAAGATGCTTTGGCCGATGACCGGGTTGGGCATGCTGCATATCGTCCCCTATTCGCGTTTTCTCGAAACCACGCTTGCTTCAGCGTCTATCGATATCGGTGCATTTGCCTTGCTCGCCGTCGGCCTGTGGCAGTTTCGAAAAGGACAGGCACTCGGCAGCCTTATCGTCGGTACCACGGCTGCGTTGCTGCCCGTACTCCACATCCTGCCTGTGACGTTCGACGAAAGCTTCTATCACGATAGATATGCCACGACCGCAATTGCCATAGCTTGTGCATTCCTGCCGGCTTCGATTTCCGACCGAGTGCGGCGCAACATGATGCGCACGACGGCATTTGCTGCATCAGTCATTCTGCTTTGGCTGGTCGTGGCCGTGTTGAACATTCGTGTCACGCTCCCATTGTGGTCTGACGAGGCGCGGCTGTGGCAATGGGCGCTGCGCGACAACCCGGACTCGACTCTTGCGCAAGGCAACCTTCTCGCGCTGTATCTCTCGCGAGACGACCTCGCCAACGCGCGGCCACTGGCGGCCGCCCTGAGCAACGGCGGACGGGAATGCCCCATGTGCATGATCAATGTGGCCAGCCTTGCAATCATCGAAGGCGATGCCGTTCGTGCCACCGCCGCTCTGCACAAGGCCAAGGAAGCCCTGGGAGGCAAGTCGTTGACAAGCGTGCAGGTCGTCGCCTTCATCCTCACAACCGGCAATCTGAAGCTGCTGCAAAATGATCTCGCCGGTGCGGAAAAGGCCTACCGTGACGCCGTTTCGCTCGGTCCCATGGTCCCAGGCGCGCGCATGAGCCTGGCGATCGTGCTGGCCAGGAAAGGCGAAATGGACAAAGCGCGCCGCAGTGCCGAAGAGGGTCTGGCACTTTTTGCACCCGACGAACGCGCGGCACAACGTCAGCAGATCGCCCGCATATTCACGGAAGCTGAAAACGCTGCTCGAGCCAGTCGGCCGTGATGACTCGCAGCAATCGATCATCCGGCGCAAATGGCAATCGATACGCGTCTACGATGCACCCGGTGGAACGCATTGGTGAATCTCGATGCACCAGCTGACGACCATTCTGAGACTTCGCTGCCGGCCGCTGACAACGACAGTCATACTGCTTATCGTCGCCTGCATGTACTGGTCCGTGTATCGCACCGGCTTTGTCGGCGTGGTGGACAAGGCATATTTCCACGATTTTGCCTGGCTACGGTCAATGAGCGGCTGGAAAGACGTTCTCTTTGGAAATTTCTACAACTGGTCCAACTACTTTCGCCCACTCGTCGTTGCACTGTTTGTCGTCGAGGAACGTGCGTTCGATGTCGCTCCGGGCCCTATGCATCTGGTGTCTCTGGCCCTGCACTTGGCCAATACCCTCTTGGTCGGCGTGCTGTGCCAGCGAATCCCCGGAACGATCCACGTTCCATGGCAGCGGTGCGCGCTTACCGCATTGGCAATGTTGCTCTACGGGCTGCATCCGGCGCTGACCGAGCCGCTAGCGTCGGTGTCGTGCCAATTCGAACTCGTGGTCGTGTTCTTTGCATTGCTCGGCCTCGTCCTGCACACATCTCTCCGGCAGCGCACGTGGCGCGCGATCGGCGTCGGTTCGTGCTTTTTCCTGGCAGCATGCGCCAAGGAGTCAGCTGTCGCGTTTCCGCTACTCGTGGCGGTCTTTGACTGGATTCTGCTCGGCGGTTCGCCGGCCGACCCCTCGAACGCCCAAACGCTGCGGCGCATCGCGCGTCAGCAATGGCCTACGTACGTGCTGATGCTGTGCGCCGGAGTGATCTATCTGGCGCTCAGATATTGGGCCCTCGGTGTCCTGGTCGACCCCGGTTCGATGCGGTCGATGGGCGTTGTCGCGCGCTTTCAGATGGTTGCCTGGCTGTACGTCACCTACTGGCGCATATTCGTTTGGCCAATGACCGGGCTGGGGCCAATGCACGAGGTCGATATCCGCCAGTTCTCGTCGCTGACGCCCGCATCGATAACTATCGACGCTGTCGCTCTCCTCCTGCTATGCGCCGGCGCCTATCTGTTCCTCAGGCGCAAGGCGATCGGCGCGCTGCTCGCCGCCATGACCGCCGCCCTGCTGCCGGTGCTGCATTTGATACCGGTGGAATTCGACTCGAGTTTGTATCACGACCGCTTTGCCATGCTGGCCATCGGCGTCGGCTGCGTGCTGCTGCCTGGCACCGTGGCTTCGGCCAACTCGCCAGTTGCCAGGCGGCGATGGGTCCGCGTGAGCGCTGCCGCCGCTGCCGTGCTCTGGCTTTCGATTGCGGCGGCGAACATCCGCGTCACCTTGCCGCTGTGGTCCGAAGATACGAAACTCTGGCGCTGGGTCGTCGATCAGCATCCGCAGTCCGTACTGGCGAAGAATCATCTACTCAGCGCATACCTCGAACGCGACGACTATGCAAACGCGCAGCGCGTTGCCGATGCAATCATGGATGAGGGCGCAGCCTGTCCGGTTTGCCTTGTCAACGTCGCCAATCTCGCCTTGAGCACGCGCGATGCCCCCGCTGCGCGAAGGGCTCTGGACAAGGCAGCGCCGCTGATACGACGCATCAACCAGCCGCGTCTCGAGCAAGCATCGGTCGTCGCCACGGCACAATTGCATGAGCTCGAGGGCGACGCGAGTGAAGCGCTGGAAGCGTATCGCCGCGCCTTGGTGCTCGAACCGCTGGATACGCGCGCTCGCATGCGCATGGCCCTGTTGCTCGCACGTCAGGGTATGCGTGCGGAAGCGCAAGCCGAGGCCGAACGGGCCCTGGCGCTCATGGCGCCCGACGAGCGGGAACAAAATCTTGCACAGTTCCAGGCTGCGATGGCCAGCGCCGCCGTACAAAGTCAACCAACGGGCCGCTAGAATGGCCTTTCCTTCGGGTCCGCAGCCCTTTACTCTTGTAGCAGTGGGGACCCACGGCCAGCCGCATCCGCCGTAGGGAACCCCTTTTCAGCCTCCAAGTGCCCTTCCCGGTAATGACTGCAGCCAGCGCCCTGATAATCGACGATGAGCGCGACATTCGCGAACTCCTGACCATCACACTGGGGCGCATGGGCCTCAAGGTCGATACCGCAAGCGACCTGGCCGAGGCGCGACAGCGGCTTTCAGAATCGCGCTATGCACTGTGTTTTACCGACATGCGCCTGCCGGACGGCAGCGGCCAGGAGATCGTCGAGTTGATCGCGGCGAAATATCCCGACACACCAGTCGCGATGATCACGGCACACGGCAATGTCGACGCCGCCGTAACCGCGTTGAAAGCGGGCGCCTTCGATTTCGTCTCCAAACCGGTCGACATCAGCATGCTGCGAAGACTGGTGCAAACGGCTTTGCGCCTGGCGGAGGAGAAGAAGGTCGAGCCGCAGGGCGCGGCATCTACACGCATGCTTGGCGATTCGCCGGCGATCAGGGAACTGCGAGTAACCATCGACAAGCTCGCCCGCAGTCAGGCCCCGGTTTACATCAGCGGCGAATCCGGCGTCGGGAAGGAACTTGTCGCGCGCCTGATCCATGAGCAGGGACCAAGAGCAACGGGTCCTTTCGTGCCGGTCAATTGCGGTGCGATTCCCAGCGAGTTGATGGAGTCCGAGTTCTTCGGCCACAAGCGTGGCAGTTTCACCGGCGCCCAGGCCGACAAGGACGGTCTGTTCCAGACAGCCAGCGGCGGTACGCTGTTCCTCGACGAGGTCGCCGAACTTCCGGTGCATATGCAGGTAAAACTGCTGCGCGTCATCCAGGAAAAAGCCGTGCGTCCGATCGGCGGCAGGGCCGAAGTGCCTGTCGATGTACGCATCCTTTCGGCAACGCACAAGAACCTCGGCAAGCTGGTCGAATCCAACCACTTCCGCCAGGATCTGTTTTACCGGATCAACGTCATCGAACTGCGTGTGCCGCCGTTGCGCGAACGCAGCGAGGACATTCCAAAACTCGCCGGGCGCGTGCTGGAACGGCTGGCCGGAAGCGCGGAGCCAGTTGCGCGGCTGACACCCGAGGCATTGAGCGCGCTTCTGGCATACCCGTTTCCCGGCAACGTGCGCGAACTCGAAAACGTCCTCGAGCGTGCGGTTGCACTTTGCGAAAACAACACGATCACGCCGCAGGATTTGCGCCTGTCACCAGTGCCCGCGGCAACAAGCGAAGGCGGCGTCGACCTGCAGGAAGACGATGTCGAGTCAGGCGTGATGGACAACGATCTCGACAGCTACATCAGCAATCTCGAACGTGAAGCAATCATGAAGGCGCTGCAAGAAACGCGTTATAACAAGACTGCGGCCGCCAAGAAACTCGGCATCACGTTCCGCGCGATGCGCTACAAGCTGAAGAAACTCGGCATCGACTAGAGCGTTGAAGTTTGCCTGCCTCACGGGCAAGTGTGACGTGGCGCACATTGACCATAACGTGGCACAGACGATGCATTCTCCGGTCTTGATGACAACGGGGATGCCATGAAAACGCCACGCCAAATCTCGGGATTTACCTTGATCGAATTGATGATCGTCGTCGCGATCATCGCCATCCTTGCTGCCATTGCGTTCCCGGCCTATCAGGACTACGTGATCCGCTCGCAGGTCGCCGAAGGGTCCGTACTCGGGGACG
>DASXKR010000028.1:0-75294 GCA_036496665.1 Rudaea sp. | reverse complement strand
GCGGCTCGGCAGCGATTGCCGATCAGTCCACCAAGCGTTGACTCGCCGCCACGCAATGGTGTTGATGCCCGGCGCCGCGCAATGGTTTGCAGCAGCGCAGCGCAAAGGCGACTGACGATGATTCGAGTGAAATGGCTGCAAATGAAAGGTGGCATTTCGCGACCGCTTCTTTTTTTGCTCGCGGGATCAAGTGCTCATGCCGCTGACTCAGCCCCTGAGCTGCTGAAGAGAAAGCTCGACGCGCTCGCCGGCGCGAGCGCCCGCGATTGTGCGCCGTCCCTCTCTCGGCCGATCGCGTTGCCGCTGTGGCCTGCGCTCGCGCCGCCGCTGCCTCGGGCAAAGCCTACCGGGTTGCAGTCCAGCTGAGTGGGAGCGACTCGTACACCTGGCAAGGCGCTGCGCGTGACGAGAAGGGCAGGCAGTGGGTCGTGTTCTACGACGCCGGTGCCTCCGCCGATCCTGCTGCAAGTCCGAGCCTCGGCCAGTTGTTGTGCCGCGATATTTCATTCGCGCCGGACAAGGACGAGGTCATTGACTGTACCCCCTCGACCGGTGAGCCCTGAGTGCGTGCCGGCGCTGCGCCGCACATCTTGACGCAAGCGCGGCTAATCGCGAAAATACGCGGCTCTGCCTATCAATTCCCCGATAGCTCAGCGGTAGAGCAAGTGACTGTTAATCACTGGGTCGGCGGTTCGATCCCGTCTCGGGGAGCCAAAATCAAGGGGTTACGAAGCAATTTCTAGCCCCTGTAAAATTCCGCAATCCTTCTAAAATCAGCATCGCTTCACCGGCCTTGCAACCTTCGGTTTTGCCCGATAGTGCCGCCGCGTCGTTTTCGGGGCTCCCGGAAGGACTACCGCGCCGGCGACATTTGCCAAGCTCGACATGGCGCACAAGGGATATCTGAACCGCGTCGATGTCGCTTCCAACACTTACCGCAGCGCAAATTTCGCGCGTTGTGATAGCAATGGTGACGGGCGTCTGTCCGAAAGCGAAGTATCGATTTGTACGCAAGGCATTCCATCGGCCAAGCAATGATTACTTGCGGAATCGTCGAAACCGACGGAGCCATCGCTGATTTGCGCGGCGAGGTGCGTCACCTTCTCCGCTGGGGGAGAAGGTGACGCTGTCTGAGGTTGGCACAAGCGCGAGACGCGTCGCTCGACCAGTCGCCACTCTCATCCGCGCCTTCGCGCGCCGACCTCTCCCGCCAGCGGGCGAGAGGCAGAACGTGATTGGAGGCAAGTCATACGAAGCGCGCCAGCTCAGACATGCGGATCGTGCTCCGTTCGTCGACGGTCTATTCCGGGCGCAACGGGATTTCGGCGACGGTTCCCAGGTCTGCGCGCTCGCCGCGCCGCGCCGCATTTCCGTACTTGATCACTGTTTCGAGCAACGACACGTTGCCGTTCCAATTACTGGGCGATGCTGTACTCTGAGAATCATCAGATCGGGATCGGCAGGGCCAAGCGGGAAAAAATTGTCTGGCCTACCTGCCAGAGGTTGCGTGCGAGGTGCTCGTCGCGTAGCAGTCCAGCGACATTGGAGACGCTGACGAAAATCTTGCGTGACGGTCGGCATACGCGAGATTTACGTTGGCGCTGGCGTCCAGTTGGCGAATCTTGGTGCTATACGCCGAGGTGAAGAACCAGAACACGTGGTCGGTGTCGAAGCGCAGCGTCTGCACGGGTGCTATGCAACAGACCATTCCGATCGCAGGTCGTCAGCATGGCGAACTGGATTCTTGCGACGAGGTCGGAAAGTTCGCTTGCGTTCATGTCCATGATCCGGCGCTCATTTCCGGGTCTAGCCTCATCGTCTAAAAAGTGACGGCCGTCGAAGGAGGAACGACGGCCGTCGTCCGAACGGTCACAGGGATGACCGCCCGCCCACGACCAACGGCTTTGCTCCAAACAAGGTATCGTGTTTTCGAGTCGGACCGACCGTGATCGTCGCTGCTGCGATGGCCGGCCTGTCCGGCGCGGCTATCGTGTTCCTGGCCGCGCTTGGAATTCTTGTAGATGCCGCTGCCGCTTTTCGAAATGTCGTCGAGGCCCGCCTTCGTTTCGGATCGTGATTTGTTTTGGTGCCCGGATTGTGCGTTTGATTGCCCATGGTGATTTTGAAAACTCCGTGTTGGCTGAGTGGATCCATCCCTGGCTTATTGCTCCGTCGTCGGGCAACCGCAACGCATATGCCATATCCGCCGATGAGGCAAGTCGCGCCGCAAGCGCGAATGCTCGACCGCATTCAAGAAAAATTCGCGGTCGGATTGAAAAAGGGTTAACGAGCTGCTTCGCAAAATGCGGCACCGGACACCCCCGATCGCCTTTCGGGCCAGCTATTCCTTGGCAAACAATGTGGAATGAATCCTTGGCCGCGAAGGAACTTTCGTACCAATTGATGCCGATGTCACCATACTGGCCGATTCGAACCCGTTGGCGAAGATCGTGTCATCGACCTGCCCGCCGAGCTGATACACCCACAGCATGCCGTGATCGTCGGGAACGTAGACACGGCCGTTGGCGACGATCAGGCTTTGCTTGTGGAAGTTGCTCTGCGTGGTCGAATCGGCTACGCCCATCGACGTATCGTTCCACAGCATTGCGCCGCTGGCCGGGTCGAGCGCGAGCACGCCGCTGCCGCCCGCGTAGTACAACACGCCGTTCGCAAGCACGGGCGAAGTGCCGCCGGTACTGGTGGCGCTGCCCGGTACCGACACACCGGCATTGATCCAGTTCGGCGGGCCGGCGTGTTGCAGCGCCGGCAGATTGCCGTTCGTCGCGTCGGCGATGACTTGTGTGGCGGAGATGCCGAAGTTATTTGCGACGATCAACATGATCGCGCCGGTGTCGGGGTTGGTCCACACTAGCGGCTGCGTGATCACCATGTTGCCCTGCGCCACGCTGTCGATGAACAACTCACCACCGCTGTTGCCTGGCGCCCCCATGCCGCTCATGTTGTCCAGATCAATGATGCGCAGGTAACTGTCCTTGCCGGCCTGGACGCCGATGTGCGTCTTCGCCGAGTCGGCCGGGGCCGGCAGCAGCGTGACCGATGTCGCGCCGAGATCGTTGTCGTTGTACATCATGGATTGGTAATAAGTCGGCGTGTAGCTGTCGACCGGAGCGGTCAGCGCATCATCCAGCGCCGCCGGCAGCGCGAGCACCGAGTCGCTCCAGTCGTGCCCGCCATTGTTTGCGTCGAACAGGCCGTTGCCGGTGGAAATGTAGATGCGATCGTTCGCCGGATCCCAGGTCGGCCCGCCGCGACCCCAGATGCCGCCGTCGCCGTCCGCGAGCGTGCTGCCGTTGTTGGCGAACCATTGCTGCACGCAGTCCGGCATGACCGAGACCGGCGGATTCGGATCGTTCCTGACGAAATGAATGTCGCCCTGGTCGCTACAGGCGACATTGAATGTCACTTGCGTGCCGATGGAGAGATTGATCGCCGTGATGTGGCCCTGGTAGTCATAGCCGCTGAAGTCCGGCAGCCAGGGCGCACCGGCGAACGTTGCATACAGATAGGTCGTGCCGTCGCCGACCGTTGCAAAAGCAAGCGCTGACGATTCCGCCTCCACGTCGGGCTTCGCGGAGGCAAGCTGCGGCCAGTCGCCGTCGGTGACCTCGCTGCCGTCGCCGACCCTGTACTTGTGTATGTAGCCGTCGAGCGCGTAGTTATATACGAATTGCCGGTTCGGATCGAGCGCAGGTGACGATGTGGTGAAGCATGGAAAGTCGTCGAGGGCACAGGCATTCGGATTGGCTGGATATCGGGACCACAACAGTGTTCCGGTCGCCGCATCCAGCGCGACGAGCGTGCTGTCCCGTGCAGTCAGATACAGGACATCCCTGGTGCCGGATGGCGTGATGACGTTGGCCAGCAGCACCGGTGCGCCTTCGACCCTGCCCGGTAATGTTACCGAGTACAGGAGTTTCAGTTGCCCGACGTTTGCCGGCGTTATCGTGTCCTCATCGGGATTCACGCCGCTGTGGCTCGCATCGAATCCGAACTGCAGCCAGTCGGCCTGCGCGGTTGGTGCGGAAGCAAATGCAAGAAACAAAGCAGAATGCAGAGCAAGCGCGCGCATCGCACTCCTTCTTCCCGCCTGGGATAACGCTCCGCAAACTACATCGCGTCAGCGGACTCTTCTGTGCGATGAAAAACATTGCGCCTGCTGGGATCCGCTGCTAAAGGCTGAACGGGTCACTGTTCATCATTTCGCCAGAAAAAAGGCGCGACATGCAATTCAATATCTTTCCGTGGGTTACGAATGCGCCGGAGCCCCATTTTTGCTTGCGTTGACCCCCTTGGCTAATCTGTTCGCTACGCGTATCGCGCTCGCACCCGGACAGCGATCGTTCATATGCGCTTGACTTGCGAGACTTTGGCAAGGACTCAGCAAGGCAGCACCCGCAAGTGATATTTCTATTTTCTTCGAAGAGGAGCACGCGGGCCGCGCCGACGACAACATGGGGGATGGCTGGAGACTTGCCAGGATCGAGAAAATCCTGCGCGCGATGAAGCAAACGAACTCAGTCGCCGTTTTCCGACTCCGGTTCGCCCACCTGATCATCGCTGATAAGGCCCAGTTCCCGATAGCGTAGCAGCCGGTTGTAAATTGTCTTCGCCGTAATACCCAGGGCACGTGCGGCCTGGCGCTTGTTGTTGCCGTGATGAGACAGCGTTTTCAACAACATCTGATGCTCAACATCCTCGAATGTCATCCCGACGCGAAAATGGATCGCGCCGTCAGAACTGCGAGGCGGCTCGGGAATGCGTTCCAACTGCGGCTCGATGACGACCCCGGCTGCCAGGATGTATGCTCGTTGGATGTTATGGCGCAATTCCCTGACATTGCCCGGCCACGGACGTTCGACATATTGTCTCAGCAGTTCCGGCGACATGCGCTTGACGGTGTGGTAGCGCTCATTGAGACGGTCGACGAAATGCTGTGCAAGCAGTGGAATGTCCTCGCGGCGCTCGCTCAACGTCGGAACGGAAAGCGGAAACTCGAGTAGCCGGTAGTACAGGTCCGCGCGGAACAAGCCGGCAGCCACCGCCTGCTCCGGGTCACGGTTGGTCAAGGCGATGACCCGCACATCGGTCGGAATCTCACGGGTACCGCCAACGCGTGTCAACGAGCCGCTTTCGAGGATGCGCAGCAGGTAGACCTGCAGGGGCAGCGGCATCTCGGTGATTTCATCGAGCAGCAGCGTGCCGCCTTCGGCTTGCTCGAAGTAGCCCGCGTGGGTTTGCAGGGCGCCGGTGAATGCACCGCGCTCGTGGCCGAACAACTGGCTGCTCATGAGTTCGGTCGCGACCGCGCCGCAATTGACCGCGATGAAACGGCCATTGCGTCCGCTCAGGTCATGCAATGCACGGGCAACCAGCTCCTTGCCTGTTCCGCTCTCGCCACTGATCAGCACGCTTACGTCGAGCCGAGCGATCGTGCGAATGCGCTCGAAAAGCCGCAGCATGGGCGGACTCTCGCCCACCATCCCGCCCACCTGGGGCTGTAGTTTCGGGCGGCGCAATGCGGCGAGCTTGCAGGCATCGGCAAACAACGCGCTCAAGGCTTCCGAATCGACCGGCTTGAGTAGATATTCGACGATTGGAGAACGCACGGCGCGCATTGCGGATTCGACAGTAGGGTAGCCGGTCACGACGGCAATCTTGCCGTGTGCCGTCAGGTCGATGTCATCGAGGAGATCCAAACCATTGCCGTCGGGAAGATTCAAGTCGATCATGATCAGATCGAAGTGGGCGGCGCGACAGGCACGCCGCGCCTCGTCAAGATTCGACGCCTGGGTGACCATGCAATCGGAGAGCCGGGCAAGGATCGCCGTCGTCGCCCGGTACTCCGCATTGTCGTCGACGACGAGGACATTTCCGGCGGCGTGCTGGAAGGGCATGATCCTTTCCGAGGCTTGCGAGCACGTCAGTATCGATTGCGGATCCATAACCGCGGGTGACTTTGCCTGGGCCTTGGAGGCGGCTGCGTACGCTCTAGCCTTGGCTGCGAAACGCGCGGGACCGTCTGCAGAGGGTGCAGTTGCTGGTGGCATGTTGGCGACGATGATTCTGGACATTGGGGGCCGGATCCAGTCAGGCACAAAGAGGCCGTCGATGCCAAACTGCACGACGCCGTCGCGGCAAATGGCAGGTTGAGCGCAGTTGCGCAAAGCAGGCGGTTGTGGTGACAGCGACAACGCCGGCACCTCCCGGTCCAAGTGCCCCGATCGCGGAAAAAATTCTCTCAGGCGGAGTGAATTGTTCCGCCTTGGCGCGAGCTTCGTTGCGCTCTGGACGCGCCGTCCCGGTCTGGGGGCGCCCAACGCCGCGCAACCGTGGGTGGCATATCGCTTGCTCCGCACGCCGACGCATGAGATTCGACCTCATGCCGACGTCTTGCGAAGGAGGCTGTTGCCAAATGATGACCGAACCGAGTTCGCGCATTCCCAAGCGTGGTTTTGCCAGCATGGACAAGCAAAAGCGGCGCGAGATTGCGCGACTTGGGGGGCGCGCCGCCCACAAGCGCGGCACAGCGCACCAGTTTTCGTCAGAAGAGGCACGCAAGGCGGGACGCAAAGGAGGGACCAGCGTGAGCCATAATCGGGAATACATGTCACTCATCGGGCGTCGCGGCGCGGAAGTACGCCACTCTCCACGCAAGCGCAGAAAAGACAGCGACGACACTGCGCCATAGATGATCGATCGAAACGACAGCATTTCGGATGCCTCGACCACTTTGCGTTACGCGATCTTGCGCACGGCCGATTCGCAGTCAAGCCCGAACACTTGAGGCGCTGGAGCAATGGGCCGAACTTCCAGGGGCAATGGAAAATATCTGCTCGGTTCGGCTGTCGTCGGCAGCAGGCGATCGTATTCGTTCTTCACGACGGCGTAACACTCGCAGGATCGGCGTTCAAGTCCGCATCGGTCGAGCACAAAGATGCGGCCTCTGCGATATTGAATAAGGCCGGCCAGCTGCAATCGACGGGCCGCGGCCGTTACCCCCTCTCGCCGCACCCCGAGCAGGTTGGCAATGAGTTCCTGCGTCACGATGATTTGTCTCGAAGGCAGCCGGTCGAGCGTCAACAGCAGCCAGCGGCAAAGCTGTTGCTCGAGCGTATGGTGTCGATTGCAGGCGGCCGTTTGCGACGTCTGCGCCAGCAATGCCTGCATGTAGCGCAGCAGCAGCCGCAAGGTTGGGCCACCCCGGTCGAATTCCTCGATCATGTAATGCGACTTGAGCCGGAATGCCTCGCCGCCTGACTGGACCAATGCGTGATTGGGTGTTGACCCGGCGCCCATCAACAAGGCCATGCCGATGACGCCCTCACTGCCAACGAGCGCAATTTCAACGGAGGCTCCGTTTCCCATGACGTAGACCATGGACACAATGGCAGAAGTCGGGAAATACACATGTCCCAGCTTGTCGCCCGGTTCACACAGCACTTTTCCAGGCGCCAATTCGACGCGTTCAAGATGCGGCAGGAGACGTGATTGTTCGGCAACCGGCAATGCAGCAAAAATGCCGTTATCCAGAGGGTATGAGGTCATGGGCATTGTGCGGCCTCCAACAATGATTCAGTTCGACCGAGATGGATCGAGTGCATAGGGATTTATTCGGATACCTGGAAAGCTTCCCGGAAAGCTTGGGAGTTCTCGCGGCAATGACCTAAGGCAAGGTTCATGCCCCTTATCATTTGCGTTTATGGTTGAGTCAGCCTGAACCCCCATGGGAAGTTTTTCCTCGAATTCGCGGGAAATACATTCCCAATTGTCCCGTTCGCAGAAAAATTTCTCTTACCGGAAAAAAATACCGGCGAATCGAACGCAGTCTCCCCCCGCATTTCTCAGAAAAAAGGATTGCAGACTGCACGGCACGACCGTGCAGCATGCAAAGGCGGCCCAAGCAGGCTCGCACCTTAACGCGCTTTCCCTATGTGGCCTATCGCACCGAATGGCTTTTGGGCCCTGCCTAGTTTTGCTGCAGCCCACAAGAACGCCGTCGCGAATCGGGCCATCGAAAGGGCCGGTCCATGTCGCCACGAAATTTGCCATCTGCCACTCCATTTGCTGAAGCCAGTTTCGATGCAACGAACCGATTTTCCGCTTCTTGCCCCTTTGCTGCCGCCGGACGTCGTGGCGGTGATCGGCGAGCCACGGCATCGGCGCATGCCATTGCTCGAAGCGGAATCGGAATACCTCTCCAGTCGCTCGATGCAACCGCAGCGGAAGAGGGAATTCCGTGTCGGGCGCGCCTGTGCACGTGAGGCACTGTCGCGTTTTGGCTGGGCAGGCTGGCCACTGTTGCCGGATGCATCGCGGGCGCCGGTATGGCCCGACGGCATGGTAGGGAGCATCACCCATTCGATGGACTATTGCGCCGTTGCCGTGGGCCGTCGGCGGGCGTGGGCTGGAATCGGCATCGATGCCGAAGCCATCGGCAGGGTGCAGGAAACGATCGCACCACTGGTCTGCATGAAAGACGAGTTGTTCGCGCTCGACAAGTGCAGTGCAGATCGCAGGCATGCGCTGCTGGCGTTGCTGTTCAGCGCCAAGGAAAGCGTATTCAAGGCGGTGTTTCCGCGGACCAGCGTCGTCTTCGACTTCACCAACATCGGCATCAACATCGAGCCAGATACGCGAACCTTCAGCGCGTATGCACCGAGCCATCGCCTCAATCGGATACTGGGCTGCCTCGAAGGAAGGTTCTTTGCGACCAGGGCCCATCTCGTCACGACTGCCCTACTGAGAGAACGAAGGATGACCCAATGCGAATTCTGATAACCGGAGCGGCAGGCTTCATTGGCTCGGCGCTGAGCAACCGCCTTCTGGAACGCGGCGACGAGGTCGTCGGAGTCGATAACCTCAATGCCTACTATGACGTTCGCCTGAAGCGTGCGCGATTGTCGGGCTTGACCCCGCAGGCGGGATTCCATTTCATCCAGGCCTCGCTGGAAAACCGCGACGCCATCAACAGGATTTTCAAGGACCATCGTCCGGCGCGAGTAGTCAACCTGGCGGCGCAAGCCGGCGTGCGCTACTCGATCGAGAATCCGCACGCGTACGTTGAAAGCA
This sequence comes from Rudaea sp., assembly GCA_036496665.1. Taxonomy (GTDB): domain Bacteria; phylum Pseudomonadota; class Gammaproteobacteria; order Xanthomonadales; family Rhodanobacteraceae; genus Rudaea. The sequence continues at coordinate 66,204 of DASXKR010000028.1, read as the reverse complement.
ACATTGTGGGATTCGTCAACATGCTCGAGGGCTGCCGGCACAGCCGGGTCGAAAACTTCGTGTATGCATCATCCAGTTCGGTCTATGGCGCGAATCGCAAGTTGCCTTTTTCGGTCCGCGACAGCGTCGACCATCCGGTGAGCCTCTATGCGGCCACCAAAAAAGCCAACGAATTGATGGCGCACACGTATAGCCACCTGTACGGATTGCCAACGACGGGCCTGCGTTTCTTCACCGTATACGGGCCCTGGGGACGCCCCGATATGGCCCTGTTCCTGTTCACACGCAAGATTCTCGCGGGCGAGCCCATCGAGGTCTTCAACCATGGCAACCACACGCGTGACTTCACCTATATCGACGATATCGTCGAAGGAGTCATTCGCACCATCGATTCGATACCCGTCGGCGATCCCGGCTATGACGCGCTGCGTCCCAACGCGGCAACGTCGTCCGCGCCGTATCGGGTCTACAACATCGGCAATCAGACACCGGTACAGCTGAACCGCTATATCGAAATTATTGAACAGTGCCTGGGCCGCAAGGCAATAAAGGCGATGCGCCCACTACAGCCCGGAGACGTGCCGGATACGCAGGCCGATGTCGAGGAACTGATCAATGATGTCGGCTATTCGCCGTCCACTCCCGTGGAGACCGGTGTCGCCCGTTTCATCGACTGGTACCGAAGCTACTACGGCGTCCCTGCGGCGGACGCCGGGCATGAACGGCCGCGAACCATCGCGGCAGTCAGCTGAGGAGCAGACAGCCATGAAGCTCGCCATCGCTCTACTCTCCGCCGCGCTGTTGATCAGACCCGTTGCGCCGCAGTGCGCGCAACCGCCTGCAACTGCCGGCACCGCACCGCAAGCAGTCGCCACCTACCGCATCGGTGTGGACGATCTGGTCAAGGTATCGGTATGGCGGAACCCTGATCTGGATGCGACGGTGCCGGTGCGCCCCGACGGGAAGATATCGTTGCCTCTGATTGGCGACGTGACTGCTGGAGGGCGCACACCGGATGAGGTCAGCGCGGACATCAAGGAGCGCTTGACGGCCTTTGTCCGCGATCCGCAAGTTGCCGTGATCCTGACGGAACTGCGCAGCCATGAATATCTGTCGCGAGTGCGCGTGACAGGAGCGGTCAAGCAGCCGGTTTCGATCACTTACCGCCAGGGCATGACGGTCCTCGACGCGGTTCTGGCTGCCGGAGGCCTGACCGATTTTGCCGCTGCCGATCGCGCCGAGCTGTATCGCAAGGACGGCAACGGCACGAAGACGCTCGACGTGCGACTCGGAAAAATCATGAAGAAAGGCGACCTGGAAACGAATTTTCCCGTTCAGCCGGGCGACATCATCACGGTTCCCGAACGGCTGTTTTGAAGCGCGAGGCGATGTGATGAACGGTGATCTTGTAAGCAGCAACGAATTGCCCGGCGTGCTTTGGAGGGAGGCGCGTCGACGGCGCGTGGTGCTGGTCGCTCTCTTCGCCGGCGTCGCAGTACTGGGCCTGCTGACTGCGCTGCTATGGCCGCGCAAGTATGCCGCGGCGACCACCATCCTGGTACAGGAAAGCAACATCATCAAGCCGCTCATGGAGGGGCGCGCGGTGACGACCGGAAACGCCGATCGCGCGGCCATCGCGCGGGAAGTGATTTTCAGCCGGGAGATCATGGGCCAGATACTCAAGACCGGCGGCTGGTTGAAGGACAATCCATCGGCGCTCGAACAGGAGCGCATTATCGAACGCATCAAGAACCGGACCACTCTGTCGAACCTGCGCGAGAACCTGATCCGCATCGAGTACAGCGACGGTGATGCGGAGCGCGCCTACCTGGTGACGCGCGAACTCGCCACGCTGTTCATCCAGCAGAGCCTTGCGGCGAAGGAGCGGGAAAGCCGCGAAGCCTATCAGTTCATATCGCATCAGGTTGACGATTATCGCAAGAAACTGACCGATGCCGAGGATCGACTCAAGGCTTTCCGCGGCAGCAACCCCGATGCCCGGCCGGGTAGCGAAGTCGATACCAATACGCGCATCGCCGGCCTGCGCACCCAGATCGAGAACGCGCGCATGGATGCAACCGAGCAGCGTTCGAAGGAACACGCGTTGCAACAGCAGATTTCCGGCGAGACGGCGATCACGGCCGTGCAGACACGCGAGATGCAATATCGAAGCCGCCTGTCCGACCTGCAGGGAGAACTCGACAAACTGCTGCTCACGTATACGGATCGGCATCCCGACGTCATTCGCGTGCGTCACCAGATGCGCGACCTGGAAGATGAGATGCACACTGCAGAGCTGCGGGCGTCGCAGGCGCCGGCGCACGCCGGACCCGCAGACGGCTCCATCGTGCTCAATCCGCTCAATCAGGAATTGCGCAAGCGGCTCGACGACGTACGCAGCGACGCGGCGGCTGCGCAATCGCGGATGAGCATCAGCGAATCGCTGTTGCAGTCCGAACTCGATCGGAGCCGGCGCATCGCCGACACGGCGAACACGTTGTCGGAACTGACGCGCGACTACGAGGTAAACCGGGACATCTATCAGGATCTGCTGAAGCGTCGTGAAAATGCCCGTGTTTCGATGAACCTGGATGCAGAGCATCGCGGCCTGACCTTCAACATCCAGGAGCCTGCATCGTTGCCGTTGCGGCCGCTGGGCCTGCGCTTTTTGCATTTCAGCCTGGCCGGACTCGGCATGGGCATCATGCTGCCGCTCGCGTTGCTGTTCATGATCGTACGCTGGGATCCGCGCGTTCGCTCGTCGGGCCACCTTGAGCAGTTGACCGGCCTGCCGATTCTGGCCAGCGTTCCTACCATGACGAATGCTGCGGACCGGCGTCGCGGACGTCTGACCAATGTCAGCCTCGGCGTCGTGCTTGCCGCAGTCGCGGCGGCCTATATCGTCGCCTTCATCCTGAAATGGATATCGATGTCATGAGCGCAGAAAACATGCTTCCCGCCGACGATCGTCAGCGCGATATCGTGACGATCTACAGCCCGCACTCGGGCCGCGGCCTTGCGGGAGGATCGATTGCGCGCATGCGTGAGCCCAGGATGATGACGCCGCGCGAACTCGAGCAGGCGCGACTGATTCATCGCGAATCGTCGTCTCGCCGTGTCGCCGATTCGTTCCGCGAGATACGCACGCGTCTCCTGCACCTGGGTGGCGGAGAGAACTTCGTGACGCTGGTGGTCCCGGTCAGCGCCGGATCTGGCGCGAGTTTCGTCGCGCGCAACCTTGCTGCTGCGTTTGCCCTGGACGAGGCCAAGACGGCTCTGTTGATGGATTGCAACATCCGCGCACCATCGCAGGACAAGGCACTTGGCGTTGAAGCATCGAGCGGAGGTTTGATCGATTATCTCGAGGAACCAGACCGCAATCTGCAGGGCGCGCTGTACGCCACGGGTATTCGCCGCCTGCGACTCATCCCCGCCGGCCAGTCACGGGAATCCAGCGCGGAATACGTGTCATCGTTCCGCATGCGCGCGCTGGTGGTTGCGCTGCGTTCACGTTACCAGGATCGCTACATCATCATCGATGGGCCGGCACTCATTGGTTCGCCAGATGCGCGGATACTTTCCGAATTGGCCGACTTCGTGGTGATTGTCGCGGGCTATGGCCGTGACAGTGCAGTGTCGATCGACCAGGCCGCCGCGAGTCTTGATTCGAAGAAGATTGCCGGCGTCGTCTTCAATACGCCGCCGTGAGCACGACGCGTGCGCCACGGCGGACGACGCGGGCGAGGATTGCGACCCGCCCGGTAACTGCGCACGACATGAGCAGGGCTCATGCACGCAGACCGGGCCACAAGCTGCGGGGCTTCGGCCGATTCCGCATCGGTCTTGCGCTTGCCGCAGTGACGGTGTCGGCGAATGCATGGCAGATCAACTACGCGCTGGAAATGGCCCTGGGGCACAGCGACAACATAAACCAGAGCAGTATCGATCCCACCGGCCAGACATTGCTGATTCCGCGCCTGGATTTCGACTTGAGCGAGGATGGCGCCGACCTCAAGGCCCGCGCCTACGGCCAGGTCGAGTATCGTGATTACCTGCAAGGCGCATTTGGCAACGAATTCCGGGGCCAGTTTACGGGCGTGGCGACGTGGATGATCCTGCCGCAACGCCTCAGCTTCGATTTCGAGGACTATGCCGCAGTCCAGCCGGTGAACATACTGGAGCCGAATGCGCCGAATAACCAGCAGCAGACCAATATCTTTACGCTCGGTCCGACATTCAATTTCCGGCTGCGTCCGACTCTGGAAGGAGAAGCCGACTTGCGCCTCACCGACAGCAATGCCTCGCAGACGAAGGAGTTCAACTCGGATCGCACGCTGGCTGCATTGCGCGTGCTCGACCGCCTCGATCCGCTGGACACGCTGTCGGCGAATCTCGAGGGGCAGAACGTGCATTTCACCGATCGCAGCGGCGGTCCTGACTACGATCGCTACGATGCGTTCCTCCGCTACCAGAGCAAGTTGGCCGACATCGACCTCGACCTGGCCGGCGGTTACGCACATCTGGATTTTTCCGGAGCCGAGGGCAGCCGCGACGGACCGACTGCTCATGCCAGCGCTGCCTGGCGTGTAACACCCGAAAATACTCTCTCACTCGCGGCAGCTCGCCAATACTCGGACGCCTCGCAGGACATGGTCGTCGACCCCACCGCCCTGGTCGCGATTACTCCGGGTACGGGCGTCGTCGTCGGCACCGCGACCGTCACCTCACAGGTCTTTCTCGAATACCGTGCCGATGCCAGCTATGTCTTCCAGACCGCGCGATTCGGCCTGCGTCTTGCACCATACTACCGCAGACTCGACTACCTGATTGACACCACTCTTGACGAGACCGGCCACGGCCTCAACGCAGGCTTCAGCTATCGTCCGCGTCCGCTCTGGACGCTTGCGCTCGATGCGAGCGAGGAAACGCGCAATTACACGTTCCTGCAGCGGCGCGACGAGGACGTCCGCGTCGACCTGAGTTTCACGGATCAACTCTCGCGGCACTTCAGCATGCGCTTCGACCTGATCCGCAACGAGCGCCACAGCGACGTCGCGAACCAGGGGTTCCGCGAAAACGTGGTCTTTGCCACCGTGATCTTCCGCCGTTGAGCCATGCCGACTCCGACCGGTCATCCGCTACGTTTGCTGCTCCTGACGGATACCGCCATCCTGGGTGCCGGTGGTAGCCAGCGTTTCCTGCGCAACCTGCTGACCGCGCTTCCGTCGAGCCGTTACGCGATCGACGTGCTGCAGCTGAGCGAAGCGCCGGACGATGCGCGCTGCGTCGCACAGCTTCAGAACAACGTGGTCCGCCTGATGTATCACCCGATCGAGTCCGTCTACGCGCCGCGAGGCATTGAGGCCTATCGCATGGTCAGGCGCCGGGTGCTGCGCGGCGACTACGACATCGTCCAGTCTCACCATGAGAAATCAGACCTGATCAACGCTTTGCTGCCGCGCGTTCGTGGCCTGGGGCGCATCTCAAATCGACGCGACATGGGTTTCCAGAAGACTCGTCGCGTGCGCGCATTGTTCCGGCGAGTGAATTCGCGCTTCGACTACATCGTCGCGCCGTGCCGGAGCATCATCGATATGCTCGTCGCTGACGAAAACGCCGGCGGAAAACGCTGCCGGACGATCCCGAACGGTGTCGACACGACGCGCTTCAGGCCGATCGACCACGACCAGCGCCGGGCGCTGCGATCGGCGCTGGGTTTCGAAAACGATCATGCGTGCCTGATCGGCTGCGTCGCAAGCTTCACTCCGGTCAAACGCCATGACGTGCTGGTCGCGGCCTTCGCGCAAGTGCTTGCGCGCCATTCCAACGCGCATCTGGTTCTGGTTGGCGATGGTCCGTTGCGCCAGGACATCGAAGCACGGACGTCAGCATTGGGAATTGCAGCCGGAGTCCACTTCGCCGGAGCCCGTGCCGATGTCGAAAGGATATTGCCGGCGCTCGACCTGTTCGTGCTGGCCTCCAGTACCGAAGGGATGTCCAACGCCATTCTGGAGGCGCAGGCCTGCGGGCTGCCCGTGATCGCCGGCGCGGTCGGCGGCAATACGGAACTGGTGCGTCCGAACGTAACCGGCGTTCTTGTCATGTCGGGAACGGTGGACGCCTATGCGCAGGCGCTATCTGATCTGGTCGGTGACGCACCGCGACGCCGGCGTATGGGCATTGCCGCCCGCGACCATGCCGAACAGCACGGCTCGGTCGAGGCGATGGCGGCATCCTACGAACGCTTGTATCGGGAACTCATGCATGCACACTGACTTCCATGTTTTCCACGTCAGGTCGAGTGCCGGCATGTATGGCGCGGAATACGTGATTCTTGGACTCATGCCGGCGCTGGCCCGGCGCGGTGTAGGCAGCACATTGCTGTGCCTGGACAACCAGTACCGCGATCGACAGGAGCTCGCCTGCGCGGCGGCGCGCTCGGGAATGGATGTTGAGCGACTGCCGTGCCGCAGGCGCTTCGACCTGGCCACCGTCGCGGCAATCCGCCGCCGCGTTGCCCGTCATCCGCGCGCGATCCTGCACGTTCACGACTACAAGAGTGCGCTGAATGGATGGCTGGCGAGCGGCGGTTCGCGAACGCCGATCGTCGCGACCTCACACGGTCAGTTTTCCACAACCGCGCGCCTGCGCCTCTACCATCGCCTTGAACTCACCCTGATGAGCCGCTTCGATCGCGTGTGCATCGTGTCGGCGGACATGCGGCAAGCCATGCGCAAGGCGGGAGTTGCCGCACAGGCCATCCGTCTTGTCGAAAACGGGATCGACACGATCCGTTTTCGGCCCGACGTCGAGCCGATGTCTCGCGGCAGTTTTGGCATCGCCGCAAACGCGCCGCTGTTCGGTTCGGCGATGCGACTGAGCGAGCAAAAGAATCCACTGGGGCTGATTGACGCATTTGCCCGCGTCGCCGACAGCGAGCCGAGAGCCGAACTGATCGTGGCCGGCGAGGGAACCCTGCGCGAAGCGACCCTCGAGCGGGCTGCAGCTGCCGGGCTCGGTCGTCGTGTACATCTGATCGGCGCGCGCGACGATCTGCATCGGTTCTATCCGATGCTCGACGTTTTCGTCCTGCCGTCGCACTACGAAGGTCTGCCGCTCGCGTTGCTCGAGGCAATGGCCGCCGGCTGCAGGATCGCCGTCACTGGCGTGGGCCAGATTCCCGCGGTATTGCAAGGCCTGTCGGTCGTCCCCGCCGCGCCCGGCGACCCTCTCGCGCTGGCCGCAGCGATGAGCCGGGCCTTGGCGCAAGCACCTGATCCGGAGCTGCGCGATCGCGTTCTGACGCACTATTCCGTCGACAGCATGGCAGCCGCCTATGCGTCGACATATGCCGAGGCGTTGAGCGAGCATGAACGCGCCGTCGCCTGATCGTCCGGCAGGCGGCACAAGTGGCGTGCGTCGCGGCGCGTCATCCGTCCTCACCGGGACCGTCGTTGCCGCACGCGAGAATTGGTTTCTCTACCTGTTCCTGTTCCTGTTGCCGCTGCAGAACCTGCAGACCGGGTACATGCCAAATCTTGGCGGAGGCTTCAACTTTCTGAACATCGGCTTCCTGCTCGCGTTGCTCGGAGCGTGGCGTTGCAAAGGGTCGATCTCGCGATGGAGCGGTATTCAAAAGTGGGTCATTGCCTACGTCGTCTACGGGTACATCTCGCTGCTCGTGGGATACACGACGGTTTCGAGCGGAACCGAGGACCACTTCGGCCTGTTCAAGGACTCGATCCTTGCCGTCATGCTGGTATTTCTCACGCAAATGAGCGTGACGAACTGGCTCGCGCTCAAGCGTGTCGTCCTGTTTACGCTGTTGCCGCTGCCCTATATGTTGCGCGTCGACTGGAGCCAGCACGCGAGCGTCAGCCGCTGGCACTACAGCGACGCGCTGCGCATATCCGGCACGTTTTCTCTGCTCGGCGCCAATGAATACGCCGCCTTTTGCGTCACCATGACGATTGTTCTGGCGGCGCTCCTGCTCGCCGCAAGACTGAGCAGCGCGTGGCGCGCCGGCATTGCCGCCGGCATCGCATGCATGACGCTCGGCGTCATCTGGTCGTATTCGCGTACCGCTTACATCGCCTTGATGCTCGGCGTGGTCTGCGTTCTGCTGCTATGGCGTGGGCGATGGAAGATGGTGGTGCCGCTGTTCATTGCGGCGCTGGCATTGCCGATGCTGATGCCGGAGTCGGTCGTCGAGCGCTTCGACAGCACGACGATCGAGGAAGGCAAGCGTGACGAGAGCACGCAGATGCGTTTCGAATTCTGGCAGATCGCCTGGGACAATTTTGCCGCACATCCGCTGATCGGCAGCGGCTACCACACGTTCCATCATCCCGAGATCAACCCGCACGGCATGGACACGCACAACTTCTTCATGCGCGAACTGACCGAAAAGGGACTGCTCGGCCTTTCCATCACGCTCGGCATGTTCCTGTCGATTCTTCGCGCATGCTGGCGCGCGATGCGCTCGGCCGCTGCCGGTACGATCGCCTATGCGTTGGCATTGGGCATGCTCGGAGCGTGGTTCGCTCTGGTCCTCGGCAATTGCTTCGGCGACCGATTCACCTATTACCCGGTGATTGGATATTTCTGGGTCTATCTCGGCTTGACGCTCAAGGCGCGCGATCTTGCTCTGGCCGACCTTGGTGGTGCAGTGACCGCCAGATCGCGCATGCCGCGGCCTGCACGCCGGTTCGCGCAACCGCCCAGGCATGCACATGGCTGAGCTGCTGCCCATATTGATGTATCACGGCGTGCACGCGAGCTCAGCACAGCCTGGCATTTTCGACAGCGTCTACAGCGTCGCACCGGACGCATTCGAACGCCAACTGGACTGGCTTGCCGAAAGCAACTATCGGACGATTCGCCTTGTCGACGTGGACACAGTGTCCGCAAGCGACCGCTGCGTCGTTATCACATTCGATGACGGTGATATTTCAAATGTGGACGTCGCGTTACCGCGACTTCGGCAACGCGCCATGGTCGGCGAATTCTTCGTCACCGCCGACTTCATTGGCCGCGGCGGATATCTCGCGCCGGCCGATGTGAGGATGTTGGCGGAGGCGGGCATGGGCGTGCAGTCCCATGGCTATTCGCACCGTTATCTTTCGGATCTGTCAATGAACGAGCTCGAAGACGAACTCGCCCAAAGCATGTCTCGCCTCGAAGGCCTGTCCGGCCAGCCGACCGTTGCGCTTGCGCTGCCGGGAGGTCGTGGGCGAGAACGCGAACGCCTTGCCGCGCGAGCGATGGGTTACCGGTACTTGCTCAATTCCGAGCCCGGTTGCAACCGCCGCAGGACCGCCGACGGCTATCTTCAGCGCCTGCCGATCACGCGGCTGACCACGCTCGACAAGTTCGGCGCGCTGGTCCAGTGGCGCGGGACGGCACCGCGCATTCTGTCGGCCCGCTATCGCACGCTTGGACTGGCAAAGCGCCTGTTCGGCAACGCCGCCTACGAGCGCTGGCGCGAGCGGATGCTGCCGCGATGAGCGCATTGGTATTCTGGTTCAGCCTCGCGCTGGTCGCGTATACCTATGCAGGCTATGCAATGCTCGTCGAACTGCTGGCGCGTCGGCGCGGACAGGCTCCTCAAACGGGCTCGGCGGCGCCACCGCTGACAGTCGTGGTGGCGGCGTTCAACGAAGCGGGGCGAATACGAGCGCGGGTGGCGGACATCCTCGCCCAGGATTACCCTGCCTCGCATCTGAACGTGGTCGTCGTCAGCGACGGCAGCAATGACGGCACTGCCGGTGCAGCGGCGGTCGATGACTCGCGCGTGCAGGTACTGGCATTGCCGGAAAATCGTGGCAAGGCGGTCGCACTGAACTCCGCGATGCAAATGGTGGCGACCGCGCTGGTAGTGTTCACCGACGCCCGCCAGTCGTTCGCGCCGATGGCGTTGCGGCGCCTGGTGGCGGCTTTCGCCGACCCGCAGGTCGGCGCGATCAGCGGCGAGCTGGAGTTGCGCGAAAAGATCGACGGTCAAACCCGCCCCGCGCCTGCGGGCCTCTACTGGCGTATGGAGAAGCAGCTGCGCGAGGGCGAGGCGCAGCTCGGCTGGCTGCATGGCGTCAGCGGCGCAATCCATGCTCTGCGCAAGGACTTGTTTCAGCCGCTGCCGGCCGGAACCGTTCTCGATGACATGTGGATTCCACTGCAGGCCATCTTCCAGGGACAGCGTGTCTGGATGGCGCGCGATGCCATCGTGCGTGATGATTGCAGCATCGACTCCGGCGAGGAATTCGGGCGCAAGCTGCGAACATTGGCCGGCAATTGGCAATTGATCGCGCGCATGCCGCAGCTGCTTGATCCGTGGCGCAACCCGGTCTTTACGGCATGGATCTCGCACAAGCTCCTGCGCCTGATTGCGCCGTGGGCGCTGATTGCAGCCTGGATCAGTTCCGCGCTTGCCGAGGGGACGATGTATCGCGTGGCCTTCATGCTGCAGTGTGCGGCGTATACGGCTGCGGCGTTCGCGTTGGCGGCCCCGCGTATCGCCGTCCGCATTCCGCTGCTTGCGGCGGCGGGAAGTTTTGTCATGCTCAACTCCGCGGCACTGCTCGCGCTGCCAGCATGCGCCGCAATGGACACGCAGCGCCTCTGGAAGAAACACTGATGGCCCGCGTGCTGTTTTTGTCGGCGCGCCTGCCTTACCCTCCGCGCGAAGGACATCAGTTGCGCACCTGGCACATGTTGCGTGGCGTGGCCGCCGCACATGAAGTGAGCTTGGTCAGTTTTGTACGCGACGATGATGTTCCCGATGAATGCGCATCTTTGCGTTCGCTCGTGGCGCATTTCGATTCGTTTGCGATTCCTGCGCAGCAGTCATCGGCGGCGCTCCTTGGTGCGGCGGCACGGGGTATCGTTGGCGCGCGGCCGTTCGTGGCGGAAAAATATTCATCGAAGGCGATGCGCGTAAGAGTCGCCGAATTGATCGCGCGAGTCGACCTGGTCCATGTCGACTTGCTGCCGCTGATGTCGGCCCTGGACGATTGCACGACGCGCAGGCCGATCGTCCTTGACGCGCACAATGTGGAGCATCAATTGCTCGAGCAGCGCGCGCAGCGTGCGCCGGGCGCGCTGCAGCGCACGTTGTTGCGCGGACAGGCGGCAAAGTTGAAGCGCTACGAGCGCGCTGCCGTGCAACGCGCGGCACAGGTACTGGCCTGCTCGCGCGACGACGCCGATCAACTGTCGCGACTTGCGCCGGAGACGTCGATCAGCGTCGTGCCGAATGGCGTCGATGTCGATCGCTGTCGTCCGCGGCCGGTTTGTTCTGACCCGGTTTCGCGGCAGCTTGTTTTCGTCGGCCAGATGGGCTGGTTCCCGAACCGCGAAGGCGTGCAGTGGTTTCTCGGCGAGATTTTCCCGCGAATCGTCGAGTGCTTGTCGGATGTGGAATTCGTGGTCGTCGGCAAAGCCGAGGGGCTGCACATACCCGCAGCGCTGCGCGATCGGGTACGGCTCATGGGTTTTGTCCCGGACTTGAGCGCGATCGTCCAGGATGCCGCGGTCTATGTCGTGCCGCTGCGCAGCGGCAGTGGCACGCGCTTGAAAGTGCTCGAGGCGATGGCGTTCGGCAAGGCGATCGTCACGACGGCGATTGGCGCCGAGGGCATTGATCTGGTTCCCGGCGAGGAAGCGGTTTTCGCGAATGACGCCGGCGGCTTCGCGCGCGCGGTTGTGGCCTTGATCGAAAACCCCGAGGCAGCAGCGCGCCTTGGCGCAGCGGCCCGCGCCCGCGCCGAAGCGCAATACGACTGGCGCGGGATCGAGGCGACATTGCGTGACATCTATGTACGGACGGTCGACCGTCAGCCGTCACTCCGAGCGCCTGCGCGCCAACGATAGACCAGCCCGCCGGCAAGTTCGTGCAGGGCTTCTTCGCTCTCGATCAGGGCCGAACTTTGTGGCACGAAATAGCCGATGCCTTCGGGGGGCAGGTAACGGCGATCGCTGGCAAGAATGCAGGGCTGGAATCCCGCAGCATGAAAGGCGATCAGGGCGCGCGGCAGGTGGATCGCGGAACTGACCAGCCAGATGCGCTTTGGCAGAGCAGGTACGACACTGCGCAGTTCCTGCGCACTTTCCCATGTCGTTTGCGAGCGCGTTTCGACGCGGATCGCGGATTCTGCAACGCCGGCATGTTCGGCGAACTGCTGCAGCACGGCGCTTTCGCTGACGGTGAATGGGCCGCCGCCTGCAAAGATCAGCGTAGCAGACGGTGTTTGCCGCCACAGCGCGCTGCCGGCCAATGCACGCTCTATACTATCCGCTTCCAGTGCGCTCGCGTCGTCGGCGTTTTCAGGGCGGCGCTGAAGGCCGGCAGAAAGGACCACGATTGTGTCGGGCGTCGGCGCAGCGCAAGCAGGCTGCTCCGGCACGCGCGATTCGATAATACGGACCAGCGCGTTCGCGCCAAAAGGACACATTGCCGCCAGGGACAGGCCGAGCGCGATCGACGCAGTCCAGCGCAGCGCGCGGGACGAGCGACCCCACGTCAGCACAAGCAGGGCGGACAGCAAGCTGAAGGTGAGCGGCGAAAGAACCAGCTGCTGCAACGATCGGTCCCGTCAACCTCGACCCGCCATTGTAGCCGCATCCATCGACGCACCTGCCCGAGTCTCACGACCAGGGCAGGTGCCGGCTGGAATTTACTGGCAGGGACTACCGGTTAGCTGGAAGTTGCTGAAGAACAGCGTGTCATCACAGATTCCCTGATACTGGACCGCGCCGATATCGTAGCCGCCCATGGTTGGTCGAGGCAGGTTGCGCACATCAGTCGGCAAAGGGCTTTCAGTGGTTACCGCAGCGTTGATCAGAGGGCTGTCCGGTTTGGGTGTCGGATCGAACGTCGTCAGTGAGCCGTTGACGATGCCCGGATCTTGATTGCAGATGTTTCCGGTTCCCGGCGGACAATAGTTGTCCTTAACCTGCCACACCATATTGCCGCTGTAGCTGACCGGCCAGGTGGACGGACCGCTGTCCCAGTAGAACAGGCACGACTGCGGTTGCGGGCTCTGGTCGGCCTTCATCCAGTCGGGCTTGCCGATCAGCGTGTTGTTCTGGATCGTGACAGAAGACGAGGAATCACCATTGACCGCCAGGATCAGGCAGTCGCCCTCTCCGGTGATCGAGTCGAAGAGCACATTTGCCTTCAGGCCGGGTTGCACCGACAACACCAGTGCGTTGCCCAAGGCGCGGCACAGATCGCCCGCGCTGTCGGCGCCGGCGGAGTTGTCCCCGGTCATGTAGCCCACGCCCTCAAAAGACGAGCAATTGCCGACGATGACGGAGTTCTCCACAGTCGGTGATCCGGCCAGTTTCATCTGGTTGCCGGCATTGCCCTCCGCATGCGACTGCTGAACCGTGATCGTGGCCGTCGTATCGGCGTAGAGCAGGTCGAGGCCGTCCTGGGTGTTGTTGTGGAAATAGGAATTCTGGAAGATCCAGTTGCCGCCGGTCTTGTTGGTGCCCAGTCCATCGCCGTAGCCACCCTCCATCTGACCCCAACATCCGAAAACCTGCCGGTCCGGATAAGTCTCGCCGCAGCCATTCCAGCCAATTTCCACGGTCTGGAAAAGCATCTGGCCGGAATTCGAAGAACCTGCCGACTCACCGAGATCGCCATCCCATCCGGCCCATCCGTTGGCCAGGATCTGCACTCGATCGACGATCCAGTTGTTCAGGCGGCCAGCAAGAATGCCGCGGTTCGCCATGCCGTGGATATTGAGGTCCTGCAGCGTGACGTTGGCGGCATCCCGGGCGAAAATGCCGCGCGAAGCCCACGGACCAAACGGCGGAGTGGAGCGGTTGCACGCATACGGACTGTTGCCTTGCAGGTGCGATTCGATGCACGAGCTGTGATCGGTGATTTCCAGACAGCCGATGACGACGTTGCTGCTCCCGTCCAGAGTCACGACTTGGGCGGAATGCTCACTTCCCCACAGTTGGGGTGGCGCCGTGCAACCCTGGTCCCAGCCGGCGCCAAGAATTCGAGTCGGCTGCGCGACTGTTCCGCTGGGGATCGACGCCATGTAGCAATCCCACGACCAGTTCTGGTTGCATGCAGGATAGGTCTTCGCGTCGGGCGCGTTCAGGCCCATTTCGTAGCTGCCTGCTCCGATCACCAGCGTATCGCCGCCATGCAGCGCCAGCGGCGGCGCCGCGCCGTCGCCCTGTGGCGGCAGTGCGTCGAATGGATGATGCCACGCGCAGTTCTGGCCAACGCCGCTGCCGGGATATGCGGTATTGCTCAGCCCGGTGCATTGGGTCGTGGAACCGCCGTCGGAACGGACGTAGTGGGTGGTCGATGTCGAAGTAGTGCCGCCGGCATGAGGTGGTGGTTTTTTCGACTTGGCCACGGATACGGAAGGGACGATCAGGGCAACGGCACACAGTGTGAGAAATATTTTCATGATAGGTAAAAACTTCGTTGTTCCAGAAAGAGCGATGGAGGTTTATGCCTGATTCACGCATCCGTTTGCGAAACGGGGCTCGCGGCTGGTACGGGGAATAGGCGTGGTTGCCGGCTGCAAACGAGCGCTGGTGCGGAATACACGCAAAGGTGAGCGAGCCTGCGCGTGGACGCGAGACTCAGAAGAAAGTCCAGAGAACTCCCCGAATTTTCGATCTCAATAAACCGACAGATCAAACAGGTGTGTAAAATTTACTTGCGCGAATCTGCCAGAACAAAAGTTCATTTGCAACAATGATTTGAGTCAGTTTCATGAACAAGCGAACTCAGCCACGACGTGATTTTAGTGACTTTCGATCAGAAATGATTTGCACAGAAAGAAGCGGTTCGGCAAGAAAACCTATTGCGCGAAGAAACGTCCGCCGGCGAGCAATGCGAGGCAGCGCAGGACCTTGTGGCCACGTCGTATACAACGATACAAATACCATCTGCACCATTGTCGGTGCGGCGTATCGGCCAGGCACCGGGCCATTGCGTAGTGCGCATCGTCCAAAGCCCGTTGCAGGACTTGCCGGCGATCTGATTCAGCAGCGTGCGCGAAACGACGCTGCTGAGTGTGCACGATGAACAAACGGCGACGGGCCATCGCCGTCGGCGCGCGCCTGCGCGATATCTGGTCCGGTTGTCCGGTAGCGCGGCGAAAGCCATCGTAGTCTACGTAGGCACCCGGGCCGAGCGAGCACACGCGCGCGAAAAATTCCCAGTCGTTGAAATAGCGGAACCGCTCGTTGAACGGTCCGGCGCGTTCGACCACCTCTCTGCGAATGATCAGTCCGCTGAGGTAAAACAGGTCGCCGTTGACGATTGCCGGAAAAAAGTCTCCATACAGGAGGTTTACGTTGCGCGCGTCGGGTGCGGACCGGCGTTCGCTGGCCAGCACATGATGCGGGAAATCCGCATGTGACCAGCCTGGTGCATCGCCGGCCACAATCCGCTGCAACGCTGGTTGGTGAACGGTTTCAATCGTACCGCCATCGACACTAACAAAGCCGAGATGCGGATGGTCACGGAAGATCGCGACGACGGTTTCAACCGTTCCCGGAAGCCAATAGTCGTCGGAGTCCAGGAAGCAGACATAGCTGCCGCGGGCTGCCGCAAATCCCAGATTGCGCGCGCCGCTGGCGTGGCGCCTGACCGAACGGAGCAGGCTGACGCGCGGATCATCCCGGTATTTCCGGAAGACCGTTTCGTCAGTTCCGTCGACCGACCCGTCATCGACGACGATCACTTCGCATTGAAGGTCTCGCGCTTGGGCAAGCACGGAATCGATTGCACGCACGACAAGGTCGCGCCGGTTGTGTGTCGGTATGACGACGCTAAGGCGCGACGCCGCTGTTTGCGGCGCAATCATGGCCGGCACCCTGTCTTGGCTGAACGAGAAATGCGTTGCGCGAGCCAACCCCTCCCCGCACGGCGGCTGAACGAACCAGACGTTTCGTTGGCTTGGCAACTTACGGCAATCGTTCTGTTCGCTACCGTCGCCTGCAGCATGCGCATGAGTTCCATAACCGCCCAACCAGTGTTCGGGTCGCCTGACATCAAACGAGTCAGCGTGGCCACGCATTACCTGCGCTATGCATTAGGCAACGTGCTGGTCATGGCTGCCGGGTTTGTTTCGTTTCCGATCATGACGCGCCTGCTCGATACCGGGCAATACGGGATGTTCGGTTATTTCGACGCATGGTTGCTGATACTCGCCGGTCTATTCAAGCTCGGCGCCCAACATACCATCCTGCGTTTCTATCCTCACGCGGGTGGAGTTACCGCGCTGGCCCGCTTCGGCGCCAATTTCGTGCTGCTGCCGTTCGTTGCCAGCGTCCTACTGTGGATGCTCGCGCTGGCCGCTTACGCGGTGATCGTGATGCGCACTGGTGCTGAGGAGAGCCGCATCGGTTGGGTGATGCTGCTATTGCTGTTGCCCACGATCTGGATCAGCTTCGCCGGTGCATTCGCCTTTGCGGAGGAGCGGTCCGACATTTCGGTGCGTATCAGCGTTGCACAGCGCTGGTTGGACACATTCAGCATTCTTCTCATCGTCTACTTCATCGAACGCAGCGCGTTCGGCGCCTATCTGGCCCGTCTTCTGGTGGCCGTTTTTTTTGCCCTTGGCCTTGCCTACTGGCTGCGCTCACAACTGCCGATGCAATGGCGTGATGCCGACCGCACGCGATATGCCGAGGGCTTGCGCTACGGTTTGCCCCTCGTCGCCAACGAGATCGCCACGAACCTGCTGTCATTCGCCGACCGCCTGATGCTGCGCCAGATGCTCGGCAATTTTGCCGCCGTCGGCATCTACACGATCGGTTTCGGACTCGCTCTAAACATCA
Organism: Rudaea sp.; assembly: GCA_036496665.1. Classification (GTDB taxonomy): domain Bacteria; phylum Pseudomonadota; class Gammaproteobacteria; order Xanthomonadales; family Rhodanobacteraceae; genus Rudaea. The sequence continues at coordinate 49,383 of DASXKR010000028.1, read as the reverse complement.
ACAATCTGTTCAATTTCGCGCTGTACAACGCCTACACGCAGGTAAGCATCCGCGAATACGAAACACGCGGAGCCGAAGCGGTGCTGCGCACCAAGCGCGTCGTGTTGCACATGCTGGTCTACGTGACGGTCGCGATGGTTGTCGGTCTGCTCAGTGTGGGGCCGGACGTGCTGTTGCTCATGGCAGGCGACGACAAGTCGGCGTCGGCGATGGTGTTCGTAATTGTCGGCATAACCTATACGCTCGATGGCCTTTTTGGCATCTGTGGCGCCGGCCTTCTGTTGATGAAACGTTCCAACACGGTATTGCTGCTTACTCTTGCCGCAGCCGGCCTGAACGTATTGCTGAATCTCATCTGGATCCCAGCGTTCGGCGTGATGGGGTCGGTATACGCGTCCGCTGCGAGCATCGCCGCGCTCAATGTGCTGCGTTACCTAACGTGCCCTCCGGCATTCCGCGCGTTGCCCGACCTTCGCGCTGTCGCCACGGCCGTTGGCCTTGGCACAGGCTGTATTGCGATTGCCGAAGCGAGTGAACTCGGCGGCTTGCACTCGCACTTTGCACGCCTGGCTGCCATGGCGTTGGTGATGCTGCTCGGCTATGTGCTGCCGGCTTTCGCGATCGATCGCCGCCTGCGCGAAGCGGCGACGACCTATCTGCGCAGGCACGGGAGGGTAGCCAGATGAACGCCGGCTCACCCGAAATTATCATTGCTGCAAACCCCGCCGCGGGCTGGCTCGCCGCTTGCAGTTTTCCCGGCCGGAAAAACAAATTCGCGGAAGAAGTGATGTTGCGGAGTAATGCATGAAGCGCAACAAGCCAGTTCTGGTCACGGGCGGCGCCGGGTATATCGGCAGCCACGTGGCGCTGCAGCTTGCCGCCGCCGGCGAAACAGTCGTCGTGATCGACGATCTGAGCACTGGCTTCGCCGATGCCGTACTCGATGCGGAACTGGTCGTGGCCAATGTCGGTGACGTGACCATGGTGGAAAAACTTCTACGCCAGCGTGAAATAGATACCGTCATGCACTTCGCCGCGCGTACGATCGTGCCGGAATCGGTCGAGGATCCGCTGCGCTATTACGGCAACAACTCCTGCGCTACGCGCAATCTGCTGGCTTGCTGCATGCGTTCGGGAGTCAGGCATTTCGTGTTTTCGTCGACTGCCGCAGTGTACGGCGAGCCCGACGCGGGTCGCGTGGACGAGGACAGCCCGACAACCCCGATCAACCCGTATGGATCCTCCAAGCTGGTCAGCGAATGGATGCTGCGCGACCTGGCCCGGTGCGGCGGCATGCGGCACGTGGTGTTGCGCTACTTCAACGTCGCCGGCAGCGATATTCGAGGCCGGATCGGCCAGTCGACGCTCAACGCAACACTATTGACGAAGGTTGCTTGCGAGGTCGCGGTCGGCCGGCGACCGCACCTTCGCATCTTTGGCACCGACTATCCCACACCCGATGGCACCGGCGTACGCGACTATGTCCACGTCGATGATCTGGCGCGCGCGCATCTGGCGGCACTGGAGTACCTGCGTCAAGGCGGCTATCCGGTCACGCTCAACTGCGGCTATGGACATGGCTACTCGGTGCGCGAGGTCGCCGCGGCGGTTGGACGTGCGAACGGCGCGGCGATCGCCATCGTCGAATATCCGCGCCGCGCCGGCGACCCGCCGTCGCTGATCGCGGACGTACGCAGGATCCGCACGGTCCTGGGCTGGGAACCCTGCTGCGACGACATCGATCTGATTGCGGCGACATCACTGGCCTGGGAGCGCAATCTGCAGCGTCGCATCGAAGTGGAGCGCCAGCGTGCGTACGGTTAGCGTCATCGTTCCGACCTACAACTGTGCTGCGCGCCTCGTTGCCGCGGTGCAGTCGATCTGCGCGCAGACCTACCCCGAAGATCACATCGAAATCATTGTCGTCGACGATGGTTCAACGGACTTCACCGCAGAGTGCATCGGCGCATTGCAGCACCGCTGCGCGCAGGAGTTGCGCTACGTCAGGCAGGAAAATGCCGGGCCTGCTGCCGCGCGCAACCATGGAATTCGCCTGGCGCATGGGGATGTCGTGGCTTTCCTGGATGCCGATGATGCATGGCAGCCGCGCAAGCTCGAAGCGCAACTGCCCCTGTTGCAGGCCGATGTGGGACTGGTCTATTGCGACGCATCGTTCGTGGACGCCTACGGCAATCCAATCGACAACTACGTACGCCGGATAAGTGCACATCGCGGCGATATCCTGCTGCCGCTATTCTGCGAATTCTTTCTGCTCACGTCGGCAGTGGTCGTGGACAGGCAGGCGATCAATCACGTCGACGGCTTCGACGAGCGCCTGGCAGTGGGGGAGGACTACGAATTCTTCCTGCGCCTGGCGACCCGGTTCGAGGCCGACTTCGTCAACGAAAGGCTGCTGCGCCGATGCGTGCGACCGGACAGCCTGAGCCGGCGCGACTACGTGCTCGATGCGCGCAATGACCTGGCAACGCTGACTGCTTTCCTGGAGGTCAATCCGCAATTCGCGCGCACCTGTCGTCGCGCGGTCAGGCGCCGCATTGCCCGCTGCCATTACGATCTCGCCTGGCGCTTCTTGTCCGAGGATCGCCGTGACGAGGCGATACCGGAACTGTTGCGGTCGCTCGGCGCCAGCGCGACGTTCGGTGCTACGCGCACGCTGGTGCGTGCCTTGCTGCCGCGCTCGGCCGGTGCCTAGCCGCTGATGTACGCCGGCAGGTTGCTGACGGCTGGAATCGTTGCGCTGGCCTTTGCGAATGCGCGGGCAGCGACTTTCTATGTGCGGCCCGACGGAGGCAGCGTCGCTCAATGCGATGGCCGCAGCAATGTCGCCGCGGCGGCAAAATCGGATCATCATTGCGCATGGCACCATCCGTTCGACGCGTTGCCGCCCGGCGGTCCGGCGCGGATCGCTGGCGGTGATACGCTGAACATCGCCGGTGGCAGCTATGCCATGGGACGCGATGCCGACGAGGCTGGCGCGCTGGAGAAGTGCCGCCTGGACTGGCCTTGGGACTGCCACATGACGCCGGTGCCGGGCGGGACGGCGCAGCAGCCGACGCGGATTCTCGGTGCGGGCTACGATGGCGGTTGTCCGCGGCCGCCCGAGTTGTGGGGAACTCAACACGCCAGCACCGTCATCGACCTGAGCGGCAGCTCGCATGTCGAGGTCGGCTGCCTGGAGATAACCGATCATTCCAGTTGTATAGAATTCCACAAAGGTACGAATCGGGCCGATCCGTGCGAGCGCGAGCATCCTCCCTATGGTGCCTGGGCGTCGGCCGGCATCAGCGCTTCAGACTCGACCGGCGTCAACCTCCATGATCTGTACATCCACGGTCTCGCTCATGACGGCATTCGTGCAGGAAGATTGCGTGACTGGTCACTCGAACGAGTCCGCGTGATCGGCAATGGCTGGGCCGGATGGAACGGCGATCTCGGTGCCGGGGCTTCCGGCAACAGCGGGCAAATTTCCTTCCGCGACGTTGAGATCGCCTGGAACGGCTGCGGCGAACGTTATCCGAACGGTTCCCATTTCGGTTGCTGGGGTGAGGATAGCGGCGGTTACGGCGATGGTTTGGGAACATCCGCGACCGCGGGCCATTGGGTTTTCGATCACGTCAATGTGCATCACAATGCGCAAGACGGTATCGACCTTCTGCACGCGGATCGAACTGCAAAGATCGATCTGCGTTCGGTTCAGGCGCGAGCCAATGCGGGCAATCAGGTCAAAGCCTCCGGCTCGGTGCGCATCGAACAATCGACGATCGACGGCAGCTGCAGTGCCCTGGGTGCCGAGGGCGGCTTGGCTGCCGGCGACCTTTGCCGCGCGCGAGGCAACAGCATCGAGCTGCGCTTGTCGGAGGGGATTCACGACGAGGTAGCCGAGAACCGCATCGCCGGCGAAGGCGACTGTTTGCTCGGCGTGGAATGCACGGAGCAAGACTGCCGGTCGGCGGCCGCGTCCATCGTGCGAAACCAGTTCAGCGGATCGTCAGGTGCCGCAGATCCACGACGTCTGCCGTGCTCGGCCTGGGTGGACCCGGATCTGCGCGGCGTTCGTCTCGACTTTCTCGGCAACACCGTACGCAACACGCGCAACAAAGGTTGTCCGCAAGGTTTCGTATGCGGCTCGACCCGAGACGGCAAGTAAAGTCTTCGGTTCGGGGAAATATTTTTCCTAAACCGTTCCCGGCTGTAAAACCCGGTGGGTTGGCTGTCGCACAGAGCATTCATCCGGCGCCGTGTATGCCTAAGGCCGCATGCCAAGGCATGCATTTCCGGCGATGCGACTCCGCGCGCTTGCCGGCCGGTATCGCAGCAGAGAGTCATCGAAATGAATCGCCATCGCCCCGCACAGCAACGCAAGACCTTGACCAGGACTCCGAGGAAGCGCATCCGGTTGCCGACCAGCCGCCGACGCAGGACCCTGTTGTCGACTTGGGCGACGCAACACGCTGTAGTTCAGAGCAACTCCCAGGAATTGCGCCTGCCGGGATCTGCGGAAGGCGCGCTGCGGCCGACGAAGCTGCGTTGGCTTCGCCAGCAATCCCGGCACTGGATGTTTCTGATCGTCGCCGTGGATGCCGTGCTGCTGATTGCCAGCGCGAGCATTGCCGCACACCTGCGCTATTTCAGCGATGCAGCCGCGTACACGGCATTCGCGGACCGTTTCCTTGAGCGGGGCCTGCTGTTCTCAGGAGCAATGCTGGTTTGCATGTGCGCTCTCGGACTGTATCAGCCGCAGACACGCGAGACGGCGATGGCAACATTCGCGCGCCAGGCAGTCGCGTTCACGCTCGGCACGCTGCTGCTGCCGGTCCTCTACTATCTCATACCCCAGGCGTACATCGGGCGCGGCGTATTTGCCCTGACGCTGCTGACCGGCCTGGCCGCCGTCGCGATTTGGCGGACCATCGCGACCCGGCTCATGGAGCATGAGGGACTCAAGCGCCGCATTCTCATCCTCGGTGCAGGGCAGCGCGCCGCCTTCATTGCGCAGCGGTTGCGCAATCGCTCCGACCGGGAAACATTTTCCATCGTCGGTTTCGTTCCCGTCGCCGGCGAACCTGTCATGGTGCCCATGGCGCAAATGGTGACCGTACATTCGTCGCTGGATGCATGGGCGGGCAGCCGTCATATCGATGAGATCGTTGTTGTTCCCGACGATCGGCGCGGCACGCTGCCGATGGACGAATTGCTCGAATGTCGCCAACGGGGCATCATGGTGACCGATCCGGTCCGCTTCATGGAACGCGAGTCAGGCAAGGTCAAACTGACCACGCCGCCATCCTGGCTGATCTTTTCAGGCGGCTTCGACGGCTCGCCATTACGCAAACTTTCCAAGCGCGCTTTCGACATCGGCAGCGCAAGCCTGATACTCGCGTTGAGCTGGCCGCTGATGCTGCTGGTTGCACTGGCAATACGCATCGAGTCAGGAGCCGAAGCGCCGATTCTGTATTCACAGGAACGCGTCGGCGAACGCGGCAGCGTCTTTCGCCTGTTCAAGTTCCGTAGCATGCGGGTGGACGCCGAAGCCGGCGGCGTCGCTCAGTGGGCGAGGCAGAACGACCAGAGGGTCACGCGCGTGGGCCGCGTGATCCGCAAGTTGCGTCTCGACGAGCTGCCGCAACTATGGAACGTCCTGAACGGCAGCATGAGCCTGATCGGGCCGCGCCCCGAACGGCCGCAGTTCGTCGACGAACTGAGCCGCACGATCCCGTATTACTCGTTGCGGCATTGTGTGAAGCCCGGCATTACCGGGTGGGCCCAGTTGCGCTACCCGTACGGAGCGAATGCCGAGGATGCGGCCGAGAAGCTCACCTTCGACCTGTTCTATGTGAAGAACCATAGCCTGCGCTTCGACGCGCTGATCTTTCTGCAGACCGTCGAAATCGTCCTGTTCGGACGCGGCGCGCGCTGAGCCTGCGGTTCACGGAGCAAAGGGCCATCATGCTGCTCAATTCGGCGAATCCGAGCGGCCGAAGCAATGGCGCCGTATGGCATTGCCCCCGGAATGCCGGCCCGGCGAAGGCGGCCGATCACGAATCTGTTGTCGTCGAGCGCCGCTCGGGATTGTCGGCGGCAGAATTTCGCGAGCGTTACCTGCTGCCGCGCGTGCCGGTGGTGTTGAACGACGCCAGCGCTGCGTGGCCGATTCATGGACACGGGACTCCGGACTATTTTCGCAATCGTCACGGCACCCAACGGTTGCAATTTCTCGGCGGCGAGATTCTCTTGGCCGCACTGCTCGATCGTCTGGAGGCCTCGACGCCTTCCCAGCCGGCACCGTATCCGTGCAAATTCGGCATCGCGCGCGAGTTTTCGAGGCTGCTGGATCAGGTCAGTCCGCGCATCGCCTTCAGCGTTCCGGATCGGCAGAACAGCCGGCTACTGCCACAGCGTTTGTTCTCCGGAGTGAACAACCTGGAGATATTTTTCGGCGGGCCTGGTGGAAGGTTTCCGTACCTGCACTACGACGTGCTGCACCTGCACGCATGGATCACGCAGCTGCATGGCGAAAAGGAATTCGTCCTTTACGCGCCGTCGCAGCAACCATTCCTCTATGCCAAGCCCGCAGTTCCGTGGCAGTCGGACATCCGCAATCATCATGAACCCGATCTGGAACGCTACCCGCTGTTTCGCCACGCCCGGGCGCACAACATCACGATTCGTGCCGGCGAGACGCTGTTCCTGCCGTGCGGCTGGTGGCATACGGCGCGCAGCGTTTCGATGACGATTTCGATCGCGCATGATCAGCTCGGGTCGGACAACTGGCCCGACTTCGTCCGGGACGTCGTTTCCGAACGTCGACGCAACGGCAAGGCCGTAGCTGCGCATCTGCTGGACGCCTACCTACGTCTGGCATCGCCGCCGATGGTGCTTGCCGAAGCACTGGGTCATCGCGACACCGGCTGGGGCAGTCGATGAATGCCGTGGCGGAACCCGAACTGGCGGCGCCGGTCAATGCGTTACTGGCACGGGTTGCCGCACATGCGGCCGTCATGCCGCAAGCCACCGCCGTGGTCTGCGGAAACGACGCGTTTTCCTATGCAGACCTGGCAGGGACGGCATCTGGTCTGATGCGGGCATTCGATTCGCTCGGCATGTGCGCCGGCGAGATCGTCGCCTTCTCTGCCGAGCGCAGCGCGGAAAACATCGCATTGATGCTCGCCGCATTGGCCTACGGCTGCGCCTATCTACCACTCGAACAGCGACTGGACGAAGCGCGGATCGCGACCATGATCCACGATGCACAGCCGCGCCTGGTCGTTACCGATCCTGCGATGAGAGCCTGCCTCGCGTCGATCGGTGCGGCTGTCGAAAACGTCGAACGCAGGGGAAAGGGTCAAGGCTTGGTCCTGAAGCCGAACGGTCCGATAGCCTATGTCCTGTTTACCTCGGGCTCGACCGGGTCACCGAAAGGTGTCGCGATGTCGACGGCAGGCGTCGCCGGTCTGATCAGCTGGCACCAGCGCCATCCGCGCCTGGGCCGAAGCGCGCGTACACTGCAATTCGCGCCACTTGGATTCGATGTCTCATTCCAGGAAATTTTCTCGACGCTGGCGACGGCAGGAACCCTGGTTCTTGCAAGCGACGAGCAGCGTCGCGACCCGTGGGAACTGCTGGCGTTACTGCGCCGCGAGCACGTCGAACGCATATTTCTGCCGTATGTTGCGCTGCAGTCGCTGGCCGGTGCAGTCGCCGCGGATCCGGATCTGTTGCCCAAAACGTTGACCGATGTCGTCACGGCCGGCGAACAGCTACGTATCACGCCTGCCATCCGGGCCCTGTTCGCGATGCTTCCGGATTGCGTGCTGCACAACCACTACGGACCCACCGAGACCCACGTCGTCACCAGCCACGAGTTGAGCGGTAACAGTGCCGCGTGGCCGGAGCTGCCGCCGATCGGACGGACGCTGCCTCACGTCGTGGCGGCTATCGATGCATTGGACTCGACCGGCGGCGAAGGCGAGTTGTTGCTGGGCGGCTCGTGCCTCGCTGCCGGTTATGTGGGTGGCATGGACGCCAATGCGCAGCGCTTCGTGACGCAGGGCGGGCGGCGCTGGTACCGGACCGGCGATCTTGTCCGCGGCAATGTTTTCGGCGAACTGACGTATCTCGGTCGGGTCGATACGCAGATCAAGGTTGCCGGGCATCGGATCGATCCAGCGGAAATCGAAGCGGTGCTCGGGCGCCATGCGCGGGTTGTGCAGGCCGCGGTGGTTGCCCACGGCGTTGGAGCCGAAGCGCGCCTGGTCGCGCATGTCGTTCCGAGTACCGGCGACGGTGGCACGGGGGCGCTCGAGGTCTCGCTGCGGCAACATTGCGTGCGATCGTTGCCGTCGTACCTGGTGCCACAGCACTTCGTATTACACGTCCGGCTTCCGACGACGGACAGTGGCAAGGTCGATAGACTTGGCTTGCTGCGGAACCCCGTTGCCGGCACCGGCGACTGGGATGAGCACGGATCCGTCGCCGCGAACGTCGCGCGCCTGTGGCAACGGCTACTCGCCGACGGCAATCTTGCACCGACGGACAACCTGTTCGACCGGGGCGCAACATCGCTGGTGGTCGTCCAGGCTCTGACCGAGCTGCGCAGTCATGGTCTACTCATGAGTGTCGGCCAAATCTACGAGCATCCGACCGTTGCCCGGCAGTCGGAGTTGCTCGAGGGTGCGACGGGGACGAAACGCACGTCGCGGCAGCCACCTCGATCCCCGGTGGCTTCCCAAGCCGAGGTATTCGAACGCTTTGCGCCAGCGCGCGCCAGCAGTTAGTCGTGGACGGAATTGCGATTGTCGGCATGGCCGGCCGTTTCCCTGGCGCGGCAACAGTTGCCGAATTCTGGAGCAATCTCGTCGCCGGTACGGAGAGCATTGAGCGCAGTGCGACTGCGCAGCCGATCGGCGCGAACGGGATGCGCAACATGACGGCGCACGGCACGATTGCCGGCGCGGACCTGTTCGATGCGGCGTTTTTTGATATCGCGCCGGCAGAGGCATTGCTGATGGACCCGCAGCAGCGTGTCTTCCTCGAGCTGTGTTGGAACGCGCTTGAGGACGCCGGCATCGACACGCAGCGTTTTGCCGGTCGTGTGGGTGTCTATGCCGGAGTCTCGAACAACGACTACCGCAAGCGGGTCGAAGCGCGCAGCGATCTCGTCGCGGCACGCGGCGAATTCGCCACGATGCTTGCCAACGAGAAGGATTACGTCGCGACGCGCGTCGCCCATCGCATCGGATTGACGGGACCTGCGATCAGTCTCTACACGGCCTGCTCGACGTCGCTGGTGGCAGTGACACAGGCGTGGTATGCGCTGATGACCTGGCAGTGCGACGCGGCGCTTGCCGGTGGCATCAACATCATCGTGCCGCACGACACCGCCAGCGAGGCGGTCGACGGCGGCATGGAATCCCCCGATGGCCGCTGCCGCCCGTTTGGTGCCGACGCCAACGGCACGGTGTTTTCTTCCGGTGGCGCCGTCGTGGTGCTCAAGCGGCTGGCCGATGCGATCGCACAGCGCGACACGATCTGGGCTGTCATCCGCGGCGTAGGCGTCAACAATGATGGCGCCGACAAGGCGAGCTTCACGGCGCCGAGCGTGAGCGGCCAGGCCACGGCGATAGGCCTGGCGCTCGCTTCGGCAGGCGTCGATGCCGATTCGATCGGCTACGTCGAAGCGCACGGTACCGGCACTGCATTGGGCGATCCGATTGAAGTCGAAGCGCTCACGCGCGCGTTTCGCGCGCAGTCGCAGCACAGCCAGTACTGCTGGCTCGGCTCGCTCAAGGGCAACATCGGCCACCTCGTCGCGGGCGCCGGAGTAACCGGCTTGATCAAGGCAACTCTCGCATTGCATCACCAGAGCATTCCGCCATCGCTGCACTTCCGACAGGCCAATGCGGAAATCGACATCGGCGCAAGCCCGTTCAAGGTGGCGGACCGCAACATCGATTGGCCCATGGGCATCACGCCGAGGCGTGCCGGCGTCAGCTCATTCGGCGTGGGCGGCACGAATGCACATGTCATTCTCGAGCAGGCACCCGCGGCCGAACCGCGCCTGCCGCCTTCGCGCTCGGTAATGGTCCTGCCGCTTTCGGCACGCAATGAACAAGGTCTGCGCGATCGCGCCGACGACCTGCTGCAGTTCCTGGCTGCGCACGTCGACGACGAACTTGCGGACATCGCATGGTCGCTGGCGACCGGACGACGCGAGATGGAGTTTCGCTGCGCCATCGTCGCAGCATCGGTCGACGAGGCCAGAAAAAAACTGGCACAAGCCAAGGCAAGAGCCGCACGCGGTCGTGCGAGCGCGGTGTTCTTTTTCCCCGGACAGGGCTCGCAGCATGCGGCAATGGCCGCGCAACTGGTTGCGACCGAACCGGTCTTCGCGGAGGCGTTCGAGCGCTGCTGCGCATTGGCTGCGCCGTTTCTTGGGTGCGGCCTGCGCGATCTGATTCTGGACACAGACCCGGCCAATGCCGCGCAGCTTGATCGGACCCTGTATGCGCAACCGGCCCTGTTCGCGGTCGAGTACGCGCTCGCCCGACTCTGGCTTTCTTGGGGCTTGCAGCCTGCGGCGATGGTTGGTCACAGTCTCGGCGAATATGTGGCCGCCTGTATCGCCGGTGTTTTTTCGGTCGAAGACGCGATGATGATCGTAACGGCGCGCGCGCGTGCGATGGACGGATGCTCGCCCGGCGCGATGTTGGCGGTGCGCACCGACCCGCAGCAACTGACGCGGTTGCTCGGCGCTGATGTCGGGATCGCTGCGACAAATGCGCCGGATCTCACGGTGGTATCCGGTAGCATCAATGCGATCGGAAAGCTCGAAGAACAATTGGAGAGTCTGCGTTTCGCCAGCGCCCGATTGCGCGTGAGCCATGCGTTCCATTCCGATTTGATGATCGACGCGCTTCCGGGGCTGCGCCTCGTGCTCGGGGATGCACGCCTGCACGCGCCGGAGATCCCGTTCTATTCGAGCGTCACCGGCCGGCCGGTGACTCAGGAAGAAGCCGTCTCGCGCGACTACTGGTGCCGGCAGCTGCGCGCGCCCGTGCAGTTTGCGTCGGCAAGTGCTCACGCGCTGCGTGACGCCGAACGGGTTGCGCTGGAGGTCGGACCCGGGCATGTGCTTTCACGCACGCTGCGCGCAAACGGTGTCCCGCCCGAACGCGTCGTTGCATCGCTGCCCTCCCAGTCAGCCGACGCCTCCGATGCGACCCACCTTGCGACGGCGGTCGGCAGCCTGTGGAGCCTCGGTTGCCGCGTCGACTGGGACCACTATTGCGCCAGCGCAGATCGGCAACGCGTAACGTTGCCTGGCTACCGCTTTCGAGGTCAGCGCTACTGGATCGACGAACCGCTGGCCCACAACGCGGCTGCGGTTGTCGAACAGCAAACAAGCGACGCGGCCAAGGATTCATCGCCGGATCCCACGCCGGCATCGCCGCTGCGAATGGAATTGCAGGACATGATCGCCGGTTTGGTCGGCTCAGCTGTGACGGCTGCGGACGACGCCACGCCATTTCTCGATCTGGGCCTGGATTCACTGGCGTTGACCCAGCTTGCTCTGGGACTGGAGCGCCGCTTTGGAATCCGATTGAAGTTTCGTCGCCTGATGGACGATCTGGACACGTCTGCCAAACTGCGCGGACATATCGAAAGCCACCAGCAATCGGCCCGATCGAGTGATCATTCCTCGCGCGCCGATACGGCGGCTCCTCTGCTATCGCACTGCACATGCGCCAGTGATCCGGCCCCTGTTCGCGCCGGGCCTGTCGCACAGCGCTCCGATGCCGACGGTGCGGCATTCGGCGCGCAAGCGCGCATAACGCGGCGAACCGCAGTTTCGCCGGATGCCCGTCAACGCGCCTGGCTCGATGCATTTTCCGCGCGTTATGCGCGTCGCACCGCCAAATCGAAAGCATTCGCCGACCGTCATCGCCCGGCGATGGCCGACCCGCGCGTGGTCACCGGCTTCAATCCGTTGTGGAAGGAACTGGTCTACCCGATCGTCGTCGAGCGATCGCACGGCGCCGAGTTGTGGGACATCGACGGAAATGCCTACGTCGACCTGCTCAACGCGTTTGGCGCGAATTTCCTCGGCTATCAACCGGAGGTGGTCAGGCAGGCGCTGGTGGCGCAGATCGAAAAAGGATTTGAAATCGGCCCGCAACATCCGCTGGCCGCCGAAGTTTCCGAACTGATTCGCGAAATGACCGGTGTCGAACGCGTCGCATTCTGCAACACCGGCTCGGAAGCGGTCATGGGCGCCATGCGCATCGCGCGCACGGTAACCGGTCGCAAGACCATTGTCATCTTCAAGGATTCCTATCATGGCATCTTCGACGAGGTGATCGTGCGAGGCACGCCGCAACTGCACTCGGTTGCCGCGGCGCCGGGAATCCTTGCGAGCGCGGTCGAAAACGTGCTTGTTCTCGAGTTCGGGTCCGACGCGGCTCTCGCCACGATCCAGGAACGCGCGCACGAACTCGCCGCCGTCATGCTCGAGCCGGTACAGGCGCGCAATCCCATGCTGCAGCCGCGCGAGTTCGTGCGCGCGGTGCGTGGCATCTGCGACCGTGGTGGCTGCGCATTGATCTTCGACGAGGTCATTACCGGCTTTCGAGTTGCTCCCGGCGGTGCCCAGGAGTTCTACGGCGTCCGCGCCGACCTTGTCACATACGGCAAGATCATCGGTGGCGGCCTGCCGCTCGCGGTTGTTGCCGGTGCAGGCAAATGGATGGATGCGCTCGACGGCGGCGCCTGGCAATTCGGCGACGACAGCCAGCCGGAGGCTGGCGTAACGTATTTCGCCGGAACGTTCGTGCGCCACCCGCTGGCTCTGGCTGCGGCGCGGGCGACTTTGACCTGGCTGAAGCAGCAAGGTGCGCAACTGCAACAGACCGTGAACGAGCGCACAGCGCGAATGGTCGCGCGCCTCAACGCCTATTTCGGCCAGTGCGCGGCGCCGATGCACGCGATCTGCTTCAGCTCGCTTTGGCGCATCCAGGTCGATCGCGACCAGCCGTTTGCCGAACTGTTGTTCTACGCGCTGCGCGATCGCGGGCTGCACTTGTACGCGCAATTCAACTGTTTTCTGAGCGCAGTCCACGATGAGGGCACGATCGATCGCATCGTCGACGGAATCCGCGCGGCGACGGACGAACTGCTGGATGCCGGAATGCTCGCACGTACGTCCGGTCGCGGAGTCCCGCCCACAGACACGACAGAGTTCGTCATCGCCGGCCAGTCGCATTCCGCTGCGCGGGTGTCGGAGCATACGCCGTCGCGACAGAAAAGTATCAGCGCCGACTTGCCCGACGAAATACCGCTGACCGATGCGCAGGCCGAAAAATGGCTCGCCTGCCAGTTCGGTGAAGCGGCGAGCGTTGCCTACAATGAGTCGCAGCTGCTGATGCTGGACGGCGCGCTCGACCGTAACGCGCTGAGGGCGGCGATCAGGTCAGTAGGTTCCCGCCATGAAGCGTTCGCAATGTCGGTGTCAGCCGATGGCAGCGGCTTCCGAATCAACCCCGGGATATCGATCGAACCGGCGTCCATCGCGTTGCGTGATGCCGCCGAGTTGTCCAAACACTGTGCCTCGGTCCTGCGCCGGCCGTTTGATCTGACACAGGCGCCGCTGGTGCGATTTGAACTGATCGAGCTTGGCGGTTGCCGGCACGCGCTGCTGCTCGTGGCTCATCATCTTGTTTTCGACGGCTGGTCTGCAGCGGTATTTTTCGACGAACTGGCACGCACCTACCGCGCCAGGACCCTGTCGCGCGACGCAGACTTGCCTGTCGCGGAGTCCTTCCGGGCCTACGCGATCGCCGAGCATCGGCGCCGGTCCGGCGCCGCCGTCAAGACCCAACTGGATTACTGGAAGCGTCAGTTGGCGGATGCACCGGACGCATTGGGCTTGCCCACGGATCGCCCGCGCGCCGTGCAGGCGGATTTCGAGGCCGGCACGGTTTTCCATGATTTTTCGCCGGAGCTGACCGCGACGGTCCGGGCTGTTTCGCGACACTGTTCCGTCACGCTTTACGCCACCCTGCTGGCGGCATTCGGTGTGCTGTGCGAGCGTCTGTCCGGCCACGGTGATTTCGCCATAGGAATCCCGTTCGCCGGCCAGGCCGTGGCCGGCAGCGATTGCCTGATCGGCGATGGCGTCAACACGCTTCCGGTGCGGCTGCGCGTCGATCTCGACGAGACATTCGGCGCGCTCGTCCGGCGCGTTCACGCCCAGTTGCTCGATGCTGCCGAAAATCAGGATCTGACACTGTATACATTGCTCAATGCCATCGACCGCCCGCAGCGGGCGGATCTTGGCTCGCTGGTCGATGTCATCTTCAACCTCAATCCGCGTGTTCCGATGCTGGATTTCTGCGGTCTAGCATACGAGTTGCGCGACTGTGCCAAAGTGGCCCTGGTCAAGGACCTGTTCTTGAACCTGGTCGACCGTGGCGACGCGATAACGCTCGACGTGCACTATCGCAAGGCACTGTTTGACGCGGCGACGATCGCGCGCTGGATCGGCCACTATGCGACGATCCTTGTCGCGGCATCGCCGGATATCCCGGTGCGCGACATAGCGCTGCTGGACGCCGCGCAACGCAAGGTCTTGCTGGAGGACTACAACGCAACCGCGACAGCTTGCGATCACGGTCAGTCGATCTTCGCACTGGTCGCCGAAAAAGCGCGCGGATTTTCCGGACACGTCGCGGTCGAGTCGCAGGGACGCGAGATGACGTTCGACGCGCTACTGCAATACTCGCTCGCGATTGCGCGCGGATTGATCGAGAGCGGAGTGTGCGCCGGTGATGTCGTCGGTGTCTGCGTGCCGCGCGTCGTGGAGCTGCCTGCCTGTCTGCTCGGGATCCTGGCTGCCGGCGCCACGTACCTGCCGATCGATGCAGCGAACCCGCCTGAACGCTTGCGCTCGATCGTCGCCGACGCGACCGCCCGGCATGTTCTGGTCGAAGACCCTCGCCAGGTGCCCGCCGTTCTGCACGAGAACTGCACGCTGCTCGAACACGGGCAAATTGCGGCGAAGGGAAATTCGGCGCTCGCGATTGCACCGGTAAGCGCCAATGCGCCGGCCTATGTCATCTACACGTCCGGCTCCACCGGCACGCCCAAGGGTGTGCAGGTGTCCCATCGCAATGTCGTGAATTGCCTCGCAGGCATCCAGGAGCGTTGCAATCTGCAGCCGCGTGACGTTCTCTGCGCAATCACGCCTCTGTCGTTCGACATCGCCGGGCTCGAGCTGTATCTGCCTCTGCTGGTCGGTGCGCGTGTACTCATTGCCAGCGATCGCGAACGCCAGGATCCCGACGCACTGATAGCCTTGATGCGTGCCCGCGGTGCCACGGTCCTGCAGATCACGCCTTCTTGGCTGCGCACGCTCGCGGCTGACGGTCGCGCGCGGAACTGGCCGCGCTTGCGCATTCTGGCCGGTGGCGAGGAGTTGCCGCGCAGTCTGGCCGAGGAAGCGCTCACGCATTGCCTGGAATTGTGGAACCTGTACGGACCTACCGAAACCACGATCTGGTCCACGGCTTGCCGGGTTTCGCACGGCGACGGCCCGGTGCCGATCGGGCGCCCGATTGCCAATACGCGTATCTATGTTCTCGATGCGCAACGGCGTCTGGTGCCTCCGGGTGCGCGCGGCGAAATATGGATTGCCGGCGAAGGTGTCACGGACGGCTATCTGCGCCGTCCGGAATTGACCGCGACGCGCTTTCTTCCTAATCCGTTCGCCGGAGCGGCCGATCGCATGTACAGGACCGGCGATATCGGATCGTGGCGCAGCGGCGAACTGTTTTTCCACGGTCGCATTGACAATCAGATCAAGCTGCGTGGCTTTCGCATCGAGTACGGAGAAGTGGAAGCTGCGGCACTGGCGCAAGCCGGCGTCAGCGCTGCGGTAGCTTCGGTGCACGAATCCGCCAGCGCGGAAAAGCGCCTGGTATTGTATATCGTGCCGCAGGATCCGCGTGCGGGGTTTGCTACCGAGTTGCGTGCCCGGCTGCGCACGCGCCTTCCGCCCCACATGGTTCCTCACCACATCGAGCTGCTCGACAAACTGCCGCAAACGCGGCATGGGAAGATCGATCGCAAAGCCCTGCCGGCACCGCAGCCGGCCAAAGGCACGGCGCAGGTGTTTGTGGCGCGTGATGTGCCGGGAGCGGACGATCCGTTGGTCGCGTCGCTGCTGTCGATCTGGCGTGAACTGCTTCGCATCCCTGCAATGGACGCGGATGGGAATTTCTTCGACCTCGGCGGGGATTCGCTGCTCGGCGTTGAACTGTTCCAGCGTGCCCATGCCGTCACCGGAGTCAATCTGCCGCTTTCGTCGCTACTGACGGCCCAGACAGTGCGTCAGCAGGCACGAGCATTTCGCGAGGCCGGTGCGCCGGGAGCGGCGACACTTCACGATCCCGCCGTGACGCAGGCGGCTGATCCGGACAAGTGGTCTCCACTGGTCAGCATCCAGCAGGGCGTCGACCTGCCGCCACTGTTCTGCGTACATGCGCTCGGCGGCAACGTGCTCAACTATGTGCCGCTGGCACGCGCGCTCGGCGAGAATCAGCCGGTATTCGGACTCCAGGCTGTCGGACTGGACGGCATCACGCCGCCACTGCTGACGATCGAACAGATGGCGCGACGTTACCTGCCGGAAATCACCTCGCGCTTGCCGCACGGTCCGTATTACCTCGCCGGCGGTTCGATGGGCGGACTGATTGCATTCGAACTGGCGCGAATACTTGTAGCGCGCAACGAGCGCGTCGCGTTTCTCGGCCTATTCGATACCCCTTGCCCGCCAGGCGCGTCGGCGCAGCCGGCGCGCCCGGGTTTCATGATGCGCCTGAGCGAGCGCGTCAGGCAGGCGCGCAGGCTCGATGCGCGCGGCAGATTCCTGATGTTGAAAGACGCCCTGATGCGCCGCATTGTTCGTCGCTGCGATGCTGCGCGCTCTTTCTGGCACCGGCAGCGCGGTACAGCGTTGCCGCACGACGTGCGCTACCGCGAACTCGAGCGCATTCACCTGCGCGCGGACGCCGCCCATTGCGCGGGGCCATATCGGGGGCGGGTCACACTCTTTCGCGCGTCGGAAGCCCAGGGCGAGGCAACCTCGCGCGCCCTGGGCTGGGAAGAGGTTGAACTTGGCGGCATCGAGATCATCGATCTGCCGGGTACACACGATACGCTGATCGAACAGCCGGCACTTGCACTGGCCTTGCGCGCGGCGCTGGCGCGGGCACGGGCGAACGAAAACGCGAGTGGCAGCGCTGCGCTCGATCCGTCGCAGCGGCGCCGGGCAGGCTAGGGCGATGCGCATCCCGCTTGTCAGCGCGATCATGCCCGTCTACAACGGCGAACGCTTCCTTGCAGAAGCACTCGACAGCGCACTGGCCCAGAGTCTCGACGACCTGGAAATCATCGTCGTCGACGACGGGTCAACCGACGCAAGCAGCCCTCTTGCGGCCGGTTACGCCGCGCGACATCCAGGAATAATCCGGTTGATTCACCAGAACAACCATGGACTGTGCCATGCGCGCAACACGGCGCTCGCGCAGGCGCGTGGCACCTACATGGCATTGCTGGATTGCGACGATGTCTGGCTGCCCTGGCACCTGACCGATTGCATTGGCGTTCTGGAACGGCGTCCCGATCTTGCGCTGGTACACGGCGATATCGAACGCATCGATGCGGATGGCAGGGTGCTGCGCCGGGCGGCGCGCCATTGGAACCAGACCGAGGGCGATGCCTTTGCGACACTGTTCCTCCGGCGCGAGCACGTATGCTGTCCCACTGCGGTGTTCCGCCGATCGACAATCGAACGCGTCGGCGGTTTCGACATGCAGTTCAACAAGCTCGGCTGCGAGGACCGGGATCTTTGGTTGCGCATCGCTGCCAGCGAAAAAATCGCCTTTCTGCCGGAGGTGCATGCACGCTATCGAATGCACGCGGCGAACATGAGCGCCAATTTCGAAAAAATGCTGTGCGCCCGGGTGCGCCTTGTCGACAAGGTCGGCAGGACGGCACGCGGGCTGCCGCTGCGAAGACGCGCACTGGCAGCGGCGCACTGCAACCTCGGCGATGAGTTGATGGACGCAGCGCGGCGTCCGGCAGCGTTCGCCGCTTACGCGCGCGCTTTTGCGATCAGGCCGATCGAAGCCAACGCAATGCGTGGGATGTTGCGCACCCTGTTGAAACCAGCCGCTGCAACAAACGGGTCGGGACGCTGATTCGCGCCACGAAGCCGGGCCGGCTGTTCTTATTGGCGACGCGTGAACAGAATGTCCGCCTGGTGCTCGATCCGCATGTCGCCGAGCGGCGCTGGCCTCTTCGAGTGTTGGCCGCGCAGGTAGCTGTCGACGCGATAGTCGTTGTCGAATCTGGATGCAAGAAAGCCGTGCGCCGCCATTGTTGCGAAGATTTCCGCTTGCGCAGCGTCCGCTTCGGGCATCAGCGACGGAGAAATTTCCATGACGATCTCCAAGTCGTCCCTCATCCGGCCCAGCACCGGCGCAAGCCCGCGCAACACCTGCAATTCGGCACCTTCGACGTCTATCTTGATCACCCGTGCGCAGCGGATTTCATCTTCGCGCAGAATTTGACTCAGAGGCAACGCTTCGACCATGACCGGCTCGCCTTTGCGGCTGACCGTGCTGGTCTTGCCGATATTGTCGGGAGCGCCCGGATACAGCTCGAGCTTTCCGCAGGCATCGGAAGCGGCGACCTGCACAGTGCGCACGTTGGCAGCGCCGTTGAGGCGGATGTGCTGATCGAGGATGCTGTGGATCCATTGCGCCGGTTCGACTGCCAGAACTTTGCCGTTTTCTCCGACGAGGCGCGATGCGAGCAAACTGTAGTGACCGATATTCGCGCCAATGTCGATGAATCCGTCGCCAGGCCGCAGCGTCGACCTCAGCCAACTGCTTATGTTGGGCTCCCATGTTCCGAAAAAGTAGATATGCCTCTGAATCAGGTCTCGCGTGTTGCCGCTCATGCGGGTGCCGTAACGCGTCCAGCAGGTGAAATCATGCGGTCGCCAATGAAAATTCTGCCAGAGCCAGTTCTTGCCGGCGGAAATCGGAATGTAACGGATCCACGCGCGCGCTGCCGGAGTCATCGCCATACCCAGCCTGGAGCGAACGGTCGTTGTCAGGACTGCACTCATGGCAGAGAGCGACGATTGGGCGCTTCGGGAGGCTGGCCAGGTTGCTCACTCAGCGCCCGTTGTCGCTCGCCGAAGAATTCGACATTGCCGGGGCCACGTGCCTTGGCTCGATACATTGCAGCGTCGGCGCGTCCGACCAAGCTCTGGGCATCCTCGCCGTCCTCAGGGTAGGTGCTGACTCCAATGCTTGCGGACAGCTCCAGCCGGTATGGTCCGGCACGGCTCGGCGACGCCAGCGCATTCTGCAGGGACTGCGCGATCACCTCTGCGTCCGTCGCGCATGAAATATTCGGCAACAGCACGACGAACTCCTCGCCGCCGTATCGACTGACCGTATCGGATTCGCGCAAGGTCGAGCGAAGCCGACGCGCAACCAGCTTCAAAGCTTCGTCGCCGATCGCGTGACCCAGCGTGTCATTGATGCGCTTGAAGTTGTCCAGATCGAGAAACAACACGGCGAATTGGCTGCCTTGGCGGCGCGCGAGCGCAATGGCGTTTTCCAGCCGGTCGAGCATCAACGCGCGATTTGGAAGGTTCGTCAACGGATCGCGATGGCTCAGCCACGCGAGTTCGCTGAGTCTGGCGGTGGCCGCTTCAGCGACGCGTTCAGCGTGCAGTGCGGTCTGCACCAGTTGCAACGCGCCAATTTCCAGATCACCGCTGGCCCCGCTTGTGCGAAAATGTTCGCGTATTTGGCCGAGATTGCTTCGCAACGTCGACAGTTTTTCAATCAGCCCGTCTGCTTCCGTCCCCAGTCTACGCAAATCTCGCACTATGCTCACGGGGGCACTCTGGTTTCCAATGTTCCTTTCGTCGGAGTCCGGATCTCGCTGGGGCGACTGCGCGTTCCTGCCGCCGGATCGCAGGCGCTCTGTGCAACTCGGCAAGGTCGTGTCTCGATCCGCAGGGGCATTGAAGGCATCTGCATCCGAATCGTCTGAACGACTCCGACCGCGCATTGCGTGAGGTCCATGTGATGCCGAGCCGCCCATGATCGTCAGAATTCCTTGATGCCTTCGGAAAAGCGTCTGGCAAGGGTCATGCCAGCCCCGCCGGTCTGCAATCGAGACGCCTCCTCGGATTCCAGACCGTTCCAAATGCAATCCGCAAGACGACGAATCGTTCCAGATGCACGGCCTATGTCGCTTCCCGAAACTCTGGCTCCCTGCAGACTTCATCGGCGCGCCCGAAGGAAATCTGAAGGCGCGCTTCCAATGTGAGATAGCGAACAGAGCCGGCGTTTCTGGCAAGCCCAGTATCCGTTCCGATATTTGATCGCCCTTTGCCAACAGCGAACCGGATGCCACGGAATTACACGCCGACTAGCCTGACCGTAACCCGATTACACAAAATGAAATGACGGCCGTATCGAAACTGGCGTGCAACCAACATCGATCCAGAACCACCGACGGCCGTAGTTTCATGACCGGAGGTTATCGAAACACGTCGAGCACTTCGGCACAAAAAAAAGCAGCAGGAGAATGCCATGCATCGAATTTATCGAGTCCTGATTTCCGCGATCCTGACGTTGTGCTCGGCGCAGTCGGCGCTCGCAGCCCAGGGTTTTTCGGCAACCGGAACGTTGGGCGAGGGCCTCGGCGGACGCTACGGCGCGAGCGATGCATTGCTGCCGGACGGAAGAGTGCTGGTTGCGGGCGGTTTTCGCGACACCAATCTTGCCACAGCGGAAATCTGGGACCCTGCCACCGGGCTGTTCACGGCAACGGCCAACAATCTGTCCGCGGCGCGTGGTTATGCAACCTCGACGGTACTCGTTGGCGGCAAGGTCCTGATCGCGGGCGGAGGCGACTACAACGATGGTGGAGCAGCCTCGGCAGCCGCAGAGATATTCGATCCGGCGACGGGCATGTTTACGGCGACCACCTCGCCAATGAACGCGGCACGCCACGGAGCGACCGCGACATTGTTGAATAGCGGCAAGGTGCTTGTCGCAGGCGGCATCGCGAGCAACAGTCAGGCGCGCCTAGCAACCGCAGAACTGTACGATCCCGCAACCAATACGTTTTCCTATACCGGCTCGATGCACGCAGCCCGCGACGTCGCTTCGGCGGTCAAGCTGCCGAACGGCAACGTCCTCATCTGCGGCGGCGGCGACGGCACCGGCGTATCGCTGGACAGTTCGGAAATCTACATCGCCACCGGAACCGGCGCGGGGACCTTCACCGTCGGCGCAACCATGAAGGCCAAGCGCGACGACGCAACGGCAACATTGCTGCCGGGTGGGCTCGTCCTCATCGTGGGCGGCATCAATAATGACGTGCCGATAGGTTCGGCCGAGCTGTATGACTACAACGCCAACACGTTTACGCTCAGCAAGTCGTCAATTACGCCGCGCCACTTCCATACCGCAAACCTCCTCGCCAGCGGTCAGGTGCTGATTGCGGGGGGCGTCGACGGCGCGACCAATATCGGCACGTTGAAGGACGCGCAACTGTACGATCCGCCGACCGATATGTTTCTGACGACCGGCGCGATGGTTACTGCGCGGTACTACCATACCGCTACCCTGTTGCAGGACGGGCGTGTACTGGTGGCCGGCGGCTACAACGACGCGGGCGTCGTGGAAACGGCGGAAATCTATGGCGAAGCTGGCGATCAGATTTTCGCCAACGGGTTTGACGTACCCTGACGGAACCATGCCATGTGCGGAATCGTTGCAGCGGCCGGAAAATGCGACGTATCCCCGATTCTGATCGAGGGGCTCAAGGCGCTGGAGTATCGCGGCTACGATTCGGCCGGCGTTGCGCTGCTCTCAGATGCCGGTCTGCAGCGCCTTCGAACCAAGGGGAAAGTCTGCGAACTCGAGCGTCTGCACAATGAGCGGGGTATCAGCGGCTGCACCGGAATAGCGCATACGCGCTGGGCTACCCACGGGGCGCCGGTCACCGAGAATGCGCATCCCATGATTTCGCGCGAGACGATCGCCGTGGTGCACAACGGCATCATTGAGAACCATGTCGAATTGCGCGCGAAACTCATCGCACTCGGCTACGAGTTCAGCAGTGAGACAGATACCGAAGTGATCGCCCACCTGATCGAGCACCTACATGGTGCCGGTCTGAACCTTCGCGACGCGGTGCTCGAGGCGGTGAAATCCCTCAGGGGTGCGTATGCAATCGCGGTCATATCGCGCCGCGAACCGGGACGCATCGTCGGCGCGCGCCGCGGCAGCCCGATGGTAGTGGGGCTGGCCGACGGCGAATATTTCATTGCATCGGACATACAGGCTCTGCTATCGAAAACCCAGCGCTTCATTTATCTGGCCGACGGCAACGTCGCTGAAGTGTCAATCGATGGTGTCAGGATCTTCGACGAAGACGGCAATGTGATAGACAGCCCGGTGCGCACGGCCCTGTTTGGCGCGACAGCCGCTGCGCGCGGGACCTATCGCCACTACATGCTGAAGGAAATCCACGAACAGCCGCAGGCAATCGTGGATACCCTGGATGGTCGCATCGTCGGTGGTCAGATCATCACGGAAGCTTTTGGTCCCGGTGCCGAGGAATTGTTCGGCACTGCGTGCAATGTGCATCTTGTCGCCTGCGGTTCCAGCTTTCATGCGGCAATGGTTGCGCGCTACTGGATTGAAAGCCTGGCCGGTATTCCATGCAGCTCCGAGATCGCTTCGGAATTTCGCTATCGCGACGCCGTAGTTCCGCCGCGGACGCTGTTTGTCTGCATCAGCCAGTCCGGCGAAACCGCCGATACATTCATGGCTCTGAAGCTGGCCAAGTCGCGCAGTTATCTGAGCACACTGGCAATCTGCAACGTTCCTGAATCATCGGTCGTGCGCGAATCGGCTCTGGCGTTGATGACGCGCGCCGGGCCCGAAATCGGCGTTGCGTCGACCAAGGCGTTCACGACACAACTCGTCGCGTTGGCGTTGCTCGCACTGGAACTGGCCCGGCGCCATGGCATTGGCGAGGAACGCTACGAAAGGCTCGTGAAGGAACTGGAACTCGTACCGATGGCCGTTAGTGCTGCATTAGACCTCGACGTTGCGGTGGAACGCCTGGCTCAGAAGTTCGCAGGCAAGGAGCACGCGCTTTTCCTCGGCCGAGGAACGCACTATCCGATAGCGATGGAGGGTGCGCTCAAGCTCAAGGAGATCTCCTACATTCATGCCGAGGCATATCCGGCCGGAGAGCTCAAGCACGGCCCGTTGGCGCTAGTCGATGAGACGATGCCTGTCATCGCGGTTGCACCCAACGATCCTCTCCTGGAGAAGCTGCGATCTAACCTGGAAGAGGTACGCGCTCGTGGCGGAGAATTGCACGTGCTCGCCTCGGCGGATGTCGCATCGCACATGCCGAGCGGGCCAGGCCAGTTGCTGTTGCTGCGCAGCTGCGGGGAATTTGTCGCGCCGATCGTATTCGTAGTGCCGCTGCAACTGCTCGCCTATCACGTTGCGGTCCAGCACGGGACCGACGTCGACCAGCCGCGCAACCTCGCCAAAAGCGTCACCGTCGAATAGCATGCGCCGCGCGGTCCCGTTGTTTCTGC
Source organism: Rudaea sp. (assembly GCA_036496665.1). GTDB lineage: Bacteria > Pseudomonadota > Gammaproteobacteria > Xanthomonadales > Rhodanobacteraceae > Rudaea. Next base: position 25,649 of record DASXKR010000028.1, on the reverse strand, counting down.
GCGAGACTTGCTCGGCATGTCCCGAGCGCATTACCCGAGTGGAGGCGCAGCGCTTCCGTGGCGCAGGCATAAAAAATTTCGCGGTCGCGGTTGAAGGTTTTTCGCGATGCGGACGCACGATTGCACTTCGAGCGAAGTTGAGGCGGTTCCCGCGCAGCGAACGCTAAAAGCTCGCCGTGGCATGACCTGTGCTGTTATCCGTTCGGAACGATCCGTTCAGAACGAACAGCGCAGGAATAGAACCATGCAATGCACAACATGCCGCATATACTCTGGGAACCTTCGCGAGTATTGCGGGTCGCGCAGCGATGCACGCCCGCGCGCCATTCTCCTTTGCCCGGCTTGCACTGTGCTCAGCGCGCTGAATCCCCGCTATGCGCTTGACTACTCAGTTATGAACGGCGCGTGTGTCGTTGCCTCGACTCGGGCTCCGATCGACGCGCCGGCGATGGCGACGCAGGAGTAGCTCACCCATAAAGATGGAAGGGCCGGATCAAATTCGACCTTACGCCACTTTCACAACCCCGAGAAGATGATCCCGAGAACAGCAGCATGACGACATCAGACAACACCAGAAGCGTGCCCAGGGTCAATCGTCACAAGCGCACCAGTGCCAGACGCAGCTGGAGACCGCGGCGCCGCCAGCAATGCGGGGCTCGCCTCGCCTGATTATCGAGATTTGCCGATACGCATCGCCTGAACGCTTAGCGAAGCTCCGTGCGGCAGTGAAGGTTCGTGGGCATTCATGGGTCATTTCCATGCGCACCCTCGAATGCCGCCGCGAGGCGTGAATTGCCGCCCTTGAAGTGAAGAGCAACACGTTTGCTAACAGGGCCATCAAATCGCTGCAGCAAAACCTCTAGCAGGCTGCTCCGCATGGCGAAAAACGTTCACCGGGCGCAGCAGTGCCCGGGTTCGAATAACGCGCGATCAACTCACGCTGCAAGTGATCTTTGGCTTCTGCAAGCTTGACGCACTCCTGTGCAACCAACTGCGCCGCCTTCATATCGCCATTGGCCATCGCCATTCTCATGGCGGTGGTCAACAGGCAATCGGCATCGGAAATCGGCAAGCAGCCGATCGTGCCCGATTGAGGGTTCAGGCCGAAATACCTGAATGCACCCAGCAGGCGCCTTCTGTATCGCGTGGCCTCGGCCAGCAAACGCTTCCAATCGCATCCGCATGCGTTGTCGACAGCACAGCCAATAGCAGTCTCATAAACGTGGATAAGATTACTGTTGGTTTTCCAAGCTTGACAAAGAAGGTGTTGAAATTGAGTCATCGTGCGAGTCTCCACGCATTTTGTAAAACGCTCGAGCTTCCCAGATTCGAGCGTGACGAGCACTCGTCTGCGGCAAGGGTTGTGCCATGCGCATGGCTCGCCGGGAGCATGGCTAGCCATTAGTGGCGGGGCAAATCGCACGATGCGGGAGTTCCTATACGGGCGGCTTGCATGACACGATCACTGCATCGCGCAGGAGCCAGCGGGTCCGTCCGCTTTGACTGGTGTCGGCTCCCGAGCTGCTTCGGCGTCGCGTAAGAAGTCTCTTGCGACAGTCAGATAGTGATTCACGCGCGTGCACAACTGGATCCCAGGGCTTGAAGTGCGGCAAGTACCCGCCCCGCAGGGCGATCGGCGCACGGGTCTTTGGATTGTGTCCAAAGCCTGGCCGGCGATGGCGCACGGAGAATGGGCCAAAGCCACGAACTTCGATGCGCTCGGCTCGCGCAAGCGTACCGCTGAGCACTCCAGCAAATTTGGAGTTGCATCTTGCACGTCCGAGGCGAGCAAGTGCGTTGCGCATTTGAACCTCATGCCGTCCGGCACAGCGTTGCAACGGAACCAGCAGGCTGCCGGCAGATGAACCCAGTCTGACGATCGATCTGGCAGCGACGCGATTTCAGGGAATGATCTCGACGGTCCTGGGTCTCATGCATGTCGTGCCATGCAGCCAAGGCAGGTTCTCATGTCAACAGGGAGGAAGCTCCAGATGCAGATGCCCCTGTCTGATGCGCTGGTGTTCTTCGGCGCCACCGGTGATCTGGCTTACAAGCAGATTTTCCCTGCTCTGCAGGCACTGATCCGTCGCGGCGCACTCGACATGCCGATCATCGGTGTGGCCAGCGCCGGCTCGACCGTGGAAAGCTTGCGTAAGCGCGCTCGTGCGAGTCTTGAGCACAGCGGTAGCTTCGATGCGGACGCGTCCGCGAAATTGTCCTCGCAATTGCAGTTCGTCGGCGGCGACTACGCCGATCCCGCAATCTACGACCGCCTAAAACAGGCGCTCGGTAGCGCAACTCGCCCGATACATTACCTCGCGATTCCACCGAGCATGTTCGGCACGGTCGTGCAGGGACTCGGCAAGTCCGGTTGTGCGAGCAACGCCAGGGTCATCGTCGAAAAGCCATTTGGCCGCGGTCTGGCGTCCGCGCAAGCGTTGGATCGAACACTGCACGATCAGTTTCCCGAGTCGACAATCTTCCGCATCGACCACTATCTCGGCAAGGAAGCCGTGCAGAATCTCGTCTACTTTCGTTTCGCGAACGCCTTTCTCGATCCGCTATGGAATCGTCACTATGTCGACAACGTGCAGGTCACCATGGCCGAGAGTTTCGGCGTGGAGGGCCGCGGTGCGTTCTACGAAGAAGTCGGGACGATCCGCGACGTTGTGCAGAACCATCTGTTGCAGGTCATTGCGCTGCTGGCAATGGACGCGCCTGCCGGACGCGATGCCGCGGCGATGCGCGCCGAGAAACTGCGCCTGTTCCGCTCCATGCGGCCGCTCGATCCGGCGCAGGTCGTGCGTGGACAGTTCCGTGGCTATCGCGACGAGAAGGGCGTGGCAGCGGATTCGCAGGTCGAGACCAGTGTCGCATTGTGCTTGCATATCGATACCTGGCGCTGGGCCGGCGTGCCGTTTTACATCCGCGCGGGCAAATGCCTGCCGATCACGGCGACCGAGGTGATGGTCAACCTGAAATGTCCGCCGCTCGCGGTGTTCGACCACGTCAGTCGGGAAACGTCGAATTATTTCCGTATTCGCCTGAGCCCGGAAGTCGTCATCGCTATCGGTACTCGTGTCAAGCATGCCGGCGAGCAGATGCGCGGCGAGCCGGTCGAATTGATTGCGCGGCATGAGCCGCGCGGCGAAGAGCTGCCGTACGAACGCCTGCTCGGCGACGCAATTCGCGGCGACGCCACACTGTTTACCAGTGACGAAGCGATCGAGGCCGCGTGGTCCGTAGTCGAACCGGTGCTGGGGGGCGGCGAACCGATTCACGAATACGAACCCGGCACCTGGGGTCCGGCGGAGGCGCGCCGGGTCGTGTCCGGCGAACCGGGCTGGCATGATCCGAAGCCCGAGCAGAGCGCGCCGTGCTAGCGCGCGATGGCACAGTGATCCTGCTCGATGTCGACAACACGCTGCTCGACAACGATCGCTTCGGCGCGGATCTGGGCGATCGCCTCGCCCAACTTTTCGGTGCGGTCGAACGCGAGCGCTACTGGGCGATCTTTGCCGCGCTGCGTACCGAACTCGGCTACGCCGATTATCTGACTACGCTGCAGAAATTCCGCATCGGCCTCGAAGAGCATCCGCAGCTGTTGCTGATGTCGCAGTTCATGCTGGAGTATCCATTCGCCGAGCGCCTGTATCCACGCGCACTCGAAGCCGTTGCACATTTGCACACGCTCGGAGCGCCGGTGATCCTCTCGGATGGAGACATCGTATTCCAGCCGCGCAAGATCCAGCGCTCGGGCCTTTGGTGCGCCGTCGATGGGCGCGTCGTCGTCGTCGTGCACAAGGAGCGTTCGCTGGACCTCGTGCGGCGGCGCTTCCCGGCGATACACTATGTCATGGTCGACGACAAGCCGCAGCTGCTCGTTGCGATGAAGCGTCTGCTCGGCCCGGAATTGACGACGGTGTTCGTGCGTCAGGGACATTACGCGGCCGAATCGCGCAACACGATTTTCAATCCGGCACCCGACGTGTGCATCGATCGGATTGCCGATTTGCTTGAACGCGACGCCGTCGCAGGCGTGCCGTGCGACGGCTTGATGCCAGTTTGCGAGTTGAAGTCACGGCATTCGACATGAAGGAGTCGACATGAACAAGACCCGATTGTTGCGCGATGCCGGCCAGAGCCTGTGGCTCGACAACATCACGCGCGAGTTGCTCGACAACGGCGGTTTGCGCAAGTGAGGAAGCCGGGAGTTGAAATGAGACGTCCCATTCCCGACCCCCGGCACGAGAGTACGCAGCGCCGTCCGCTCGCGGTACATGCCAGCGCCGTCGACACGGCGCCGGCGATGCAGATTCTCGTCGTCGATGTCGGCGGCACACACGTAAAGGTCGCCAGCACCGATCACCCGGATTTGAGCGAATACGCGTCGGGGCCGCAAATGAACGCGGCCGACATGGTGATGCAGGTCTTGAAGCTCACGCGGAGCTGGCACTACGACGCAGTGACGATCGGTTACCCCGGCGTGGTGGCCGGCGGCCGACCCGTGCGCGAACCGCAGAATCTGGGAGCAGGCTGGGTCGGTTTTGATTTTTCGACAGCGTTCGGCCGCCCGGTGAGAATCCTCAACGACGCAGCGATGCAGGCGCTCGGCGACTACGCCGGCGGCAAGATGCTGTTTCTAGGACTGGGAACGGGTTTGGGTTCGGCACTCATTGTCGACCGCGTGGTTGTGCCGATGGAGCTGGCACATCTGCAATGGCGAAAGGGACGCGACTATGAACATTATGTCGGCGATCATGGACGCAAACGCCTCGGCGAGAAGAAGTGGCGCGTCAAGGTGCTTCGGGTCGTGAGCGATTTTCGCAACGCGCTGCAGCCCGACGAGGTCGTCCTGGGCGGCGGCAATGCGCGCAGGCTGAAGCGTCTTCCGCCCAACACTCGCCTCGGCGGGACTCTCGCAGCGTTTCGCGGCGGTTTGCGCGTTTGGGACGACCAGGCGCACGGCGAGATTCACGTGTGGCCGGCCGATGCCGCCGACATGGCCGACAAGAGCAAGCGCCGCCGCAAAACAACCGCGCGAACCCCGCGTTGATTGCCACGCCACCGATTTTTGTGGAGTCATCCATGTCCGAATCAATCGATCAGCAATGCATCAATACCCTGCGCTTCCTGTCCGTCGACATGGTGCAGAAGGCCAACAGCGGGCATCCGGGGCTGCCGCTCGACGCCGCGTCGATGGCATACGTCCTGTGGACACGCTGGCTGAAGTACAACCCGTGCAACCCGCAGTGGGCGGATCGAGATCGCTTCGTGCTCTCGGCCGGACACGGGTCGGCACTTTTGTATAGTTTGTTGCATCTGACCGGATTCGACCTTTCTCTCGGCGAGATCAAGCGCTTCCGCCAATTCGGCAGCAAGGCGCCGGGACACCCCGAACGCGGCCACACGCCGGGCGTGGAAGTCACGACCGGGCCGCTCGGCCAGGGCATGGCGAACGCTGTCGGCCTGGCAATCGCCGAAGCGCAACTCGCCGCACGCTACAACCGTCCCGATCACACAATCATCGATCACCATACCTGCGCGCTCGTCAGCGACGGCGACCTGATGGAAGGCGTCGCCTCCGAGGCGGCGTCGCTCGCCGGCCATCTGCAACTCGGCAAGCTCGTGTGCCTGTACGACGACAACACGGTCACCCTGGCCGCTTCGACCGACATCACGTTTTCGGAGGACCGCGCCGCCCGTTTCGCGGCGTACGGCTGGCATACGATCACGGTGACGGACGGCAACGATCTGGCTGCACTGGATGCCGCGATCGAGGCGGCGCGTGCGGAAACCGCGCGGCCCTCGCTGATTCTCGTACGCACGCACATCGGCTACGGCTCGCCCGAGCAGGACAGCTTCAAGGCGCACGGCTCGCCGCTCGGCGTCGACGATGTGCGCAAGACCAAGCAGAAACTCGGCTGGCCGACCGAGCCGGACTTTCTGATTCCGGACGCAGCACTCGGGCGTTTCCGCAAGGCGGTCGAGCGCGGCGCGCAAGCCGAAGCCAGTTGGAACGAGCGCCTCGGCGCGTACGCCAAGATGTTTCCCGATCTGCATGCGGAACTCACGCAGCGATTGGGCGCCGAGTTGCCAACGGGCTGGGATGCCGATATCCCGGTGTTTGCCCCTGATGCCAAAGGCATCGCGACGCGCGAAGCTTCCGGCAAAGTCATGAATGCCATTGCGCCGCGATTGCCGGCGCTGGTCGGCGGCTCGGCCGATCTCGATCCATCGACCAAGACCGCGTTGAAGGGTCTCGGCGATTTCAATCCGCCTGCGGCAGGCGAGGACGAGCAGGGCTCCGCCGGTGGCGGCTGGAGCCATGCCGGGCGCAACCTGCACTTTGGCGTGCGCGAACACGCGATGGGCGCGATCGTCAACGGGCTCGCCGCGCATGGCGGGTTCATTCCATACGGCGCGACTTTCCTGATTTTCTCCGACTACATGCGACCGCCGATCCGCCTGGCCGCGCTGTCGGGATTGCACGTCGTGCACGCGTTCACGCACGACAGCATCGCACTCGGCGAAGATGGGCCGACGCATCAGCCGGTCGAACAACTGGCCAACCTGCGCGCGATTCCGAACGTGATCGTGATCCGTCCGGCGGACGCGAACGAAACCGCAGTCGCCTGGCGCGTTGCGCTCGAAGCGCGCGACGGTCCGGTGGTGCTCGTCTTGACGCGACAGGATGTGCCGACGCTCGATCGCAAGCGCTATGCCCCAGCCGATGGTTTGCGTAGCGGCGCGTACGTATTGGGCGATGCGCCGAATGGAAAGCCTGATTTGATCCTGATTGCATCGGGCTCGGAAGTCGGCCTGATCGTCGCCGCCGCCGAACAGCTGCAGACGCAAGGCATCGCGGTGCGCTGCGTGTCGATGCCGAGCTGGGAATTGTTCGAAGGGTTGCCGCAAGCCGAGCGCGATGCCGTGTTGCCGCCGACCGCGACGGCGCGACTCGCGGTCGAAATGGGCGCCGCGCAAGGCTGGCATCGTTACGTCGGCGACCGTGGCGCGGTGCTCAGCGTCGAGCGCTTCGGCGCCTCCGCGCCGGCCGAGGTACTATTGCGCGAATACGGGTTCACCGTCGAGCACGTGTGCGAGCGTGCCATGGCTTTGTTGAAGTGATATCCACGCGTCACGGCAATCAAAGGAGCACGCGTTGATGACGGTAGAATTCAAAGTCGGCGATCATGTGCGCTGGAAATCCGAAGCCGGCCACGTCACCGGGTGGATCATCAAGCCGGAGGCGCAGCAGGCGCCTGCTACGCAGGCGGCCCCTCTCGGCCATCCATGGCCTCCAAGGCACTTGGGCTCCTGCCCTTCGTCACCCTCTCCCCATCCCATCCCCCATCAAGGGGGAGGGGCTTGAGAACGATTGCCATGGGGAAATCACAGCAGGCGGGCGCCGCGACGATCTGGACGATCGGCCATTCCACGCGACCGATCGAGGAGTTCCTCGATCTGCTGCGGACATACCGTGTCGAAACCATTGCCGACGTGCGCAGCTTTCCCGGCTCGCGCAAGTATCCGCACTATGGCCAGCAAGCGCTCGCCGCGACACTCGCTGCCCACGACCTCGGCTACGCGTGGTTGCCGGCGCTCGGCGGCAGGCGCCGTGCGTCGCCCGACTCGCCGAACATGGCATGGCGCAACGCGGCGTTTCGCGGCTATGCCGACTACATGGCCAGCGCTCAATTCGCGCAAGGCATGGCACAGCTTCTGGAATTCGCGAACCAGTCGCGCACCGCGCTGATGTGCTCGGAAGCCGTCTGGTGGCGCTGCCATCGTTCGCTGATCGCCGACGAGTTGAGCGTGCGCGGAATCGAGGTCGTGCACATTCTCGACGCCACGCACGGCACGCCGCACCCGATGACGCAACCTGCGCGGATCGTAGATGGCCGCTTGAGCTATGCCGCACCCGAACAGGAAACCTTATTGTGACGTGACGACGTCACTCCTTCTTGATCTCATGCCCGCCGAACTCGTTGCGCATCGCCGACAGCAGTTTGTCGGAGAACGATTCCGCATCGCGCGAGCGCAGCCGTTCGATCAGCGACTGGGTGATCACCGGAGCCGGCACGCTCAACTCGATTGCCGCGTCGACGGTCCAGCGGCCTTCGCCGGAGTCCGCTACATAAGGCGCGATTCCCGCCATCGTCGGGTTTTTCCCCAGCGCATCCGCGGTCAAGTCCAACAGCCACGAGCGCACGACGCTGCCGCTGCGCCAGATCTCGGCGACCTGATGCAGGTCCAGACCGAACTCGCTCTTGTGCTGCAGGATCGAAAAGCCCTCGGCGTAGGCCTGCATCAGCCCGTACTCGATGCCGTTGTGGACCATCTTGGTGAAATGGCCGGACCCGACCGGACCGACGTGGCCCCAACCCTGATCCTTTGCCGGTGCCAGCGTTTCGAAAATCGGCCGCAGCCGTTCGACAGCCGCCGCATCGCCGCCGATCATCATGCTGTAGCCTTCGGCCAGGCCCCAGACGCCGCCGCTGGTGCCGCAATCGACGTAGTCGATTTTCTTTTGCGCAAACGTTGCGGCGCGGCGCAGCGTGTCCTTGTAGTTGGCGTTGCCGCCGTCGACGACCGTGTCCCCGCCGGCGAGCAGGCCCAACAGTTGCGTGAGGGTGGCGTCGGTGATTTGGCCGGCGGGAACCATCAGCCAGAGCGCGCGCGGCGCCGGCAGCCTGGCAACCAGCGCGGCCAGCGAATCGGCGGATTCGGCGCCGTTGTCCTCGAGGGATTTGCGCGCTTCGGCTTTCGGATCGAAGCCCACCAGCTGATGCCCGCCGCGCATCAGGCGCTGCGCCATGTTGGCGCCCATGCGACCCAGACCGATCATGCCGAGTTTCATATCAGTTCCTCGATAGCCTTGTGAATAGTTGCAACGATCGAAGCGCCGTCGACCTGCATGCATCTGCGACGGGCGCCGTCACGATCCAATCCGTCGCAGCAGCCGCGAACGCACGCGCGGCGTCAGGCGCGTACGATTGTACGCATCGGCGGCCTGGCGAATCGCTTCGGCCTGGGTCGGATAGGCATGCAGCACACAGGACAGCGTGCGCAGACCGATCCCGGCCACCATCGCCAGCGTGATCTCGTTGATCATGTCGCCGGCGTGGCGCGCGACAATCGTGGCGCCAAGAATCCGGTCCGTGCGTCCGCGGACGTGGACTTTGACGAACCCGGCCGTTTCGCTGTCGGTAACCGCGCGATCGATCTCGTGCATCGGGATGGTGAAAGTCTTCACCGGAATGCCCAGCCGGTTCGCTTCTCGCACCGACAAGCCGACACGCGCGATTTCTGGATCGGTATACGTGCACGACGGAACGACCACCGCACTCCAGCGCCGGTTCCGCCGCAACAAGGCATTTTGTACGGCGATGCGCGCCGAAGCCGTTGCCGCATCGACGAAGCGGTTTTCCAGGCACACGTCGCCGGCCGCATAAACATTTGAATTGCCGGTGCGCATGAAATCGTCGACGCGGATGCGTCCACCGGCATGACAGTCGATGCCGACAGCTGCCAGATTCAATCCCTCGACATTCGGCGTTCGGCCGGCGCCGGTGAGAATGGCGTCGACACCGATCGTGTCGCGGTAATCGTCGCTGAGCAGATCGACGAGTTTCGCACCGGATGTCATGCGTACCGCGAGGGCGGTCGTGTTGAGCCGCACTTCGATGCCGTCGCGCACAAACGCTTCGGAGAGGATCTGCGCTGCATCGCGTTCCTCCTGGCCCAGAAACAGTGGTTTGTTCTGCACGATGGTCGTCTGTGCGCCGAGGCGACAGAAGGCCTGGGCTTGTTCGCAGCCCAGCGGTCCACCGCCGATCACCAGCAGGCGGCGCGGCAACTCGGTCAGCTCGAAGAGATTCTCGTCCGTCAGATAGCCAGCCTGCGCGAGTCCTGGAATATTCGGAATGTGCGGCCGGGCGCCGGTCGTGATCAGAGCTTTGCGAAAACCCAAGGTCCGGCCGTCGACCGTCAGCGTGTCGCCCGTGACGAAGCGGGCATCGCCGAAGTAGACGTCCACGCCGGCTGCAGTCAGTCGCCGTGCCGAATCGTCGCGGCTCAAGCGTGCGCGAACACGCCGCACCCGCTGCATCGCCGCCACGAAATCGATGTCCACGCCGACGGGAATGTCCGCTCCGTAATGCGGTGCGTCGCGCATGTCGGCATAAATCCTCGACGTGCGAATCAGCGTTTTCGACGGCACGCTGCCGGTGTTGAGATTGACGCCACCGATCGCGGTACGTTCGATCAACGCTACCCTGGCGCCGAGCGAGGCAGCCAGTTCCGCGGCAGCAATGCCGGCAGGGCCGGCGCCGATGATCGCCAGCTGGTAGAGACCATCGGGTTGCGGATTGTGCCAGCCGGGTGGAAGCATATTGGCGACGCGTTCGCACTCATGTGCGTCCGCCGAAACGCTTGCCGGTGCCTCGTCGCGCGGCGACATCAGCGTGCTCCGGCGCTGGATGATTGCTGGAGCCAGCCGCCGCGGAACCCGGCCTCATGCAGGCCGGCGCGAATGTGCCGGTTCTCGCGCGTCAACTGCCATAGGCGTTCGCTGCGATGATTTTCGATCATCATGAGCACGATGCCCTGATCGAGTCCGTAGTGCCCGGCCGAAACCCATGCATGGCCATCGGTGTCCGCAAGCGTTGGGTTGAATCCGCTCGCCAGCCGACCTTCCTGCCATGTTTCCGGAAAGCGCGTCAGCATGCTGCGCACCGCCGGCAGGACAATCTCGGGCGCAAACGGCAACGACGCCAGCACGCAAGGGACCGACAACGTGCCGTCATCCGGCCCGTACGGTACGCTGCGTGCGGCGTAACCGTACAGCCGCCGTCGCTCGTTCGGCAGGTCGGGACGCTCGTCACTCGGGCCATCGCATGCCGACAGACCCCAGCAGTTTTCATCGTAGCCGGCGAATTCGCGTGGATTGCGGCGTGCATACTCGCGCTGGATGCAGATCGCGGACCGGCTGTTCTCGAAATAGTCCGAACGCTTCTCGCGCATGAACTCGTCACGTATTCCGCGAAAATCGATCCAGGCGTGCGAGAACTGATGGATGAACATTGGTCCGGCGTACAGGCAATCGATGTCGTAGAGGTTTTCCCACTGGTAGGTGAGCGTCCACTTCCTGTAGCAATCGCCGGCGATCGGATGCGTAGGTGAGCCGAGCGCGAGAGCGTAGAGCAATATCGCCTCGCTGTAGCCTTCCCAGCCGTAATGCAGGAATCCACACTCGGGTTTCCAGCCCTGGCGGATCGTGTCCGCACCGTCCTGTGCCCATTGCCAGTCGACACGCCGGTACAGGAAGTCGACCAGTGCCCGCAGTTCGCTCTCGTCGGACGACGTTGAGTCGAAGTACTGGCTCGCGGCAAGCATGCCGCCGATCAGCAACGCGGTGTCGACCATCGACAGCTCCGAGTGCCAGACGCGCGCGCCGGCATCGATGTCGAGAAAATGATAGTAGAAGCCTTTGAATCCGGTTGCCGTGGAGCTGCCGCTCTGGTCGCTATGGCGAAAGAAACGCAGTGCCGCAAGGACGCATTGGACGGCATCGTCACGCCGCATCCAGCCGCGTTCGACCCCCACCGGATAGGCCGCCAGCGCAAAGCCGACCACTGCAATGCTGACGGGGGAATTGACGCGTGAGTTGTCCGCTACCAGCCCATTGAGTGGATTCGTGGCCTTGGGAAAATATTCGAATGCGGCGCGTTGCAGTTGATCGAGCAGCGCCTCGTCCACGGGCGGGAACTGAGCCATTCAAATAATGCTACTCCGGCTGCCTGAACGGGACCTCGCTTCCATATCGAGCAATTTGTGCCATGGTCTTGTCGACTGGAGCGGCGAGGGTAGCGCCGGCTCGTGCCGCGACGTAGTTCCCGACATTCGTGCACGGAGCAACCCGTGCGCGCATTCCCTGCCATGGCCGATACATGGGCGGCAGTAACCTAATTCTCGATTCGAATCAGGAAACAGGCGGACGCCGCGGCGCCGATCGATGCGGCGGCGCAAGCGCACATCGCTGTGTGGAAGCCGCTCATCAGCGCCGATCCGCTCGCGCCGAGCACACTGCCGAGCAAAGCCGTCGCGATCAGCCCGGCAGTGCGCGCCACCGCGCTGTTGAGTCCGGACGCCGCGCCGGTGTACTTCTCCTCGACCGACGACAGCACCGCGGTCGTCAGCGGCGCTACCGCGCCGGCCATGCCGAACGCGATCACGACGATGGCCGGGAATGCGTCGAGCCAATAACCCGTGTCCGTGCCGATGCGCAACATCAGGACGAACCCTGCTGCGACGGCGAGCGGTCCGATCGACAACGGCAGGCGCGGGCCGATACGCCCGGCCAACCCACCCATCAGCGGCGACATGACGGCAAGGATGATGGCCAGCGGCAGCAGCGCCGAGCCAGCCTGCATCCCCGAGTAGCCACGCGCCTCGATCAGCAGATATGGTACGAGCACGGTCAGTGCGCCGAGCGCGCCGTAGAGCAGCAGTGTCAGCAGCGTCAAACCGATGAAAGTGGCTGATCCGAACAGGGCGAGCGGCATCATTGCGCGCTCGCGGCGCCCGCGTTCGACGAAAACGAACGCAACGACGAGAAGCGCGCCGATGATCGACCAGGCGATCGCAGAAACGGTCCAGCCACTGCGTCCGGATCCGATCGTCAGACCCCAGGTCAGGGCGCCCATCGCAAGGGTCGCCAGCGCTGCCCCGGGGATATCGAGCGGTGCCGGCTTCACGTCGCGATGAATATTCGGCACGAAGCGCAACGCGAGCACGATGGCCGCGACCGCCAGCGGAATGTTCAACACGAAGATCGAGCGCCATCCGACCGTGTCGATCAACCAGCCACCGAGTACCGGGCCGATCGCCGCCATGACCGCACCGGCGGCCGCCCAGATACCGATCGCGCGACCTTTGTCTTTCCCCGGGAATGCGACGCCGAGGATGGCGAGGCTGTTCGGCATCAACAGTGCCGCACTGGTGCCCTGGATTGCGCGCGCCGCCAGCAGCCAGGGCAACGACGGCGCGACGGCGCAAGCGAGCGAAGCGAGCGCAAATGCCACCGTGCCGATCACGAGCAGGCGCGTGCGTCCGAAGCGGTCTCCGGCCGCGCCACCGATCAGCAGCAAGGTGCTCAACGGCAACAGATACGCGTTGATGATCCACTGCAGGTCGGCCGCATTGCCGTGCAGCGCGGCGCCCATCGCCGGCAATCCGACGTTGATCACCGTGCCGTCGACGAATGCCAGGCTCGAGGCGAGAATCGTCGTCGCCAGCACCCAGTTCGGATGTGCGGCTTTCGACGATGCCGATTTCTCCGTGCGCCGGGACCCGGTCACGTGCGCGTTCGTTGCTGGAGTCGATGGGGTTGTGGCGCGCGGACGTGAACGGACACGGTCTTCACGCGGCAACGAACAGTGAGTTCGCGAACGGCCATTTCCCGTCGATCCATTGCGCCTGCATGGCGAACCCTGAAGCATTCGCCAGCTCGGCGACGCCTCGCGGCGTGTACTTGTGACTGCTTTCCGTCCAGATCGTTTCGCCGGCGGCGAAAGCGACGGTCAAGTCGCAATTGCGAACGGTCACCGATTGTTCGTGCCGGGAGCGCAGATGCATCTCGACGCTCTGCGTCGACTCGTTGAACCGGGCGACATGCTCGAAGCGACGCAAGTCGAAATCGGCGTCGAGTTCGCGGTTGATGCGGCCGAGCAGGTTGAGATTGAATGCTGCGGTGACGCCGCGCGGATCGTGGTAGGCGTCGATCAGCTGCTCGTGTGGCTTGATCAGATCGGTGCCGAGCAGCAGCGAATCGCCGGGCCGCAGCGTCTGCCGGACGTCGCGCAGGAAGCGCGCGTCGGCACCGGCGTCGAAATTGCCGATCGTGCTTCCGAGAAACAGGACAAACAGGTGCATGTCCGCAGCGCGGTGCTCCGCGACTTCGGTCAGGCCAGCCAGGTATTCGCTTTCCACGCCGACGATGCTGACCGACTCGATATCGCGCAGTTCCATTTCGCACGATGCAAGCGCGGCAGAGGAAATCTCGATCGGATAATACGACAACGGTCCGCGCGTGCGCAGCGCATTGAGAATCGGCCGCGTCTTGCGGCCACTGCCGCTGCCGAGCTCCGACACCATCGTCTTGTGCGGGATGTATTGCGCGATGTCACGCGCATGGCGTTGCAGGAGCCGCTCATCTGCGCGCGTGAGCCCGTATTCCGGCAGCAGCGTGATCGCGTCGAACAGCGCCGAGCCGAGGTTGTCGTACAGGTACTTGGATGGCAGTTCCTTCTGGCCGTTGCGGCTCAGTCCTCTGCGCACATCGTCGGCGAACTGTTTCTGCGCCGGAATTCCAGCCAACTTGAGAATCGTCATGACATTCAGCCCCTTAGGGGAACTCCAAAAACAAACTTGCAAATCCGGCTTATTCAAACCTTCCTTGGCGGTCGACACAGCGAAAGCCGCTGTAGACGAATGGATAATGCGGCTGGAACCAGTTGCGGAAGCTCGGGCGCAGCATCGACGCCGCGGTGCGCACGCTGCCGCCTTTCAACACGAAATGCTTGCCGTCGAAAAACGGTTCGGAGTAGCCGGGATAAAAATCGAACCGGTGAAAGCCCGCAAACGGTGCGAAAACGGTCGACGTCCACTCCCAACCGTTGCCACGCGTGCCGATAACCGGAAATGGCCCTGGCGGGATCAGGCCGCCAGCGTCGACGGCAAACGGATCGAAGCGCAATGGCGGCTCGGAGAAATCGTCGATGGCCGCGCCGCCGTCGGTTCCGAACGCGGCCCGCTGCCATTGCGCCTCGCTCGGCAGTGTGCGTCCAGCCCAGCGCGCATATGCGCCGGCTTCGGCCTGACTGACGTAAACCGGCCAATCCGGCGGCAGCGGGATCGCATTGAACATCGATCGCCAACGCCACTGACCGTCCTGATGCAGCCAGAACGCCGGCTGGCGAATGGCGTTCGCATCCTTCCAGACCCAGTCTGCGTCGCTCCAGAATTCACGTCGCACGTAGCCGCCGTCGTTCAGAAACGCCAGGAATTGCTGATTCGTCACCTTGTACTTGTCAATGTCGAACGCCGGCACTTCAACGGCATGCGCCTCGAATTCGTTATCCCAGCCAAACCCACCGGACAGGCTGCTCGCGCCGAGCGTCGCCTCGCCGGCCGGAATGCTCACCGATTCCACCACGACGCGATGCACAGGTTGGCTGCGCGCAGCAACCCCGTGCTTGTAGTCGAACGGCATCTGGTGCAGCAGGTAGGAAAGCGTTTCCGCATGCATCTGCCGGTGCTCGATCGCGACGTTCAGCAACTGGTCGACCCGGGCGGATTGATCGGCGTTGGAATCTTCGCGATGCAAAGCGGCGTCGAGCCGCGCCCTCGCCTGTTCGCGATAACGAAAGAATTCCCGCAGTGGCGGCCAGTCGGCCGGCCGGTCGCTCGGCAACTGGCCATCGACCGGATCGATGCCGAACGCAAACAGCGTATCGAGCGCCGGCAGTTCGCTGGTCAGCCTCAATGGCGCGCTCAACAGATTCCAGTCGAACGCTTCGAGATGACCGATATAGAACGCCAGCCGGTGGCGTTCGGAAATCGGCCGCTCGAACAGGAACTCCGGTTTGACGATTTCGAATATCGCGTCGGTTTCCGCGCGCGCATTGTGCAGCCGGTGGAGAAGTCGGGATCGCCGGTTCGTCGTGTCGAGCATCATGTGCCCTCCAGCGGTTTGAGCTCTTCGAATACGGTCGGAATCAGTTCGGACACGGTCGGATGAATATGCACGGCGTGAGTGATCGTGGTATATGGCCGGCCCGAATACATCACATCAGTCACGCAGTGAATTGCTTCGTCGGCTTCGATGCCGAGGAAGCACGCGCCGAGGATCAATTTCGTGTCGGCGTCGACAAACACTTTCAGGAACCCGCGCGTTTCACCGCGCTCCTGCGCGCGACCGACGCGCGCCATCGCCCGCGTGCCGACCAGCGCGCGCTTGTTGGCTTTGCGGATATCCGCCTCGGTCATGCCGACGCGTGCGAGCGGCGGATCGGTAAAGACCGCGTAGGTGACGATGCGGTCGCTCACGCGGCGCGATTCGCCGCGCAGCATGTTCGCGACAATGATTTCGTAATCGTTATACGAGGTATGCGTGAATGCGCCGCGGCCGTTGCAGTCGCCGAGCGCCCAGACGCCGACCGTGCTGGTCTGCAGCAAATCGTCGACGACGACGTAGCCGTGCTCGTCGCGCTCGATCGAGGTATTTTCCAGGCCCAGATCGTCGGTATTCGGCATCCTGCCCGTGGCGAGCAGCAGATGCGAAGCCGCAAGCTCGGATTTCCCGTCGCGCGTCATCGTCTCGACGACGATGCCGGTGCCGGTGCCGGATTTGCGCACGGCGATCTGCTGCACGTCCAGGCGCACATCGATCTGCTCGTCGACAAGCAGGTCGAGCATGGCTTTCGAGACGTCTTCGTCCTCGCGCGTCACCAGGCGCGGGCCGCGCTGCAGGATCGTCACACGGCTGCCGAAGCGCCGGTACATCTGCGCGAACTCGATCGCTACATAGCTGCCGCCGACGATGACGAGATGTGGCGGCAGGAAGTCGACGTCCATCATCGACGAATTCGTCAGATACGGAACGGATTCGATTCCGTCGATTTTCGGAATCGCCGCGCGGCCGCCGACGTTGATGAAGATCCGGTCGGCGCTCAGGCGCTTTCCATCGACATCGATCGTGCGGTCGGCGACGAAGCGCGCGTGTTCGGTGTAGACGCTGCAATTCGGCGTCGTGCGCAGCCACTTTTCGACGGCGTCGCGCGAGGATCCCGACACCTCGTCCTTGCGCGCCTTGACCTTCTTCATGTCGACGGCCAGGACGCCGGTCGAGACCCCGTAATCGCCGGCACGCCGCGCCATATGCGCAACGCGGGCATTCGCGAGCAGCGTCTTGGTCGGTATGCAGCCGGTGTTGACGCAGGTGCCGCCGAAATCCTTGCGTTCCACAAGCGCCACCTTCTGTCCGGCGTTCGCCAGTTCGACTGCAAGCGGCGGGCCTGCCTGGCCGGCACCGAGCACGATCGCATCGAAATGCGTGCTGCCTTTACCTACTTCCATGTCTGCACGAACTCGCGCGCGACATCCGCCGCTGCCTTGTGGTCGATGTCGACTTGCTCGTTCATGCGGCGCATCGCCGGCCCAGTGATGCGGCCGGACAATTCGGCGAGCGCTTGCCGCAATTCCGGAAAGCGCTGCAAAGTCTCGTCGCGAACCGCAATCGCGCATTCATACGGAGGAAAATAGTGGCGATCATCCTCGAGCATCACGAACTCCGGGTGTCCCAGCATGCCGTCGGTCGCGTTGGCGGCGGCCAGATCGACGCGGTCGGTCTTGAGGGCGGCATAGAGCAGCCCGAGATCCATGACGACCGGGTCGCCTTCGATTTTCAACCCGTAGGCCTGTACCAGACCTGTCAGCCCATCCGGGCGCTGCGTGAACTCATAGCCGACAGCGAGCCGCCATGGCCTGGCCGCGGCATCGCTCAGGGTCCGCACGCCGTTTTCATTCGCCGTCTTCGCGAGCATGACCATCGCGAATGTGTTGTTGAATCCGAACGGATCGAGCCAGGTCACGTGCAATGCCCGGTAGCCCTGCCGCACCTGATCGAGCACCAGCGCGGCATCCTTTTCGATCGGACGGTGCAGCACTTCGGTCAGTGCGGTGCCGGTGTATTCGGGGTAGAGATCGATCGATCCGCTGGTCAGCGCCTCGTGTGCGAGCAGCGTGCCGCCGAGATTGAGCTTGCGATCGACGTCGATGTGCAAGCGGCGTTCGATCTGCGCCGCGATGATTTCACCGAGGATCACCTGCTCGGTGAAATTCTTCGAGCCGACCACGATCGTCGGCTTCGAGGACGTGCACGCCGTCAGCAGAACAATCAGACCGAATAGCGCCGCTCTGCCCATTCCAGCACCTCGTCGGCGATGATCGCCATGACCGCGGCGGGCACGGCGCCGGCGAGCACCGTCGTCAGGTCCGCCGTCGCGATGCCGCGAAAGATGAACGTACCGAGGCCGCCTCCGCCGATGGCGGCCGCGACGGTCGCGGTTCCGATCGTCGAGACGATTGCAATGCGCAGGCCGGCCAGGATCGTCGGCAAGGCCAGCGGAATCTCGACGCGCCAGAGTATCTGCTGGCGGGTCATGCCCATTGCAAGGGCGGATTCGCGGATGCCCGCCTCGACGCCGAGGATGCCGACCACCATGTTGCGCATGATCGGCAGCAGTGCGTACAGCGCCAGGACGATGATTGCGGTGCGCTTGCCGATGCCGCCGATCAGCGGGATCGGCAGCAGTACGCCGAACAGCGCGAGACTAGGAATCGTCTGGATCACGTTGACCAGACCCAGCACCCAGCGTCGCGTGCGCGCGTGGAGTGTCAGCGTGATGGCCGCAGGCGCTCCGATGACGAACGCGGCGACGACCGCTGTCGCGACGAGCACGACGTGCTCGCCCGATGTGCGCAGGATCTCGAGCGCGAACGCGTTCAATGCGCCCGCTCCAGCTCGAGCGTGCGCAGAAACGTGCGCGCATGCGGCGATGCCGCCCGCTGGAATTCGTCGCGCGGGCCGATCCATTCCACACGGCCTTCATGCAGCAGCGCGATGCGCGAGCCGAGCAGCAGTGCTTCGCGCAGGTCGTGTGTCACGAACAGCGCGGCCTTGTCGAAAACCTTGCTCAGCTTCAGGAAGTGTTGCTGCATATCGTAGCGCGTCACCGGATCGAGCGCGGCGAACGGCTCGTCGAGCAGGAGCAGCGGCGGATCGGCGGCGAGTGCGCGCGCAATGCCGACGCGTTGCTTTTCGCCGCCGGAAAGCTGTCCGGGATAACGTTTGGCGTAGATTTCCGGCTCCAATCCAACCGCGTCGAGAAGCTCGTCCACGCGTGCCCGGATCTTCTCCTGCGGCCAGCCTTCGAGCTCGGGGACAAGGCCGACGTTGCGCGCGACCGGGATGTGCGGGAACAAACCGCCGTCCTGAATCACGTAGCCGATGCGTCGGCGCAATCGGATCGGGTCCCACTCCGCGACGCTGCGGTCTTCAAAGCGCACTTCGCCCGACGACGGCCTCAGCAATCTGTTGATCATCTTGAGCAGCGTCGTCTTGCCCGAGCCGCTGCGTCCGAGCAGCACCAGTGTTTCGTTGCGGTCGAGGCTCAGTTCGATGCCGCGCAGCACATCGCGTCCGTCAACCTGGTACGTGACTCGTTCGAATTCGACGAAGGCGCTCATCTTGTTGCCTGGTAGCAGATAGGCTGTGAAGCAGGCATCGACATTGCTTCGGAATCCTTGTTGACGTCAAGTCTCCAGACGTTCCTCAGCGCACGCTCGCTGCCAATGCCGCAATGAATCGGTCGATATCGCCGGCATCATTGTAGACGGCCACCGACACGCGTAACGCGTCGTCCGCGCCGAATTGGCGCAGCAGTGTCTGCGCAGACAGATGCCCGGCCCGGATGATGACCGAACGATCCTGCAGGCGCCGGCAGATCTCGACGCTGTCGCGGTCATGGACGACGAATGAGCGGATGCCGACCAGGCTGCGGTTCGATCCGAGAACGCAAACGCCTTCGATGGACGCCAAGCCGGCGTCGAGCTGTGCGCATAAACGACGCTCGTGATGCATGATTTCATCCCAGCCGAGCCGTTGGATGAATTCGAGCGCGTCGGCCAGTGCCATAGCACCGGCGATATCGGCCGTGCCGCCTTCGAAGCGGTTTGGTGAGCCAGCGAGGGATCGGCTGTCCAGGGTGAACGCTTCGAACGCGTTCGCGCCGAGTACAGCGGGCTGCAGCGCATCGAGACACACGGATTTGCCGAGCAATACGCCGATTCCCGTGGGTGCAAATGCCTTGTGCCCGGAAAATGCGTAGAAATCCGCACCGATTCCGTCGAATTCGACCGGCATATGCGCAACCGCCTGTGCGCCGTCGATCAGGACCCGTGCATCGGCAGCATGTGCAGCAGCGACAATTTCGCGCACCGGGAAGACTGTGCCCGACACATTCGAAACATGCGTGACCGCGACCAGCTTCGTGCGCGGCGACAACGCCTGGCGCAATGCCTGAAGCGGAAATGCACCGTCTGCGTCGACCGGAACGATGCGCAGGCGCGCGCGGCGCCGCAGCGCCAGGTCCTGCCAGCATGCCAGGTTTGCGACGTGCTCAGCCGACGAGACGATGATTTCGTCATCGTCACCGACGTTGCTGTCACCCCAGCTTCGCGCTACCAGATCAATGGCATGGGTCGCGCTGGCGCAAAATACGACACAAACAGGGTCGGATGCACCGACTGCGTGTGCGATGCGGACGCGCGCATCGGCATGAAGTGCAGCGGCGGCGTCCGGCGCATGTCCCCGTTCGCAAAAATCCGACGTTGCCGCGATGACGGCGCGCGGCTGGCTGGTTGTTGCCGCGTTGTCGAGGCGAACGCGCTTCGGCTCGTTGCTGTCTTGTGACAACGCAGGAAATTGCCGGCGCAGGGCGACGATATCGAGCATCTGTGTTTCGTACGCAGGCCCGATCAGCTTCGCGGATCGGCGACGGCGAAGCGATCCGGCTGGGAAGCGGCGAAAATTCCGACGAGGGCAAAAGAAATCGACGTCGCGGACATGGCGATCCTTCGAGCGCAAACGGAAATCCCGAGACTACGCCGGATCGCCCACCTTGCGAAGGGCTCCCCGCAGATAACCCGTCAGGCACGGCTGCGATGAGTCGCCGCCTGGATGACGCGGCTTTCGGCGTACCGCGCCAGACCGGACACTCATGTCGAGTGGTTGACGCGGATCGCGTTCTCGAAGTCGAGGCGCACAGGCACGCTGCAGCGCCAAACGGCAGTTGATCCTCGCGCCGGGTTTCCCGGAAAGCGTTCGCGCCGGTTTACGTCGGACCAGCGATCGCTCCGAGAAATAGCCATCTTTTTGATATCGCACCGGACAAGGCGTACCTACACTCTGTCTGGTCGAAGTCGACAGCGATGTCAGTGCGCATCCGCGTGCACGGGTTGCCGACACAGATAACTTGAGTGGCAGCGAAGTGGTGACCGGCACGGTGCATTGCAGTCAGCAACGCGAAGACAGATGCGTCAAGCCGTATCTGCTTGCGCCATATTCGGCGCGTTGTGGCCGACGTGCCATGCGCCTTGCGCTGTCTGCAGCGATATCACACCGATGAACTTCGTCGTTGTACGCGCCCACGCCGGTTCTCGACTGAGCCTCGACGCGCAAGAAGGGCAGACAGCGGACAGCGCGCGCTTGACCGTGGTTGTGTGCGAGCGCGGAACGGCCCTGACTGCGTCGGTCGGCGTGCTGGCGCTGGCGTTTCCCATCGTTGGAAGCGCCGACATCATGACCGGTGAATGGAGTGTCCGACTCGGCAGGGGGGACATCGGTGCCGGGGATGCGCAGATGCGGCACGACGTCGTCGTATCATCGCGCGGCGCCTGCATCGTGGTCGCCGGCGCGCCAACGGCCTGGTCCATGCTCGGCGGAAGGGGCAGGCCGGGCTTGCAACCAGCGTCCATGCTGTTTCCCGCGGTACATCGATCCGTCCGGACATTCACCAGAAGGCTGCTGCGTTTCACGCGCCAGTGCCTGAATGAAGGCAATGGATTGAGCAGTACGCACCTGGCGCATCAGCTGGCGAGCGTGCTCGATGACCTGCAATCCGGATTCGACGCGATGATTGCGCGCTGCCCTGGTTCGTCGCAGGCGCGAAAAAAAGCGGTGTTCCTGCGCCTGCAGCGCGTACGCAATCACATTTCCGCCTGCGCACACGAAGAACTCGACGTCGCCAAGCTGGCATTGATGGCCAACTATTCCGTCGGCCATTTCATCACGACGTTCCGCTCCGTATTCGATGAAACTCCGTATTCGAATGTCAGTCGCTACCGACTGGAAAGCGCCAGCACGCTGCTGTCGCGAAGCACGCTGGGCATCGCCGATATTGCCCATGCGATCGGTTTCCAGAGCCGATCGTCTTTTACCCGGGCGATCAGAAAGCATCTCGGTTCTTCCGCCACCGAGTTCCGCGAAAGTGCCGGCGGTTTCGGCCACGCCCTGGATATCGAGCACGGGATCCATGAAACCCTTGCCACCGTCATCCCACGGTCATCTCGAACGCCGTGGCTTTCCAGTGAGTCAAAATAGGGTCGCGCTCATGTATCGACGCTGGCGCGTGCGCCATTCCTATCCGAAGCCGGTTGTCGATCTGGTCGTGCGGCTGGTTCCGGTTCATGGCGCAGCGACGCTGTCCCGGCTGCTCGACATTCCGACCAGTGTCATCTATCGCTGGCGCGCAAGAAGCCGCGACCTCGTGACCGTGCCTGGTTCGTCTGCCGGCGACGCCGAAGCGCTGGCGACGCTCGTTGCACGCTGCGAAGAACTGGGGTTTCGCTTCCCCGGTTACACGCGTGCTAGCAATGATCCGGATCGCCATTCGATCGATTCAGCGCCACGCTACGCGACGGCGCAGGCCTCAATGGCCGATGTCATCGATGGACAGGGCGTTGCCGCCCCGGCTTCGCCATCGCGCATATGCGCCGATAGCCCGGAGGGGCAGGAAAGGTCGCTCGCTACTGTGGCGGATGCAGCGGAACTGCCATGCACGCTCGAGCGCGCCCGAGCCACGGTCCGGCGCTATGTCTTCGACGCTTGCAGGGAGCGGCCGGAGCGCGGCGTGCGCAGTCGAATGGTAGCCGTGCGCGAGGCCGTCGACACACGCTATTTCCTCGACGTCGATTGCCGCACGCTGGCCGAGTCGGCTCGCATGTCCTTGCATCACTTCATGCGCGTGTTCCGCGACATGTTCGGAATGTCGCCGCATCAATACCTCGCGCGCGCACGGGTCGAAGCCGCAAAGCGGCTGCTGCTTGCATCGAGCGAGCCTATCGAGGTGATTGCTGTCGGCGTGGGCTTCCGTTCCGGACCGTGTCTGAATCGCGCCTTCAAGCGGATCGAAGGCATGAGCGCTTCGAATTATTGCCGGATGGCGAGAAAAAGCAGCGTCGGCCGGAAGCGGTGGGCGTCGATGCCGGTGGCCGCCGCCGATGGTACAAGGCAGGCGCTCGAATAAGGCAGCACTCGGTCACCTCCAGGTGAGTCGTTCTTCACCAACGCTTCAACGAGTACGAGCAATCGATGTCGGACAGGATCCTCAGCGTCAATCAAGTGAAAGCGGTGCGGATGATCCGCGCCGGATCGGCATCCGATCAAGTCTGCAGGACGCTGCGGCTGCGGCTCGACAGCGTGCGCAGCCTGGAACTTTCCTGTCGGAATGTGCCCGACGACATTCTTGCGCGGCTCGAGCAGGCACTCAGTGCCAACGAGAAGCTGCGCCGGCTCGTTGCCGGTCTCGGACATCCCGTTGCCGAGCTGACCGGCATCGAATCGGAGTGATCGAGCCGGACGCTTCCGCGCTGCCTGATTTCCGATCTCTGCCGCTTCGACGGGCCACCCGCCTGTTCACGTTGGCTTTGACTGTCATCGCTGCAGGTCTTCAGGCGGCAGATTCGTAATTTTTCGACACGCTTCCCGGAGGATTTCGACCTTACGGAATATTCACGAGTGAATAGACTCTCTTTCACTGTTGCCGGTGAGCTGACCGATTTTTGCAAAGGAGATTTCAACAAGTACCTGCTTCGAAATTTGATCGTCCCGATCCGTTTTGTACAACCTGACGTTGGAGAGTGTAATGAGACTCGACGCGAATAAGCTTTCGTCGGCGGTTCGCTTGGCGTTGTCTTTCGGCGTGGCCGCGACGGCGACCACGCTGGGTACCGCCCAGGCGCAAACTGCACCAAATAACAATACCGATCAGAAGAGCCAGTCCCTCGAAACCATCGTGGTGACCGGTTCCAACATCCGCCGTGTGGACATCGAGACGGCCAACCCGGTCGTCACGATCGACCGTGCCGCGATCCAGGCATCCGGCAAGGTCAACCTCGGTGATCTCGTGCAGCAGCTGCCGTCGATCGCCGGCAACGCCT
The DNA here is from genome assembly GCA_036496665.1 of Rudaea sp. GTDB lineage: Bacteria > Pseudomonadota > Gammaproteobacteria > Xanthomonadales > Rhodanobacteraceae > Rudaea. The sequence goes on along the minus strand of DASXKR010000028.1, from coordinate 1,583 downwards.
TCAATCCTCAAGTCAACAATGGCGGCAGCGGCGTATCCGGCGTGTCGCTGCGCGGTCTCGGCTCCAATCGCACCTTGCTGCTGATCAACGGCCACCGCATTCCGTTCCAGCTGCAGGATCTCAATCTGCTGCCGGTCGCCATCGTCGAACGCATCGAAGTGCTGAACGACGGCGCCTCGGCCGTGTACGGTTCCGATGCCATCGGCGGTGTCGTGAACATCATCACGCGTTCCAATTACCAGGGCGCCGAATTCGGTCTCGACTACGGTATCGCCGATCGCGACGATGGCCAGCGTCAGGCTTATCACGCCATTTTCGGTCAGACGACCGACAAGGGCAGCATCGTGATGGGCATCCAGTACGACAAGCAGGATCCGGTCTCGGCTGCCAATCGCGACTTTTCAAAAAACGCGCAGTACATCTACAACACCGGCATCAACACGCACGGCGGTTCGTCGCGCACACCGGGCGGCCGCTTCTTCATTCCGCTGAGCTCGCCGGTCGCCCAGGCGCTGGGTTGTGCGGCCGCCGGCCCGGGCATTACCAGCGTAACGCTCTCCGGCAACCAGCTGCCGAGCCAGACCACCGCGCCGAAGCCGAGCGACTTCCGCTGTTACAACAGTGCGAATGATTCCTTCAACTTCCAGGCGGTCGGCAATTACAACCTGATCCCGAACGAGCGCACCGGCCTGTTCGTGCTGGGCAACTACAAGCTTACCGACAGCGTCGAAGCCTACACCGAGCTGCTCTATCACAAGATGGTGGCGCACACCCAGCTCGCGCCGTATCCGTTCGATCTGGTGTCGAACAACCTGGTCATCCCGGCCAATCAGTATTACAACCCGTTCGGCGCCACGTTCGGCACCAATGGCGCGTCGAGCACGATCGCCATGCGCCTGACCTCGCTCGGCAATCGCGGCTCGAAGATCGCCAATACCACCGAGGAAGGCAATTTCGGCTTCAAGGGCAACTTCGGCGACACCAGCTGGAACTGGGACGCCCACGTCAGCTACGGCAAGTCGACGGTCGAAACGCAGATTCTCAACTACATCAACATCTCGCAGATCGCCAATTCGTTCGGTTGCACCACCGCGCCAGGCGTCGGCGCCTGCACGCCGATCGATATCTTCAACCAGAGCGATCCGAACACCCTGGCGATCCTCGACGCGGCCAAGATCAGCCCGTTTACCACGTTCCTGTATCAGACGCGTTCGGCCGAAGCTTCGGCCAACGGCTCCCTGTTCAGCCTGCCGGCCGGCGATGTTCAGGCCGCCGGAGGAATTCTCTATCGCAAGGAATATCTGGGCTTCAAGGTCGATCCGCTGATCAACACGAGCTATTCCGCTCCCGGCGGAGTTCCGACGATCACGTGTCCTGGTCCGAGCTCGGTCTGTACGTCGCCGAGTCAGGGCGGCTACAACGTCAAGGAAGCGTATGCCGAATTGCTGATTCCGGTGCTCAAGGATCTGCCATTCGTTCATTCCTTGAACATCGACCTCGGCGACCGCTACTCGAAGTACAGCAACTTCGGCAGCACCAGCAACTGGAAGGCCGCGATCGAATTCCGTCCGATCGAAGACCTG